>UQXO01000025.1 GCA_900545005.1 uncultured Mycoplasmatota bacterium | reverse complement strand
TAAAACTTTAAAAGTACGTTGGCGACCATCGGAGTTTATGTCTTTTGAGATTATTCTCGTAAGAAAAAGCCATTCGTGAGAATGGCTGAGTTGAAATGCGAAAGCAATGAGCATTTTAACTTTGTTCTAAGTTAATCTTATATATACGGTTAGGAAGAGTTAAAGCCTCCTGTGCCGTATCGATATCGAAAAGTAATTCGGTCTTAATATTTAAACTATCAGCAATAATCTTGATATTATCTAAAGTTAAATTAGCTTTTCCGTTTTCCACAATACTAATATAAGCCATCTTAAAATTAGTTAAATTAGCAAACTTTTCTTGAGTTAAACCCAACTTATAACGATAATATTTCGTATTAAGTCCCACTATTTCTTTAATATTCATAAAGTCCTCCTATATAATAGAATAAATTAATATATTATAATTTAATATGTAAGCAGAATAAAGGAGACAGTAATTAAACTGTCTCAAAAAGAATAAAAAGGGGTTGGCTAGTGTGATACTAGCACCAACTTGCAGTAACGCAAATTGGTATCTAATATACTAATAAAAAAAGGTGGTTTTGTCAATCATTTTTTGTTATAATTTGAGTGTGATGGCGATGAATTTTAATGAAGTAAAAGGATTAGGGGAGAAAAGTTTACTATTGTTAAAAAAACTACAAGTAGGCACGGTTAGGGAGCTTTTAGAATATTATCCTTACCGTTATGAAATCATAAGAATAGCCTCTCTTGGGGATTGCATTAATACTAAAGGTACAGTTAATGTTCAAGTCGCAAGTAGTCCAGTAGTCAAATACTTAGGAGGACACTTAAATCGTCTAGGAATGAAGTGTCTTTATAATGGGACCTTGATAAATGTTTCTATCTTTAATAGGGGGTATCTGAGAAGTAGGATAGTTCCCGGAATGTATATAAGTATTACAGGAAAGTATGATGGTCTAAGGAATAGTTTTACGGCAAGTGATATTAGTTTAGAAGTAATAAAGACTAGTGAGATAATTCCTATCTACCATTTAGTTAGTGGTCTTAATAATAAACAAATTCGGTTGATTATAAAAAATACTTTAGAGAGTAGATTAGATGTTGATGATTGTATTCCCAAGAATTTAAATGATAAGTATCATCTCATGAGTAAAAAAGAGGCCATAAAAATTATTCATGAACCAGATAATCTAAAAGACTTAAAGCAAGCAAGATTAAAATTAATCTATGAAGAATTCTTTGTCTTTGCTTTTAAAATTAATTATCTAAAGAAGTTAAGAAATACTAATAGGGGAATTAAGAAAAATGTTTCTTTAAAGAATATTAAAAATTTTATTGAGAGTTTACCTTTTCCTTTAACAGAAGACCAAGAAAAAACTGTGGAGGCAATCTATCAAGATACGACTAGTAATATAAAGATGAATAGATTAGTCTTAGGAGATGTTGGTAGCGGCAAGACTGTGGTAGCGTTGTGTGCGATGATAATGAATAAAGAAGCTGGTTATCAAAGTGCGATGTTAGTACCAACTGAGGTATTAGCACACCAACATTATACATCTTTAAAAGAAATGGCACCGCAGATGAATTTTGGCCTTTTAGTAGGAAGTATGAGTCTGAAAGAAAAAAGACAAGTCTTAGAAGAGTTAATTTATGGAAAGATTGATTGTCTAATTGGAACTCATGCTATCTTAAATGATAAAGTAGCTTTTAAGAGGTTAGGACTAGTAGTAACCGATGAACAACATCGGTTTGGGGTTAATCAAAGAAATATTATTGAAAATAAGGGACTAGGTGTAGATGTTATTTATATGAGTGCTACGCCAATTCCTAGGACTTATGCTTTAGGATTATATGGAGATATGGATGTTTCTATTATTAAGAGTAAACCTAAAGGAAGAAAACCGGTTATTACGAAGATGCTTTTAGATAAAGATATTATGGTGGCTTTAAAGAAGAGTTATGATGCTTTAAAAGATGGGCATCAAGTCTATGTAGTAGCACCTTTAGTCGAAGAAAATGAGGAAGAAAAGGAAAATTCTTTAGAAGATGTTAAAAGACTAGAAGATGTTAAGAGATTAGAAGAAAAGTTTAATGTGGCTTTTAAAGGAAAATATAAGACTGGAATACTTTATGGGAAGATGAATAAAGAGACTAAGAATCAAGTGATGAAGGACTTCAAAGAGGGGATTATAAAGATTCTTATTTCGACTACGGTTATTGAAGTCGGGGTTGATGTTAGTAATGCGACTGTAATGATTATTTATGATGCAAATCTTTTTGGCTTGGCGACTTTACATCAGTTAAGAGGCCGTGTCGGTAGAAGTGGTATTCAGAGTTTCTGCTTTCTAGTGAGTAAAGTAGAAGAAGAAAGATTAAGAGTCCTAGAGAGTAGTAATGATGGATTCTATATAAGTGAAAAGGATTTTGAAATGCGAGGTAGTGGAGAATTATTTGGTGAGAGACAAAGTGGAGATATGGCTTTTAAGATTGGTAATATTAAGACTGATGGTAAGATCTGGTTACAAGCTTATAAGGATGCTACGGAGTATGTAAATAATTTTGATGATGATAAATTATATTTGGATGTTATTAAGAATCTAAGAGGTAATTAGTAAAGTAAATGTCAAGGAGAAAAAAATATAAATTATTTTCTAATTGTGTACTTGACAATTAGGCTAAAAAATCTTATGATGTATATAGCATGATAAAGTCATGCTGAAAAAAACAAAGACTGTGTATTTTACGATATAAAGTGACTTACATAGTCGACCAAAACCCCCTGAAGAGAGCATTTAACCGTGCTCTCATTTTTTGTAGGAAATATAAGGGCTTTATCAATTTAATAAATTTCTAAAAATAGGATTAGGTACCATTTAATAAAAAATACTCAAAATGTTGCTTTATTTATTAATATTATAAACTATTAATGACAAATAAAAATAAGCTGATAAGCGTAATGGAAACAGTTGGAGTTTAAAGAATTTAATGGTTTAAATGAAAAGGTGAATTTCACTTTGAAAGGTTAAATTCTATCTTTTTGTTTAAAAAAATTAATAAAAGAGTAAAAATGTGTAGATTTTTATTCTTTTTGTCTGAATAAAACCCTCGGATAGTCCGAGGGTTCGGTTTAGTTTTAGCGATGAGTCTTTAAAATTAAAACTCCTTTGTTATAATAGATAATGCAATCTGACAAAATGCATTAAAAATAA
>UQXO01000024.1 GCA_900545005.1 uncultured Mycoplasmatota bacterium | reverse complement strand
AGTGATGATGAAATGGTTTATATGTTTGACCAAGAAAATATGCAAGAGATGATAAGAAACACGGAGTTAGAGGAAGCTACTGAGTCTGGTATCGAGAAAGGGTCAAAAGGAAAAGCTTTGGAGATAGCTAAAAATATGTTAAATGCTAAAATGGATTTAGATAGTATTGCTAAAATAACAGGCTTATCTAGGGAAGAAATAGAAAAGTTAAAATAATTTAAAGGAGAAAATTAGGATGAGAGAATTAAAAGTTAATGGGATTTATAGACACTTTAAAGGAGATTATTATTTAGTCTTAGGAGTGGCTATTCATAGTGAAACGAAAGAAAAGTTGGTCATTTATCGAGGCTTATACGGGGAAAATTTAGTCTATGCAAGACCTTATGAGATGTTTTTAAGTGAAGTTGATCATGAAAAGTATCCTAATGTTACACAAAAATATCGAATGGAAGAAGTACACGCCAAAAGTGTAGCCGGGAGCTTTAAAAAGTAAAAGACTTATTTAGTCCAAGGAAGAAGGGTTAAAACTCTTCTTTTTAAATTATATACTTTAAGACTTTTAGAGTCTCTACTAAAGTTAATTTCTTTAGAGAGGAGAATAATCTCTTCATCTTTATAGTTATTGAATATAGATTCTTTTAGACAACCAGTATTGTAAATAATATTATGATTACCATGATAAATATTTAATGCTCTTTCCATAGGAATATTATTATCTTTAGCTTTTAGAAAATAGTATTCTACGGAAGAAGATATTTCTTTTAATTCTTCATCATCAAAAAGACTAAACATTAAATTATAATCATGAAAATGAGTATTAAAATTACTAGTGATGATTAAATTATTAAGACGAGTCTTAGTTTTTTCATCGGGAGTATTAATAAGAAAGTTAAAGATGTGTCCTAACTGAAGAGGGGTTGCTTTTTGATAAGCTTCATTAGAAAAGGTATTTAGACTATTTAAGTTAAAGATATTAGATACTAATAGATTATTATCGTTATTAAGACTTTGTAATTTTTTTTGATTAGTAATAGTTAAATAAATAAATCTTTTAATATAATAATCTTTAAGAGAATAGTCTATATTTTTAAGAGATAAGAAAAATCCTTGGAAATAAGGTTTATATTGGATTAGATAATCTAAATAAGATTCTTTAGTAAAATACTTAGTTAAAGAATTATCTAATAAATAGATAGCTATATTATTAGGATAAGTTCCAAGACTAAAGTTATTCTTTTCTAAGTATTCTAAGAGACTAAGATTATCAAAGTAGATAGCAGCATACATCTTGATTAAGTAACACTTAGTAGAGTTATTATAATCCTTTAGATTGTTTATTATCTTTAAGACTTCTTGGTCAGTAGAGACTTCTTTATTTTTTTGGATATTTATTTTTCTTTGGACTTCTAATTTTATTTCTTTTAAGATATTATTCATATAACCTCACTAATCCTATGAAATAAGATTATATCTTAGAATTATAAATAATGCTAGTAAATATTAAGCAAAAAGAGTATACTAAATACCACTGGAGTGATATATAATGAGCATTAGAGAAAAAGTATATCTTAAGTATAAGTCTTTATTTAAAGACCAGGAAGAATTTTATAGATTAGTAGAAGATATTCCTAAAGAAGAGGATATTTTAAGTATAGAGAGACATTCTTATATAGAGTATTTATTAGAGAGTAGGGTTATATCTTATATAAAAGATAATATTAAAAGAAATAATTATCAAATGATAAGGGATTATATAGATAGAGAATCTAAGGACTTAGATAGTTCTAAGGCATTAGAATTCTTAGGGAGTATAGAAGTACTTTTAAGATTAGGGGGAGTTTATATTAATGATAGACTTCTAAAAAGATTAGTAGAAGATAATATTCCTTTGATTAATATTTGTGGGAGAATAGTTAAGAATAATAGTTATTACTTTCATAATGGGATAGTTAAAGAAGTAATAGATAATCCTTTTACTAGGAAACTTTTATATAGTTATTGTGATTTAATGGAGATAGATATTTCGAATATGAATAGTAATATCTATTATAAGGGGATTAGTTTAGATAATTTTAGTTCTAAGGAAGAAGAGTATTTATGTATTAGAAAGGCTAGAGAAGGGGATAAGGCTTCGATAGAAGAGATAGTTAGAAGATATATAAAGATGGTTTATAAGATGGCTTTTAAGTATAAGAGTAATTATAATGAGTTTGGGGATTTAGTTAATCAAGGAGTTATGGGCATCTTAAGAAGTATTAATAGTTTTGATGATTCCTTAGGAGTAAGATTTAGTACTTATGTGGAACCTTGGATTAAGACGTATATAGTTAGATATTTAGATAGGTATTCTGGGTGTATTAGAGTTCCTTATGAATATAGAAAAATCTATAGAAGATATAATGAGTTAATGAGTAAGTATTATTTAGAAGAAGAAAGAGTCTTAAAGATAGGAGAAGCATCTAAGATATTAAATGTTAAAGAAGAAATTTTAGCGAATGTTATTAGTATTATGGATTTTAAGTTACGTTTAGATAGTGCTGTTGATGCTAATCAAGGGGTAGATGTAGATTTAGTAGAGTTAATTAAAGATGAGAGTATTGATTTAGAAAGAGATTATGAACTTTTAGAGAGAAATAATATTCTTAGAAAAGTTATAGAAGATGGAGTATTAAGTCCTAAAGAAAAGAAAGCTTTATTATTGAAGTATGGTTTTTTAGATGATAGATATTTAACTAGTTTAGAGGTTTCTAAGAAGATGGGATTAACTAGACAAAGGATTGATCAATTAGTTAGTAGTGGTATAAGTAAGCTTAGAAGTGATTTTTTGTTAAGAGAGTATTTTAAAGATGATAAGGAAGTAGGAGAAAGTTTAAGAGAAGTAGATGAAAAAAAGAAAAATAAACTAGTAAGAAAAAAGAAAAAATAATAGCGTAATAGAAGTTTTTCTGCTATACTTAAAAAGAAAAAAGGTGAATTTATGATTTATTTAGATTATAGTGCGACTACTCCTGTTAATCTGGATGTTTTAGATAGTTTGGTGAAGGTTACTAATACGTATATAGGTAATCCTAATTCAATGCATAGTTTAGGAGTTAAATCTAGAGCATTGCTTAGAAGTGCTACTAGACAGATAGCAGAAGTCTTGAATATTAAAGAACAGGAAATTATTTATACGAGTGGGGCGACGGAGTCTAATAATACGGCTATTTTAGGGGTAGCTTTAAGATATAAGAGATTAGGAAATCATATAATTTTATCGAAGTTAGAACATCCTTCAGAGTATGTTTTAGCAGATTACTTAGAGAGTTTAGGATTTAGGATTAGTTATGTGAATAATGATACTGATGGATTAGTGGATTTAGAGGATTTAAAAGAGTTAATTACTAAGGATACTATTTTAGTTAGTATTGTAGGGGTAAATAGTGAAGTAGGGGTAAGACAACCTTTAAAGACTATTAGACAGATTATTAAGAAGGAAAATCCTAATACTTTATTTCATAGTGATTTAACACAAGCTTTAGGAAAAGTGTCTATTAATTTGAATGATGTTGATTTAGCTAGTTTTTCTGGTCATAAGATATTTGGCCCTAAGGGGATTGGGTTATTATATAAGAATGAAAAGGTTGATATAGTACCTTTAATTCATGGGAGTAGTAAGGATTTTCCTTATCGGGCTGGGACACCACCATTACCTTTAATTGTAGCGTTATCTAAGGCTATTAGATTATGTACGATGGATTTAGATAAAAAGGAAATATATGTTAAAAAATTACAAGAGAAGATAATAAGTGATATAAGTCATTATCCAGAGATTATGATTAATAATACAAAGTATTCTATTCCACATGTTATTAATATTAGTCTTATGAATATTAAACCGGAGAGTTTTGTTCATGCGATGGAAGATCATGAAGTATATATAAGCACTAATACGGCTTGTTCATCAGGAGAATTATCTACATCAGTAATGGCTATCTATGGGAATAAAAGAAGAGCTATGACTACTATTAGAATTAGTCTCGCTAGTATTACTACTCTTGATGAAGTTAATAAGTTTTTAACTTTCTTTCATGGAGAGTATCAAAGATTTATAAGATTAAAGAAATGAAAAAGTTTATCCTTGGTTGTTGGATAAACTTTTTTATACATCATGTAGTTTAGTATAATTTTTTTAATTTGGAAGTTTTTTGACTCTTGAAGTTCTATACTACTATTATTAGTATAGATTATCTTTAAAAAAATATACATTCTAAGATTTTATTAAAGTTTATTGATAATAAAAATACTTATTTTCCAGGAAAGTATCCTGCTTATTAACAGTATTTTAATTTATAAATAGAAAAATATATTAAAATCAAAAAAATAATAATAGTATTTTTAAAAAATATAAGTTATAATAAAGTAGTAATAGTAGTGTAAGAGGGAATGTGATATTATGAATTATGCTTCGATAATTAAAAAACAAAGTGCGGTAATAGCAGTATCAGTCTTTGTTATGGTAATAGGAATTATTGGAACTAGTTATGCTTTATTTATGAAAGTAGACCAATCAGAAGAACAAACAGTACAGTCTGGTAGTTTAGTTATGCAATTATCACCATATGATGGTAGTACCGTTATATCAAGTAATAATACTCCTATTGGTGATAATGAAGGAATGTTAACTAAGGGATATTCTTTTTCTGTAACTAATAATGGTACTTTACCAATTACTTATTATATAGCGTTATATAATAATCCAGATGATACTAGTACGAAGTTAGATTATAAATATATTAAAGTATCATTAGATAATGGAACTCCTTTCTTACTTAGTAGTATAACTAGTAAAGATAGTAGTAATAGATCTATCTTAAAACAAGGAATATCATTAGCTCCTAATAAATATGATACTCATAATATAAAAGTATGGATAGATGAAGATACTCCAGAGTCAGAAATAGGTAAGAGTCTTTCTTTAAAGATATATGCTTATGGTGAAGTATGTGAAGATGGAGAGTGTAATGGTGGTACTAAAATACCAGAACCAGCTAATACAACTATTAGTAATTTAGCTAAAACAGATACTGTTAATTTAGCTACTGATGATGCTGATAAAAATGTAAGGTATATAGGGAAAGACCCAAGTAACTATGTATATTTTAACTGCAGTGATTATAATAATCCAACAGCAGATACTTGTGAATTATGGCGTATAATAGGCGTATTTAATAATGTAACTAAGTCTGATGGTTCCAAAGAAAATTTAGTTAAGATAATAAGAGCTGATTCTTTAGGTGATTATTCTTGGGATTATAAAAAGAACGGGGTAGGAACATCTTCTGATGATAGCGGTTCGAATGACTGGAGTGATTCTCAACTTATGATGATGTTAAATCCTACTAGTTATTTAAAATCCGGATATACTAATTCTAGCGATATAATCTCTTCAGGAAGCCAACAATTATATAGTAAAATGGGCTCTTATTATAATGGTACCAAAGGATGTTCACCCGCTGAGATTGCAAGTGGAGCCACATTTAGTTGTACCGAAGTAGATTTCACCTCAACCGGTTTAAAAAATGATGCAACCAGAAATGCCATTGAAGAAGTCGTATGGAATTTAGGCGGTACAAGTGATTATTATTCAGCAAGTAATGGTTTAGCAAGTCATTGGTATGGCTATGAAAGAGGAACAACCGTATATAGTGGCAGACCAACAACATGGACAGGAAAAGTTGGTTTAATGTATCCAAGTGATTATGGTTATGCTACCAGTGGCGGAACAACCAAAGATAGAGCAGCTTGTTTAACTAAAGAACTTTATAGTTGGGGGTTCTCAGATTTTAATGATTGTAAAGAAAATGACTATTTATATAACTCAAGTCTTTACCAATGGACATTGTCGCCTGGTTCGGCTGATGCTCGCCTTGTGTTCCGTGTGTACAGGGACGGCTATGTCTCCGGCAACTATGCTGACCTTACTCGCGCGGTTCGCCCGGTGCTTTTTCTGAAATCTAATATCCAAGTTGATAAAGGTACAGGAGAAAAATCGAATCCGTATACTTTGAAAATGCAGTAAAGTAAATACGGAATAAAGGGCCGCTTGCTTGCTCTTAGAGAAGTTTGGCCCAGCAGAAAAATAAAGATGAGAAAAATGAAAACGATAGTAAGTACAAGGAAGATAAAATCGATTGTCTAGTCCTCGAAGGGGTTTTTAGAGTGCGAAAGCCCTCCGCCAAAATCGGAAAAATTAGGATATTGACATATGCCTATATATAAGTTGCAAAATAGAAAGTTATAAATATTTCAAAGTTAAAAAGTCATAACTTTGAGGTGTTTATGGACCTTGTCAATACTGGTGTGTAAATTCTTATAATTTTTTTCGATTTTCAAAGATCAAACTAGTGCTTTTTAATGT
>UQXO01000023.1 GCA_900545005.1 uncultured Mycoplasmatota bacterium | reverse complement strand
CATATTATCATTAAATTTTTCATTTGTCTATAGCTTATCTTATATTTCTAAACTTTTTAATTTTCAAATTAATAATCAGTGGCTTTATAATTTTTTCATATTATTTCTATTTTTTTGTTATAATTAACTTATAAAGCTTACAAAGCAAGTTTACAATGGATAAATTTAAAAATAGTGAGATCTATGAATTTTTTTGTGTGCAAAAAATACTCTACATTGCAGATGACTTTCCTATTGTATAAAAAAGCTCTAGAGACTATTTAGTTTCTAAAGCTTTTTTTAATTCTTGAATTCTTGCTTCATAGTTATCACTCATACAAATGTATGATCCGCATACTACAGCATCACTTAATCTGACCCTTTTAATAGTCTGGGGATTGATGCCACCGTCGACTTCAATCTTTCCTTTATACATCCTTCTTAAAGCCATTAATCTCTTGGTAGTATTTTCTAGGAAAGGTTGCCCACCTTCGCCCGGAGTTACACTCATAAGTAAAACCATATCTACATACTTTAAATAAGGTCTTAAAAGCTCTACCGATGTATCAGGATTAATAGCTATCCCTGGTCTTATTCCTCTTCTAATAATCTCTAAAATAACTTCTAAAGGATTATTAACTGCTTCCATATGAAAGATATAATGATCTATTCTTTTCTCTTTAAAATCATCTAAATACTTTAAAGGATCACTAACCATCATATGAACTTCTATAGGTTTCTTTACTTCTTCTAAAGCCATATCTTCTATTCTTAAAGAATTATTCTTCACCCAAGTATTATCCATAAAATCAATATGGATCCCTGAAATACTACTTTTATTTAACTCTTCTATTGTCTTTACTTGACTATTCTTACTCTTTAGAAAAGATCCATTTATTTCCATTTTTCTTTCTCCAAAAAATTAATATAATTTTCATATCTACTAGGAAGAATTTCTATCCCAACTTCTTCTTTTACTCCGCAATCTATTTCTTTATAATGCAGACAATCTTTAAAACGACAAGTATAGTTTTTAAATTCAATAAACCCTTCTTTAAGTTTATCTTTCTTTGTAAAGTTTAAGTCGAGAGCACTAAAACCCGGTGTATCTATCAGATAAAAATCATCTACCGGATATATTTCTACATGTCTAGTTGTATGTTTACCTCTTCCTAAAGCCTTCGATATCTCTTGTGTTTTAATATCATAATTACCTAATCTATTGATAAGACTACTCTTTCCAGCCCCACTTTGTCCTAAGAGTCCTACTTCCTTATCTTTAAGAATCTCTTTTATTCTTGTTACTTCTGTATTTAAGCAAACATCTATTCCAATACTCTTATAGTATTCTAAAATCTTATCTATCTTTGCTTTCTCTTCTTCTTTAAGTAAATCATACTTAGTTACTACTATCATACTAGGAATATTATTAAGAGCTAAGAATGCTAATTGTTTATCTAAAAGATTTAAAGATAAATCAGGTTCTTTCATACTTGTAACACAAATGACTAAATCGATGTTACTAATACTAGGTCTTAATAAGAAGTTTCTTCTCGGGATGATATCTACTATATAAGATTTCTCTATATCTACTAGAACTTCATCCCCAACCATTGGCGTTACTTCATCTTTTCGAAATTTACCTCTCGCCCTAGTCTCAATTATCTTACCCTCAATTACTACAGTATAAAGATTACTAATAATTCTAATGATTTTACCTTTATTCACAAACTTCCTCATTAGGATTACATTCTACTACATCTTCTTTTACATAAATAGTAATCGTAAGACTAGCACCACTGGTGACTTGAGTTCCCGCCGGACGTGATTGTTTAATGATATCTCCACTCTTATAGTTACCAGTAGCTTCTGAGACTTCATTAAACTTACAAGTAATATTATTCTGGGTACAGAAAGCTTCTATCTGTTCTTTAGTATAATCTCCACTCGTAAAGTTAGGATACTTCGCCGTAATATTAGGAATATATAAAGTTACGGTATCACCTTTGGATACTTTTTCTCCTGCTTTTACTGATTGGTCTAAGATAACAGATGCATCGGTAACATTATCAACATCTTTTTTCTCTAAGATTACATAAACTCCATAAGCCTCTAAAGTTCCTTTAACCGTTAAATAATTCTTTCCTGTGAAGTCTTCCATTACAAAACCAGCATTTCCTGTCGAAATATATAGAGTTATTTCACTTCCTTTAGTTTTCTTAACTCCCGCCATCGGATTAGTCTTAGCTACTTTCCCCGCCGGTATCTCATCTGATGAAGTTTCTTTTTGTTCATCGGCAATCTTAAATCCTTCATCTTGAAGTTTACCTATCGCTTCGGTTAATTCTAATCCTGTAACATCAGGAACTTTAATTTCTTTTTGATTAGTAATTATTGGTAAGAATACAATTATACAAGTTATAACAACTACAATTCCTGTAAATATTGCACTTAAGGTAATTAAAATTTTATTATCACTTTTTTCTCTTGTCAAATCTTCAGTCTTAACCTCCTTTACAATGTTTTCTTTAGATTCTTTACTCTTAGTTTCTTTTTTCTTATTATTATCTTCAAATTCTGGATATGGTAAAACTATTTTGGCTTCATTTACTCTAGAATCATCTAAACAAGTCCTTAAATCTTCATTCATACTTCTTGCATCAGCATATCTATTCTTGGGATTTTTAGCTGTCGCTTTGATAATAATATTCTCTACACTTTGAGGTATTTCCGGAAACTTTTCTCTAACACTAGGAATCTTTTCTTTTAAGTGTTTAAGAGCAATCTCTACCGCATTATCCCCCTTATAAGGAAGCTCCCCTGTCAAAAGTTCATACATTAAAATTCCCATCGAATAGATATCACTTTGTAAAGTAGAACCTTTCCCATTAGCCTGCTCTGGCGGTAAATAATGAACGCTACCCATTACGGAGTTAGTTTGGGTAAGTTGAGTGCTATTCATCGCCATCGCAATCCCAAAATCCGTTATTTTGACAAGACCACTATCAAGAATCATAATATTCTGGGGTTTAATATCTCTATGAATAATATAAGCATCATGAGCAACAGATAAACCATCAGTAATCTGAAGCATAATATCAATAACTTCACTAAGAGTTAGTCTTCCTCTCTTCTTTAGAAGTTGCTTTAATTGACACCCTTCAATGTATTCCATAACTATATAATACTGACCATTATCTTCCCCAACATCGTAAACTTCCACGATATTAGGATGACTAAGACTCGAGGCTGATAAGGCTTCTCTTTGAAAACGACGAACAAATTTCTCATCGGTAGCTAAATCTCCTCTTAAGACTTTAACAGCTACATTACGATCTAATATGGTATCATAAGCTAGATAAACATTAGCCATTCCTCCTTCACCGATAGATTTTATTATCTGATAACGATCGTTAATCTTTTGACCTTTCATTATCATTATTATTCACCACTTTCTTTTACTAAATACGCAACAGATATATTATCCGTACCACCCCTGGCATTACATTTTCTAATTAATTTAACCACCTTTTCTTCCGGAGTTAAATCTTCATCATTTAAAACATTTTCAATCGATTCATTACTTAACATATTCGTTAAACCATCACTAGATAAAAGAATGGCATCAAATGACATATCAACTTCATAGATATCGGGAATAACATCTTCTTCTCCTCCTAAAGCCTTCATTAAGACATTCTTCTTAGGATGATATTTAGCCTCTTCTTCCGTTATATCCCCTGCTTGCACCAGTAACTGTACCAAAGTATGGTCCTTAGTAACTTTTAGTAGATGACCATTTTTCATGGCAAATCCACTAGAATCACCAACATTAGCATATAATAAATAATCTTTTGTAAGTAAGGCAACCACAACCGTTGTTCCCATTCCTTTACTCTCCGGATTATTATTGGCATACTCCATAATATGATGATTAATTTCACTGATATTATCTTTTAACCAGTTCGTCGCATCATACTTAGTTCCCACGGTTCCTATATCATTAAAACGTTTTCCTAAATGGGTAACTACCATCGAGGATGCTACTTCTCCAGCCCGATGTCCCCCCATTCCATCAGCCACAATAAGTAAATACTCCCCCGAATCATTTTTTAAAATGGTAACTGAATCTTCATTATGACTTCTAACTTTACCCGCATCTGTTAAATAAAATGTTTTCACTTTTCTTCCTCCTTACTTCTTAGTTGTCCACAAGCAGCCGAAATATTTCTTCCAAACTTTCTTCTTACAGTAACATTTATCTTATTCTTTACTAGTATATCATAAAATTCAGCAATTTTCTCTTTATTACTTTCTTTATATTCTAAATGATTAGTCTCATTATAAGGAATCATATTTACATAGACATTAAGCCCTCTTAAAAGTTTAACTAACTTTAGAGCACACTCTTTAGAATCATTAACATCCTTTAGCATAACATATTCAATCGTAACTCTTCTATTAGTCTTATCAATATAATCTTTTATCGCGCTCATTACTTCATTAACACTATATGCTTTATTAATAGGCATTATTTTATCTCTAACCTCATCATCCGGAGCATGTAAACTAAGAGCTAAGTTAACTTGTAAATCTTCGTTACTAAACTCATATATCTTAGGAACAATTCCACAAGTAGATACCGTAATATGTCTAGCTCCAATGGCTATACCTTTGGCATCATTTATAACTCGGATAAAATTCATCAAGTTATCATAATTATCAAAAGGTTCTCCTATCCCCATCACCACAACACTAGCTATTCTCTTACCAATATCCTTTTCGATTAATATTATCTGTTCTACCATCTCATAAGTTTCTAAGTTCCTAACTTTCTTTCTTCTTCCGGATTCACAAAATCTACATCCCATATTGCATCCTACTTCGGAAGAAACACAAACACTAAGTCCATAATCATGTTCCATTAAAACAGCTTCAATAAAATTCCCATCTTCCAGATGAAATAAGTATTTATGAGCATCTATATCATGTTCAACCTTACTAATCTTAATCATATCCATTGTATAATCGGTATCTAATTTCTCTTGAATATCCTTCTTAATATTACTCATCTTATAAAAACTATCTACTCTTTTTTGATATAACCATTCATAGACTTGTAAAGCTTTAAATTTCTTCTCTCCCATCTTAAGAAAATACTCTTCTAAATCACTTCTTTTTATTCCATATATATTTTTCTTCATCTAAAATCACTTCGTTTCTTTTCTAAAAATATTATACCTTAAAAAGACTTTCTACTCAATGAAAAAAAATAGTCATAAACACCCCCAAGTTATGACTTTTTAACTTTGAAATATTTATGACTTTATTATTTATGAATTTATTATGATTTGCTTTTATCTTAGATTTTCTATTTCTTTAACAGACAAACCAGTAATTTTAGATATATCCTCATTTTTCAAACCATGGCCAATAGCATTTTTGGCTATTTCTATAGCTTTTTTCTTCTCACCATTTTTTTCGCCTTTTTCCAAGCCGATTTGTTCACCTTTTTCCAAGCCGATTTGTTCGCCCTTCTCCAAGCCGATTTGTTCGCCTTTTTCCAAACCGGCTTTAGCAGCTTTTTCTTCCGCTATTTTAGCATCGGTTCTAAACGCCTTCATTAAAGCTTCCTGCTCATCTAAATACTTCAAATTATCAATATTGCTTGAAAACTTTTTCATAAAATCAGCCACTTCCTTTAAGTCTTGGTCATTACCCGCTAGTTTTTTTGACTCTTCAATACTAGTTGATAAAAATAGACCAAATGCTCTCTTCAACCAATCACTTATGTCTTCATTATAAGGATTTTTCTTATAATTTTCAAGGTCTACATGGATTATTTTAGGAGTTCCTGGTAGTTCTTCATGCGTAACAGGGTCAATTGTTACAAATCTATTAATAATATTCTTATTAAACTTTAAATGTTTTAAATCAAAGTTTATTTGATAAATATTAATATTTTTGTACGTTTCTCCTGGTTCTTGATAATGCAATGTTAACTTATAAGTATAATAAGTATTCTTTAAATCCAATGAATTGGACTCATATGTATTAGCTTCAAAATTAATTACTAAAACATTGGGAATACATAATACTAAATCGGCCACCATTATTTTATCATCCTTATTAGTGCCATTTAACTCTGTATCTACAAATAAACTTCCTTTTAAAGTTCGATAATCAATGCCAATTAAGTTAGCCGCTAACTTTTCAAAGAATTTCTTATTATTTTTAGCTAATCCTTTAAAAGCCAAGTCTTTTAAAGCACATATTTGATAATCAGGATTTTTAGCTTTTCTCTCTTGATGTGTCATAACTTCCTCCTTTCTAAGAGGGTAAATTTTTTACCCTCTATATATATATATTGGCGGTCGAAGGCGATTTTTGTTCATAAATTGCCAATTTTTACCAAATAATTGCAATTTTTTCTTCTTTTCACTAAAAAAATAGCCATAAACAGAGGGTATAGAATATGGTGTGTAAATTATTAAATTTGCATGCCATATTTTTTATGGCTTAAGGAGGATGATTTTAT
>UQXO01000022.1 GCA_900545005.1 uncultured Mycoplasmatota bacterium | reverse complement strand
TTTAAATACTTATCTTTATTAAATTTCTTCATATTAATATAACCCATTTCTAGCTATAATACGCGACACTTATAGCCTACCCAAGATTAAAAATAATATACATATCCTTTAATTCTTTATTCATAGAGTATAAAACTCTATGAAAATACTAGGTGAATGCTGGGCTTGAAGTATATTTGACTATAATTTTGACTAGAATAGAATTTGCTTTTTGATTAGAATAATTCTTAGCAAAGCTAGTATTCGCCTAGGTTTTAGATGACATTGTTTGACTAGAAATTTGACTACAAAAAGATAATTTATCTTTAAATATATCCTTTAAATTACCCTATATATATGATATTATTTAGATATAAGGTAAAAATAATATCCGAAAATTAGCTTTCATAGAGTTTTATACTCTATGAAAATCTATTAAAATAAGACTAGTATACCCCAATTTACTAGTCTTTATTCATAATATATTACTTATTATCTTCTTTAGATAATACCCTTTTCCTAGATCTAATTACTTGTCTAGTTAATCTTAAACTTTCCTCTTCTTTAAGTAATAACCTTTCTTTAGCACTTAATAAAGATATATTATTACACTCCAAGATATCTAAATTATCTAAAGAATTCTTTAAGTAATAGGATACTAAAGTAATCCGATTAAATACTTCATCACTAATATCTAAAGTACCAATAGTCCTTAAAACATCACAATCCATAAGAATATCCGCAACACTAATATAAGGATTATCCTCTCTATTAGAAAATACTACTAAACCAATCTCTATAATTCTCTTAATATCAAACCCTAGATAAGATATCCTTCTTATATTGGAATCATTATTCCAATAAGAATAATGATGTCTTCCCCATATATCAATATTAAACTCTATAGGAATATTTAAGTACTTAAGCTTACATAAGTTAATAAAAGCTATTATCTCCCTATTAATAGAATAATCATAAGTATATAAGATATTACTACTCTTAAGAAATAAATCTCTTAAAGATACAATCCCATTATCTCTAAAGAACTTATTATATTCTTTGGATTCTTTAAGTAATAAAGTATCATATACTCCTATCCTTCTAAAGATATCAAAATTCTCCATATAATCACCTATCAATAAGATACTTTATCATATTAATCTATAGAAGACAACTAGTCTTTTCAAGCCATTATTCCACATACAACAACTACTATAGTGATTTTATAAGAAAGATATAATAAGAAGAACTAAAAAAGGTTTCAAATTGAGACCTTTTTCTAGACAAATAGCATTAAAAATAAAACTTCTCAATGAGATAACTATCAGCTTTAGACTTTACTTTATCTAAAAGATTTTGATTATTAATAGTCCAAACTAAAACTGGTTTATTTAATCTAAATTTTTTAATTGATGGAAAATCCAACAAATGATAATCAACAGATAAAAAATCCGGATTTAATATTGATAAAAGTAATCTATTACGCATTAAAATATCATATATAGACTTATTTCTTTTAGCAATCAATAAACCAGTTAAATAATCAGTATTGTGTAAAAACCAATTTACTATTCTAATATCAAATGATTTAATAACGAAGTCATATGGATATTCTTTTAAAACCGAAGCTATTTCTTTACAGTATTCACTATATTTTTTATTTGTACTTCTTTTAACTTCAATTATAATGGGAATTTTCCCATTTACAAGCTTTAAAACCTCCGTAAATAATGGAATACGAATATCCGTATTTGGAAAAACTATATTTTCAAGTTCTTGATAAGTATAATCTTCAATTTTATTTGGAATATTTATTAATCTATCCAAAGTATCATCATGATAAACAACTAAATTATTATCTTTTAATATATGAATATCTAATTCAATCGGTACCTTTTTACTAATTGCCAATGAAAATGCCGGTATTGTGTTCTCAATAGTCTTACTAGTCTGTATGCCACGATGAGCAATATATAAATCATATAAATCATTTAATTTCATAATATCACCACAAATATTATAATTCTTCTTTCTAAAAAATATCTTACATAAGTCATCAGTATAAAAATAAATCTCTAAATTTTCATCACCAAGAAAGTAAAAAGTTAAAAATTCATTTAGCATTTACCATTTTCAAAGATAATATTAACATTTATACCATTAACTTCCCAAAAACCTCATCATTTCGATGAGGTTCATTAATAATATATTATTCTACTATTCTACAAGTATAACCATTACTTTCTAAATGCATCTTTATATCATCTTGATTAGTTAAATTAGAAATATTATCAATATCACTTTCTTTCGTAGCCGTCTCCTTACTATCATCTAATACATAACCATTACTCTTATAAGAATCCTTATTAGTCTCATAATTAGTATCTCCTTTAATATATACTATATCTCTATACTTTCCCTTCTTTAGACTCTTATCACTCTTAAAATAAGCCTCATACTCACTAACCGTAATAATCTTCTTCTGCATATCTAAACTATTCTTATTACATATTATCTTTATAATCTTCTCATAGATATTAATATTCACCGGATAATCTTTCTTATTCCCTAGATTATCTGTAGCCGTAATACTAGCTTCTACTTTCCCCGTCTTACTAGTGTCAATAGGACTAGTAAGATCATAACTACACTCCGAGATATCACTACACTCACTTACTAACATCTCCTTGGTAATTGTACTTCCCTCTTCAAACTCTAATTTATCTTTAAAAGTAACAACTGGTGCCGTAGTATCTTCAATAGTAATCTTCCCCGTCTTTACCGTATTACCATAACTAACAGTATAATTATAAGTCCCAATATCCTTCTTAACATTAGATAAGTCTAAAGTATAATCCGGTTCACTAATATCCGTTAAATTTATATAGTTCAATACAGAACTAGGAATCTCACTTCCATACTCTATCTTAATATCTTTAACTTCAAAATTCCTTGGATTATTAAAAAAGAAATAATAGTATACTCCGTATCCCCCGGCTCCTATTAAAATGATAAACACCACACTAAGAATTATATTAGTAATTAGTTCTCTTTTAGTCATTATCCTAACTTTCTTACCATTCTTCTCAATAACCTTCTTCATCTTATTGCTAATATCTATAGCATCCGGTAATTTATCCGTAAGAACATTAACTCCATTAGATGTCACCTGGGCTACGGCCACAGTCCCATGTTGACTCTTAGTCGTAGTAGTTTCCTCAATCTTAAGAGTATTATCCATCCCAGGTTTCTTATCTTCTAAAGTATTAGAATTACTAATCATTTGTTTATTCTCTAAAGAAGTACCATTAACTATATTATTATTTTCCTTAGTAGGACTCATACTAACTTGATTACTACTATTATTTTGGGTATTCAAATTATTATTCATATGCTAACCTCTTTTTACTTTAATTTAATTATATACGATTTACTACTATTTTACAATCTAAAAACTATTGCTAAAATCATAATATTCTCTTATCTAATTAGCAAATAAATCCCACTAAACATTTCAAAACAGGCATTAAAACTTATTTATCACATTTTTCCATATATTTTGCCCTCTTAAAATCACATTTTTCCTAAATGCTTATATTTAACCAGAAAAAAAGTACCTCTAAGGTACTAACTTAACCACAGTTTATAATAAGTCTTAAGAAATTAAATACTTCTTTATCTCTAATAAGTATATTACTATCTTACTTACTTAAACCCTTAATTCTTTTGATATCCTTAATATCCCCTGGACAAAGTCTATCAAAACCACCATTCATATATCTAGATACTACCTCATCTTTAGATAAACCATCTCTTAAGACCTTATTTTCCACTAAATCTAACTCATAACAAACCTTTAAAGGTCTACTATATCTCTTAAGATTCTCCGGTAAATCTTTAGCATAATCCTTAATATGATTAGTATTCATTGGAATCATCTCATCATCACTAAATACTAAATTAGTCTTAATGACTTTATCATTATCCAAACTAAACTCATATAAAACACTATGTTCTCTAACTAAAAGATAAAGTAACTTTTCCATATAAGAATCCATCTTCTTTAAATCCTCTTTATCTAAAGGATTAATAACTTCTTTAATACTTAAAACACTCTTAAAAAAATCTTTATATTCTACACTATTAGCTAAAGGCATAAACCCTCTCTTAGTTAAATACTCTTTAATCCCATTATAAATATCCATAAAATAAGTTATTTCCAAAGCTTTAGAATCTATATTAAAAGTTCCCTCCTTAATTCTTTCTAAATAAGAATAAAAACTTTTCAATTGCATTCTAATATTCTCTTCTAAACTATTAAAGACCCCCTTATCCATTAAACAACTAGTATCAAGAGTTAAATAAGTAAGTACCATCTTCGTTAAATTCATCAATTCTTCTAATTTCATATATCCTCCTAATTATTAATCTTTAAGACTAATATCCCCCTTTTCACAGAAAACTTAGTATAGCACGAATAAATAATCTGTCAAGTGTTTTTTGCTCTAAGAAAACAAAAAAGTAGTTAAATTACTACTTCTTAATTAATTGTAAGACTAAATCATTGTCTTTAGATACTATATATACCAGATACCCATTATATTCACCAGTATATCTATTCTGTAAAAGATTTAAATTATCAGAATCTTTCTCCCAAGTACTTTCTTTTTTGGAATAATACGCCTCCATTAACTTTTCTATCTCTTTAGCACTTTTATTATTCTTCGGCTCAAAAAGCAAATACTCGGTTACATTAGCTTTTACAATCCAGGCTGTCTTTACTTTATAATCTTTATAAAGACTACTATCTATCCCATAGACTTCTTTTATCTCATCTTTATTTAAGTCTTGTAAAATATCAAAAACCTTTATTTGACTTTGCTTAATCTTACTGATTACTCTTTTATCATCATTACTACTCACATAGAAAATATAACCATCATACTCTTCCTTAGTAGCATTAATTTTCTTAGTCTTAAAGAACTTCTCTATTGCCCCCGTTACATTATTAGCATTATCACTATTAGGTTTAAAGACCATAAATAACTGTTTAGATTTCTCATTATAATAAATTCTAAACTCATCTAACCAACTTCTCTTTAAGTTAAATAGATCAAAATCATACTCATAATATTCTTGAAGATTAGCCTTATTCTCCTTATTTAGATTATAAGACTTACTATCATTTATAATATCTAGGGTATTATTAATATCAAATCTTAAAGTCTTTAAACCATCTATTTCTTCGGATACTTTATCTAAATTGATACTCATATCTTCTGGTCTTATATGAGATCCTACTACTAGACTAGTAATAAGTAGAAGAATTACAATAAGCCCCCAGATAAGATATTTTTTCGGTAAGACACTATTAAGTCCATAGATTTTAATCTTCCTTTGAAGTTTTTTTAATTTCTTATGAAGTTCACTACTCTTAGATCTAGCTATATTCTTAGCATTACTCTTCTTCTTTAATCTGGATTTACTTTTTTTTGATTCATTTTCTTCAATAGTTTTTATCTTATCTTCTAATTCTTTTTTAAGCTCTAACTCTTTAGTTTCTTCTTCTATTCTTACTTCTTCTTTAGTCTTTGGAAGTTCTAAACTTGCAGGAACCTTAACCGTTGTCTTCTTAGGATTACTAACTTTCTTAGGAGTATTACTCTTCTTAGTCGTAGTTTTCTTTGGTGATGTCTTCTTTTCAACAGTCTTCTTTAAACTAGTCTTTAGTTCTTTCGTTGTCTTCTTTGCTTTATTATTACTCTTATTTTTAGTATTTTTCTTAGGACTTTTCTTTCTAGTTGCCATATTCATTCCCCACTCTTTCGCATAAACTATTTTATTATATTTTCCTTTTTTTAGCAAGTCAATTACTCTATTAATATTTAGAAATTTTAAAAACTAGTACTCACATATTATGAAGCACTAGTTTGATCTTTGAAAATTGAAAAAAATTATAAGAATTTACACACCAGTATTGACAAGGTCTTATTATATTCTTATTATTTAACTTATCTTTCATAAACTAAATCCTTTACTAATAATATTAACTAATTTTCAAATGATACGGATCGCTTTTTGCTCCTGTGCCTTTATCAACCTGGATATTAGATTTCAGAAAAAGCACCGGACGAACCGCGCTAGTATCGCGAGCATCGCCGTAGCGGACATAGCCGTCCCCGTACACAGTGAACACAGCGCAAGCATAAGCCGAAATAGGCGCCAATGTCAATTGCCAATTGTTTGTATCATTGTTTGTATCTAATAAATAGTCATTTCCTTTACAATCACTAAAATCTGATGAATCCCAATTAGAAAGTTCTTTTGCTAGACAAGCTGCTCTATCTTTGGTTGTTCCGCCACTAGTAGCATAACCGTAATCACTTGGATACATTAAACCAATTTTACCGGCCCATTTTGTTGGTCTTCCCGTATATACGGTTGTTCCTCTTTCATAACCATAAAAATGACTTGCTAAACCATTACTTGCTGAACTATAAGAACTTGTACCTCCTAAATTCCAAACGACTTCTTCGATAGCATTTCTGGTTGTATCATTTTTTAAGCCGGTTGAGGTAAAATCTACTTCGTTACAGCTAAATGATGCCCCACTTGCAACCCAAGCGGGTTCACATCCTTTGGTACCATTATAATAAGAACCCATTTTACTATATAATTGTTGACTTCCTAAGGAGATTATATCACTAGAATTAGTATATCCTGATTTTAAATAATTAGTGGGATTTAACATCATCATTAACTGAGAATCAGTCCAGTCATTCGAACCATACTTATTAGTAGATGTTCCTACCCCGTTCTTTTTATAATCCCAAGAATAACCACCTAAAGAATCAGCTCTTATTAACTTAACTAAATTTTCTTTGGAACCATCAGACTTAGTTACATTATTAAACACCCCAATAATACGCCATAACTCACAAGTATCAGCTGTGGGATTAGAATAATCACTACAGTTAAAGTATACATAATTACTTGGATCAGCTCCTATATACCTTACATTTTTTCCTGGATCATCGGTTGCAAACATACTGGGATTATTACTCATCGCCATATTTACTGTCTCATTTAAAGAAGGCTTTTTAGTTTCAAAATGCACATTACATTTAGTTCTCTTAGTTAGATTAGTTAATACTATTCCCCAAGAATCATTATCCCAACTAGCAGAAGCATCATTATCACAGACTATCTTATCTACTATATAACCATCATTCTTACCAGGTATACTCTTAGAGTATTCTCCATCTATATAAGCTCCAATAACTGCATCACCAGAGATAAAATCTCCCACCGTTGTTCTTACTACTTCTTTCTCTTTAAAGATACTAAACTTCGAATAAGCAAAATATATTCCCATTAATAATACTAATATACAAGGTATTCCTATATATAAGTATCTCTTATACTTCTTAAATCTTAATACTTTTAAATACTTATCTTTATTAAATTTCTTCATATTAATATAACCCATTTCTAGCTATAATACGCGACACTTATAGCC
>UQXO01000021.1 GCA_900545005.1 uncultured Mycoplasmatota bacterium | reverse complement strand
AATAATCAAGCTCTAAAAAATACCCCTCATATATATATATTGGCGGTCAAAGTCGATTTTTGTTCATAAATTGCTAATTTTATTTAAAAAATACTAAATTTCTTATGAATTTCCACCCTTAAATAACTAAATTTAAAAAAAAAGTAAAACTATTAAGTCTTACTAATCATTTTAAGTTTCCCAAAACAAACTCTATAATAGGAATACTATAAGGATAAGAATCTGCATGTTGAGAATGAAACCAAGTTACCCCATTTTTAGTTAAATATCCCATCGTATCATAAACAACCCCATTCGTTGCATTTTGATAAAGCACTTTTACATCACTGGTAAATTTAATTAATCTTAAAGAATCAGTACTACTAGGAAGTGTCTCTGGTAGGTATTTAGTCAAAGCATTATTATAAATCTTAGTCGATTCTCCCATACCCTTACTGCTAATATGACTCTCAATCGGTACCAAATAAGACTCACTATCATTACCATAGCTAAAAACATTTATGCCCGCATTAAAAGCCGTATTAGCAACGCTATAAGCTCCCCAGACCCAGCCATCAAAGACCATAAGCTTAAAGCCACCACTTTTAATTTGGTCATCCGTATAACTACTTGTTTTAGTCACGTTACTATAATAATTTTCAACTATTCCATAATGAGGCGTTATATTTTGATCATCATACGTACTATGGTAATAATATAAAATCTTCGTTGTATTTTTACTTACATTAATTCCTGTATCTAAGATAACCTCATCATTTTGATTACCTGCTATATCTTTTAAAGTATTACTATTTATTTTAACTTTTAACTTTCCTGAACCTCCAATCATATGAACTTTAACTTGATAAATAATCTTTTTATCCGTATTATTAGTCTTATTTATTTCTACTTTAACTGGACTTTCTAAAGAATCCCCAACATAAAAAGATAAATCACTTTCTTTTAAACTATCACTTATCTTAGTTAGATTATCTTCACCTGAAATACTAAATTCAAAGATACTTGTTGTTAAAACACTATTAGTCTTAATACTTTCTATCTTCCAATAAGGCTTATCTTTATCATAATAAAAATATAAATTACACTTAGTCTTCTTACTTAAATTAGTTAAACTAAGACTCCATTTATTTTCATCCCATAAAGCTTCTATATCATCATCACAATCTATCTTATCTATAACATATCCCCTATCTTTAAGAGGAATATTACTAGAATATTCATTGTCTAAATAGACTCCTACTAAATTAGTATTATCTTTATATATAAATGATACTCCTATTATAAATATTATTATCCCTAAGATTATTCTTTTCATAAGACTCCTCATATATACGCATTCATAGAGCTATAAACTCTATGAAAGACCTAGGTGAATCCTCACTTCAAACCTCATTTGACCATAATTTTGACTAGAAATTATTATTCTTTTTGACTATAAATACCTTCTTATAAGCGTTATAACTCCTAGGATTCTTTAATATTTCTTTGACTAGAAATTTGACTACAAAAGATTATTTATTCTCTTTAAAATAGAACATTTCTATGGTAAAATCAGTATATAAATAGAAAATAATCATTAGAAATATCCTTTCTTAGAGTTTATAGTTCTATGAAAAACTATAGAAAAAAGTATATCTAAGAGAATATGTAGTTTCTTAGATATACTTTTTATTCAACCACAAACGGACTATTAACTGTTCCAATACCACTAGATATTTTAGTATCAGCCTTTAAGGAAATTACTGGTCTTATATAACCATCACTATCAGAACCATACCATATTCCTAAATCACCATTACTTCCTTTTCCATAAATATAAGCATTACCAAATTGGTTATAAACCGAAGGACTCATAGATATAATAGATAAATTATCTTTTAAATAAGATAAAGTATTAGCATCCGCAGTTGAACCAGAAAAAACTATTTCATCTCCACTTATAACTCCAATTGGATACTTTAAATCTTTATTACCAATGTTATCATTAGAAACTGTAAACAAATCTCTAGAATCAGGACAAGTAAATATTGCCATATTATTATTAATTCGACTATAAAAGCCATAACTAGTCCACTTATTTAAAGTATATCCATCTCCTTCATAGACACTTCTATCATTGCAAAAGCTTGATTTTCCGATATAACTATCATAATTCTTATTTAAAATATTAGTTTCATACCAATTATCTAATATTTCTTTTAAACTAGAATCATTAGTATTTTCTCTTATCTGATCTAAAGAATTTTGTGTATTTCCATACATATAGCTTTGGGAAGCTGGTCCCGTAACTTTGTTATTAAAGGCATATTTTCCTATAGCTAAATCTTCTCCATTTGAATTAGCATCAGTACCATTATAAATTAATCTAATCGTTCCATTACCATTAATTCTTATAATCTTCCAATAAAAACCAGCAAAATAAACATTATTATTAACTACATTGCCACGATAGTAGTAAGTATCTCCATAATCATCAACATCTTGATATAAACCTTTATCAGACTCTGTACTTTCTAAAACTTCTTGCAGTAATTTTTGAACTTCTAAATAATAAACTAATCTATATTGATTACTATTAGCATCACCATCAGTATATTTTCTAGCAGATTTTAAAATTTTTAATTCACTACATTCTGTATTTTGATATGGATTCAAGGTACCATCTTCGGATATATTAATTCCATTCATACAATAATAATATTCTTCTGAAAAATCAAGAGTTGTCGGATCATAATAATCATAATTAGTAATAGTATAAACCCCAGTATTTTGATTAAATTCATAAGATTTACCAAGCAACATCAAAGTATCATTATTAGTTAACTTACTACCACCATTCTCATTATTTTCCACTAACGAAGGATGCGGATAGAAAGTTGGCATTTCATAAATATTAGTATCCTCTTTTTTTTGCCATATTACTAGTGGTGCTGTTTTACTTAAGTTAGCTGGTATCTTTTTCTTGATTTTTTCTATTGCTTTTTCTAGACTAGTCTGATATTCGTTAGCTAAGATGGCATCATGTAAGGTTATGTACCCTTCACTTACTGGATTCCAAGTATTAGCAGAAGCCTTAATTACTACTTTTGCTTTTAATATTTTAGTTTCATTATCTAAATCTTCCATTGTTGTATCATAGTCTATCCATAGTCTAAGAGAATAATTATTGCTATCACCCTTTGATAAAGTGCCTTTAGCTAATATCCTTGATTCTATGCTACCACTATTGATTGTATCAGTACTTTCATACTCATTTAGTTTCTTTATTTCTTCATTATTAATCATTACTTTCAAGAACTTACTTGCTAGGGTACTATCTTTAAGACTTTCTAAATTAACGCTATAAGAAATGGTCATATCACAAGTATTTTTCACTGTAAAAGTAAAAGGTGTTAACTTCTTACCCTTTTCATCACTGATTGGATAAGCATTTTCTAAATTAATACTATTACTTTGATTAGTTAAACTAATATCAAAACATTCACTAGTCGTTGCAATGACATTATTAGTATCTTGGCTATTACTCATATTCCACATAGAATAAGAAAGTCCTATTCCTAGAGAAAGCAATACTATTAAGGATATAGTAACAAATATAATATTCTTCTTCATAAAAATTCCTTTACTACTTTATTATTTCCTAAATTATGAAAATAATAACTAAATAAGTCCTTATTACCAATATTTCCAGATTCATAGTGTTTAATACTCTATGAAAGGATATTTCTGGTACTCAATTTTACTTTATACAACGATTTTATCACATAAAATAGTACTTTTAAAGAGATAAATTATATCTTTTCTAGTCAGAATTATGGTCAAGTAAAATCGTCTCAGTCACAGTATTCACCTAGGCTTGAAAGACATCATTGTAGTCATAAATTCAAGCTTATTCTAGTCAAAAATTGTAGTCAAATGAGCTTTGAAGTAAGGAAACACCTAGTGTTTTCATAGAGTATTAAACACTATGAAAAAATATAAAAAAAGAATAGTATATCTCCTATCTTAGGCTTTTATACCTAAAGAAGATATACTATTAAGATTTTAAGTAATGGGTCCAAAAAGATAAGAGAACATAAATATTTATAATAGACAATAACTAAAATATTTAATAAAGGACCCATTACTTATTGATTATGTATGAAGATGAAAGTCTTCTTTTTTTATCAATCGATACTAATTAAGGTTATTCTGGCATAGCCATTCCCTTTTTTAGCACAATTTTCGGTTGGTGTCTCACTAGTACAAGTGGTTGAAATTGTTCGAGTATTGTCATCAGCACTTTCTTCACAATTATAGCAATACATTGCTTTATTAGTTAATAAATAATTTCCAATATAACCCGATCCACCACCAGCATAAGAATAAGGGAGGGTAGCTGCTACAGTATTTGTAAGAGCCAAACCACCGTACCAGCCCCCACCTGCTCCAGGAGCTTCTTGGTTATAATTGCCAGTAATATCATCAGTTGACTGACCTAAGCCAAAAGTATAACCACTGTTTTGAGTAGCAGCATTAAAAATCGTATAATCGTTAGAATTGCCATATTTTGTCGTGCCACCAACACCTCCTATAAAACCGCCACCGTATGAGAATTTATATTTTGAAAAATAGTCAGAATTTACAGTCACACCATTGCCAGCACTTCCCCCAGCCACTATTAAAACAGAGGATTTATTATTCTCATAATTTTTTAACTGACCATCTCCTAGTAAAGAATTCTGAATTGATGTAGCACCACCACCACCAGCAAGGGCTTCATCATCTCGGTGGTCCCAAGTACCATTACCACCACCATTAAATCCTCCTTTGGCGATATTATTTAATTTACCATCTTCACCTCGACCACCAACAGTAACATAAAGTTTATCATTTTTATTTAGTTTAATATTACTTTTTGAATATCCTGCATAATACTTGTTTGAAGATAAAACACCATTATCAAGACTATTTCCACCCTGAGCTCCCCAAACTTCTAACTTATAAACACCATCTTTAGGAACCATAAACTCTTCTACTGAACCCGTATAAGAAAAATCTTTACTATACCCATTAATAAAATACACATTGCACTTACTTCTCACAGTAATATTCTTAGTAATTAAAGCCCACTCATCATAATTCCATTCTCCTATAGTATCATTATCACATATAACCTTCTCGACAATGTAACCATCACCTTTCTGAGGTAATGTCTTAGAATACTCCCCGTTAATATAAGCTCCAATTACTACATCACCAAAAATAAAATCACCAACAATTGTTTTTACAACTTCAGTATCCTTAGAGACATTAAATTTCGAATAAGTATAACTCATTAAGATAATACCTCCCAAAAAACCTAAACTAACTAAATAAATATATTTATAATATCTTTTAAGCTTTACTTTTCTTAAGTATTTATTAGTTATCATAAATCCTCCTTTTCATAGAGTATCTAACTCTTAGAAAAATCTAGGTGAACACTGGGTTTAAAACCTATTTGACTATAATTTTGACTAAAAATTATTATTCATTTTGACTATAAACAACTTCTTAAAAGCTCTATAATTCCTAGGATTATTTAATATTTCTTTGACTAGAAATTTGACTATTAAAGATTACCTTTTCTTAAAATAATTATCCAAAGAATCCCATATTAATGATAAAATAATTCTAATGGATAACAATAATTATCCAAAATTACGTATTCATAGAGTTAGATACTCTATGAAAAATTTTGTCAATAGAATGTAAAAAGTCCTCAATACCTGAGAACTTCTTTAACCTTACTCATCAATAGAGTTAATCTCTTCTATAGATAAACCTGTTATGTTAGCAATTAAATTTATATCCAAATTACTTGCAAGCATATTCTTAGCAATATCTAAAGAATTTTCTTTTGTAGCTTTAGCTTTTAAATCATTTTTTTCTTTTTTTAATTTTTCTCTTTCTTCTTGAATTTGCGATTTTTCTTCTTGAATTTGTGACTTTTCCTCTTGAATTTGTGACTTTTCCTCTTGAATTTGTGACTTTTCCTCTTGAATTTGTGACATTTCCTCTTGAATTTGTGACTTTTCCTCTTGAACTTTAGTCTTTTCATCTTGAATCTTAGCTTTTTCATCTTGAATGTAAGCCATATCTGTATTGAAAGCCATTTCATGATTAGAATATCCTGTATAAAGAGCAATATTATCATCATCGTGAGACAATTCTACTACTCTGTCTACAAACTTTCTAGCTTCTTCTTCACTCATAACTTCTTTTGCTCTCTTTAGTAGAGTTTCTTCTGTATCAGCAAACATTAACATACACCATTTAGCCACCTTTCGTTCTCGTTCATCAGCATCATTATACCATGATTTAAGGACAAAATTACTAAAAATATGATAAATTTCATCAGCCCATCCCAAAGTTGCCGTCCCATCATCATTTAACATTTTACCAACTGTGATAAATTTATTAGAATGATAATCAAAGAAATTATAATTCAACTGTATGACGCGGGGAATATCCTTATAATTTTTATCACCAATATTTAAAGTATTCGCTCCGATTGAGTTACTATAGACTTTATTACGATAAGACATCGAAAGACTAGAATTAACTTCTATATTAATATATTCTTCCTTGTCATTTTTACCCTCTTTAAATGTTCTTTTTACAATTAAGTCAACTTGACCAAGGGCATTCTTGCGACTTTTAACCCTTAAGTTTCTATTACGATAAATTACATTACCAATAAAATCTTCTTCTTGCATATTTAAAGTATCTGCTAAAAGCTTATTTAAGGCAAAACCATAATTAGGATCATTAAAAATCTGGGTAAAAATAAAATCGTATTTGGGAGGAATTATTTCTCCTGGTTTTAATATATAGGTGCGAGCATTTTTTCTTGATTCTTTCTTTTCCATACTACAATCCTTCTTTCTACTTTTAAAATCCAATTATTTATCATCAAGACCTCCTTATCTAAGAAAAATAACTTTAGCTGAAAAATTATCCTTCTATATATATATATTGGCGGTCGAAGGCGATTTTTGTTCATAAATTACTAAAAAGATGTAAAAAATTCTAAATTTCTTATAAATTTCCACTTTCTGTAACAAAAAAGCAATAAAACGGTTATCATTCTAATTTGTTACATCATAAAAAATAGAAAGATTCATCAAAAAAAGTAGACTTTTTATCTACTTACTTTCAATACTCTCTTATTAACCTTACTTCTCATAAGATTATCCTTTTCTCTAGCCTCTAAATCTAATAATAACTCTCTTATCTCTAAATCTATATCTTCCATAGAATCTATTATTACCTCATCTCTCGTACTTAATAATTCACTTTTTAAGATTCTCTTCATCCTTAGATTATCTTCTATTCTCTTTAGTATATTTATTTCTTCTTGCGTATAAAATCTTAAAGTACTTCCTATAATATCCCTCTTATATAGTATATTCTTTTACTTAAAATTATCTACATCAAAAAGAGGATATATATCTATTCCTACCTCTTCATAAGGATGTACTTTCTTTATAACCTCTATTAGTCCTTTAACTTTATCTATCTTACAAGTAACTTCTATCTTATCTTCTAGAGAATGTTCTAAAACCCCTTTACTTCCTCTAAAAGGATTAGCCTTATCATTAGGTCTAAAGGTACAGTGACACTCAGTAATATTCATACATTCACTATAATTACCTTGAATACCACATTCATACTCTCCCATAGCTTTCCTTAAGACTTCAGTATACTCTCTTGGAACCATCACACATAATTTAACATTTTTAACTTCTATTTGCATTTTAATCTCTTTTCTATATCTTTTATTATACTACTATTATCAAGTTTTAAACTCTTTATTACTTCTTCTTTTTTCCCTTGTTTAATAAATTCATCTGGTATCGCATAATCATAGAATATATTATTATAATGATGCTCTAATAAGTACTTAGCAATCTCACTTCCTAAAGAACCAATTCTTACTACTTCTTCATAGATAAATACTGGCTTATTTTGTTTAGATATCTCTTTTAAAATTTTCTTATCCATTGGTTTAATAAACCTCGCATTAACTACTCTTAAATAAATATTCTTCTTCTTTAAGAATTCCCTTATCTCTAAAGCTCTATTATAAAAGTCTCCATAACTAATTAAGTACCCATCACAACTTCTTTTCTCTCGATAATCACTAATCTCCCATTTACCTATCTCTAAAAGTTTATAACTACTTTCTATAAAATCTATCCTCTCTTTAGAATACCTAATTGCTACCGGACTTTCTACTCTAAAAGCTGTATATAACATATCTCCTGCCATCTTACTATCACTAGGAGCCATAATAATCATATTAGGAATATTATTAAGTAAAGAAACATCATATATTCCTTGATGCGTCTCCCCATCTTCCCCGACAATTCCAGCTCTATCAATACCAATAACGACATGACCCTTCATTCTGCCAATATCTTGAGCTACCTCATCATAACCCCTCTGTAAGAACGTTGAATATATGGAGACAAAAGGTTTTAACCCTTCTAAAGAAACCGCATTAGCCAAAACCAAAGCATGCTCTTCCGCAATCCCCACATCAATAAAACGATCAGGATATAAGTTTTTAAAACTATTTAATTTACTTCCATTAGCCATTGCGGGTGTTATCGCCATAATCTTCTTATCTTCTTTAGCTAGCTTAATCAAATGTCTCGTAACAACATCACTCCAAGAAACTTTCCCATCATTTACCTTTTTAAACTCTCCGGTTTTAATATCAAAAGGACCTACTCCATGCCAAAGACCTACTTTATCATTTTCAGCATACTTATATCCTTTTCCTTTCTTGGTAATTACATGTAATAAGACGGGTTGCATCTCTTTCTTAGCCATCCTTAAATACTTATCTAACTCCCTAAAATCATGCCCATTAATCGGGCCATAATAATTAAGTCCTAACTCTTCAAATAAATACCCCTCTTTCATATACATCTTCTTAAAAGACTCTTTTAGTCCCTTAACTATCTTATATAAATACTTTCCTAAGAATTTACTCTTATTTAAAACATACTTCGTATCTTGCATCGTCTTATGATATTTACTAGTACTTCTAATCTTATCTAAAGTATTATGTAATGCTCCTACATTCTTAGAAATACTCATCTCATTATCATTAAGAATTACTATTAATCTCGTATTAGCGTCACCAATATGATTTAATGCTTCAAAAGATAACCCATTTCCAATCGAACCATCCCCAATAAGGGCAATAACATAATTATTTAGATGTTTCTTATCTCTAGAAAGGGCGAATCCTAAAGCTGCTGATAAACTAGTCGAAGAATGTCCTGCTTCATAATTATCATACTTAGATTCACTCCTCTTTTGAAATCCAGATAATCCCTTAAACTGTCTTAAAGTATTAAAATATTTTCCTCGACCCGTAAGTATCTTATGAACATAAGCTTGATGTCCTACATCAAAGATAATCTTATCTTCTGGAAAATTAAAATTCCTATGAAGCGCTATTGTAAGTTCTACTACTCCTAGATTAGAAGATAAATGTCCACCCGTCTTACTAATATTCTCTATTAAGAATTCTCTTATCTCTTTACTTAAACCCTCTAACTCATCATAATCTAAGTCCTTTAAAAACTTAGAATCTTTAATATTCTCTATTTCCATAATCCCACTTCCAAGTTGTATATCTATAATATCAAAGAAAAAGACTACTTACTAGTCTAATCTAAGTAAAAAGATATGTAATTAATACATACCCTAATTTTCCCGATTTTGGCGGAGGGCTTATCGCCCTCTAAAAGCCCTTCGAGGACTAGCCCATCGATTTTCTCTTCCTTGTACTTACTATCATTTTCATTCTTCTCATCTTTATTTTTCTACAGAGCCAGCTTCTCTAAGAGACAAGCAAGCGGCCCTTTAATTCGTATTTACTTTACTGTATTTTCAAAGTATACGGATTCGAACTTTCGCCTGTGCCTTTATCCAGCAGGATACTAGATTTCAGAAAAAGCACCGGACGGACCGCAGAAGTATTGCCAGCACCAGAGTTGTTGACATAGCCGCCCCTGTTCACAATGAACACAGTGTGAGCACGAGCCGAATAAGGCGCCAATGTCCATTGAACTTTGTTTACATCTAGTAAATAGTCGTTTGCTTTACAATCATTAAGATCTGATGAATCCCAATTATAAAGTTCTTTTGCTAGACAAGTTGCTCTATCTTTAGTTGTTCCCCCACTGGTAGCATATCCGTAATCACTTGGGTACATTAAACCTACTTTTCCTGTCCAAGTAGTTGGTCTGCCCTTATTATAAACTTTTGTTCCTCTTTCTCTTTCATAAAACATACTTGGCGTTACATCGTTATATGTTGAACTTCCACCTAAATTCCAAACGACTTCTTCAATGGCATTTCTGGTTGTATCATTTTTTAAACCAGTTGAGGTAAAATCTACTTCAGTACAACTAAATGAGGCACCACTTGCTATACTAGCAGGTTTACAACCCTTAGTACCGTTATAATATGAACCCATTTTACTATATAATTGTTGGCTTCCGGAGGAGATTATATCACTAGAATTAGTATATCCGGATTTTAAATAATTAGTGGGATTTAACATCATCATTAACTGAGAATCACTCCAGTCATTCGAACCATAATCATAAGTAGATGTTCCTACCCCGTTCTTTTTATAATCCCAAGAATAAGCACCTAAAGAATCAGCTCTTATAATTTTAACTAAATTTTCTTTGGAACCATCACCCTTAGTTACATTATTAAATACTCCAATAATACGCCATAATTCACAAGTATCAGCTGTGGGATTGTTATAATCACTACAGTTAAAATATACATAGTTGCTTGGGTCTTTACCGATATATCTAGTATTATTACCTGGGTCATCACTTGCAAACATACTAGGATTATTACTCATTGCAGTAGTTATTACTTCAGTTAAAGGAGGTTTTTTAGTTTCAAAATACACATTACATTTTGTTCTCTTAGTTAAATTAGTTAATACTATTCCCCAAGAATCATTATTCCAACTAGCAGTAGCATCAGTATCACAAACTATTTTATCTACTATATAACCATCATTCTTACCAGGTATACTCTTAGTGTATTCTCCATCTATATAAGCTCCAATAACATCATCACCAGAGATAAAATCTCCTACGGTCGTTCTTACTACTTCTTCCTCTTTAAAGACACTAAATTTAGAATAAGCAAAGTATATTCCTATTAATAATACTAATATACAAGGTATACCTATATATAAGTATCTCTTATACTTCTT
>UQXO01000020.1 GCA_900545005.1 uncultured Mycoplasmatota bacterium | reverse complement strand
TCACTTTCCTTTCTTAAATAACAAAAAAACTAACTATTTCTAGTTAGCATTTATTACTTAAACTCGAAAAGTTCGAGCTTCCTATCAATCTGGAGCAAGTGAGGAGAATCGAACTCCCGTCTCAACCTTGGCAAGGTCGCATTCTAGCCGTTGAACCACACCTGCATTCGACTACTTAATGATATCAAATCCAACATAAAAATTCAAGTAAAAAGTTAAAATTTATGTTATAATTATCGTATATTAGAAGAATAGGTGATATTTATGATAAAAAAAATGAAGAAAAGTGATATTTTTAAGATGATTTTCGCACTTGTTTCGTTGTTTCTAATCTTTGGAATAGTATTTTATTTTTATGGAACTTTACAAAGAAAAGAAGAACCGGTTAATGTTAGTAAGGTAGAAAGTGATATTTTGAAATATGGGTATTATATTAATGATAATGCTTCTAACTATTATAAAGATGAGTTTGCTAAGTTAAAGACTATCTTAGAAAGCGATGAACGGGATGATAATCTTTATATTACTCAGTTAGCTAAAGTCTTCGTTATTGACTTATTGTCTTTAAATAATAAGATTAATAAGTATGAAGTTACTAGTTCTCAGTACTTTAATAGTACTAAAAGAGAAATGTATACTAATAAAGTAGTAGGAGACTTTTATGACTATATTGAAGATAATTCTTATAATGACCGTAAACAATCTTTACCAGAAGTAAGTGATGTTATTATGAATGAGTTAAAGACTACTACTTATAAGATGGGGGAGGAAAGCGTACCTGCGTATGAGATTACTGCTGAAGTATCTTATGTAAGTGATTTAGGATATGATAAGTTTGTTGATGTTATTTTAACGAAAGAAGATAATAAGTATAGTGTGGTTTCTTATAAACCAGGAGAGTCTAAAGATAAAAAAGTTGAGGAGTAAATTTACTCCTCATTTTCTATTACGGTATCATTTTCATTACGAGTTGGTTTTTCTTCAGAATTATTGTTTTCGGTGTTTGATTGATTATTATTATTATCAGCAATACTTGTAGAGGTTGGACGTTTATTAACATATATCGTTAGATTAGTACCAATTCCAATAACAGAATTAACATGGATAGATTGGTCGGCTACAATACCATCACCATATAAATAATTAAAATGTTCATCGCCTTCATAGACTTCTATTTTACTTAAGCTAACGCCATTACTAGTAGCCCAGTTAGTAGCATAATCTAAAGAGGAACCAATCAAACTAGGCATAGTGGCTACGGACTTATCACCATATAATTTTTTACCATAATATTTAACTGTATAATCATCATTATAATCGACACTAAATGTCTTGTTAGGAATTTTTTCTATGAGGCCAAGATTAGTCTTCATCATAGTTTTGATATCTTCAAGACTTTTTTTATAATATCCTAAAGCGGAGGTGGTGGAATAACCTAGGTAAACTGGAAGACTATAGGTTTCTAGGGAGGTCTTATAGATGGAAAACTTCACATCACTACCATTAATGGTATTAACTAAGAATGACTTACCGACATCATATAAAGATAAGATTTGATCGGTTGTCATATTGGTATCCATATTCTTACTAACAGCATCTAGAACTTTTTTGAAATCATCAAAATTTCTTAGAGTCTTGGCTTTTTCAATGACAGCTTCAATAACATCTTGTTGATGACGGATACGATCTAAGTCTGATCCTAAATACTGATGGCGGTTTCTGGCATAGGCTAGAGCTTGTTCGCCGTTTAATACTTGCAGACCAGGGTCCATACAGACGATTTTATCGCCAAATTCACGGTTAGAGTTTTGTTCACAGACTTTACCATTATAATTAACCCCAGCATTATACCAGCTCCATGGTTCTTCGACATTAACGGTTACGCCTCCAAGAGCTTCAACCAGATCAACAACACCTTTAAAGTTCATTTTGACATAGTAATCAATATCAATATCGGTTAATTGTTTCATTGTATTAATAACGCAATTGGTACCATAAGCCGCTGAAGAGTTAATCTTTGCTAAGGCATTATTACGACAACTTATAGGAACATATAAGTCTCTAGGAACACTAAACATTGAAGCTGATAGGGTCTTAGGATTAAAGGTAACCATCATTAGAGTATCTCCATTAAAAGCCCCGTTAGCATTAAGACCATTAATTTCACTATCAACACCCATCACTAGAATAGTAAAGGGTTCAGTTAACTTCTTATTAGTATAGACAATATTATCTTGATTTTTCATTTCTTTACTATACTGATAGATTACTTTAGTATCATCTTTAATATTTTGATACTTTTCCTCGGTAGCAAAGAGAATAGTATAATTGCTAGAGACAAAACAAGCATCGATTTTTCCACTATAAAGGTCATCTAGCATAATATAAAAATCATCATACTGATATAATTTGTTAGTTAAGTTTTTTTCACTAATTAAATCCTTAGCTAGAGTATTTCCCTCGATGTTATTAGTGTCACTTATAATACCTATTTTACTATTTTCATTAAACTCAGTATCTTTCATACTAATTAAGTAGGTTGTATAGTTAACTGTATCTTTACTAATATTATCAATACTCTTATAAATAGTATCTATATAATATCCAGCAACAAAGAAAATGCCATTGAATAGTAGGGTAAATACTATCATGATGATAAAGCTAGAATACTTTTTATTAAAGATATAGATAAGTCCCATGACTAACCAGACTAAGAACCAGATGCCAAAGAGAATAATTAAAATCACTCGGACTAGGGTTTCTATTCCTGTTAGGACGGCTATATTCTTAACGAAGATGATATAGCCGATTAGATAGGACAATAAAGTAATAATTAGTATACCTAAATACACTTTATTACTTTTTTTGATTTTATTAATAAATTTCTGCATAAGAAGTCTCCTTATTATCTACTTAATTATATCTTAAAGTTTTATAATAGACAATATTTTCTTTTTGTAAAGTTTAGTCAAATGAATAATTATTACTTTTTAAATAGTAGTATATTCTAAGAAATATGGTATAATCTTGGGGTGAGGTGAGCTTTGATGAAAAAAAAGAAGAAAAGAAAGTTTTATCAGATATTTAATATTCTTCTTCTTATAGTTAGTATTATCTTTTTAGGAATTATTTATGTTACTAATATTCTTAATATAGGATATTTTATTGGAATTTGTTTTTTAATTTTAATTATAACTTTTCTATTAATTGGAAGGATTAATAAGAAGCATTTAGGGGCTTTGTTTTTAGGATTTATTTTCTTTATATTAGAAATAGTAGGATGTATTTATCTTGGGAAGACTAATAGTTTTTTAGATAAGATTCATACAAAGACGGAGGTAGAGACTTATAGAGTTATTGTTTTAAATAGTTATACTTCTTCTTTAGAAAAGTTAGAGAAGATTGGAGTATTGAAGTCTAATGATGATGGATATACAAAGGCAGTAGAGACTATTAAAGAAAAGATTAGTAATATTACTACTTTTGATGATGTATCTTCTCTTACTTCGGCTTTACTTATGGAAAAGATTCCCGGAATCTTAATTAGTAGTGCTTCGGATACAATTTTAAGAGAAAATGATTCGGCTTATGCTGCTGCTACGAAGAGTTTATATGAATATGAGATTACTATTAAGACTAGTGTGGCGACTAAAGATATTGATATTACGAAGAATACGTTTAGTGTTTATATTAGTGGCGTTGATACTTATAAGAAGATTGCAACGAAGACAAGAAGTGATGTTAATATTGTTTTAACGGTGAATCCGGTTACAAAGAAAATCTTGATGACACATATTCCGAGGGATTATTATGTTTCTTTATATGGAAAGAGTGGGAAGGATAAGTTGACTCATGCCTCTCTTTATGGGATTGAGACAGCGATGAAGAGTGTAGAGGGCATAACAGGGGTTAATGTTGATTACTATGTAAGACTTAATTTTACTTCTTTAGTGAAGATTGTTGATTTACTAGGAGGGATTGATGTTAATAGTAAGTATGCTTTTGAGACGGGTATATATGATTCGACAATGACTAAGACTTATAAGTTCAAGAAAGGAATGAATCATTTAGATGGGGATGCGGCTTTATCTTTTGTTAGAGAAAGACATTCTTTTGCTGATGGGGATATTACCAGAGGAGAAAATCAGATGATTGTTTTAGAAGCTTTAATTAAGAAAGCGATGAGTCCTAAGATTATTACTAGTTATATGCAGTTTTTAGATGTTTTAGATGATGCCTTAATTACGAATATGTCTAAAAAAGATATAACGGATTTTATTAAGAAAGAGATTAGTAAACCATCTAGTTATGAGATTGAAAGTGTTAATTTGAAAGGGTCTTCGGCTATGGATTATACTTATAGTTATCCGATGAGTAAGTTATATGTTATGATTCCCGATGAAGAGACTTTAAGAGAATATCAAAGTAAGGTAAGTGCTTTATATAATTAGCATTACTTATAAAATTAATTAAAAAAGACCTCGGTTTTTATGCCGAGGTTATTTTAGTGTGGAATATTTTAATCATTTTTAGATTTAATAATCCATTCACCATCTCTTTTACCGTTTTTTCGAGTAATTAAGCCTTTTTCCTGCATTTCTTGCATTTTAGTTTTAACAGTTCTTAATGATTTATTAACTTGTTTAGCAATTTCACTTTGAGTAATTGTTGGATTATTTTTTATTAAATTGATAATGGCTTGTTCTAAAAAGGTATAGTTATTGTCTTTAGAATTATTATTTTCAGTATTTTTTTGATAGTTAACATGAGTATAGCGATTCTTTAAGTTATAATTAGTATCTGATAATAGATTATAGAAGAACTTTTCTAAGAAAGAGATGTCTTCGAAAATATTACTGTCAAACTTTTTATAGTTAGCACGCACTAAAGAATTTCTAAAATACCAGGAGTGTTCAGCAAATACATCATCATTAATATCAAAGCCAAATGTTCTTAAATATTTAATAATAAACACGGCAGTAGTTCTGGTATTACCTTCACAGAAAGGATGAACTTGCCAGATATTAGAAGTAAAGCGACATAGATGTTTTATGGCTTCATCAAATGATAAGTTCTTGTAATTAAATTCTTTTTCTTGTTCAAAATCATACTTTAGGGTATCCATAATATTTTCATATGATGCATAAATTACTGTATCACCATTTAAAACCCATTCGTTTTTGGTAAAGTTATAGTCTCTTATTTTACCAGCATGTTTAAAGATACCAGAGAATAATCTTTGATGAATACTTATTAATTCAGTAGGGCTAAAGTTAAATGATTTATCACTTAGTATTTCTGTTATTCTGACAGCAACTTTATCGGCTTCTTCGCTATCTTCGCTTTTTTCAGTGTTTCGATCATTTTGAATTTTATAGTATTGATTAATTTTTTCTTCTACTTCGCTAATAGCTATTTTACCTTCAATATGTTCTTTAGCAGTGTCGATTAAGTATTTTGATGGTTTTAAGCCATCTACTTCTTGCAGACCAATAGCGGTTTCCCAAGCTTTGGTTTTTTCAACTTTATTGGGTTCGCCTTGTTTGATGTATTCAGATAATTCAAGGTTCCAATTTTCTTTATTCATATTTATAATCTCCTAACATAAGTTTATTATATCAAAAAAGGTCTTTTATATCAATTTCAAAGTGCAATTTTGCACTTTGAAATTAAGAAATTGCACTTTGAAATTCTGATGATTTGGTAAGTAATTTAACTTTAACTTAAAAATGATTTTTGGTATACTGGTAGTAGAATGGTTGAGGAATAGTAATATGGATTACAATAAAGAAATTAATAAGATTAAGAATAAGAGAAATCGGGTATTATATTTAAGATATGGGATTGGTTTTCTTTTCTTAGGAGTTTGTATTTTCTTAGTAGTATTGATGGCTAAATCGAAGTTTGGTTATAAGGATGAACAAGAAATCATAAGAACAGTGGTAGGTGATTTTAAATATGAACCTATTAAAAAGATAGCATTCATTAATGATACTTATGTAAGTGGGGGCTTTCCTAGTAAAGATAATAGTTTAAAGTTAGATAAGATTAGTTGTACGAATGGAGCTGAGGCTTCTTTTGATATGAATACTTGGGAGTTAAGTATTACTAATGGAGTAGAAAAGACAAAGTGTAGTGTTTATTTTAAGAAGTAATCCTTATTAAAGGGTTATTTTTTTGACGTTTAGTTGACATAATATTTCATAGAGTAAGTAACTCTATGAAAGCTTATTTTCTTATTATAATTTATTATTATACATAGATATTACCATATATTTAGATGTTTCTTAATATTAAATTAAGTTTTTAATAGTCAAAATTCTAGTCAAATAAATATTGATTAATCCTAGGAATTATAAGGGATTGAAGGAAATATTTATAGTCAAAAGAATAGATAATTTCTAGTCAAGATTATGGTCAAATAAGGTTTAAATTCAGTATTCACCTAGATTTTTCTAAGAGTTACTTACTCTATGAATAGAAGGATGATGTTATGACTAAGGATATATTAAAGAAATATAAGTTTAAATTGTTTATTAAGAAGAATAGTAAATATCTAATAGGTATTTTATTATTATTAGTTGGGTGGGTAGTAGGAATTTATTTTTCTTATTCTAGATTTTCTGTTAAACAAGAAACTGAAGTAGTTAAAACAGTAGTTGGTGATTTTATTTCTGGTGATGTAGTTTTAGCTTACTCAATTGATGGTGTTAAGGGAAGTGATGCTTTTCCAAAACAGAATACTGGGTATGAGGGTGTAAGTGTGACTTGTGATAATGAAGCGACTGCTTCTTGGGATAATACCATTTGGTCAATTAAAATGACTAATTCTGGGAATGGGAAGAGAGTTAAGTGTAATGTAGACTTTAAAAGTCAAGAGACAAAGACTATCTCTGGTATTACTTTTAAGTTAAATACTTTTAGTCCTGATTTTTCAAAGTCAGCTTGTAGTACTTGTGGAACTACTGAATCTGGAGTCTTTGCAGCTGAAGATGATTATGGGACTAGTTATTACTATCGAGGAAGTGTTGAAAATAATTATGTGGATTTTGCCGGGAAGATATGGAGAATCATAAGAATTAATGGAGATGGCTCTGTTAGAATAATTTTAAATGATGTTTTAGAAACAACTTCATCTTTTAACTCTGCTCATACTGATAACGCTTATGTTGGGTATATGTATGGGACTCCTGGTTCATCTAGTTATGCAGCAACACATACTAATACGAATGATTCAGAGTTAAAAAAGTCTCTTGATACTTGGTATGAAAATAATCTTAAGAATTATACCGCTTACCTAGTTGATGATGGCTTTTGTAACGATAGAAGTATTTTAGAAACTATTGGTAATTATGGGATTAGTTCAATGGAAACTCATTATGAAGGTTATGCCAGAATAACAGCTAGTTTACCTTCTTTAAAATGCAGGCAATCTGATGATTTATTTACAACTTCATCAGCTAGTATAGGAAATAAATCTTTATTATATCCAATTGCAACCATTACTGCCGATGAAGTAATGCTAGCTGGTAGCAGTGGTGGCATGTTTGATGGAAGTTGGAATATGACTAAAGAGAGTGCTAGTTATTTAGATATTGGTAAGAAATACTGGACGATGACTCCTGCTGGCTTTTTTGCACCATACGGGGTAACAAATTTAGTATCCGGAGTATTTTGCGTTGGCACTAATGGTTCTTTAGATGACTATTGGGTTTATCAATTGCAAGGAATAAGACCTGTTATAAATTTAAGAAGTGATGCCATTAAATCTGGTAATGGTGAAGTAAATACGCCTTATAAAGTTACGTAAAAAAAATAGTCTTTGATGGGACTATCTTTCTTCATAGAACTTATTAATTCTTTTAATTAATTCTTCTTTACCTAGATATTTAATTAGATAATAAATATTTGGGGATTGATTTTTCTTACAGATAATAATACGAAGTAAGGCACAGAAGTCTGCTACCATTCCATTAAACTTATCTGGTTCGGCTTTATAAGCTTTCTTATCAGTTGTATAGTTATTATTAATTGCATATTCTTTTAGATGATTAAACCAATCTTCTTGGGTATCAGTCTCATCAAAGATGTTGTTTATATAATCTAGGACGATATCTTTATTACATACTTTGCATTCAGCATAAGGATTAGTATCTTGATAGAATAATTCATTAAACATATAACTAAATTCTAATTTGACATCACTTAAAGAAGCAATATCTTTACGAGGGCGTTCAATATCTCTTTCGATATTAAATACTTTTAGAGCATATTCTTTATTATTAACTAAAATATTATAGAATTCTTTATCATATTCTTTAGTATAATCTAATGTCATATCATATAATTCGGTGTTTTTTAGACGACTAAAGTAAATTTTAGCAATACTATTTAATTTTTCTATATCAAATAGGGTCCCTCCAATAGGCATCTTACTAAATTCAAAAGTAAAATCATCAATACCTTTATCAGGATTAGCGTTATACCATTCTTCAAAGTCATAGTTTTCAATGGTTGCTAGATATAATCTGATAACGGGAGTGGGAATACCTAGTTTTTGATAGTAACTAATCGCAGCTTCCTTATCTTTTCTCTTACTTAATTTTCGAACGGTTGTTCCTTCTTTTATGGTAATGGGAGCAATATGGGCATATACTGGTTCTTTAAAGCCTAGAAGTTTAAATAATTCATGATGCTTAGGATAACTAGCCACCCATTCATCCCCACGGGTAACATGCGTTGTATGCATTAAATGATCATCAATAACGTGAGCAAAGTGATAAGTTGGTAGGCCATCACTTTTAATAATTACATCGTCGATATCATTTTCGGGCATTTCAATATCACCTTTAATTGCATCGTGTAAAACAATTTTATTCTCAAAGTCGCCTTGACTACGGAAACGAATAATATATTTATCGCCTTTGTCTAAATGTTTTTTAATTTCATCCATCGTTAAATCACGACATTTAGCATACTTCTTATAGTAGCCTAATCTTAATTTTTTATGTTCTTGATAACTTCTAATCTCTTCTAAATGTTCAGGAGTACAGAAGCAAGGATAAGCTAGACCTTCTTCGATAAGTTTCTTCGCATAAGCTTGGTAGATATCTTTTCTTTCAGATTGTAGATAGGGACCGTACTCGCCACCAAATCCTTCTCCTTCATCAAAAGTTATACCGAGATTTTTAAAATCATCAATAATACCTTGAACCCCATTTTCGACTGTTCTTTTGCCATCAGTATCTTCAATTCTTAAGAAACAGATACCATTAGTTTGTTTAGCTAGCTGTAAAGCTGCAAAGGAAGTATATAAACTGCCCATATGAACAAAACCCGTAGGAGATGGAGCAAAACGAGTTACATAAGCTCCGTTACTTAATTTTCTTTCGGGATATTTTTCCTCATAATATTTATAGTCATGAGAAACACCAGGAAGTAAAATGTCTGCTAATTCTTTATTTGTCATAATATTCCTCTTTTCTTTGTTTATTATAATATAGTTTTTCTGATTTTCAAAGTCTTTTTAGTCCTTAAATTCGGGAAGATTAAAAAAAGACCTCTAGAGATCTTTATAATCATAAATTGGCTGCCTAGGTAGGGCTCGAACCCACGAAATGTCAGAGTCAGAATCTGATGCCTTACCACTTGGCTACTAGGCAATTCCATTTAATATTTTAACGCAAAAATCCTATCTTGCCAATAGAAATCTTGCTAATTTGTCCTAATTAATTTATACTTTTAGTAGAAAGGATATGTTTATATGTTAAAAAATTTTAAATTAGATAAGTTATTTATGAAGATTAGTATTATTATACCTATTCTTTTGAGTTTAATATTCTTAATAAGTAATAATCTTTTAATAGGGATTATTCTGGTACTTAGTATTATCTATATAATAAGAAAATACCAGTTTAAACACTTTAGTCTTTATTTAATTCTTTTAGCTATAATAGTTAGAGGAGTAGGGATAATTATCTTTAATGTTCCTCAGACTAGTGATTTTAAGGTCTTATTGGAAGCATCCAGGGCTTTTAATCTTGGGGATTATAGTTTTTCAAAGACAGGTTATTTTAAGATGTGGCCTTATCAGATGGGGTTTGTTTTATATGAAGCTTTAATGCTTAAGATAGTTAATAGTGAAATCTTCTTGAAGGGTTTAAATATCTTTTATGAAGTATTTCTTACTTACTTTATCTATCGAATGGTAAAATCTTTAGTAGGAGAAAAAGAAGCAAGAATAGTATCTCTTTTATATGCAATATTTCCCTTCTCTATATATTCCGCAACCGTCTTATCTAATCATCATTTGAGTAGTTTACTTAGCTATTTAAGTATTTACTTTTTACTTAAAAACAACAAAGAAGATAAGTTATCTAACTATATAGGAGCGGGTATTCTTTTAGGAGTATCTAACGTTATAAGACCAGAGGGAATAGTTATTATATTTAGTTATCTATTATATAGAGTATTAAAACTAAGTAAGAAAGATTTTTCTAAGTATACAAGGATAGGTAGTATCATCATAAGATGTAGTATTTTAGTATGTTTTTATCTTTTAGTTAATATGGGAGTATCTAGGTACTTAGTAAGTAATCAGATAAATGAGGATGGTCTTAAAAATAATAATCCTCTATGGAAGTTTGTCTTAGGGGCTAATTTAGATACTTGTGGAAGATATGATTCTAAGGATGAGATTTATTTAGGAGATAAGTCGAGAGAGTTAGAGATTATTAAAGAAAGGGTAAATAGTCCTTTAAAGATAGGAAGACTCTTAGTATGTAAGACTAATAACTTTGTCTTAAATGGTTCTTTAGAGTCTAGTAGTGGTATTTATAATGATAAGACTATTCATATAATGGGGGGTGATATTTCTTATAAACTATTAGAAGACTTAGTATCGGGGGTTAATCAAGTTATTTATGGTTTTATGATTATAGGACTTATTATAGGAGTTACTTTTAAAAGAAAAGAAATCTTAAAGAGTAATTTATTTTACTTTTATATATTGTTTATTACTAATACTTTGGTGTACCTACTTATAGAGATTCAACCAAGATATACTTATTTTATTAATGTAACAGTATTTATCTTAGGAAGTGTTGGTCTAAAAGAAATACTAAAACTTTGGGATAAGAGAAAGAAGTTTTTAAGGGACTAGAAATAGTTCTTTTTTTATTGTCTTTTTTAAGATATTAGTTATCTATAAATGAAAATTCATAAGAAATTTAATAATTTTGCAAGTTTTTAGCAATTTATGAACAAAAATCGACTTTGACCGCCAATATATATATATGAGGGGTATTTTTTAGAGCTTGATTAT
>UQXO01000019.1 GCA_900545005.1 uncultured Mycoplasmatota bacterium | reverse complement strand
TAAAACTTTAAAAGTACGTTGGCGACCATCGGAGTTTATGTCTTTTGAGATTATTCTCGTAAGAAAAAGCCATTCGTAAGAATGGCTGAGTTGAAATGCGAAAGCAATGAGCATTTTAACTTTGTTCTAAGTTAAAGTATTCTTACTTTCTAAATCTAAGTATTCTTTAATTAGGGTCTCTAAATTAATTTTATATTCAAGTTCTAAATCACAATTACTCATAGAAAAGATAGGATGAAGAACCCCATTAGAGTTACAAATTGCTTCATTCTTTGTCTTTAGATAATTGATTTTACTTAAGAATTCTAAAATAGATAGGTGCTCTAAGACTAAGCTATTTAACTCATAATCAATCTTATACTCTTCAGATAATTGTCTAATTATATTATTATTTTTACCTCGAGGCCATTTAATACCAAGAAGACATAACTTAAGACCATTCTTACTCAAAGGAGAAGTATTTATCCTTTGATTTAAAAGCCACTTTCCTAGTTTAATAGAGCCATCAAAAGCGTAAGTATAACCATCATTAGTATTAAATTTAGAAGGAATAGAAATATCACCATAATGAGACTTATATACTTCTAAATAATGATACATTTCATCAAAAGAAGCATTAATCTGCCAAACCATTCCAATCTCATTTAAAAGTCTTATTTGTTCCGAAGTAATAGCATCACCATTCTTATTAATAACCTGTCCTCGATAACGTTTACGTTGAACATTAATCCAATTACCTAATTTTATCTCTTGATTATTATCTAAAGTATATTTATAAGTAGCAGGAACCCTTAAATTACCATGAATATCATAATACTTCTTAGCTTCCTCATACATTTTTCCCCAAGAATAATCAAAATAATTTACTTTAGTTATATCTATTTTCTTTAAAGCCTCAATCTGTTCATCATTAAACTTATCTTTAGCATATAAATACTTATTCTTATTATCCATTAACCAATCGTATAAAGAAAACATCGTCCCATCACTTAAAGAAACTCTATAATTACTAGGAATAATTAAATTTCCATTGGATATATAATATTCATAAGCTTTCTCATACTTTAAGAACCATAACTTCATATTAGTTGATTGCCAATCTATATGAATCGCATCTAATAAAGCCATTCGAGCTGGGGATAAACACCAATCATTATACTTACACTTAGATAAACCAAGAGTATTTTGATAATTACGTCTCTGATTAATAACCCATCTTCCTAAATGATAAGTCTTACCATCAACAATAACATTATAATCCTCTGAAAGATTAACATTTCCATTATTAATATAATATACATAAGCTAAATTATACATAAATAGCCATCTTTTCTCCCGAACAGACCAAGTAAAATTAAGTTTATTCAAAAGATCAATTTTATCTATACTTAACTTTCCTTTTTGATATTTTCCTCTTTGCGAATTAACCCATTGTCCTAGATTATATTTCACCCCATCTTTAGTAGTCCAATAACTAATTGGAACATCACTATTCCCATAAGTATCCTTATAATCTTTAAGACATTCATAATACAAAAACCAATTATCCATAATATCACTTTCTAATTAAACATAAAGAATCTTTATACTTAATAATTAAATCTTCTAAAGAAACATCAAAATTTAAGAACATATCTTTACTAGACATTGTAAATATCTCATTTAAAGTATTATCCGGATTAAGAAGACATCTTCCTGTATCAAGACAAAAATTTATCTTTGCATAAAGTTCTAAGATTGACATATTCTTAATAACAGTAGGATTCTTACATTTATTAAGATGATAATAATTCATAAGAAAAATCTTTTCAGTCGTATTACTTCTTAAATTCCATATCATCCCTATTCTATCTAAAAGAATTACCTGTTCAGAAGTTAAATTACCCTCACTTAATTTCTTTCTTTGTTCTAGAATCCAAGCTTTCAAAGAAAAACTCTTATCTAAAGTATAAGTAGCCATATACCCACTAGGAACATTAATATTCCCTTTCTCTTGATAATACTTTAAAAGACAAGCATATTTTTGATTCCACTCTTCACTATCATTTTTAAACTTAAGACCAATAGCCTTTAAAAGATTAACCTTATCAGTGGATAATAACCCCTTATTATAATCAGTTCTTTGCTTAGCTAGAAAATTATGAGGATTAAACTTAAGTTGTTCATCTTCTAAAGTAAAATCTAAATCAAAATTTATATTTTCATTCTCATCATAATACTTCTTTATCATTTCGTATTTTAAAAGCCAAATAGTCTCCCGATAATCAAAAACCATTCCTATCTTTTTTAAAGCTCTTATCTGTTCGTCAGTCAATAATCCCATGCGATAATATTCTCGTTGACGACGAACCCATTGGCCAACTTGTAAGTCTATTCCTAATTTAGGAAGATTAACCACATAACTACTAGGTATAAGTAAATTACCATTTTTAATATAATATTCTTTGGCAAAATAAAAGTATAGTTTTCTTTTTTCTTTTTTGGACATTTCTGTTTTCCAAGGCATTTTTATATCATCTAATTTCTGAATTTGTAAAGGACTTAAAGACCCAGCTGACCTTCTACTTCTTTGAATTTGCAACCAGTTACCTAATTTAACCTCAAGACCGTTTTCATCTAAAACTGTATCTCGACGTTTTAAATTTAAATTTTTATTTTTATTATAGTAATAAACAGCTACTTGATAATAATAATCCCAAGTTTGAGCTCTTGTTAACGGCTTTTTTTCCGGCACCCTTGTTTTAGTTAGCGTCGTTTTCCACTTAATTACATTTTCCATCCTAATCCCCCTCAACTGAAGATATATCCTACCACTTTTATTTACAAAATGCAAATATTTTTTTGATAAAACCGTTAAAAAAAGACACTTTTTAATAAGCATCTTTCTAAATCTAATTTTTCTTAATATCTAAAGTAGTATCATAACCATTAATATCATAATGATTTTCACTCTCTTTAAGGGTAATCTCATCCGCTAAAGTCTCATTTTTTATAAATTCATTATACTCTTTAAAACATTTAGCTACCGTTTCATCCCCACTATAAGTAACAATAATATGGTCTTGAATATCTAAAGATAATTCTTTACGCATATTTTGTAATTTAGAAACTATTTCTCTGGCCATCCCTTCCAGTAATAAATCCTCTGTTAAAGTAGTATCTAATATTACAAAGTCACGTCCGTTCATAGCCACATCAAAGCCATTTTTAGCTTCAACTCTTACATCAACCATTTCCGGAGTAATAACTAAATCTTGGTCTAAGAATTTAACCTGCAAAGTCTCTTGATTATTTAATTTCAACTTATCTTCTTCTCTTAAATTTAATAATAATTCTTGATAAGCTTTAATATCTTTTCCAAACATAGAACCTACTACTCTAAAGTTAGGTTTAATTGTCAAATTCATATATTTACCTAAAGCTTTAGTAAATTCTAAAGTTTTAACATTTAATTCTTCCGTAATTAGACTAGTTAAATTCCCAAGTAATTCTTCTAACTTTCCATCAATAATAACCATCTTAAGAGGAATTCTTACCTTGATTTTACTATCTTCTCTGGCATTACGTCCTAAAGAGATTAAATCTCTTACTTTATCCATTTTCTCTTCAATAGAAGCATTAATATAATCTTCTTTAACTACAGGATAACTACTCAAATGAACAGACTCTTCCCCCGTTAAATTACGATATATTTCTTCCGATAAATAAGGTACAATAGGAGCCATTAACTTTGAAAGACCTACTAAACAATCATAAGTAGTCTTATAAACAGCCTTTTTACTAGTGGTAAGTTTACTATCCCAGAAACGATTACGATTCCTACGAATATACCAGTTAGATAAATCTTCACAGACAAAATCTGTTAAATAATGAACAACTTTATTTAAATCATACTCATCAAAAGAAGCTCTAACATTCTTCACTAAAGTATTATATTTTGACAATAACCATTTATCAATTAAATCTAACTCCTCATAAGAAACATCACATAAAGAAGTATCAATCTTATCCGCATTAGCATACATTACAAAGAAATTATAAGTATTCTTTAAAGGATTAAAGAACTTTGAATGAACCTCTTTTAGTCCATCAAAACTAAACTTCAAAGGCGTCCATACTGGAGAAACATAAGGTAAATAAAATCTTACTTCATCAGCCCCATACTCTTCAATAGTCTTAAATGGTTCAACAATATTACCACGTGATTTACTCATCTTCTTACCTTCACCATCTAATAGTAAATCATTTACTAAGACATTTTTATAAGGAGCATGTCCCATCACGAAAGTAGAAATTACCATCAAAGTATAAAACCATCCTCTTGTTTGATCTATTCCCTCACAAATAAAGTCAGCTGGAAATTGTGTTTTAAATAGTTCTTTATTCTCAAAAGGATAATGATACTGAGCAAAAGGCATTGAACCAGAATCAAACCAGCAATCTAAGACATCAGGAATACGTTCCATTACGCCACCACACTTAGGACAAGTTAAATGAACAGTATCAATATATGGTTTATGTAAATCAAAGTCTACAGGCAATTTTTCCGTACTACGATTTCTTAATTCTTCAATAGAACCAATCATCTCATTATGACCACAACTACATTTAAAGAATGGAATAGGAGCTCCCCAGAAACGACTTCTCGAAATATTCCAATCTTTCGCATTACTTAACCAGTTAGCAAATCGCTTTTCCCCTACATAATCTGGATACCAGTTAACTTCACGATTAGCTTCTACTAACTTATCTTTAAACTCAGAAACTTTAAGATAGTAACTTGGCATTGTATAGTAAATAAGAGGAGTATGACATCTCCAGCAATGAGGATAATCATGGCTTATCTTTTGTTTTCTAAATAATTTATTATTTTCTTTTAAATAGTTAATAACATCATCCGTACAATCAAAGACAAATTTACCCGTCCATGGTCCTTCAGTATAACAGCCATCTTTGCCAACTGGATTAACAATTGGTACCCCATATTTGTTGCAGACATTTGCATCGTCTACTCCGAAAGCTCCCGCTATATGAACAATACCTGTACCATCAGAAGCTGTAACATAATCATCACACATCACAAAGAAAGCTTTGCCAGCAACCTTAATCTCCGGAATCAATTGTTCATATTCCGTATATTCTAAAGACTTACCCTTAAACTTTTCTAAAACTTCAACTTCTTTGTCTTGGAAAACACTCGTCACTAGACTTTCTGCTACTATATACTTAAGTCCCCCAACACTTACTTTAACATAATCCATCTCGGGATTAACACATAACCCCACATTAGCTAAAAGTGTCCAAGGAGTCGTTGTCCACGCTAGAAAATAAGTATCACTATTCTTAAGTTTAAATGGTACATATAAAGTTGTAGCAGTCTCATTAACATATTCTTGTGCAACTTCGTGAGTAGCTAGTCCCGTTCCACAATGGGGACAATAAGGTACTACTCTTGTCCCTTCATAGAAATATCCCTCATCAAAGAACTTCTTTAAAATCCACCATTCCGTTTCAATATACTCATTCTTATAAGTTAAATAAGGGTGATCGACATCAATAAACTGTCCCATCTTACTAGTTAGTCTTGTAAAAGCCGCTTCATTTTCTGAAACACTATTACGACATTCTTGATTAAACTTATCTACTCCTAATTCCAAGATTTCTTTCTTAGAAGAAATCCCTAATTTCTTTTCAACATGATTTTCAATAGGTAGTCCATGCGTATCCCAACCTACTTTTCTTAAGACCTTTTTTCCATTCATTGCTTGATACTTACAAATAGAGTCTTTAAGATTCTTAGCTACCATATGATGAAGTCCAGGAAATCCATTAGCAAACGCTGGTCCATCATAGAAAACAAAGTTATCATTATCTTTATGAACTTCATTCTGACGATTTAAAATATTAACCACACCACCCCAAGACTCTAAGATATCATTTTCTACAACACTTACCGGTCTCTTATCTAAATTCTTAAAATTTTTCATATAATCCTCCTTCTCTTTGATAAAAAAAGAAAAACCCCATAACATAAGGACGCATTACCGTGGTACCACCTTATTTTATGAGATTTCATACACTTTCTACTTTTAACGCAAGCTACACGACTATTTAGTACATCCAAAAGTGATTCGAAATAAATTAATTTACTATCTTCCACCAACCGCTAGCTCTCTTAAAAATTTCCTTTATTTCCGTCTTTTTTCATCTGATTTACCGTTTCATTATAACGCACTCAATTTTACTTGGCAAGTCTTTTACTAAAATTTTTTATTTAAAGTCTTAACATCTTTTGAATAACTTGGACTAATATAGTCTTTATAATAATATTCTTTTAGTAATAAATATGCCGAAGAACTCTTTATTCTCTCTATCCCTCTTTTTAAATAAAACTGTACCATTGACTTAGAAACATTCATTCTCTTTGCAATATCTCCATAACTAAGTCTTTCTTTATCTAAACCATAAATTAAACTAAATACTTGATACTCATCAATAGATAAATACTCTCTTAAGATTTTTCTTATCTCTCCTTTATCATAATCATCATAAGTATTTACTCTTAAAACCTCTTCTTTTAAAGTATCATCATCTAAAGAACTAACCCCTCCCAAACTTAAAAGATTTACTAAAGCCTCTCTTTTCATCTTAAAATTCTCTTCTAAAAGAGAAATATCCGGTAACTTCCCAGTTCTTTCTTTTTCCTCTTCCATAAACTTTCTTATCTTAGAAAGCTTAATAACCATATTCTGATCAATCTTCATCATTTTATCATGATGCGCTATTTCTAAAAGAATCTCTTTTCTAACATACTCATATAACCAAGTCTTAAAGTTAGTACCTTTTTCTATATCATAGGATTTAACTGCTTCTAAGAATCCTATTAAACCAGCCTCTACTAAATCTTCCTTATCTAAAAAATCACTACTATACTTCAAAGAAAAATTAATAACCACTTGATAATAATATTTTAAGAAGACATTTAGAGCCTCTCTATTTCCTTCCTTAGCAAGACTAATCAACAAAATAAAATCCTCCCTCTTTAGAATACTCTGATACTTAAATCTCCTTACTCCATAAATATCCATTGTATCAAGATAATAATTCTTATCAATTAAATCATTTAACTCTTTAATTCTTTTAGTATTATCCATAAATCCACCTTATTATCTTTTAAGAGTCCTATTAGATGAAACTTCTATATAATCAGTATAATAAAACTCTTTTAATTTTCCAATCGCCGATGTTTTCTTCAAATTTGAAACACTATTTTCTAAGAAAATTTCTACCATATGTTTACATACATTCATTTTTGTAGCTACTTTTAGTAAAGATAAAGCCGTAGTCTCATCAGCACCATAGTACAGTTTCATTGCCTGTGCATATCTTGGCGTTAAATATCTGTCAAAAATTTTCATAATTTCTTCCGTATCATCATAATCATCATCGCCAGCTTTTAAATCTATAACAGAACCATTAACAATTTCAAAGCCACCTAAGTTTATTAAAGAAATGATTTCTTCAAGATTTTCTTTTGAAATTTTGAGCTTCAACGCTAAATCATCTAGAGATAACTCCCCATCAGCAATATTTTCTTTCTCTAAATACTCTAAATATTTAAAAATATTCATACTAAATTCTAAACTTAACCTTCTAAAAGTGAAATTAAAACTAATATCTTTGGTAATAACTCTAACAATATTATTATATATCATTGTATTTAATTGACCTTTTGTATACTTCTTAATAGTCTCAATAAAAGAAAGGACTGCTGCCATCACCATATCTTCAATATCCATTCCATTAATATAATATCTTGAAACTGTTCTCAAAATAAAAGGATAATAATACTTAACCAAAATAGTCAATGCTCTTTTATCATCATCTTGAGCCAACCTAATCAAATTTAATAAAGTAGTTGGTTCCATTTCTCGATACTTTAAATTTCTTAAATCATCTATATCTTTAAGTGAATATCTTTCAAACTCACTAATTATATCTTCTAGTTTTAAAAAGTCAGTTTCCTTCATAATTACCCCCAACTTGTCTATGTATTCTAGCATACTTCTTGTTAAAAGTAAAAACTTTTGTTATGATTATACTGGTGATAATAAATGAATAGAAAAATATTTCGTGAATACGATATCAGGGGTGTTTATCCGGTCGAAATAAATGAAAAGACAGCTTATATTATTGGTAAGAGCTATGGTTCTATCTTACAAACTAAGTATAAAAAAGCCATTTGTACCGTTGGTCATGATAATCGCTTGTCTTCGCCTTCTCTTCATAAATCTCTAATTCAGGGACTTATTGATACTGGTTTAGATGTAATTGATCTAGGACTAGTTACTACTCCTATGTTATATTATGCCTCTATTAAATGTCATACTCTAGGTATCATGGTTACTGCTTCTCATAATCCCAAAGATGATAATGGTTTCAAGTTTAGTTTTGATTTTTATGGCAATGCCAGAGGGAGTCAAATCTATACATTCCGTGACTATACTCTAAAAGAAGAATTCATCTCAGGAAAAGGAAAAATAAGTCATTTAGACATCTTACCATACTATGAAAGTCTCTTTAAAGATAATATTAAAATGGGTCCTAAGAGACTTAAAGTAGTTCTTGATCCCGGAAATGGCACTACTTCCCCTTTTGCTTTAAATATCTATAGAATGTTTAATAACTTAAATATCATAATGATTAATGATAAATCTGATGGAACATTTCCTAACCATCATCCCGATCCCGCAGTACCTGAAAACTTAAAACAATTACAAGAAAAAGTAAAAGAAGTTCATGCCGATGTAGGTATTGCCTTTGATGGCGATGGCGACCGGGTTGGTTTTGTTGATAACGAATCTAACATCATTCCCGCCGATAAATTCCTAGCTATTTTGATGCAATTTTACTCGCCTCATTACCAAGACAAAAGAGTCTTATATGATGTTAAATGTTCTAGTCTTTTAAAAGATATCGCTGATAAACTACATCTCGAACCCATTATGTATCGCACCGGAGCTTCTTATACTAGAAGTGAAATTGTTAAAGAAAATATTCCTTTTGGGGGCGAATACTCTGGTCATATCGTCTTCAATGATCGTTTTAAAGGTTTTGACTCTGGAATCTATGCTGGTCTTAGAATGTTAGAAGTCTTATCAAATAGCAAAGATAGTCTATCTCATCTTTTAGATGATACTCCTAAATACTATAATACTCCCGAAATAAAAATTCCTGCTCCTGATGAAATTAAATTTCAAATTATTGATAAAGTAATAGCCTATGCTAAATCTAAGAATTATAACTGTCTAACAATAGATGGCCTTCGGGTTAATAATAAAAACTCTTGGGCATTAGTCCGTGCTAGTAATACCGGTCCTAATATTACTTTAAGATTTGAAGCTACTACTCTAGAAGAATTAGAGAATCTAAAAAAAGAATTCACTAATCTAGTAAACTCTTATCTTGACTTAAGTAACCATTCTTAAGTCTTTTTTATATCTTCAAAGGATTTATATCTATATCTAAATTAATATTTCTATTACTAGCATACATATTATCTAAATACTGTAAAGTCTTAAAAAGATTCTCATCTTTTTGATACTTAATAATAACCTGATAACGATAAATATTATTAATCTTCCCAATACTAGCAGCATTAGGTCCGTATATCTTCGTCTTAGGACAAACATTCTTATTTAGATAATTAAAAATACTTTGACTTTCTTTCTCTACCATCTTTAAATCTTTCCCTGAAATTAACATACTTATAATAAAACAATATGGTGGATAAAAAGTATTCCTTCGGAAATTCATTTCATATTGATAAAATCCTAAATAATTATTATCTGTAACATACTTAATATAGGGATTATCTGGATTAAAGGTTTGAATAACCACCTCTCCATTACTAGTTTTTCGTCCTGCTCTTCCCGCTACTTGACTTAATAATTCATAGGTAATCTCCCCACTCCGATAATCAGGAATATTGAGACTCATATCAGCATTAATAATTCCTACTAAAGTAACCTTCGGAAAATCAAGCCCCTTACTAATCATCTGCGTTCCTACCATAATATCATATTTTTCTTCCGTAAATTCTCTAATCAAAGAAGCATAAGCCCCCTTCTTAGAAGTAGTATCCACATCCATTCTAATTACTCTACTCCTAGGAAATAATTTCTTTAATTCATATTCTAATTTTTCCGTTCCTAGACCCATATAATTCAAAGAATGATTATGACACTCTGGACAAATATCACTCTTTAATTTAGTATAACCACAATAATGGCATCTTAGACTATTACTAGAATCATGATAAGTCAAAGTAATATCACAATAAGGACACTTATAAACAAAACCACACGAAGAACAAGTAACAGTCGTAGAATAACCCCTTCTATTAAGAAGTAACATAATCTGTTCATGATTATTTAATCTCTCTTGAATTTTTCTTTCCAATAACCTACTAATAATACTATGTCCATTTCTTACCTCATCTTGCATATTTACTAATCTAATAAACGGTAACTTAGCATTACCAACCCTCTTAGTTAAACTAATTAACTGATACCAACCAATCCTAGCCATCGTCATATCTGTTATTAAAGGCGTTGCACTTCCTAAAATTACCGGACAATTGTTATATCTTCCTCGCCACTTAGCTATATCAATAGCATTATATTTCGGCGTCGTATCCTGCTTATAAGTATTAGAATGTTCTTCATCTAAAATAATTATTCCTATATCTTTTAAAGGTGTAAAAATAGCACTTCTAGTCCCTACAACAATACTTACTTCTCCTCGATAAATCTTTTGATACTCATCATACTTTTCCCCATTAGAAAGACCACTATGGAATATTGCTACCGAAGAAGAAAATCTCTTATAGAATCTCTCAATCATCTGAGCTGTCAAAGAAATCTCTGGTACTAAAAATAAAGCTCTCTTTCCCGATTTTATTACTCTTTCAATCAAATTCATATAGACTTCCGTCTTCCCGGAACCCGTTACTCCATATAAAAGATAAGTCTTATACTCCCTAAGATTAACCTCTTCTACTACTTTATTCTGTTCTTCCGTTAAACTAGGTCTTTTTTCTATATTTAGATTGTCATAATTAATGCGATATACTTGTCTTTTAACCTCTTTAACTAATCCCTTACTAATTAGAGTTTTAACCGTACTAGTATTATCCTTAGTCTTTAAAACCTCATTATTCTCTAATAACTTTTCTAAGATTTCTCTCTGTTTAGGATACTTAAGAGTCTTTAAATACTCTCTTACCAAAGAAATATCTTTATCTAAGATAATATAAGTCTGATACTTACTATAATCATGATTCTTAGAGGTCTTTAAACTACTAGGAAGCATCGTATTATAAGCACTAATAAGACTACAAAGCGTTATTTGTTTTAAGTATTTTCCTAATCTTAATAACTCTTCATTTAAAACAAAATTTTCTAAAACAATACTATCTATCTTTTTTAAATCATAATCCCCTAAAAAAGTATCACTTATCTTCAAAACAAACCCATTAATCAATCTCTTATTAAAAGGTACTCTTACTTGCATTCCCACTTCGATCTTATCTTTTAAAGTCTTAGGTATTAAATAAGTAAAAGTCTTATCAATAGTCTTATTATTATATTCAATTAATATCTGTGCGTACATAAAAACCTTTCTTACTTAATATCTATATTCTTACTTAATTATTTTAATTTTTCTATTTCTTCCATAGATAAGCCTGTTATCTTAGATATAGTTTTGATGTCTAAACCTAACTCTAAAGCATTTTTAGCGTTTTCTAAAGCTTTTTCTTGAGAACCCTGTAAAATTCCTTTCTCGATGCCAGCCTCTGTTGCTTCCTCTAACTCCGTGTTTCTTATCATCTCTTGCATATTTTCTTGGTCAAACATATAAACCATTTCATCATCACT
>UQXO01000018.1 GCA_900545005.1 uncultured Mycoplasmatota bacterium | reverse complement strand
AATGAAGAGTTAATTAGAAATACTTATGCTTATCGTGCGGAAGCTAAAGGAAAGGCTGAAGGCTTAGCCGAAGGAGAGACTAAAGGAAAAGAAGAAAACCAATTAGAAAATGCTAAAAATGCCATTAAACTGGGACTTAGTGATGAGGATATATCAAAGATTACAGGTCTTAATGTGGAAAAAATAAAAACTTTAAGGAAGTAAAATTGTATTAGAACAAAGGGCTATTAGCCCTTTTTTTCGTGACTTAAAAAGAAAATTTTCATAGAGTTAAAAACTCTATGAAAGCTAAATTCCGTACCTTATTTTTAATTTATATTACAAATATACCATATATTTAAGTTATTTTAAAGAGAATAAATTATAGTTTTCTAGTCAAAATTATGGTCAAGAAAAAATGTAAAGTTGCTAGGTGAATACTAGTGTTGAAGGCGTAAAACAATAATTTATTTATGATTAATTTCTAGTCAAAAATTGTAGTCAAATGCGACTCTAACTAAGTATTTAACTAGTATTTTCATAGAGTTTTTAACTCTATGAAATGTGTAAATCAATGTAAATGGTATATTATTTTTAAGAATGGGTAGGCTAAAAGTGTCGCATATTATAGTTAGAAATGGAATTTGATATAATGAGAAAGTTTGATAAAGATAAATATTTAAGAAAATTAAGATTTAAGAAATATAAGAGATATTTATATATAGGAATACCTTGTTTCTTAGTATTATTAATTGGAATATATTTTGCTTATTCAAAGTTTAGTGTATCTAAAGATACTGAAGTAGTAAGAACTACGGTAGGAGAGTTTATCTCGGGAGATATAGTTATTACTCCTTATATAGATGGAGAATACTCTAAAGAGTTTCCTAAGGAAGAACCTGGTATTAATGTAGAAAAAGTACTTTGTGATAATGATGCTGTAGGTAAGTGGGATGAAGATAATTGGCAATTAAAAGTAACTAATTTGACAAAAAGAACTAAATGTAATGTGTATTTTGTAACTCCTAATAGTTGTGGCATTAATGATAATGTAAAGTGTATAAGTAATAGAGAAGAATTTGCCACTTTAGCAAATGAAGTAAATAATGGGGATAATAAATCTAATAAAATATATTATTTAACTAGTGATATAGATCTAGGCGGTAAGTTTGATAATAGTGGTAATGCTTTAGATGGTAATATTAGTTGGACACCAATAGGAACGGAAGATAAACCCTTTTCTGGAATGTTGGATGGCAATGGTCATATTATCAGTAATATGTATGTAAATAGAGCTAGTAGTGATTATAATGGCCTATTCGGAGCAGCTAGTAATTCTGTTATTAAAAATTTAGGATTAAAATCATCTTATGTAATTGGTAATTCTAGAAATGCAGGAATTTTGGGAGGGGCTACTAAAAATACAACGATTGCTAGTGTTTATAATAGTGCTACCATAGTTGGTAATTACAGAAGTGCTGGAATTTGTAGTGAAATTTGTACAGTCAAAAATTCTTATAATACAGGTGATATAACAAATAATTCAGATGATATTATTGGCGGTATTGTTGGGGGATGGAGTAGTGTTTATAACAGCTATAATTTAGGTAATGTTAAGGGGGCTAAAGCATCAGTTGGCGGTATTGGTGGATGGGATTGTAGTGCCTATAATACCTATAACTTAGGTAATATTACTTCTTCGAATGTTAATTATTGTGGTGGAATTGTTGGTTGGGGACTTAATGATAATGAATTAATTAATAACTATAGTTTAGGAAAAGCATCGGGTGGTGGTATCCTTGGTGCTGAGTATGATTATAATGGAAATAACGAAATCAGAAGTGAAATTACTATGAAAATTGTTAATAATTATTATTTAGTGTCATCGGCTGATTATGGTCTAAAGGCATATAAAAGTAATCAAAATGCTTCACCATTAGAGGCTAGTCAAATGCCTAGTGTCATATCAGTTATTAATGGGGATAATGCTTTTGTAGAAGATATTAATAATATAAATAATGGTTATCCTATACTAAAATGGCAAGTTAATTGATAAATTAATCTGGACTAGAAATAGTCTTTTTTTGCATATTTCTTTAGTTTATGGACATAATAGTCTTAATAATAAATTTTCATAGAGTTGAAAACTCTATGAAAGCGTATTTTTGGGACTTATTTTTATCTTATATATCTAGTTTATCATAGAAAGGGGGCATTTTAAACCCTAAAAGAAAAGTTTAAAAATCTTTTTGTAGTCAAATTTCTAGTCAATTTGATTATCTTTGAAGCTAGGTGAATACTGGTTTTACAGACTATTGATATAGTTAAATTTGAAAAACTATTGTAGTCAAAATTATGGTCAAAATGGCAATTGAAGCCAGTATTCACCTAGAATTTTCATAGAGTTTTCAACACTATGAATTTGAAAAATGGTTATTTTTAGTTAAATGAGCTTTCTATTAGTAATTATTTCTTGATATTTGGGTATTATAAAAAAGGTAAGGATTGTTAATTATGAAGAAGAATATATTGTTTGTTGGTATATCAGTTATTTTATTGATTTTACTGGGTATAGGACTTTCTTATTCTATGTGGAATATGAGTACATCTCAAGATACTAATAATGTCATTGCTACTACTAGTGAATGTTTTGATATTAAGCTAACTAATCAAAATAATAATATTAATTTAGAAAATGCTTATCCCATAAGTAATGAAAAGGGTAAAGCTTTAACCCCTTTTACTTTTACTATTAAAAATACCTGTGATATGTTTTTAAGTTATACTGTTAGTTTGGAAAGTCTTAAAGGAAGCACTTTAGATAGTAGATTTATTAATGTCATGGTGAATAATGAAGCAGTAGAAAGATTAAGCAATTATGAGGCTACAGATACGGTAAATAACGGGAGTATTGAATCAAGAGTTTTAGCTAAGGGGTCTTTGTCTAAAGATGATAGCGATGATTATTCTTTAAGATTATGGATTGATTATGATACAACCATGGAAGATTTAAATAATGAGATTAAAGTTTTAAAATCTAAAGTTGTTATTAAGGCCACTCCTAGTACATGGGATCCCGTAAGTGAGGGGTATAATACCTTATATGATGCTATTTTAGCAAATGAATATCAGACAACACCAGCAAAAGCTCTAAAAAAGATAGGAGCAAAAGGAACACCAGATTTAAGTAGTACCGCTCCAAGAATTAAATGGCAAGAAGAAACGGACAATGAACTAAAAACTATTTCTATTATTAAACCTGCAAGTTCAGCTATTAAAAGTGATGATGTAACTAGTCAATTAACTTCTGACGAAACAATGATTCATATTTTCCCGTCCAAACAATTCGATGAAAAAACAGGCTTCTATAATTTATCTGATTATAGTTTCAAAGATCCAACGACTATAGATTATACTTCTAATAATAAATATTACATAATGAATGAAAGTGTTTATTATGATACAACTCGAAACAAATTACTTGTATCAATAATCTATAAGGATAAATTGGTATATGAAATTCAATCTGCTACAAAAGAAAATACAACTGCTTATTGGAACAGCAAAACTTATGAAGCAATAAAATATAATTTAGTTGTTAAAGTAATTAGGCTTAATCAACTAGAAGCTGATAATTCTGATAAAGGTTTATATGCTTCAACTGATGATTATGGGGTATCATATTATTATCGAGGTAATGTAACAAATAATAATATTTATTTCGCTGGTTTCAATTGGCAAATTGTAAGAATTAACGGGGATGAATCCATAAGGCTTATTTATAATGGAAAAGAGGCTTTAGATAACTCAATAGGAACTTCTACCTTTAATAGTATTAAAAATAAACCGGCATATGTTGGTTACATGTATGGAAATCAAACTGATACTAGAGCAAATAGTATTAAAAATGAAGTAAGTTCAACAGTCAAAATGATGTTAGATAGTTGGTATGAAAGTAATTTATCAAATTTTACTAAATATTTAAATGATTCTGGTTTTTGTAATGATCGCTCTATAAGTAGTGGCGATGGTCATTCAACTGATAAATACACTTACTATAATGGATATTATCGTTATGGGACTACTTCAGCAACATTAATATGTCCTGATAGTAATGATTTATTTACGACTTCAACGTCATTAATAGGTAATAAAGCGTTAACGTATCCTATTGGTTTAATAACTGCAGATGAGATAACATTTGCTGGTTTAAATGATGGTGTTAATAATAATTTCTATTTAAAGAGTAGCACATTAATCAGAACTATGACTCCAACAATATATGGAACTATATCGCAAACGGCTGATGTAGCTATATTTTCCCCTGAATACGGATTTCAAAGTTATGGTGTTATTGAGAGTCTTTCAATAAGGCCTGTAATAAACTTGAAACCTGATGTTGAAATATCAGGTGGTATTGGGACGGTTAATGAGCCATTTATTATAAAAACAGATTAAATAGTCGGGGCCAAATTAATGTGTTCTCTTATCCAAATGGCCCCGTTACTTTTAAGATAAATTTTAAAAGATAGATAAAGGGCTATCTTTTTATTTTTAATTTGTTATAATTAAGGAGGTGAGTGTATGGAAATAATTAATTTAACGATGAAAGATTATAAAAGGATGAGAAAGATTATTAAGAATGATCATAAGAGTTATCAGTATACAATAGATATTGAAGATAGAGAGTATCCTTATGATAGTAAAGAGTTTTGGATGTTAAAGATGGTTAAAGCTTTAAATATTAAAGACTTACAATTAAGATTTGAATATATCTATAAAGAGATGTGTGATATTTTAGATAATATTAGTCATAAGGTGTGTGATTTTAAATGTGATAAGTGTTATGGAAATAGAAGTGGTAAGTGTTTTGCTAAAATCAATGGATGTTGTTATTTTCATAAGAAACCATGTCCATACCTTGTAAATGGTGTATGTCAACATAGAAGTATTAGTTGTAAGATATTTTTATGTGAACCAATAGAGAAGAAGTATCATTTTAAGTCTAAGGTTGATACATATCCACTTCTTAAAAATTTCTTTAATTGGAGACAGAAAAATGTAATTCATTATAGTTATCGTCAAGAAATGGATGATGTGGTTGCTTACTTATTATTATATGCTAAGAATTTGAAAGAATAAGAAAGAAGAGGTTAAGATGAAAGATAAGAAGAATTTATTAGTAGGGGTTATTTTAGTAGGATTTATAGTAGTTTTAGGAGTTGTTACTTTGGTGTTTAATAATAAGCCAAAGACTAATGAGACTCTTAAATCGGCTGGTGATATGAAAAGAATGCTAAAGACTATTTATAAGAATTTAGAAGGTACTTTACCAGAACTTACTACGGAAGAAATAGATTTAAAAGAGACGGAATTAGTAGAGTCTTTAACGGGTTTAAAAAGTACGGATGATATTAATACCTTAGTGGTATCAGAACCGGTAATGGGTTCGCAAGCCTTAGAAGTAGCCGTGATTAAAACGAAGGAAAATACTGATGTTACTAGTATGATGCAAAATATTAAAGATAATGTTGATATGAGTAGATGGATTTGTGTTTCGGCGGAAAAACTTTACATTGTAAATAGCGGTGATGTTATATTTATGGTTATGGCTGATAGTGATTGGGCAAAGAGTATTTATGATGAATTTGTAAAATATATGGATAATAAAGTTGGGGAAACTCTAGAAAATGGTGAAACTTTAGAAGAATTGCCTGATGAATATAATGGAGCAGTAGCAGAATAGGCTTTCTTAAAGGAAGGCCTTTTTTCTAAATAAGAAGGTGATATAGTGTTATTTACAAGTATTAGTTTTTTATATTATTTTTTACCAATAGTATTATTAGGATATTTTATAATACCCAATAAAATAAAGAATTATTGGTTATTAATTAGTTCGTTAATATTTTATTTATATGGTGATAGTAAATATTTATTATTAATGATTAGTGAAATATTTATTTGTTATATCGGTGGTTTAGTATTAGAAAAACATAAGAATAAGTATTTATTATCGTTGTTTTTAGTTATTCATTTAGGATTATTAGGTTATTTTAAATATATTGACTTTTTAATTGGGAGTATTAATAATATATTTAATAGTAATCTTAAGTTATTAAATGTATTATTACCTATAGGAATATCATTTTATACTTTTCAAATAATTAGTTATTTAATTGATGTTTATCGGGGAAAAATAAAGGCTCAAGATAACTTTTTTAACTTAGCTACTTATGTTTCTTTATTTCCCCAGTTAATTGCGGGTCCTATCGTAAGATATGAAGATATTAATGATAATTTAATAAAGAAAGATATTAGCATAGAAAATGTTGCCGTGGGTATTAAAAGATTTACCATTGGTTTAGGAAAAAAAGTTTTAATTGCTAATGTCTTAGGAAGTTTTTGTACTAGTTATTTAAATAGTCCCGATAAAAGTGTAGTCTTTAGTTTCTTTTATATGCTTTGTTATACTATGCAAGTATTCTTTGATTTTGCTGGTTACAGTGATATGGCTATTGGTCTAGGAAAAATATTAGGTTTTAATTTCTTAGAAAACTTTAATTATCCCTTTATTTCCCAAAGTATTACCGAATTTTGGCAAAGATGGCATATTAGTCTTGGCTCTTGGTTTCGAGATTATGTTTATATCCCCTTAGGAGGTAGTAGAGTAAACAAATACAAATTAATAAGAAATATCCTGGTTGTTTGGACTTTAACTGGACTATGGCATGGGGCGGCTTGGAATTTCATAATTTGGGGACTTTATTTTGGCATTATTTTATTAATTGAAAAACTAGTTTTAAGAAAATATTTAGATAAGATGCCTAATATTTTAAAACATCTTTATGTTTTATTAATCGTAGGTTTAAGTTTTGTTATCTTTGGGGCAGATAATATGACTAGAGCATTTGCTATTTTAAAGAATATATTTGGCTTAAATGGGTTACCATTTTATAATAAGATAACTGGCTATTATTTAAGAAACTATATAATAATTATTATATTAGGAATTTTATTTAGTACCCCAATTATAAAAAATATTATAGAAAGATTAAAAAAGAAAGATAGTATTAAAAAAATTATTAATTTAGGAGAAATAGTCTTAATATTAATTATTTTCTTATTAGTGACATCTAGTTTAATTGATAATTCTTATAATCCTTTTCTTTATTTTCGCTTTTGAGGTTAATTATGCAAGATAATATAAAAAACAAAGTAGTAGTTATTTTATTTGGACTTATTATTTATGGTTTCTTTTTTCTAAACTTAGTAACACCCGATAAGAAATCATCAGTTTCCGAAAGAAGAAAATTAGAACAATTTCCAAAAGTATCTTTAAAGGCAATTATTAAGGGGGATTTCTTTAAGAAATTTGATAATTATAGTATGGATCAGTTTTATCAAAGAGAGAAGTTTAGAAAATTAAAGATTAAAACGGATATGTTAGTATTAGGTAATTATAATAATATGCAAATGGATAAAGATTATATTTATGAAGCCTTGTATCCTCTTAATGAAAATTCCGTTAATAATTTAGTTAGTAAAATTAATAATATAATTGATTCATATCTTGATGATACTAATAAAGTATATTATTCTTTAATTCCTGATAAAGGGTATTATATTAATAATTCTTTAAAATTAGATTATACTAAGTTAGTTTCTTTATATAAGAGGGTTAAAGGCAATTATATAGATTTATTTAATATATTAAGTTTAGATGATTATTATAAAAGTGATACTCATTGGAAAGAAGAAAATTTATTAAAAGTAGGAAAAGAACTGGCTAGGAAAATGGATTTTTCTTTAGATGATAATATTACTTTTAAAGATATAGCAAGTTTTAATGGTGTATATGGTAGTAGACTAGTGTTAGATGAAGATTTAGATAAGATTGTTGTCGCAGAAAGTGCTTTTATAAATAATGCTGTAGTTTATGATTTAACTAGCAATAAAAAAATAGATGTTTATAATTATGATAAAATTAATTCTTTAGATAAATATGATATTTATTTAAATGGGGCTAGTGGGTTATTAAAGATAGATAATTTATTAGAAAATAGTGGGAAAAGACTTATTATATTTAGAGATTCTTATACTAGTAGTTTAGCTCCTTTATTAATTAGTGGTTATAAAGAGATTATATTAGTAGATACTAGGTATATTTCTCCCAAGGTTTTAAATAATTATATTAATTTTAAAGATGCGGATATATTATTTTTATATGGAGCTATTATGGCTAATAATAGTTATACCGTAAGATAAATATAGTAGTTATTTCTCTTAAGGATACATAAAATACTTTAGGAGGTAATAATTATGCAGAATGGTTGTTGTTTAGATATTGATAGATTACTTGCTTTAGCAAGAGTAACTGGTCCGACGGGACCAACGGGTCCTAGTGGTGGTCCAACGGGACCAATTGGACCACAAGGTATTCAAGGACCAACCGGACCTCAAGGACCAACGGGTCCAACGGGACCACAAGGAGAGGCAGGAACCCAAGGTATTCAAGGACCAACTGGACCACAAGGGCCAACGGGTCCAACAGGTCCGCAAGGAGTAGCTGGAACCCAAGGAATTCAAGGTATTCAGGGACCAACGGGCCCAACAGGTCCCCAAGGAGTAGCTGGAACCCAAGGAATCCAAGGTATTCAAGGACCAACAGGTCCAACGGGACCTCAAGGAGAAGCAGGGGCTCAAGGAATTCAAGGTTTACAAGGGCCAACGGGTCCAACGGGACCACAAGGAGAGGCTGGTACTCAAGGAATCCAAGGTATTCAAGGACCAACAGGTCCAACGGGTCCTCAAGGTGAGGCGGGAACTCAAGGTGCCGCAGGCGAAACTCCAACCTTATCAATTGGAACGGTATCTAGTGGAGAAAGTGCCTCAGCAACTATTACTGGTGCTGCGCCAAATTATGTTTTAAATTTAGTATTGCCAATTGGTCCAACCGGTCCAACCGGACCAACCGGACCACAAGGGGCTGCTGGTTAATTATTAAGCAAATCTGAAAAGGGTTTGCTTTTTTAATTTGACTTTCTAAAGAAATTAAGTTAACCTTAAGATAAGGTAGTGATAGAATGTTTGAAGAAGAAAGAGTAATTGCTGAAATGGATAAACAAATTCTTGTTTCCTTTTATGAGAATGCTAAAGACAAAGAGACTATAAAAGAATTAGATAAATTAATTAAAAAAGGCAAGATGGGTACTACTTTTCTAAAATCAAACTACGGTGGAAGGAATAACCCCAGTATTGAAGCCGCCAGAAGATTAGCAATGGCTTATGTTTTAATTAGTGATAGACCAACTTATGACTATTGGAGAGCTAATAACATTAATATTTTTCATGGGACGAATGCTAACGCTTTAATAGGAATAAGTAAATACGGATTAAATAGTGTTGATACTATTAAGAGTCATAATGAAAAAGTGTTATCTGGGGAAAGATGGAGTCAATGTGATGGTAAAAGAGATTTTATCAGTTTAACTGATGTCTTAGAAGTTGCTTGGTATTATATGACCAAAGATAAAGAGGCTTTTCCGGTCTTAATAGGTACTTCAGAAGAAATGTTAAGAGCTAGTGGGGTATCATCAACATTTGTCCATAGTGATTTACCAGAAATAGCTATAGGAGGGGATATACCTCTAGAGACTATAAAATGTATATGTGTTCCTAAAGATAAAGTAGAATATACTAAAATTTTATTTAGTAGTACGAATATTCAAGTCTTAGGACTTGCTAATATAAAGAATAAATATTTCTGGTGTGATTGTATGAATTTAGAAACTTACTTTTATCCTGAAGAATATGAAAAATATAAATTAAATCAGCGAAAAGAAGTAGAAAGTAATAAAATAACTCCAGAAGATTTAAAAAATAATAGTCTTAAGAGAAATATATCATCTATTAAGAAGATGTATAACTGGATGGTAGATAAATATATAAAAGGAGATCTAAGACATGGAAATACAAGATAGTGATTTAGCTAAAGAGATATTAATGATTCTTCCTTATATTAGTAATAACTATTTAAGAGTATTATCTTGGGACTTTATTAATAATCTTAAAGACTTAGCGGTACTTAGTACTAAAGAGTTTTCTTTTGATGATAAGAAGTCTCTTAAAGAGATGAATTTATCCGAAGAATGTAAAGACTTTTTAGGACTTCTATATTTTAATGAATGTAATAATGAAGAAAAGAAACATCTAATAAAGATATGGAATCTTAATGAAAAGTAACTCTTAATAAGAGTTCTTTTTTAGTCTAAAGAATAATAATATTAACTGGTGATATAGTGAAAATATGTGTATATGCTATCTGTAAGAATGAAGAAAAATTCATTGAAAGATGGTATGAGTCTGTTAAAGAGGCGGATGGAATATATGTCTTAGATACAGGTTCTACGGATAACTCTGTTAATCTTTTAAAGTCTTTAGGAGTAGTTGTTAGACAAGAGATAATAAGTCCTTGGCGATTTGACATTGCTAGGAATAAGTCTTTAGAGATGATACCAGATGATTATGATATTTGTATTTGTTTAGACTTAGATGAAGTCTTAGAGAAGGGGTGGTCAAAGACTATTAAATCTTTATGGAAAGATGGCTTAACGAGACTAAGATATGTCTATAATTGGTCTTTAGATAAGAATAATCAACCGATAATAAGTTTCTATGGAGAAAAGATTCATAAGAGAAAAGGATTTACTTGGGTTAATCCGGTTCATGAGATATTAAAATACAAGGGAGAAGAGAAATATTTATATACGGATAAAGTTATAGTTAATCATTATCCGGATAGTAAGAAGAGTAGAAGTTCTTATTTACCTCTCTTAGAATTAGCAGTTAAAGAAGATCCTCATAATGATAGGAATATGCATTATCTGGGAAGAGAGTATATGTATTATGGAAAGTATGAAGAAGCTATTAGTACTTTAGAAAGACATTTATCTTTAGAAAGTGCTACTTGGAAAGATGAAAGATGTGCATCGATGAGATTTATTGCGAGATGCTATATGAAATTAAATAGACCTAGAGAGGCTTTAATGTGGAGTAATTTAGCTATTAAAGAAAGTCCTTATCTTAGAGATCCTTATATGGAGAAAGCTTTAATTACTTATGAATTAAAGAAGTTTAAGGAAACAGAAAAATTATGTAGAGAAGCCTTAAAGATTAAGAAACATCCTAAGACTTATATAAATGAAGTATTTACAACAGATTTAAATATCTATGATATATTATCAGTTGTATGTTTTTATAATGGTAAGTATCGAAGTTCTTTAAGATATGTAAAGATGGCTTTAGAGTTAGATAAAGATAATGAAAGGTTAATTAGTAATAAGAAGTTAATAGAAGAGTATATAAATAATAATTAGTATGTTATACTAGTTTTAAGGAATGATAGTTTATGGAATTAGAATACACAGTAACACCAAATTTATTTAAAGAATATGCTTATCAAATAAGATATAAATGGCTTCTTATCGTAGGAAGTATCGCCTCTTTAGTAAATTTTATTTTAGGAATAATTATTGGCGACTTTCTAATAATATTTTTAAGTATTATACTTATTTTACTTATCTTAAGTATTCCTCTTATTTGTGTAAAAATTCATTTTTATGTTAATAAGGTATATTTTAAAAATTATTATAAGTCTAAACTAATCTTAAAAGATAGTATCATTTTGGAAGAAGTTAATAATCATTTAGAATATAGTTATGATATTATTAATTCTATTAAAGAAACTAAAAATTTAATAGTGTTATGTTTACCATTTACTGGGGCTTTATTAATTTCTAAAGAAGGTATGAGTCTTAAAGAGGTAGATGGTCTTATTGATTTTATTCATAATAAGACTAGTATTAAGTAGGATATATATTATGAATAGTTTAACTAATAGAAATAAACTCTCTATTAGTTTTTTTTATGTATAAAAGGTTAATATATTGGGTATTTTAGTTATTATTTACTAGTATTTTCATAGAGTATATAACTCTATGAAAATACTAGGTGAATGCTAGGCTGAAGTGTTATTCTAACTATAATTTTGACTAGAATAGATTTATTATTCTGCTTATAATAATTTTTTACAAAACCAGTATTCACCTAGGTTTAAAGCCACATTGCTTGACTAGAAATTTGACTATAAAAAGAATTAAAAAGTCTTATTTTAGGGTTTTAAATGACCATTTTCTATGGTAAAATTTAAGTATAAGTTAAAAATAGTAAACGAAAATTCGCTTTCATAGAGTTATATACTCTATGAAAGTGAAAATATGTTATAAGGTATGGGTTTATGTAAATTCTTATACATTCTTAGTATTATTTATTTTTAACGGGAAATAATAAAATTAGGAGTTAAAAATGCAAAAGAAAATGAGTAAAAAAAGACTTGCTTTTATTCTGGTGGCAGTCTGTTTAGTGGGGTTAATTGGTATTGGAATATCTTATTCTTATTACTTAGCTAATATCAGTACTAGTAATGAAGAAAATAAGAATAGTAATATTTCTTCAGCTACTATTACTAAAGTAGTTATGGATATGCAAGGGAAAGTATCTAGTGATGGAGCTTATCCTGGACATAAGATGGTAAAAGAAGTAGTAGTAAGAGGTATAGGAGTAGAAAATGCTAATCCTGCTAATGCATCTATAAGAATTACTCCAGATCTAGGGGATTTTAGTGATGACGTCGGTTGGTATTTATTTAAGTCAGATACTCCAATAACTTGTAGTTCAACAGTTCACAAAGATGGGGGAAAATCTTATGAAGATGCAACCTGTGATATACCAGAAAGTGCTTCTTTAGTCTTAGAAGGCAGTTTTGAAACTAAATATAAAAATATAGTAGTAAGTCCTAATACAGAAACTAAGTATTACTTAGTAGTAGAATATCTAAATAAGACTGATATTGATCAATCCAGTCAGATGGGTAAGTCTTTTAGTATTGATATTGGTATAGGAGAGAAAATAACTTCAATGAGTGATAAAATTACTGATTTAGCTAAAACGGATACTGTTAATTTAGCTACTGATGATGCCGATAAAAATGTAAGGTATATAGAAGCTAATCCAAGTAATTATGTTTATTTTAACTGTAGTGATTATACTAATCCCACGGCTGATACTTGTGAGTTATGGCGTATTATTGGGGTATTCAATAATGTAACTAAAGGTGATGGCTCTAAAGAAAATCTTGTTAAGATTATAAGAACTGATTCTTTAGGCTATTATCCTTGGGATTATAAACAAACAGGAGTAGGAACATCAACTGATGATTACGGTTCGAATGACTGGACTGATTCTCAGTTAATGATGATGTTAAATCCCACTAATTATTTAAAATCCGGATATACAAATTCAAATGATATAATTTTATCTGGAAGTCAACAATTATATAACAAGATAGGTTCTTATTATAATGGTACCAAGGGATGTGAACCAGCTGAGGTTGCAAGTGGGGCCTCATTTAGTTGTACTGAAGTAGATTTCACCTCAACAGGCTTAAAAAATGATACAACTAGAAATGCCATTGAGAGTGTTGCTTGGAATCTAGGTGGTACGAGTAGTATTAGTTATACTTCAGAAAGTAATGGCTTAGCAAGTCACTGGTATAGCTATGAAAGAGGAACAACTGTATATTGTGGAAGACCAACTATTTGGACAGGAAAAGTTGGTTTAATGTATCCAAGTGATTATGGTTATGCTACCAGTGGGGGAACAACTAAAGATAGAGCAGCTTGTCTAGCAAAAGAACTATATCATTGGGACTCATCCGATTTTAGCGATTGCAAAGGAAATGACTATTTATATAATTCAAGCTTTCCTCAATGGACATTGGCGCCTAATTCGGCTGCTGCTGACGGTGTGTTCTTTGTTGGCTCGGTCGGCCGCATCTACGACAATATTGCTTACAGTACTTTTGCTGTTCGGCCTGCGCTTTTTCTGAAGTCTAGTATACTTGTTGATAAGGGAACAGGAACTTTAAATGATCCATATCAATTGAAAATTAATTAATATTATTAGTAAAGGATTTAGTTTATGAAAGATAAGTTAAATAATAAGAATATAATGATTACTGTAATAGTATTACTACTAATATTAGGTATTGGTTTTTCCTATGCTTGGTGGCGATATACAGTTATTCAGGATAAGACTAATGTAGGAGTAAGTAAGTGCTTTTCTATAGAGCTTGCTAATCAAGCAAATGAAATAAACTTAACTAATATGTATCCAATTACAGATGAAGAAGGTCGTAAACTTACTCCTTATACTTTTACTTTAAAGAATACTTGTAGTGTATCGGCTAAGTATAGTCTTAACATGGAGATGTTAGAAGGTACTACTTTAAATAGTAATTATTTAGCAGTATTAGTTAATAATAAAGATATTAAGTTATTAAG
>UQXO01000017.1 GCA_900545005.1 uncultured Mycoplasmatota bacterium | reverse complement strand
GATAAAGAGACAATTGAGCTTTATACTGAATTAACTAATGAAGAGTTAATTAGAAATACTTATGCTTATCGTGCGGAGGCTAAGGGAAAAGAAGAAACCCAATTGGAAATTGCTAAAAATTTATTAAGAAAGAAAATATCTAAAGATGTCATTAAGGAGACAACTGGCTTAAGTCTAGAAACATTAGAAAAGCTGGAGAAAGAGTTATAGGGTATTATGAGTAAAAGTAGAAATGTTGATTTCAATGAAGATGATTATGCATTGTATACTGAATTAACTAATGAAGAGTTAATTAGAAATACTTATGCTTATCGTGCGGAGGCTGAAGGAAAGGCCGAAGGAAAAGAAGAAACCCAATTAGAAATTGCTAAAAATTTATTAAGAAAGAAAATATCTAAAGATGTCATTAGGGAGACAACTGGCTTAAGTCTAGAAAAACTGGAAAAGCTTAAGAAAGAGTTATAAAGAGTTACAGGTTTTAATGTTGAAAGAATAAAAACTTTAAGAAAATAATACATAGGAAGGGATTAAATCAGTTATAGATTTAGTCCCTTTAAATTGATTGTCGCAAAAAAAATTTTCGAAGAGAAAATTTTATGGTATAATGAAATATATGAGTTTTAGTATTGATAGTTATTATGACGCGACAAGTTTTATGGACAAGAACGGTTCTGGAAGCATTTATTAGTGAAGGCAACCTTAATCGCAGACAGGAATATATTATTCGTACACGAGTAAAAGGTCATTCTATCGCTGAACAAGCACTTCACTTACATCTTAGTGTCGATCAAGTTAATAAAGAAATTGCTAAATTAAAGAAAATTTATGATATAACTCAAATTCATTCGAAAGTCTTGCCACCGAGGCATAAAAGTCGCTTGGATTTACTGCGAAGATACTTTTGATAAGAAAATGGTAAGGATTAGAGGCACCAAAAGAATGTATATGGTGTAATGATATATTAATAAAATATGTTGATAATTACTTATTAAGAAGAAGTAGTTAAAGAGAATATGAGTGATACTTACTAAGTATAATCGTTTACCTTTAAAAGTCTTGGCAATAATGTGACCCGCTAAGAGGGATGTTGTTAATAAATCATTGAACCAAATAAGAGCTAAGAATGTTTCTAAGTGTAATAATTGGTTAAAGATATTTATTTTTTTTAGAAGAATGTATTCGGGATAACGGTAGTTGAGAGCAAAATTACTACCGAAGATACCAATTAGATAGATGACCATTAGAATAATTGTTAGGTTACCAATGATGTAGCCTTTTTTGATACTTGGTTTATCTGGTTCTTTTAGAAGATAAAGTTCTAAAAGAAGAGGAGTTGTACTATAAACCATACTACCGATAACAGATTTTAATAAGTCTAGGGAGAAGTTTAATTCTAAAGGAAGATAGTTATCAAAAGAGATATTATGACTAATGGATAAGAAGATGAAAAAAAGAAAAAGAATACTTATAAAGATTAAGATATCAATAAGTCTTAAAGTGGTTTTAAGACCTTTACTAATGCCATAAAGAATTAGAATTGACAAAGAGATAATGATAAGTAAAGGAGGAGTATTTGCTAGATAAAAGTTACTACCTAGGATACCGAAGGCTATTAAAGAGTTATTGATGATAAAGAAACTTAAGATGAGAATAAGTAAAGAACCTATTTTGGTCTTAAAGAATTTGGTTAAGTTACAAGATAATAAAATGTTTAAGAGAAAGTATCCTAGTATCATACCTAATAACATCATAAGAATAGTAAGATTTTTACCATACTTGAGACAATAAGAGATACCGACACCAAAATAAGTAGTACGGACTAAAAATGTTGTAAGGATTAATTGTCTTTTTTTATTCATTAGGACACCTTTCTAATCGTTAGACCAGGACGGTTGATTTTAAGATTTATCTTTAGATTAATATTACTTTGGGAAAAATAATCTTCAGAATAATTTTTGGTCTTAAGATAGTTTAAGTTATTGATACCTAGGATATCAGTGTTAAGAGATTGTAAATACTTAAGATAAGAAGTCATCTCTTTAGTTAAGACTTCCCTAAATTCAATCTCTAGTTGTTTGAAAGAAGATTCTTTTCTTAGATCTATTTCGGTATCTAAAGAGTCAATGGTAGCTTCAATATTAAGAGTAATATTTACTTCGTTAGTTAATTTAATCTTGTAGTTGGTTTTATAGATATTTAAAGAATTATTATTATTTTTTAGAATAATATTTTTATTATGAAGATAATAGTCATAGAGATTTAGATTATCAGTACTTAGAAGAGTTATAAATTTATTTTGATGATAAAGACCATAAGACTTAAATGCTAGTTTATCTTCTAAAGATATGTAGGGTATAGTGATATCTTTTTTCTTACTTATGATATCATTAACTTGAAAATCAAAGTAGTTACGAAGACTTGGATAGTTAATATTATTTAGGATATTATAGACTTCTTTTGAGTTGATTTGTTTATCTTGACTGGTATATTCTAAGAGAGATTTAGGATCATCCGTTAAGACTAAATAGAAGTTAGAAGAGATATTATTATTTCGAATAAAATAGTCACTGAGACTTAATATATCTAAGGAAGAGTTAATTAAAACGATTCGCATATGTTCAAAATAAGGCTTTTTATTTAGTTTAGAAGTAGTGCTTTTAATTGCACTTGCTATGGTTTTTCCCCCTCCTGTGACTGTATAACTTTTCTTCGCATCAGTATTTTCTTTATTAATACCTGTATTAATGACTTCATAAGTTACTTCGTACTTACTATCTTCTTGGGTAATTCCCATTCCGACGATAATATCCATATTATTAAGTTCACTATAATCAAAGCAACCACTAGTTAAGAGAAGAATACTACTTAAAAGGAAGAGTTTAAAGAAACGTTTAATATTAATCACCTTCTTTTCTAATGTTTTTCTTGGTTAAGAGTTTGGAACGAAATTTATCTTTTTTCCTGGAGGTTCTAAAGATAGTTTTATGAAAATAAATCTTATCGAAAGGGGCTAAAGGATAGGTATAAGGTTTTCCTATAGATTCGAGACTACATAAGTGAATAAGAGTTGCAAAGATGCTCATATAAAAACCAAATAGGCCTAAGATTGCTACTAAGAGTAGGGATAAAAATCTAATATGCCGGAAAGAATTAATAAATTCCATATCGGTGAAGACCATACTGGTAATATAAGTAACGGCCACGACAATAATCATAATAGGACTTACTATTCCAGCAGATACGGCGGCATCTCCCATAACTAAAGCTCCAACAATGGAGATAGAAGAACCATAACTAGAGGGAAATCTGATATCACTTTCTCTTAGAATGGCACATAGCACTAAGATAACTAAACATTCTATTACCGAAGGGATAGGAACACTACTTCGTTGCATGGCAAAATTAATTAAAAGATCTAAGGGAATAGAGCTTTGATTATAACTAATAAGTGCTATATAAAAACTTGGTAAGAAAAGAGTGATTATAAGACAAAGAAAGCGTAAGCATTTAATAAAGTTAATATTAATATTCTTACTATAAGTATCGACACTAGGATTAATAAAATCGACTAGAAAGGAAGGCATAGAAATGACTAATGGGGAACCATCGACTAAGATGATAATCTTTCCTTCTAAAAGGTCTAAAGCGGCTTTATCTGGTCGTTCAGTTAACTGGGTAGTGGGAAATATCTCCGAGTCTTCTTGACCTATTAGTTGTTTAATATTTCCCGCCTCTAAGATACCATCGATATTAATAGCTTCTAATTTTCTTTGGACTTTTTTTACTAGCTCTTCTTCCGCGATAGATTTAATATATAAAATACTTACTTTAGTCTTAGAATAAGAACCAATATTCAAATCAAGATTAATTAAATCGGGAGACTTAATTCTTCTTTTGATAAGACCTAAATTAGTTTGAATAGATTCATTAAAAGAGTCTTTAGGACCTCGAAGATCAGGTTCCGTTGTTGGTTCGGTAATACTTCTAATTAAATCTCCTTTAGTCTCTACGGCATAACATTTATCTTTAATAATAATAGTAAAACCATTTAATAAGAGATTAGTAATTTCTTCTAGAGAAGATACTTCTTTAGTATTAGGACCTACTAAGATATTACTTAAATCATCAGAAGTCTTTTTAAGACTTAAGACTTTTAAGATATATTCATTTATCTTATCACTAGAACATAAACTTTCTAAAAAGATAATAGTAATATCTTTGATATTCTTAATTATTAAGTCGGTACTAGAAGAGAATGTTTTTTTTATTTCTTTAGTTAAATAATTCATTAGACCACCATTTTTATTATGAATTATAATTTAAGAATTATGTAAGATTATTTAGGTTTAGAGTAATTTTTGAAAATTTTAAATAGTTAGGAAAAGTTTTTTTCGTTAAGACTAGACAAAAGAAGTAAAAGATGTTAGCATCTGATTACAAGGTCAATTTAAGAGTGATTTTGGTATTTAAGGGAGTTTTTATGTTGGATGAAGATATTTTATATAGAAATTATTTAAAGGATGTTTTTGAACCGGTAGATGAGTATTATTATCTTAATTTAGAGACTAAAGAAGTGGTACCGGAATATATGAGTTTGAATAGAGTATCCCAGACATCTTTAGATTATGTTTATAATTATACTGATCTTATGAATATCAAAGGAGAAGTTCTTTCTAATGAGATGGTTACTAAAGTTTATGGAGAAAGTAAAGGACTTATTTGTTATCAGAGTGGGGATAAGATCTTTATTATTAATTTGAAAACAGAACAGAAAATATATAGTAGAGAGTCTAGCAGATTAGTTACTTCTTTAGAAGGGTATCATTTAATAGAAACGGGGTATGGAGATACGGCATCTTCATATGAGTATAGTTTAGTTAATCCTTTAGGAGAGGTTGTTTTTAAGGATAGTAGTAAAGATAGAAAAGAGTTTCGTTTAGAAAATGATAGGGGGTTAATTGAGGTTTCTTTAAAGAATTTTGATGGTGTTCTTTATAAAGAAGAGATGAGGCTGCCTTTGGGGTATGAAGAAAAAAAAGAAAGTCTAATAAGAAGAGTATTTAGTAATAGTTTTACAAAAGAGATAAAAGATATTACAGAAAAATATAACTTACCAGAAGAGCTAAAAAAGCGCTTAAATAAATATGATTTACCCTATAGTGCTAAGATTAAAGTACGTTATAATTCTTCTTTTTTAGAGATATTCTTAGTTGGAAAATTAGAAAATAGATATACGTTAGTAACTAGGAGTGGTAAAGTTATATATGACCATAAAATTTCTAGTTTAATTATAAATACAGGGGTAGTAGCTTTATTTAATGATGAGAAAGTTTATATACCGAAGATTTTAAGTCGAAATGAGGAAGTATTTTATTTTGATAAAGATGGTAAGAAAATTAGTCATTTTGTGAATGTTAATGATTGGTTAAAAATGGATAAAACCTTTTATAAGGTTTATCAAGACGGAGTCTTAAAGAATTTTCAAGCGAAGTCAAGTAGTTTTTATAATGGGGTGCCAGTTTCTTTTGAAATAAATGGTAAGCGTTATTTTACTAGTAATCGTTATCATTGTAATCGCTTATTAATTCGTGATGAAAAGGGATTATACGGGTATTTAGATGAGTTTGGTGGCTTTGCCGTGTGGCCAGAATTTTTAGAGGCTTATGATTTTGTTGATGATATTGCTAGTGTTAAAAAAAGAGGCGTAGATGGTTATTACGGCTGCCGTATCAATACTGATGGCGAGCTTTTATCAAAAAATGAGTGTGAAATATTAACACAAATGAATAAACGTTATGCTAGACCTTATAAGTTAATTGATGTTTTTGGACCGTTGAAACAAATTTATGCTACCTACTATCAAGAAAAGGGCGATTTCTTTGGGCGTGATATTTATTTTTATTATGATTTTAAAGATAATGAGATTAAAAAGAGTAAGTATGAATTAGTTATGCAATATGAAAACTATTTGGTTTGTTTAGTTAAAAAGAGTTTTCCTTATCAAAGTGGTTATTATGTGATGGATAAAAGGACTAAAAAGATGAAATATTTAGGAAGTCTTGGGACATCAATGGGGTTTTATGAAGATTATTTTGTTGTTGAGGGAATAACTTATTATCCAGCAGATGAATTAATTAATTTAGGTAATTTTAATCTTACTAATCGAATATTAAAAGATGGGGTAAAGTTAGTTAGTCAAGAAAAATTTATAAAAACAAATGATTTGAATGAAGATATGCCAAAAACATTTGCCGAAATGATGTTAGAAGACCGTAGGAAAGCCAGAGAAAAAGAAAGAGCTGAACTGAACTTGCGAAAACTTGAGTATCAGAGATTACAAGAGGAAAAAGAAAAGTTGGATAGACAAAAACAAGTAGTTATGGATAAACAAAGACATTTACATATCAAACATATGATGAGTGTTCCGGATGACTTTTATATTAAAGAGAAGGGTTATTATAGAATTGCTCCTAAGTATTTAGATAGTCTTATTGATTATGATTTACTTACGGTGGATTTTACTAATTATTTAGTAAAAGGGGTTGATTTTAAGGGTACCAATGCGGCGATTGATCCCCAAAAAGTTTATAAAAAAGATTTAAGCGGGGCCGATTTATCCGATGTGACTTTACTTAATTATGATTTTCATGGTGTTAATATAGAGGAAACAACTTTTACCAATGAATTTGCCCAAACTTATCAAGAAAAAAGCTTAAAATTAACAAAAAATAAAGAGTAAAGGGATTAATTAAAACAAGGAGATTAAAAAATGCAAGAAGAAGATAGTAAATACGAGAAGTATTTAGAGAAGGTTTTTGAAGCTAAAGATGATTATTATTATATTAACTTAGAGACTAAAGAAGTGGTACCAGAACATATGAGTGTCGTAAGGATTGATGAGGCAACCTTAGATTATGTTTATCATTATGACATTTTGCAAGATATAGAGGGAAATTTAATTACGGAAGATGAGGTTACAAGAGTTTTTGACTGCTCTAAGGGAATTATTACTTATCAGAAACCAGGATATGTTGTTGTAATGAAGAATCTTATTACGGGAGAAAAGATTTATGAGAGTGATTATTATTCTTTAGTTTTAGCTAGTAAAGATGGATATAATCTTTTGAGGACTTATCTGGGTAATAATGAATATTATGAGTATGTTCTTATTAATCCAAGAGGAGAAAAAGTCTTTAAGACTAAGTCTTTAGAGATAAGTTATTCTATAGATAATTTTGACGGGTTTATAAGACTTTATCAGAAGGGTAAAGATTATATAGATTTTAAAGAAAAGATGGTCTTAGCTAAGGGGTATAAACTTAAGAAGAGTAGTAGGATTTATTCGGCAGAAGAATGTGAATATACTAAAGAGGTAGAGGGTTTATTGGATAAGTTTAAGATATCTAAAAAAATAAAGATTCTTGTTAAAAGGTATTTAGAGATAAAGAATAAAATGGTTCATCTAAGATATAATGATATGTTTTTAGAAGTTTTGTTAACGGGTAAAGATGAAGAAAGAGCGATTATAGCTACTTTAGAGGGAAAAATTCTTTATAATGATAGAATTGAATATTTTTATCTTTGGCGAATAGAATCAGATTTTAATGATGAAGTTATAATGATTCCTAGTAGTTTAGATATTCATAATAACATTTCATATTATGATGCTCATGGTAACTTAATAAGCAGATTTTTTAATGTCAGTGGTAGTTTATGGGTAGATAAAACTTTGGCTAATCTTTATAAGTTGGGAAAAATAACTAATCTTGGGAAAGAAAAAAGCTATTCAGGTCGTGGAAAGTTATCTTTTAAAGTTGGAGAAAGAATTTTAAAGACGCAATATGAATTTAAGGATAATCGTTTGAAAGTGACCGATGAAAAAGGCTTATTTGGTTTTATAGATGACAATGGTGAGGTTGTAATAGCGCCACAATATTATGAGGCTGATAATTTTTATTATGGTACTGCAAAAGTAAAACGGAAGAACAATAACGAAGAGTATATTGAGGTGATTGATATAAATGGCGAGGTCTTATCGAAGGATGATGATACCAAAAGAAAAGAATTTAATCGCTATTATAGTGGTACTTTTAAAATGCCATATACATTATCTTTTTCTAAACAATTAGAGTATACTAATTATAAAGAAGCTAAGGATTTTTGGAAAAATGATGTTTATTACTATTATGATATTAGAGATAGTAGACTTTTAATGAGTAAATATGAACTAGTAAGACAATATGAAAATTATTTAGTATATTTAGTGAAAAAGGCATATTTTAATGAAAAGGGTTATTATGTTGTTGATAAAAGAACTGGGGAAAAAACTTTTTTAGGTTCTTTAGGAGTAAATACTAGATTTTGTGATGAGTATTTTGTTGTTGATGATATTACTTATTATCCTAAGGATGAATTAATTAATTTAGGACATTTTAATCTTTTTTATCGTAAGTTAAAAAAAGGAATAAGATTAGTAAGTAAAGATGAGTATTTAAAAAATAGAATTATTACTTTAGAAGAGGAAGATTCAAAAGAAAAAAAACGAGAAGAAGAAAAAGCTTTACTTGAAAGACAAAGAGCTGATTTATTAAGAAAGAAAAAAGAGAATGCGGCTTTAGAGCAAGAAAAAGCTAATCTTTTAGCTAAAATTAAAGAAGTAGAAGCTAAACAACATCATTTACATATATTGCATTCCCTAGCGGTTCCTGGTGATTTTTATGTGGAGTTAAATGGCTATAAAGTAATAAATCCTAAATATATAAAAGAATTAAAAGATTATGATTTACTTACATATGACTTTTCTAACTTTTCTCTTAAAGGGGTTAATTTTAAGGGTACTAATGCCGCAATTAATCCTCAGAATGTTTATAATAAAGATATAAGTGGGGCTGATTTATCTGATGTTACTTTACTTAGTTATGATTTTAGAGATGTTAATATGGAAGAAACTACTTTTACGAATGAATTTGTCCAAATGTATCAAGAAAGTGTGTTAAAATTAAAGAAAAAGAAGTAGGAAGATTGAGGCTTTTATGGAAGTTAATATTATAAGAATGGATGATTTGGGAAGAGGTATATGTTATGTTGATGATAAGATTACTTTTGTACCTAACTCTCTAGTAGGAGACATCTTAGAAATAGAAATTATTAAAGAAAGTAAAAAATATAATATTGGGAAAATTAAGAGAGTTATAGAGTCTAAGGGATTAGTAAGTCCTTGTTTATATAGCAAATCTTGTGGCGGGTGTAGTCTTTTAAAGATGGATTATCCTAAGACTTTAGAATTCAAAAAAAGTAAGTTAGAAAATCTTTTTAAGAAGTTTGGTCATTTAGATTTAAAGATTCCGGTAGTAGCTTCTTCTCTAAAATTTTATTATCGTAATAAGATAACATTACATGTTAAAGAGGGGGTAGTAGGTTTATATAAATATGAATCTAAGGAAATTATTAAAATAGATAAGTGTTTATTAGTACCTTTTAAAGTTAATGAGTTCATAAGATTAATACCTGATTTTAAGATAAAGAATGGGGAGGTTGTCATCAGGACTAATTTTAATATGGAGATATTAGTTAATTTTATTACTAGTGATAATCTAGAGATTCCTAATTTAACAGAGTTTAAGATAGCTGGTATCTTACAAAATGGGAAGATTTTAAGAGGCGATGATTTTCTTATTGAGAAGATTAATAATATGTATTTTAAGGTTTCTTATGATGCTTTCTTTCAGATTAATTTAGGAGTAACAGAGAAGTTATTTAATCTTTTATTAGAAATGGCTCCTAGAGAGTGTAATGTCTTAGATTTGTTCTGTGGAACAGGGACTTTAGGACAGGTTTTAGCACCCTATAGTAATAAGGTCTATGGAATAGAGATTAATAAGAATGCTACTATTAATGCCGCTTTTAATGCGAAGATAAATGGTCTTTCTAATTGTTATTATTTATGTGGAGATGCTAATCTTCTTATTGAGAAAATTAATGCCAAGATAGATTTAGTGATAATTGATCCGCCAAGAAGTGGAATGTCTAAGAAGGGAATAGAGCTTTTAAAGAGAGTGGGAGCTTCTAAGATTATATATGTAGCATGTGATCCCGTAACCTTAATAAGAGATATAAATTTATTGAAAGATGATTATGAGGTAAAGACAGTAATTGGCCTTGATATGTTTCCTTTTACTTATCACGTTGAATGTGTTTCAGTACTATATCGAAAAAGTCTTGAAAAATAAGTTTTTTAATTTTTATTCTTTAAAAAAATATGTTAAAATGATAGGGAAATATAATCATTAGGAGGTAATATGTATATAGAATTTAAAGATGTAAGTAAAGTATATTTTCAAGGAAAGATAAAAATTACAGCCTTAGATAAAATAAATTTCGGAATAAATAAAGGAGAATTAGTTGTTATTTTAGGACCAAGTGGGGCGGGAAAGACTACTCTTTTAAATATTTTAGGGGGCATTGATACAGCAAGTGGCGGCAGCATATTTGTTGCTGGTAAAGATATTTCTAAGTTAAATGAACATGAATTAACTAAGTATCGTCGCACTGACATCGGTTTTGTTTTTCAATTTTATAACTTAATTCAAAATCTAACGGCCTTAGAAAATGTCGAGTTAGCTGTTCAATTGTGTAAAGAACATTTAGAACCAAAAGAGATTTTAACTAAAGTGGGATTAGAAAAACGCCTTAATAATTTTCCTAGTGAATTATCTGGTGGGGAACAACAAAGAGTAGCTATTGCTAGAAGTATTGCTAAAAATCCTAAACTTCTTTTGGCTGATGAACCGACTGGCGCTTTAGATTTTAAAACTGGTAAGCAGATTTTAAAACTTTTAGAAGATGTTTGTCGGAAAGAGAAAATGACTGTTGTTATTATTACTCACAATAGCGTTTTAGCTTCTATGGCTGATAAAGTAATTAAGATTAACAATGGTACTATTAGTGATATTATTACTAATAATAATCCGAAGTCAATAGATGAACTAGAGTGGTAATTATGAAGAACATGTTATTTGTTAATACTATTCGAAAGATAAAAGATACACATAAGAAGTTTATTTCTTTAATGTGTATGTCTTTATTAGGAGTAGGTTTCTTTGTTGGAATTAAATCTAGTAGCCCAGATATGCTAGATACAATTAATACTTATTTAAAAGATAACAATGTCTATGATATTGAAATTACTTCTACCCTAGGACTTACTGATAATGATATAAATGCTCTAGAAGATTTAAATATAGGCTCTATCTATAGGGGTAAATATATAGATACTTTCATAAATCTTAAGACGGGAGAAAAAACTTTAAGAACAATAGCTTTAAGTGATATTAATAAAGTTATCTTAAAAGAAGGAAATTTACCTAGTAATAATGATGAAATAGTAGTTGAAAAATCTTTACTTACTGATAATGATCTTCATATAGGGGATACTATTAAGATGGATAATACTTCTTTAGAAAGTAATACTTATAAGATAACTGGGGTTGTAGAAAGTCCTCTTTATTTTACTGATTATAGGGGTACTACTAGTATTGGTAAAGGTTCTTTGGATTATTATTCCTATGTTTTAAATGATGATTTTAAGACTGATTATTATACTAATATTTATGTTAAACTAGATACGAAGTATTCTACTAATAGTACTGATTATAATAAGCTAGTTAATGATACTAAGATGAAAATAGAAAAAATAAAAGATACTCAAGAAGACTTAAGATATAATGATATCTACAAAGATTATATTAAGTATTATGAAACTTTAGGAATAACTGATTATCAAGATAAATTAACTAAGAGTACTTGGTATATAAAAACTCGTAATGATAATAATGCTTATAAAACTTATATTAATTCTTGCGAAAGCTTAAGTAAAATTGGAAATGTTTTTCCGTTAGTATTCTTTTTAGTAGCACTCCTAATAAGTTTTATCTCAATTTCAAGGATGATTGAAGAAGATAGATTAGAAATAGGAACTTTAAAAGGTTTAGGATATAGTAATTTTAGTATTTATTTAAGAAACATTTTTTATTCTTTTTTAGCAGTTTTTTTAGGTAGTATTATTGGCATGTTAATTGGTTTTAATTTATTACCAAGAGTTGTTTGGTATATATATGCTTCGATGTTTACCTTAGGAACAATGTTAATAAATTTTAATTGGTATTATGCTTTAATTGGTCTTGGCTTATCAACGGTTTTAATTTGTGGTTCTTCTTTTATTACAACTAAAAATATTTTAAAGGAAAAGACCGCATCTTTATTACAACCAAAAAGTCCTAAAGCGGGGAAGAAAATCTTTTTAGAAGACTTTAAATTTTGGTCAAAACTTAACTTTTCGACTAAGATAACTATCCGTAATATCTTTCGTTATAAGGGAAGAATTATGGTGACTATTATTGGTCTTGCGGGATCAACTGCTCTTTTACTTGTAGGATTTGGAGTTAAGGATGCAGTAAGTGATATAGTTGATTTTAATGATAATAAAGTATTTGTTTATGATAAGAGTATGTATTTAGCTAGTAATTATAATATAGAAGAAGTAAATTCTTTACTAAGTAGTAATCCCGATATTATTGATAGAGTAAATCTTAATTATAAGCAAATTAACTTATATAATAGTAATAAAGATTATTTAGAAGTAAATTTAATTGTTCCCGAAGATAAAAATTCATTAGATAAAGTTATTCATCTAAATGATATAAATAATAAAAAGAAGATGATAACTCTAAAGGATGGGATAGTCTTAAGTGAAAAGTTAGCTAAGGAATTAAAAGTAAAAGTTGGGGATAAAGTATCTCTTTTAGTTAATGATAAGTATGAAGAGTTAAATATTGATTATATAGTAGAAAATTATATTAATGATTATGCTTATCTTTCAAAAGATACTTATGTAGATGTCTTTGGTAATTATGATATTAATTCTATCTATTTGAATGTTAGTGATACTTATGATGATACCTATGATAAGGAGTATTTAAGTAATTCTAATATAGTAAGTATAATTAATAAGAAAGATACTTCTAATGTTATGGAAGGGGTCTTGGATAAGTTAAATTATGTTGTTCTTATTTTAATTATTGCTTCTGCTTTACTTGCTGCTGCTATTTTATATAATTTAAGTTCAATTAATATTAGTGAGAGAAGAAGAGAGATATCGACATTAAAGGTTTTAGGCTTTTATAATGATGAAGTAGATAGATATATTACAAATGAGAATTATTTTATTACGGTAATTGGGATTATCTGGGGACTAGTTTTAGGGTATTATTTATGTTTTTATTTACTTAATACGTGTGAACCAGAGTATTTAATGTTTGTAAGACATATTAAGTGGTATAGTTATCTAATAAGTGCTTTGATATCTTGTTTATTTACGATTATTGTAAGTTTTATTACTCATTATAATTTGATTAAGATTGATATGATAAGTAGTTTAAAGAGTAATGAATAGACATCGTTTGGTGTCTTTTTAAGATTGGAATTTTTAAGTGCGTTATAATAATTAACACTTGATGTTAGATAGATATTAGGACATGAAAATTTATGCTTTGTGATATAGTATGATGGAGAAAGTTAGATTTTACCAAATGAAAAAGACAATAACTGTATAACAAATTTAGCTCTAGCATAATGGTTGTTAAAAAAATGGAAATAAATTTAAATCTTAGTGATTAAGATTGGTTAAAAAAGTGTGACCTAATATTTGACATATGTTTATTATGTGTCCTAGAAAAAAAGACTACTCAAGAGTAATCTTACAGTTCTTTACCACAATTTTTACAGAATTTAGAGTCTTTTGGAATTTCGGTACCACAGTATTTACAATACATGGTATCATCTTCCGTAAGGCCTTTTTTAATAGCTTTAAAATGGGTAGTAGTACCATCTTTAGTAGCATTTGCCATATCATCATAAATACTTTTAATGTCTTCTTTCGAATCATTCAGCATATATTTAGTAGCTTTTATCTGTTTACTTAGCATTTTCCCATTGAATTTAGGACTAAAGATAGATAAGACCATAAAGATAAAGACTAAGATGATAAAAATGGGTATGACAATAAATAAAATTTTTCCATAATATCTCCTCTAATTCTTTTATACCATATATAATATATTTAGTAAATATTATATATGATATAATTATCTTGGAAAGAAGGAAGATTGTTTATGGCAAAAGAAAATTATTCAATAGTTTATAGTAGTAGAACGGGAAATACGAAAAAATTAGCTGCTACTATTCGTAAGGTCTTACCACCAGATAGTTGCTTTTATTATGGGACGATAGATAATGTTAAAGATAAATTAAGTAATATAATTTATATCGGTTTTTGGACTGAAAGGGGAAATGCTGATTCTTTGACGATAGAATTCTTAAAGAAATTAAAGAATAAGAAAATATTTTTATTTGGAACTGCTGGATATGGGGGAAGTGAAGACTACTTTAGAAATATTATTAATAATGTTAAGAAGAATATTGATAGTAGTAATACTTTAATAGGAACTTTTATGTGTCAAGGAAAAATGCCTTTAGCGGTGAAAGAAAGATATGAGAATATGGCTAAACAAAATAATTCTTCTGTAGATATTAATAAACTTATAAGAAATTTTGAGGAAGCTTTATCTCATCCTGATATAACTGATTTAGAAAGATTAAAAGCTACTTTAGAAAATTTGGAAGAGAAATTTTAATTAGAAAAGGATAAAATTATGAAAAAAGATATTATGGTCTATTTTATTACTATAGATTAGTAAGCGGTTAAAGAATTATCTAAAGGAGTGAGAAAATGTATTCTAAGAATGAAGAAGAAATATTTAAGATTTTAAATAGTAAAATTATTGGGTTAGATAGTAGGGAAGCTTTAAGAAGATTAGATGAATATGGACAAAATATAATTTTAAATAAGAAGAGGAAACCGTGGATTTTAAGATTTTTAAAGCAATTTAATGATACAATGATTATTATATTATTGATAGTAGCGGTGCTTTTATATTTTTATGGTTATTTTTATTCTCATGAGTATACTGATACTATTGTTATTCTTATTGTTGTAATTATAAATGCTTTGGTAGGATTTATTCAAGAAGAAAAAGCAACTTTAATATTAAAAGAATTAAAAGAATATGAAACTAGTATGTGTAAAGTCAAAAGAGATGATAAAATCGTCGTAATAAATACTAAAGAATTAGTACCCGGAGATATAATTTATTTAGAGTCAGGAGAAACAGTTCCCGCGGATATTAGAATACTTTCGGGTGAAAATTTAAAAGTAGATGAATCAGCCTTAACAGGAGAAAGCGTTCCTGTTCAAAAAAGGGCTGGGGTTTTAAAGGAAAATTTAATTATCCAAGAACAAAAAAACATGCTTTTTTTAGGGACAAATATTACTAATGGAAAAGGTAGGGGGATAGTCGTTAGTACAGGAAAAAATACTGAGATAGGTAAAATTGCCCTCTCATTAAATGAAATTGATAGAATGGAAACACCTTTACAACTAAAGATAAAAGAACTATCAAAAAAGATAACTTTAATAATATTTATAATCCTAATCTTTATACTTATTTTAGCTTTAATTAATAAATATACTATTCTTGAGATTATAATGTTATGCTCATCCCTAGCAGTAGCGGCTATTCCCGAAGGATTACCAGCGGTAATTACTATAACTTTATCAGTGGGAATATCTAATCTTGCCAAAAAGAAAACAGTAGTAAAACAAATGCAAGCGGTAGAAACCCTAGGAGCCATAGATGTTATTTGCTCTGATAAGACGGGGACGATAACTCAAAATAAAATGACTGTTAAGGATGAATATGTAATAGATGAGGATATGCTTAATTATATATGTGCTCTTTGTAATGATGGTCTTATTATAGAGGGAAAATATGTAGGAGATCCCACGGAAACTTGTTTATATGAATATTTATATAATAAAAAGATTGATTCTCTTAGATTAAGAAAAGAATGTAAAAGAATACTTGATATCCCCTTTGATAGTGATAGAAAGATATCTACTACTTTAAATAGAATTGGTAATGAAGTATATATTTTATGTAAGGGGAGTATGGACTCTTTAATAGAAAAAGTAAATCTATCAGATGAGGAAAAAAAAGAGGTTTTAGATAAAGTTAAAAATTTTTCCAAAAAGGCTTTAAGAACTTTAGGATTTGCTTATAAGAAATTAGATTATATACCTCAAAATATTAAAGAATTAGAAACAGAAGAAAATAATTTATCTTTTGCTGGTATTTTAGGAATGATAGATCCCCCAAGAGAAAGTGTTAAAGAAAGTGTTCTTTTATGTAAAAGAGCGGGAATTAGACCTATTATGATTACAGGGGACTCTATTGATACGGCAATTGCGATTGCTAAAAGTGTGGGAATAATAAGTAATGATAAGGAAGCAATTCTGGGAAATGAACTTGATAAATATAATGATGAAGAACTAAAAGATATTGTTAAAAGATATTCGGTTTATGCAAGAGTAAATCCAGTTCATAAAGAAAGAATAGTCGGTGCTCTGCAAGACAGTGGCAAAATTGTAGCAATGACTGGGGATGGCGTAAATGATGCTCCGGCTATTAAAGATGCTCATGTTGGGGTGGGAATGGGTATTACGGGTACTGATGTTACTAAATCAGCTTCGGATATCGTATTAATGGATGATTCTTTTTCAACAATAGTGGTTGCTGTTGAAGAGGGAAGAAGAATATATAATAATATTAGAAATAATATAGTATTTTCCCTATCAAGTAATTTTGCGGAAATATTTATTGTTATTATAGGATTACTTACTAAAAAAACAATTTTGTTACCCATTTATATTTTATTCATTGATTTAGTAACGGACTCTATTCCTAGTATATGTTTATCTTTTGAAAAGAGTGAAGATGGCATAATGACTAAAAAACCACGAGGAATAAATAAGCCTTTATTTACTCCCTTTATTAAAGCTTGTATTGCCTCATCGGCTATAATTGAAACTATATTTGTAGTTATTATATATTTTGTTTGTTTAAAAGATTATGGACAAGAAACGGCTATGTCTTTAGCACTTCTTTCGATGGTAATGCAAGAGATAGTTTATTCTATATCTTGTAGAAATTTAAAACAATCAGTTGTTAAACAAGGGATATTTTCTAATAAAGTAATGAATTACGGATTACTGTTGATATTTTTAATTGAACTTGTAGTATTTGTTACACCGGTTGGCAAATTAATAAATATTGTTTCAATAGAATTTGGGTTAATATTCGTAGTATTCTTAATAAATCTTATGGCAATATTTATTTATGAATTAATTAAGCCATTATTAGTTAGTTGGTTTAAAGATTAAAATATAGAGAGTAAATACGAGGTACAAGATATGTTTAAATGGGTTAAAGAAAATAAAATTATGATGATGACTATAGTAATATTTGAGATTGTTGCTATAGCGTTATTTATTTCAACGAGAAAGTTATTTTATCTACTAAATTTTAATTATATAGGAATTTGTATATCAACAGGAATGTATTTAATGTCTCATAAAGTTAAATATGCCAGAAACTTTGTTCAATTGGCAGTTGGTTTATATATGCTTATATATTTAGGCGTTATTTGTCGTGAAAATATGCAAATTGAAGGATTATGGTATTATTTGTTTTTAGGAGTATTTGAAGCTGCTACTATTCATTATTTTGTTGCTAAAATTGCTGGGCCGTTATTCTTTGGAAGAGGTTGGTGTGGTTATGCGTGCTGGACGGGAATGATACTAGATCTATTACCATATAAGATTCCTAAGAGTAATAGAAAAAAATTAGGATGGCTTAGATATATCGTATTCGTGCTATCATTAACATTTGTATCAGGATTATTTATTTTTAAGGTGGATAATTTAGAGAATATAATGTTTTGGTCGTTTATAATAGGAAATATAATTTATTATATCTTGGGTATATTATTAGCCTATATACTTAAAGATAATAGGGCTTTTTGTAAATATATATGTCCTATAACGGTGTTTTTAAAGCCGGCTAGTTATTTTTCTTATTTAAGGGTTAAGTGTAATCATAATAAATGTATTAATTGTCATAAATGTTTAATGGTATGTCCAATGAATGTTGATATGTTAGATGATTCTCGTAAAAGAAAAAATGGTACTGAATGTATACTTTGCTGTAATTGTATTAAAGAGTGTCCAAAAGGAGCCTTGGATTTAAAATGATTATTATGGTGATGATTTAAGTGAAAAAAATAAAATAGGAACGTTTTTAATTGTTTTAGGGAATTTATTGTATTTAGCATTTACAGTTTTTTGGGGAAGATGAAATTAGTAGTTTGGGGCAATTTACTAGTGGTTTTTTAGTGGAATTATCTATTGGTTATAATTTAGTTGGAATAATTTTATTAGTCACATATATGAGTAAGAATAAGTAATATTGGATATTTATTTAACTATGAGGTAATATTATTATTTTAGTATCAATCATTGTAAAGTCTTTTGAGTATAGAATTTATTCTTTTACATAACAAAAAACTAACTATTTATAAACTGTCCAACTTTTGGGGTTCAGTTCAGAAATGGTCTTATTTGGGATAAAGATAAAAATGAATATACTTATAAGATACCAACTATTATATTTGCCGAGAATACCTATTCAAATATTGAAAATTTAATTGAAGCAATTTTGAATTATTACAAAGAAAATAAAATAAAACGAATACATCAATTTGATATTATAGTTGCAGGAGATTACACAATTGTTAATTCTTGTAAAGGACAAATTAGTTTTAATGATGTAAGGGGAATATTTTTTGAAAAAACAGATAAAAAAACATTAGTGGTTCTTTTGTTTTTGATGGCAAATATGCTATTAGTTCATCCTACTTACAATGAAAATATTTATAACATATATTTAGATAAGATATTTACTAATGCATCATATCGAGATGATTGGAATAAATTCTTAGAAGATATAGAAAATAGTTAAAGGAGAATAATAAAAATGAGTAAATATTATGACAATATTAGCAAAGAAATAAAAGATTATTTTGCAATTTTAGAACCGAATTTTCCAGAATGGTTAAATGAATATATAGACACAAAGGAATTGTTATCACAACAATATATTAGTGTTACTTGTGGTACTATATATTCAAAACTGTTTGAAAGTGATTTTTTCTTTTCAAGTCTAGACCATTCTGTTGCAGTTGCCTTAATTGTTTGGCATTTTACACATGATAAAAAACAAACTTTATCTGGATTATTTCACGATATAGCAACACCTGCATTTAAGCATTGTATAGATTTTCTTAATGGAGATTATATGACTCAAGAATCAACAGAAGATTTGACAACAGAAATAATAAAAAATTCAAAAGAAATTATGACCTTATTAAAAAGAGATAATATTAAAATATCAGAAATAGATAATTATCATTTATATCCTATTGCTGATAATGATACACCTAAATTATCTGCTGATAGATTAGAATATTCACTATCAAATGCTTTATTTACTTATAGATTATTAGATTCAGAAATTATTAAAGAAATATATGATGATATTGAAATACAAACTAACGAAGAAAAAGAAATTGAATTAGGATTTAAAACTAAAAAAATTGCTAGAAACTTTGTTAAGGTTACGAGCCGATTATCCGTTATATATCGTGAAGATAGAACTAGATATTCTATGCAATTAATTGCTGATATTCTAAAAAAATTAAGTGATGAAAACAAAATTTCTAAAAAGGATTTATATGAATTAAAAGAAAGTGAAGTAATAGATATTATAGAATCTTCTAAATATAATGATGTTTTTAATATTTGGAGAAATGCTAAAAAAGTAAAAACATCAAAAGAAGAACCTCAAAATGTTTATTATGTACATCATGGAGCTAAGATTAGATATATTGATCCACTATTTAATGGTAAAAGAATTTCAAAATGTTGCAAACTTGCTAACAAAATGATAAAAAACAATTTATCTTACAATATGGATAATTATGTATATTTAAATTTTAATTTTTAATAATATGAGGATGAAATTATTTGATAATTTTTTCCTCTTTTTTTATAGTATTTATATAAAATAAAAACTCACGAACTTTTCAGTCCGTAAGTTGATTTCAAATGGAGCCCTTATGCTTCTGGTAAAACAACCATTAAAAGCAACAATTTATAGGTAGTAATAACTACTAACTAAAATTAGTATAACATGGTTTTAGTAAAATTAACCAACATTTTAATATTTTAAGTAAATAAAATGATATAATAGGAACTGAAAGACAAACTTGCTAATATAAATCAATAGTTTTTTATAAATAATTTGAATTTTTTTGATTTGTAAAATTATTGCACGCCAAA
>UQXO01000016.1 GCA_900545005.1 uncultured Mycoplasmatota bacterium | reverse complement strand
CTTTTAAGCGAGGCGGTAATAAGAGCCTTATAAGGCGTAAAATGAAAACCACCAGCTAAGCTGGTGGTTGATTTTTTATGACTTAAAAATAATATTTTTTCTGCTCTAATTATCAAGCCATGTTCATCGGCATCTATCTTTCCTTTTATACCAATTAAAGAATCATCTTCACAACTATTTATTAATTTATTTGCAACATCTGTGCTAGTGATAATTGGAATAGTTATATCTCCATCTTATTCATTTACAACAATAACTAAACAAGAAACATTATCATCAATAATTGTTATGGATCTATATCTTCCAAGTAGAAGACATCTATTTAGGTAATCCATCATTCATCTCCTTATCAAAGTATGCTATTGATTTAAGAAACTCTATATCTAGATCAAAGTACTTGATGACTTCTTTAGCAGGTATACAATAAGCAGGCATAAACTTGTTAGGTTCTTTTTTTCTAAATTCTTTTTCAATTGATTGTTTAATTTTACTAGCTGTTGAAGCAGAAATATTTGCTATTCTCATGATATCTTGATTAGAACACCATGGTTTTGATATTATTTCTAATATTTCCTTAGCAATCACACAAATACCTCCTTTTGAAAGGTATTGTATTAATCACTTATTTATTGGTATTAGTCAAGTGCTTAGGACTAATTTTATCGTACCCAAATGATAAATATGATATAACAGTACCAAATAATTATTTTAATTATGAAATAAAAGAACATAATGTTTTTTATGTTGATAAAAATATTTGTGAACTAGGACTTATTGAAGTTAAGACGTCAACGGGAAATAGTGTAAGAGCCTACGATATAGAAAGATGCATTTATAACATCATTAGATCTAAAAATATAATGGATTCAGAACATATTAAACATAGCATTAGAGAATATGTTAAAAGAAAAGATAAAGATTTAGTTAAACTATCTAACTATGCAGATAAAATTGGTATTAAAGAAGAAGTAATGAATTACATAGAAGTGTTTTATGAATAGTATGCAGTTAAAAGATAAACTAAGAAATACTTCTAAAGAAAAGAATATGTATTATAATACATTACTTATACTTTATATGTATGATATATTTATAGAAAGGCTATCAGTTAGTAAATACAAAAATAATTTTATATTAAAAGACGGATTTTATTTAAGTACATTATTTGGGGTGGAAAATAGAACTACTATGGATATTGATATGACTTTTAGAAATGCAAGTTTTAATTAAGAAACAATAGTTAAAATGATTAAAGGAATAATGTCAATAGAGATAGATGATAATGCAAGACTTAGCTATTTAAAGAAAAATATTTAAAAAGAATCAACTGGCGACTTATAATCAATGGTTGATTTTTTTATATAAGGGACAAATAATATCTTATAAATAAATGGTAAAATAATATAAATGTTGATATTTTCAACATATCTTTGTATAATATAAATGTGTTGGGAAAGATAGGCGTTATATATGGATAAAATAGATTATCAAAAAATGGGAGAAAGACTAAGAAAAATTAGAAAGTGTATGGGATTAACACAAGAACAGGTTGCAGATAATTTAAATGTAGGTAGAGATGCAATATTAAGAATTGAGAAGGGTAATCGAAAAATAGGCTTACAGGAATTAAGCAATTTATCAAAGCTATATCATATAAGTATAAATGAATTAATTGCTGAAGATTGTCCAATAGATAATAATGATATTGCCTTTATAAGAGGTTTTAATGGTCTAAGTGAAAAGGATAAAAAAGAAATAATCAGTCTAATTGAACATAAAAATAATTGAAAGTTAAAAAATAACCTTATATAGAACAGAGGATAATATTTGGAATTTTTGATTAGTTATTAAAAAGAGAAAGAAAAGTAAAGAATAATAAAGAAATTTTTATAAAAAATAAAAAGTGTTGAAAAAGCTTGTAAGTTAGGAAGAGTTGTGCTATAGTAGCAATTCAAAAGAGGTTGATTTAGATGAAAAAGAAAGTTTTAGTGTTGGTGCTGGCGATATTACTGCTTAGTGGCTGTAATAAGTTTAAGGGAACTTGGTGTCGTAGTACAGAAGTATTCGGGGCCATTATTGTCACTAAGAGTGAGGCAACAGACAAACAAATAAGTAATATAGAGAGTAAAATCAAAGAATTTGGTAATTATAAATCATATGATGTAATTGATTCTTTAGAAAAGGGTAATACTTCAATAACTATTTATTTTAGTGACAATAGCAAAGCTACTGAGCTTGTGGAAATGGCTAAATCATTAGCAGGAGTAGAAAAAGTTGAAAAGAAGAGTTTTATTGTTACTAGTGAAAAGTTAGAAGTTAAAGGCAAGAAAGAATTTATTTATAGTACTAATTTGGATAATGTTGATGCCTTAGTTGAAAAAGGCAATTATATATTGAACGAAGATGGAACTTTAAGTATTACGAATAATAGAACTTTTTACTTAAAAGATAAGTTTGTTTGTACTGATAGTGATTGTACAAATATTCTAAGTAAAAAGAGTAAAACTAATACTTGTAAGTAATTGTTAGAGGGAGATTTTGGATATGGAAAATAATAATTTTACGAAAGATTTTGTGAGTATGATTAACATTGGAAAGAGAATTGAAGAGGGTTATGTTAAAAGATTTGGAAACTTTTTAAATGTAATTAATGGTGAATTAAATTTAGCTGCTTTAGATGGCATTAATAGACTAGGCAGTGATTTAAAAAGTGCTAGCGTAAGTATGGATACTAATTATCGTTTATATTTGCGTAATGGGAGTATTTATATTCGCTTTGATTTACCAGAGATGATTGATTATCATATGAAACGTTTTGATTCTGGAGAAATGGTCAGAACCGAAATATTAAATAAGACAAACACTATAGTTATTTCAGCTGATAATTTTAAAAATTTATTGGATTCTTTAGAATTTACTTATTTGATTGACCAGTCAAAAGAGACTTTAACGGCTTTTAAAGAGGGTAAAGTTAAAAATTTAACTGGAACAATGGTTATTGCTAAAGATTATCCTGAATTAGTTAAAGAATTGTATGCTCCTGAGTTAAGACAAAAATTGGCTATTTATAAATCCTTAAGCAAAAAAAATTAGTAGAAGGTATTGACTTTCAAAGAAAATAGCCATAAAATTAATTTAACAATTTTGATTAGGACAAGATTATTTAAATTGCTTTTTAAAGAGAGTTTATCACTGGTGGAAGATAGATAAAAGAGTTAAGTAATTACTACCTATGAATTGGCTAGCAAAACTAGTCCGGTTAAGGCCGTTATAAAAATTAAGTAAAATTAAGGATGGTACCGCATTAATTGCTCCTTTGAGGGGTCATTAGTGCGTTTTTTTATTTAGGAGGTTTTAGGTAAGAACTGATGAAGACACAGATGACTAAAGATGATTATGAAAAATTAGTAAGAATAAAAAAACGGGAACTTTTTGAAGTTAACTATCAAATTACGATCGCAGAATCTAATGATAAGAAAAATTTGTTAATGCAAAAGAAGGAAATAGTAAAAAAAGAGTTAGTAATGGCAATGACTAATTTGGAGCTTTATGGCTCTTATAATAAGATAGATGAAAAAGGAAGAGGTAAATAAAATGATAAATATTAAAGAAGATAAAAATTTAAGTGTACTTAATCACTCATGTGCTCACTTAATGGCTCAGGCTGTTAAACACTTATATCCCAATGCTAAATTTTGGGTAGGACCTGTAGTAGAAGAGGGATTTTATTATGATATGGATCTTGGAGATATAGTTTTAACTGATGAAGATATTGAAAAGATTTCTAAGGAAATGAAAAAGATTGCTAAAGATGGTAAGAAAATTATTAGACATGAAATTAGTAAACAAGAAGCTTTAGAAATGTTTAAAGATGATCCATATAAAATAGATTTAATTGAAAATATGCCTGAAGATGAAGTGATATCTTGCTACAGTCAAGGTGATTTTACCGACCTTTGTCGTGGTCCACATGTTGATAATGTTAAGATGCTTAAGAATTTTAAGCTTTTAAAGTTTAGTGGGGCTTATTATAAAGGCGATTCTAAAAATAAAGTATTACAAAGAATTTATGGTGTATGTTTTGATACTCCGGAGGCTTTAGAACAACACCTTGCTGAATTAGAAGATGCTAAAGCTAGAGATCATAGAAAACTTGGTAAAGATTTAGGCATATTTATGTTTAGTGATTTAGTTGGTAAAGGACTTCCGATGTGGTTACCAAATGGTTTTATTGTTCGTAGAGCTTTAGTAGATTATATTATGGATAAAGAAATTTCTTTAGGATATCAACATGTTATGACGCCTTCTCTTGGTAATGTTGAACTTTATAAGACTTCTGGACATTGGGATCATTATAAAGATGATATGTTTCCTAAGATGGAACTTGATGATGAGGCTTATGTTTTAAGACCAATGAATTGTCCTCATCATATGATGATGTTTAAGAATAGATTACATTCTTATCGTGATTTACCAATTAGGATTGCCGAGATTGCTAATGACTTTAGATATGAAGCTAGTGGGGCCGTATGTGGTATTGAAAGAACTAGAGCCTTTACTCAAAATGATTCCCATATTTTCTGTCGTCCGGATCAAATTGAATCTGAAGTCAAAGGAGTAATTGATTTAATCTTAGATGTTTATAAAGATTTTGGCTTTAAAGATTTTAAATTTAGATTATCCCTAAGAGATACAAAGAATGTTGATAAGTATTTTGGAAATGATGAATTATGGGAAAAGAGTGAGAATGCTTTAAGAACTATTTTAAAAAATACGGGGCATGAGTATTATGAAGCCGAGGGTGAAGCAGCATTCTATGGACCAAAGATTGATGTTCAAGTAAGAAGTGCGATTGGGCATGATGAAACTTTATCAACGGTTCAATTAGATTATCAATTACCAGAAAGATTTGAACTAGAATATATTAATGAAGATAATGAAAAAGTAAGACCTGTTGTTATTCATAGAGCTATTTTAGGTTCTTTAGATAGATTTATTGCCTTTTTACTTGAAGAGACTAAGGGATATCTACCATTATGGCTTGCTCCTCATCAAGTAAATATTATCCCTGTTAATAATAATTATCATTTAGAATATGCTAAAGAAGTAGAAAATTCATTAAGAAAGAATGGTATTAGAGTTAGTCTTGATGATCGAGAAGAAAAAGTGGGATATAAGATGAGAGAAGCTATTATGAGTAAAAATCCTTATATCCTAGTACTTGGAGATAATGAGACTAAGGATAGAACAGTAACTTATAGAACTAGTCAAAGTGAAGAGAAAGTTACTATTACTTTAGATGAATTTGTAAGTAAAGTTAAAGAAGAAATAGAAAATAAGACTAGATAGTTAGAAGAGAATGATTCTTTAAGAGAGTCGTTCTTTTTTTGATTAGGAGATGATTTAGCTCTGATAAATTCCTATATAAGGTATGGTTATAAGTATTAATATATAAGTTAAGAAATGGTGATTATTCTGGAAAATAATGGCTTTTTTTTGGATGATTTTTGACTTTAAGAGCTTTTAAAAATCTGAAAATTATGTTAATCTAGTAAGAGGTGATTAAAATGGTAAAATATGATGAATCAAGCATCAAGATTTTAGAAGGCCTAGAGGCTGTAAGAAAAAGACCGGGTATGTATATAGGCTCAACTGATAAAAGAGGATTGCATCATTTAGTCTGGGAGATTGTCGATAATGCTATCGATGAAGCTATCAATGGTTATGGGGATTATGTTAAAATATCTTTAAATAAAGATGGCTCGGTAACGGTAAGCGACCGTGGTCGTGGGGTCCCAATTGGGATGCATGAATCAGGAAAATCTACTCCGGAAGTTATCTACACCGTATTACATGCTGGTGGTAAATTTAGTGAAGCTGGTTATAAAGTATCTGGTGGGTTGCATGGTGTTGGTGCTTCTGTTGTTAATGCCTTATCCAAAAGAATGGATGTTACTATCTATCGTGATGGGGTTATTTCTAATATTCGCTTTAAAGATGGGGGAAAATTAGATGTACCTCTACATACAATAGGAAGTACTAATAAAACAGGCACAACTGTTACTTTCTTACCTGATGAGGAGATATTTAAATCGACACAATTTTCTTTTACAACTATTGCGGAGAGAATGCAGGAGTCTGCTTTTTTACTTAGTGGAATAACTATTGAAGTTGTTGATGAAGTGGATAATAAAGATGTTAAGTATCATTATGAGAATGGATTAGTATCATTTATTGATTATATGAATGAGAATAAGACTCCTTTACATAAAGTTATTAATTTTAAAGGTATGAAGAATGGGATTGAAGTAGATGTGGCTATGCAATATACTTCATCTTATCAAGAAGAAATTTTATCGTTTGTTAATAATGTTAAAACGGGTGATGGTGGTTCTCATGAAGTTGGGTTTAAGACGGCTATTACGAAAGTATTTAATGACTATGCGAAACAGAATAATATTTTTAAGGGAAAAGATAATGTTTTAGATGGTAGTGATGTTAGAGAAGGTTTAACAGCTGTTATTAATTTAAAGATTCCCGAAGAGTTATTGCAATTTGAAGGACAGACTAAGGGGAAACTAGGAACACCTGAGGCAAGAGTAGCTACTAATGATGTGGTTTATGAGAATTTACAATTCTTTTTAGAAGAGAATAAAGAGATTGCTCTTACAATATTAGAGAAAGCTCAGAAGAGTAAGGCTGCGAGGGAAGCGGCTAGAAAAGCCAGAGAAGAAGCAAGAAATGGCAAGAAAAATAGTAAACAAGAGAAGAATTTGTCGGGTAAACTAGCCCCTGCTCAGAGTAAGAATCCTAAGATTAATGAATTATTCTTAGTTGAGGGAGATTCTGCCGGGGGTTCTGCTAAAGGGGGAAGAGACCGTAAATTTCAAGCTATCTTGCCGTTAAGGGGTAAAGTTTTAAATACAGCGAAAGCTAGTATGGATGATATTTATAAGAATGAAGAAATTAATACCCTTATTTATACCATTGGAGCTGGAGTGGGAGCTAATTTTGATGCTAGTGAATCTAATTATGATAAAGTAATTATTATGACGGATGCTGATGTCGATGGGGCGCATATTCAGATTTTACTTTTAACATTCTTTTATCATTATATGCGAGGACTTATTGAAGCTGGTAAACTTTATATTGCTCTTCCTCCTTTGTATAAATTAGACTATGGGAAGAATAAACAAATCTATGCTTATAGTGATGATGAATTAAATGAAATTAAGAATAATAATACAGGTAAGTATACAATTCAAAGATATAAGGGTTTAGGTGAGATGAATCCGGAACAACTTTGGGAGACTACTATGAATCCCCAGACGAGAACTTTAATTAGAGTTAATATTAATGATGCGGCCTTAGCTCAAAAACGAGTAGAAGTTTTAATGGGGGATAAGGTTGAACCAAGAAAAGAGTGGATTGATGAGAATGTTGAATTCACTTTAGAAGACGATTATAGAGGGTGATTATATGCAAAATGATACAGTAAAAAAAATTCAAGAGTATGCTTTAGAAGAAATAATGGGTCTTCGATTTGGGGCTTATGCGAAAGAAATTATTCAGGACCGTGCGATTCCCGATGTTCGTGATGGCTTAAAACCGGTTCAAAGAAGAATTTTATATGATATGTATATTAATCATAACGATGCTCTTCATCCTTTTATGAAGTGTGCGAAGACTGTTGGAGATGTTTTGGGTAAATTCCATCCCCATGGCGATTCTTCTGTTTATGATGCGATGGTACGTATGTCGCAGTGGTGGAAACAATCTGTTCCTTTGATTGATATTCATGGAAATAATGGTTCGATTGATGGGGATGGTCCTGCGGCTTACCGTTATACTGAGGCTAGACTTTCCAAAGTGGCTAATGAACTTTTAAAAGATTTAGATAAGGGTACGGTGGAATGGGCACCAAATTTCGATGATACGTTATTGGAACCAACGGTGTTACCAGCTAAATTTCCTGCTCTTTTAGTTAATGGTACCAATGGTATTTCAGCTGGTTATGCCACTAATATTCCTCCTCATAACTTAGGGGAAATTATTGATGCTACCATCAAAAGAATTGACAGTCCTAATTGTCGTTTAGAAACCATTTTAGATATTGTTAAAGGACCAGATTTTCCAACCGGTGGTATTTGTATGGGAAAAAATGGGATAATTGATGCCTTTTCTACTGGTCGTGGACGGGTTATTGTTCGCAGTAAATATGAAATAGTTAAGAATAAAGGTAAAGAACAAATTATCATAACTGAGATTCCTTTTGAAGTTAATAAAGCGATGATGGTAGCCAAGATTGATGCTATTCGGATTGACAAAAAAATTGATGGTATCGCCGAAGTTCGTGATGAAACTGACCGTACGGGTATTCGTATTGCTATTGACTTAAAAGCTAATGCGAATAGTGATTTGATTATTAATTATTTACTTAAAAATACCGATTTACAAGTATCTTATAATTATAATATGGTAGCTATTGTTAATAAACGACCAATGACTTTAGGAATTTTACCTTTACTTGATGCTTATATTGCTCATCAAAAAGAGGTTATTACAAGACGTAGTAAATTTGATTTAGAAGCTTATAAGAAGAGATTAAATATCGTTGATGGTTTCTTAAAGATGATGGATATTTTAGATGATGTCATTAAGACTATTCGGGCATCGAAGAATAAGACGGATGCTAAAGATAACCTAGTTAGAGAGTTTGGTTTTAATAACGAGCAAGCCGAAGCAATTGTTGTATTACAATTATATCGTTTAACAAATACTGATGTCTTAGCATTACAAGAAGAACATGATAATCTAGTTAAGTATATAAAAGCCTTAGAGCTTATCTTAAGTAATGAAGAAAAGTTAAAAGAAGTTATGAAGTATGAATTAAAGAAGATAAAAAAAGATTATCCAACCTCAAGAAAAACAGAGATTGTGGATGAAATTGTCGATATTAAGTTAGATACGACGGATTTAATTACAAAAGAAAATGTCATAGTAGCGTTATCTAACGAAGGGTATATTAAGAGAGTTTCGATGAAGAGTTATACTTCAAGTAATGGGGATGAGACTACTTTAAAACCGGGAGATTATTTAAAATATCTTTTTGAGGTATCAACTTTAGATAACTTAGTTATATTTACAAACTTAGGGCAATATCTATATGTCCCTGTGCATACTATTTATGAGGGTAAATGGAAAGAACTTGGTAAACATATTAATAACTTAGTGACGGGGTTAGCAGAATCGGAATATATAGTAGGAGCTTTTATCTTAAAGAATCCTGAAGAAAAGATTACTTTTGTAACGAAGAATGGTTTGGTTAAACAATCAATACTAAATGACTTTGTAGTATCTCGTTATTCGAAAGCTATGTTGGCTTTTAAGTTAAAAGATGATGATGAAGTTATTAGTGTTAATCTTTCAACGCCAAGAACGATTCTTATAAGTGCTTCTGGGTACTATGTTAATATTGATACGGAAGAGATTCCAGTTGTCGGACCTCGAGCATCGGGAGTCAAGGGGATGAATCTTAAAGATGATTATCTAGTAGCGGGTCTATCCTTAGAGACGCAAGAATACTTAAGTATTTTCACTAACAATAAGACGGCTAAGAGAATTAAAGTATCCGATTTAGACAGACATAATCGAGCTAAGAAGGGTAGTATTTTAATTAAGAAAGTAAAATCTTTTGACTATAAGATTATTAAAGCCTTACTTACTTATGGCAAAGACTTATTATTCTTAAAGAGTGATAGTGAAATCACAGAGATAAAGAATGCTGATATATCTATCTTAGACTTAAAGTCTACGGGAGGAAATATTAGTAAGTATAAAATAGATGATGTTTTTATGAGTACGATTAGAGAAAGTAGTCTAAAGAAGAAAGAATCCAAAGAGGAAAAGAATCTGGAAGATAATTCTTTAGAGAAAGAGACTTTAAAGGAAGAAGAAACATCTAAAGATAAAGAGGCTAATCAAGAAGAACAATTGGATTTCTTTGAGGAGTTTAAAATCTAGGAAATAAAATCACTTACGGAAGAATAAAATCTAGTAGGTGATTTTTTATGGATAAAAAAGAAGCTTTTAAAGAATTTTTAAAAAAATATCCGCAGATTACGGAATATTTAAAGAATAATAAAGACTCTTCAATACAGAAACTTTATGAGATATATGATATTTATGGAGAAGATAAAAGTGCTTGGAGTCCGTATCTTTCTAGTACGAAGAATACTACAGATTATAATGGTCTTAAAGACTTAGTTAAGAATATAGATATAGATAGTCTACAAGAACATATTAAGACTGCTCAGAAAGCTTTAGGTTTTATAGAAGAATTAACTACTAAAGGAGCTAATAATGTTAGTAGTATACCGAAGGGACCAAAGAGTCCGAGACCACTAGATAAGTTCTTTGGAGATTAAGATGGAATTAGAACTGCAATATAAGATAAAGAATACAAAGAATTATTATAATTATTTGAAAGATAATTCTTATTATATTAAAAAACTTAATAGAAATTCTAAAGAATTTAGTAGTTTTGATAACTTTGTTAAAGATAAGTATGGTCTAAGAGTTAGTGATAAGATTAGTAAGACTATTGATAATATTGATTTGATTAATACGTTGTTAAAAGCTATTAAATAGATTGACTTTTAAAGAATAATTATCTATTATATTGGTACTAAAGAGGAATAAATATGAAGAATAAACTTATTGCTGATAATGAATTAAAGAAATTAGAAAATGATTTATATATAGAGAATTTAAAGAAGAAAGAAAATGAATTGTCTTTAAGATTAGAGAATCTAAAGAGGGGGGAGGATGATTCCTCGTATAAGGAATTACTAGGAAAAATAAGTTCTAGTAAGAATTATTTATTGGGATTGTTATTCTTAAGAAAGAGTATAAAGGAGTCTTTAAAAAAGATAGAGTCTAATTATTATTCTCTTTTAGAGGGGGAAAGAAAAAGATTGGTTACATCTTTAGAGAAGGATTTAGAGATTAATAGAAGGGAAATAGATAATAAACATTTAGAGTATAGAAAGCTTTTAGATGAAAAGGATAAGTATGCTTTAAAGATAGATAAAAGACGGAAAGAATTGGAAGAAATTCTTTGGGAAGTAAGACAACAAAGAGAAGAGTATCCCCAAGAAAAGTTTGTTAATGAGTTGATTAAAGTCTTTAGAAATAATGATTTTGGGAAAATGTATGATTCGCGGAATGAGGATTTAGGTTATTCTTTGGGACAAATCTTCATTATTAAGTATGCTCTTACTAATTTAGTTAGATACTTAGATAAAGAAGATATTACATTAAGTATGGCAAGTCAATTAAGGTTATTAAAAGAATATGCTTTTAAGGAACAGAAAAAAAGTTTATCTGGTAATGACTTTATAAATAACTTAAGGATGGGAAATGTTTTTAATTGTAGTTTAGATTATCCTGTCTTATCTTATAAAGAGTCCTTAAGACTTTATAAACAAGTTTGTAAGACTTTTCATCTTCCAAGAATAATTGTTTGTCGGGTAAGAAAAAAATTATAGTTTGTCAAGAACTATTTTTTTTGATATAATTAATTTGTTTGTAGTCGCTTGTATTTAAAATTATTATTATTAAAGGAAGTAGATAAAATATGAGTAAAATTAAAATATTTGGACTAGGTGGTCTTAGTGAAACTGGAAAGAATACCTATGTCGTAGAGGTTGATAATTCAATCTTTATCTTAGATTGTGGACTTAAGTTTGCCACGGAAAATTTATATGGAATAGATTATATTATTCCAGATTTTGATTATTTAGTGAAAAATAAAAAGAAGATTAGAGGATTATTCTTAACACATGGACATTATGAGAATATGGGTGCTACAAATGATTTGATAAGATTAATTCCTAATTTAAAAGTTTATTGTACAAAGTTTACGAAGTATGTTTTAGAAAGTGATGGGGTGAATCCTAATAACTTAATAGAGATTGAACCTCATAAGAAGTTGAATTTTAGAGATGTTAGTATTTTTCCTATTAGTGTATCACATTCGACTCCGGATGCTGTTATGTACGTAATTAATACTAAAGATGGGGCGATTTGCTATACGGGGGATTTTATTATTGATCCTTTGATGCGAGGAGCTTATGATATGGATTTAGGAAAGATTGCTTATGTTGGAAAGAAGGGCGTTTTAGCACTTTTACAAGAGTCATCTTTTTCGGAAAAAGTTGGGCATACATCTCCTAATCACAGGTTGGTGGGAGTATTTAAAGAGGCTATTAGACATACGAAAGATAGATTGATGTTCTTAGTTTTACCAACCCATCTTTATACTATTCAAGAAATATTTGAGGCAGCTCGTAATACGCATCGTAAGATTGTCGTTATGGGTAAGCAATTACAAAATTTAATTGAGATGTCCTTGAAAGAAAATTATTTAACTATTCAAGAAGGATTACTGGGGGACTTATCTAATATTAATGATAAAGATGCGATTATCTTGATGGCTGATAGTAAACAAAATCCTTATGCTTGTATTAGTAAAGTATTAAATGGTTATGATAAGTTTATTCATTTAAAACCAACAGATACGGTTGTCTTTGCAGAACCAAGATATGATGAGAATGAAAAATTATTAGTTAAAATTGAAAATGACTTAGCGATGCATGGTTGTGAGATTGTTTCAATTCCGAAAGGAAAGACTATATTGCATCATGCTTCGAAAGAAGATTTAATGTTAATGATAAAATTATTAAATCCTAAGTATTATATGCCGGTTAAGGGTGAGTATCGTTATATGGTTAATAATGCTAACTTGGCTAGTGATTTAGGTATTCCGGCGGAAAATATTCTTCTAAAGCAGAATGGGGATATTGTAGAGATTAATAATGGGGTTTTACAAGATAATTTTAAAACAATGAAGATTAATGATGTCTTAATAGATGGTAAGAGTAATGATGATGTTGGCGATTTAGTTATTAAGGATCGTCAGATGTTAAGTGAAAATGGAATTGTTCTGATTTCAGCTACTATTTCCAAAAAGACTAGAGAAGTTTTAGTGGGACCAGAAGTAACAACTAGAGGATTTATCTATATTAAAGATAGTAAAGAAATGATTAATGAGATAAAGAATATCTCTTTAGATGTTATTACGAGAAATATTACGGATCGTTATGTTGATTATACTACTATTAAAACCGAAATTAGAGAAGAATTAGGTAAGTATTTATATAGTGAGACGGAATGTAAACCAATGATTATTGCTGTTATTCAAGAAGTATAAAAGAAGTTTCTAAGACTTCTTTTTTTACGGGTAATAGTTCTAGAAAATAAAGATTATATCTTCTAAAGAAGTAACTCAACTTAAAGTTTAGTTGATTCAACTAAGAAGTTATTTAAAAAAGATAATTTTTTAGATAAGGTGTCTTTGGGTGATAAATTTATGCAAAGAAAGAAAAATATTATAATTATGATAATTAGTATTTTAATGATAAGTATTATTGGGTTTACTTTTTATCATTATCAAAGTTTAAAGAAGAAAGAAAATTTAAGTTTAAAGGCATCTTTAGTAACTAAACAAAATGAGATAAGTAAGTCTTTAAAGACTACGGGATATACTATTGATAATCCTAAGATTATATTAGATCCTTATGAAGCTTCTCCTTTAACTGCTTTAGTGCTTTTTGAAACTGAGGAAGAAGTAAGTCCGAAAGTTATTATTAAGGGGAAAGATAAGTCTACTACTTTTACGATGGATTTTACTAAGAATAAGAAACATTATTTGCCTATTTATGGGTTATATCCAGATTATAATAATAAAGTAGAGATTAATTATACTTTAAAGAATGGTAAGAGAGTAATTAAAGAGATGGAAATTAAAACGGAGGCCTTACCTGATGATTTTATTTTACCTACTAGTGTTAAGAAAGATAGTAGTAAATTAAGTAATGATTTATATTTTTTTACTCCCTCTAGTAAAGGGTATACTTGTGCTTATGATGTTAATGGGGATGTTCGTTGGTATTTATCTAATAATGCTGTTTGGGATAATACTAGACTTAAAAATGGGCATATGATGGTTAGTACAGAAAGACTAGTTAATAGTCCATATTATATGACAGGTTTATATGAAATAGATCTTTTAGGACATATTTATAATGAATACTCTTTAAAAGGAGGATATCATCATGATTATTTTGAACTACCGAATGGTAATTTATTAGTGGCTAGTGATGATTTTAATAATGATAAAGGGACAGTAGAAGATTATATAGTTGAACTTGATAGGACTACAGGGGAAATTGTTAAATCTTGGGATTTAAAAGATGTCCTAAAAATGGAAGATGGTAAAAGTGAAAACTGGAGTGCTTATGATTGGTTTCATAACAATTCGGTTTGGTATGATGATGCTACTAATAGTATAACTTTATCGGGAAGGCATCAAGATGCGGTTATTAATATCGATTATCAAACGGGTAAATTAAATTGGATTATTGGTGATTCTGATAATTGGAGTAGTGAATATCAAAAGTATTTCTTTACTCCGGTGGGTAAAGACTTTGAATGGCAATGGTCTCAACATGCCGCAATGATTACTCCTGAGGGATATGTCTTTATCTTTGATAATGGTAATAATAAGAGTAAGGATAGTGCTAAATATGTTGAAGCTTCCAATAGTTATTCTCGAGGGGTTATGTATAAAATTGATACTACTAATATGACTATTGAACAAGTATATGAATATGGAAAAGAACGAGGAAGTAGTTTTTATTCACCTTATATAAGTGATGTTGATTACTTAGGGGTAAATCATTATTTAGTTCATTCTGGAGGAATAGTATATGTTGATGGGAAAAATTCTAATCAACCAGCGGGTTTTTCTTCTAATACTACTCTAAAGAGTGATACCGTAGAACTTTTAAATAATAAAGTAATCTTTGAGATTGTTTTACCTACTAATAATTATCGGGTAGAAAAGCAAAGTCTTTATACGGGGGATGATTATAATAATTCTTTAGGTAAAAGATTAGGAAGTTTAGGAGAGACTAAGGTAAGTAAAAAAGATAATAAATTAATTAAAACTGTTAAAACCGATGATGATTATAATAATCGTAATATTACTTTAACTAATGAAGAAGATCGTTTAGTAATAAGTGGAAAGTTTAAGAAAGGGGAAAATGTTAGTTTTATCTTAAGAAAAGGTTTAACTAATTATTATTATGATCAAGTGATAAGTAAAAAGCCATATACAGCGTTGTGTGTAGATATTTTTACGGAAGAAGAAACTAATGAGGGAATTAATATTACAAGATATATAAATAAAGAAGGTTTATCAGGGAAGTATTATCTTTATATAAAAATAAATGATAAGATATATGATACTAAAAGGTATGTTGTGGTTTGATGAAATCAAATTAAAAAGAAGCTTTTAACTTCTTTTTAATTTTTCAGTAATACTAATAAAGAATTCTTTACTCCAAATTTCTAAGGTATCAATGTTTTTAATAAATGGCTTAACATCATCCTTGGCTTCTTCATAGTCTATTTCATTAAATTTATTTATTAATAAATTTTTAAGTTTATTAATATCAAGAGTTTCATCAGGCCTGATATAATTTGATTCTAATAATTTATTTTTTAGCAATTCTATATTAACTTTTGTATCATTAGCTAGAAAGAATATATAATCGTATAAGTCTCTACCTTTAGTTCTAGTTTTCCAATTTCGACATAAAATAGCGTGGATTTTTCCAGCAAATAGAGATTCTTTGTCGTATAATTTAATTTGATGTGGGTTTGGTAATAATTTATATTTATCTTCATATGAAGCGCCAGCAGGAGGATTGATATCAACTTCAAATTTTATTTTTAGGTCTTTCAATATACGATTATATTTATTATTTTCCTCGTTAGGGAAAAATTTTAATATATGTTCTAGGGTGTTTCCTTTTAAGAATGCCGATGTTATGTTAGAGTCCCTGCTTTTAATTTTAGTATTTACTTTTAAATTTAATTTATAGGTATGCAATTCTTTTTTAATATATTCAAAGTAATTACTTAAATCAAAATTTTTATCTGGCTTTAAAAGAGCAAAATCTAAGTCTTCAGAAAATCGGTCTAGTCCATAAAATATTCTCAAAGCTGTTCCACCATAAAAGGCTGCTTCTTTAAAGAAACCTCCTCTTGATAGTCCTGCTAAAACTATTTCTTGAATTATTTCTTTAAGAGCGTTAATTTCATCATTAGTATTTTTGATTTCATATTTGGAAAGCATTTGTTCGATTATATTATTCATTTGTATTTCTCCTTAGATAACTAGCTAGTAAAGTTACATTTGTTGAGTGATATAACTTACTTAGTTGGGCTATTTTTTCGACATTTAATTTGCTAAATTCTTCTTCATCAATTCTTAAGTCTGAAAATAACATTATTTTTAAATTGTTGTATGTTTTTAAAGGCTTTAGAGTATATAATTTGTCACACAAAGCCTTTTCTGGAGTCGCGATTTGGTAAGAGTAGTTATTTTCCACTTTAAGAAGTATTTCTTCCGGGTAAACAGATTGAGGAATATCTTTATACGTAAAGACTCCAAAATTTGTGTTATATTGTTTTTTCTTTTTCTTATTACAGGTGGCACAAGTAACAGTTGTTACGCGTTCAGGGATTAACCCATAGTAAGCTAAGGCGTATTCAAAAGATATGTATGATGGACCGTAAATGCAACCTGCTAGAAGATAACCTGGCGTATTAGGGTCGGTTTCATATAATCCAGTTATTATTTTATATAGTTTGCCGGCTTTAATATCTCTATTAATTTTGTTATTTTTGTTAGAATATTCTTTTAAATATCCTTTAGCCATATCATTAGTGATTACCATATTTTCACCTCTCAATACCATTATATGGTATTTACTGGTGAAAATCAACCTTTTTTGACAAAGAAAATTATATTTGATATTGATTTTTAGATGATTATATGCCATATTTTAATTAGATGTTTATTGCAACTTTGATTGAAAAAGGTTGGAATTTATGAAGAAAGTAATTTGGATTTTAGCGGGATTTAAAATTTTCGAAGTAGTTTTTACGACAATCTTGGGATTAGTTTTATTGGTTTGGCTGGTGGGAGAGTTTATATATTTTAGGGAACCAATTAATGTGGTGAATGCTAATTTTAAAGAAGAAGTTTCTTTTAAGAAGCCGGTTAAGTCATCATTGATTTTTGAGACTCCAAACGCATTTCGCTTTGCTGATGAATTTTCTGTCTTTTTCTATGAACAAGATGATAATGAAGACATCATAAGACAATTAGAAAATAGTGATTTAAAACATCTTGAGAACCAGATATTAGTTTGTAAGAAGAATTTTAAATCAGAGTTTTATCATCTATTTGAAGATAATTTTCCCAAAGAGGTAAATAATAATACTAATCTATATTATAAGATTAAAACTTCAAGGAGTAGTAAGACGATACTTGTTTATGATACGAGTACTTATAAACTATATTATATTGAATGTTACTTTAAAACGTAAGGAGTTTTGAGATGCCAAGACATGAATTGGGAATTATTGAAAATATAAATATAGAGGAATTAATTAGAAAATTTAAGAATAATAAGTTAAATATAAGAGCGAGAATTATTACTTATAGACTTTTTCATGAATATAAACCTAGTAAGTATGATTGTATTTCGATTGATGATTTTATTATGGCAAAAATCAAAGATTTAGATTTTAAAAGTTATGCATTTAATTTTATCGAAAATAGAGGCTTTGATTATTATTATATTACTATTATTCTTCCAACTAGTTTATTAATAATTATGGAAAAGTTAGATAATTTAGAAGTAGATAAATATTGGCAAGATGAGATTAATAAGTTAAAAGATAAATTAGGGGAAGCATATAAGAAAAATAAATATATTATTCATTATGGAATATAAAAATTTGTATAAATTTTAAAAAATGTGTTATATAGTTAGGCGGGAGGGATTATACTTCCCCCCCAAAAATTTTATTCTATAGATAGGTTTGTTTAAACTTATTAAGAACATGACAACGTTAGTTGTCTTTTCTTTTATCTATTTATCTAGTATAATCTAAGAGGTGGTGTTAATGACTTATATAATTATAGGAATGTTTGGGATTGTTATTATTCTTTTGATTGTTGTTATTCTAAGGACGAAGAGAAGTAATAATAACGATATAGTAGAGAGACTGGGTAAACTAGAGACTAATTTAACTAAAGATATATTAGAGTTTAAATATGGGTTAAGTAAAGATATTAGTAGTGATTTTAAGGTACTTAATGATGATATTAGAAATAGTTTGATTAGAATAAATGAGAAAGTTAATCTTAATTTAGATGAGAATTTTAATAAGACTAATAAGACTTTTAATAATATTTTAGAAAGATTAAATAAGATAGATGAGGCTCAAAAAAGAATAGATAATCTTAGTAGTGATATTGTTTCTTTACAGGGGATATTAACGGATAAAAAGACTAGGGGTATCTATGGAGAGGTTAGTCTTAATTATATATTAAGTAGTATATTTGGGGAAGGTAATAAAGATATATATAAACTACAGTATACTTTACCGAATGGTTATATAGCTGATTCGATTATTTTTGCTCCGGAACCTTTAGGGCATATCTGTATAGATAGTAAGTTTCCATTAGAGAATTATCAGAGGATGGTAGACAAGAGTCTTAGTATGGACTTAAGGAATAGTTATGCTAAAGCTTTTAAAAATGATGTTAAGAAACATATAGATGCCATTAGACAAAAATATATCATAAGAGGGGTTACTTCTAGTCAAGCAATTATGTTTTTACCTGCGGAGGCAATATTTGCTGAGATTAATGCTTATTATCCGGAGTTAGTGGGTTATGCATATGATGCGAATGTCTTTATAGCTAGTCCCACTACGTTAGTTAGTACGTTAACAACGATAAGTATGATTTTACAGAATATGAAAAGAGATAAGTATGCTAAAGTTATAGCGGAGAATCTTAACTTACTTAGTGATGAATTTAATAAATACCGAGTTCGTTGGGATAAGTTAAGTAGGAGTATTGAGACGGTTTCTAAAGACGTTAAAGATATTAATATAACGACGACAAAGATTACGAAGCGTTTTCAGGCTATTAATGGGGTGTCATTAGAGGAGATTACAGATGAAGAAGATTAATAAATTATTAGATAAGCATTATATTATGGTGATAGGGATCTTTATAGTAGCTCTAGGACTTTTATTACCTCTTTTTATTAATAAGTATCATATAGGTAATGATACGATGTATCACTTAGCGACTATTTCTAGTATTAAAGACTTAATTAAAACCAATTTTATGAGTGGCATAACGGGGAAAATCTTACCGAATATAGGGAATGGTTTTGGTTATGGGAGTAGGCTATTTTATCCACCGATTTTTCATACTTGTACGGCTTATCTTTCTTACTTTTTAGAGACTCTTGGAATAGGGCTTACTACTTGTGTAAAGATATTTTATTTATGTACTTTCTTTTTATCGGGGATAACGATGTATATATGTAGTTATCGGTATACTAAAGATAAATCTTTAAGTTTTATAGCTAGTGTTATCTATTTAGCTAGTAGTTATCATTTGAGTGAGATATATGTTAGAGATGCTCAAGCGGAGAGTTTGTTATTTATCTTTTTACCTCTTATTATCTTAAGTATTAAAGAGCTTTTAGAGGGTCATAAGAAGTGGTTTTATCCTTGTTTTATTATTGGTTATGTTGGGGGAATATTATCGCATTTTACAATGATGATTTATGTAACTATATTTCTTGGGATTACGATGTTAATTCTATATAAGAAGGTATTTACTAAAGAGTTTATAATACCTTTTATTAAGGGATGTATCTTAGTCTTATTATTATCTTTATTTTTCTTTGAACCTTTATTTGAACATAAACTTCTAGGGAATTATATGGTCTATAAGAAATGGGTAATGTCTTTAGGAGTATGGCATACGACTTTATGGGGAATGGAATACATCTTACCAATAGATAGTTCTGGGATATATTTTTATTTTTCGATAGTAGTTATAGTCTTAATGATTTATTTACTTCTAAGGAAAAGAGATATCTTTAGAGAGGATAAATACAAGTTAATTGGAATATTCACATTAATTAGTTTTATAATGTCAACAAGATATAGTCCTTGGAAGATTATGCCTTATAGTTTATTTATGATACAATTTGGGTGGCGATTAGTAACTTTAGTTATTCTAGGATTTAGTTTGATGGCTCCTCTTAGTTTAGAAAAATCTTCAAGACAATTAAAGATTCTTTGTCTAATAGGAATCATTATACCAGGGGTTTTAAGTATTCATTTTGCTAGTGATAATACTTTTAAAGAATTAGATTATTCTTATGGAGTAGGATGGCAAAATGAATATATGCCGGTTAATTTGATTGATCATAAAGAGTATTATGATTCTAGGAGTCATAATGTTATTAATATAGATACTAAAGAAGAAGTAAGGGTTAAAGAAGAGGATTATCCTAAGATTAGTTTTAGTATTAAAGATAATGGGGTTTATGAGTTACCAAGGATATTCTATTACGGATATAGTTTAGTAGATGGGAGTAAAGAGAAGATAACTTTAAAAGAAAGTGATAATGGTTTTTTAGAAGCTAATTTAAAGACAGGTGATTATACTTTAGAATTTAAGGGTAGTCTTATTTATAGGGTATGTTCTTTAATATCTTTAGGAACTTTAATAAGTATTATCATTTATTTAATAATTAGAAAAATAAAATCTTATAGAAAAGAAAGTCTATAAGATTTTTTAACTATAAATTTTATCAATACAATCTCTTTTATAAGATAGAGAAGGGTGGACATATAAGTTTAAAGTAATACTAACATTAGAGTGTCCTAAGACTTCAGCTAGAGCTTTAACATCCATATTCTTTTCAATAGCATTAGTAGCAAAGGTATGTCTTAGAGCATGGAATTTATGTTTCTTGATACCCCATTTCTTTAAATAGAATTGGTATTTATTATAATAAGAACGGGGTTCCATATAATGATAAGAGTTAGTTAAGAAGTAGTTGGAGTCATTAGAAAAGGTATCTAGGTATTCTTTTAGAGGGGTAAGAAGTTTAGTAGCGATAGGGACTATTCTATTAGAATTATTAGTCTTAGGACTATCTAAGACTACTCGAGTTTTAAAGTCATTATGATCTGATTTAACTCTAATAAGAGTATGATTTATATAGATAAGACGATTATTTAGATCAAAGTTTTCTTTCTTAAGCGCACATAATTCACCAATACGGATACCGGTAAATAAAGATAAGGCTATTCCTAGACAGATAGGATTATCACTTATAAGAGTATTATTTTCAAGACGAGTAATTTCATTTCTCTGAAAGACATCTATATTCTTTTTCTTCTTTATAGGAATATCAAAGTCTAAGAGTAAGTGATTATATTTAATTATTTGTTTTAGAATCATTCCTAGTTCATGGACTGTATTAGTTTCTAAGAAGATAAGTTTAGTATTTAAGTAACTTTCTATGACTTCTTTATCTAAAGAATTAAGTTTATATTCTCCTAGTTCAGGCATAATATGTTTTTTAATCTTATTAGTATAGGTGGCATAAGTAGATAGTTTTACTTTATCTTTTTTATATTCTAACCATCTTATTATATATAAAGAAAATTTATTTCTACTAACAGTTATTTTTCTTTCTTTTTCACTAATAATTTTTCTTCTTTTGTTTTTAACATCGGTATAAGTTTTACCATATAAATAGCCATAGATAGCTAAGTCTCCGTTGTAGGCTTTAATATAACGGGCTTCATAACGCCCATCTTTTCTTTTGAATATACTTTCTCCTTTTCTTCCCATTATTATCCTCCTTTGTATTTATTATTATCTATTATTTATTATTTATACATAATAATATAAAATTTTTACGTATTCTCTTATCTTGAGATTATTATAGCATTAAAAAAGAATCTGTAGTATGATAGGTTTACTATTTATAAACAGATTCTAAGTATAAAATATTATAGAGGGGGTATACTAGATAAATTAAGAATTTTCATAGAGTTGCAAACTCTATGAAAGCTAACTTACGTACCTTATTCTTAACTTATATCATAAATATACCATATCTTTAAGCTTTTTTAAAGGGTATATTTATAGATAAATCATCTTTTTCTAGTCAAATTCCTAGTCAAAGAAATACATACATTTCCTAGGTGAACACTAGTTTTGTAAAGAGTTTACATTCCAAAAATAATTATAATTTCTAGTCAGGGATTCTAGTCAAAAGGGGTTTTAACCCAGTATTCACCTAGAATTTTCATAGAGTTTGCAACTCTATGAAAAGTGTAAAGTAATGTAAAGGTATATTATTTTTAATCTTGGGTAGGCTATAAGTGTCGCGTATTATAGCTAGAAATGGATTATATTAATATGAAGAAATTTAATAAAGAAAAGTATTTAAAGAAATTAAGATTTAAGAAGTATAAGAGATATTTATATATAGGTATACCTTGTATATTAGTATTATTAATAGGAATATACTTTGCTTATTCGAAATTTAGTGTCTTTAAAGAGGAAGAAGTAGTAAGAACTACTGTTGGTGATTTTATTCATGGTGATGTAATCAGTGCTTATATTGATGGTGAGTATTCTAGTACAATTCCTGGTAAAAATGATGGTTATATTGCGGAAAAAGTTTCTTGTGATAATGGTGCTGTAGGTAAATGGAATAATGATTCTTGGGGAATAGTATTAACTAATCTAAGTAAAAGGACTAAGTGTAATGTTTACTTTAAAAAAGAGCCAATTTCAAATATTATTGCTCAGCTAGACACTTCTGGTAGATGTCCAACTATGAATGCTGATGGTTCGGTGAATGTTACTGGTGGAGAAGATACTTATGGTTATTTATGTAAGGCTAAAGATGCTTATGGTGATTCATATTATTATCGCGGTAATGTAACTAATAATTATGTGAAGTTTGCAGGCTTTTATTGGCGAATTGTTCGTATAAATGGTGATGGTACTGTTCGTGTTATTTATGATGGCACAAGTGCTCATGCTACTGGTGATGGCAGTGCAGATAGAATTATTGGTGAGAGTGCTTTTAATAAAGACACTTATGATAATGCTGATGTTGGTTATATGTATGGTAATAGTGATATAGTAGAACCGTCTGAGTATTCCTCACCAAACAGTTTTGAAAAAAAAGATACGCTTTATATTTCAAAAGAGTATACGTTTGATGAGAATACAAAATTATTTACTTTGAAAAATCCAATTCAAGTACTTGGCAGTAATCTTACTACTGATTACATTGGATATTATTATGCTGATAGTACTCCAACTAGTGTACCTTCTAGTGTAAGTACACTATATAAAATAATGGGTGTAACTACTGATGATTTTAAATATGTTGACATAAAATATGGTTATGTCTATTATGGAACTTCCAGCAAAGAAGTAGCTCAAACTAACACAAATGATTCAACTATTAAAACTTATATAGATAATTGGTATAAAACAAATATAGTTGGTACAACTAATGAACAATATATTGCTGATAATATTTTCTGTAATGATCGTTCAATAAGTATATATACCGATACCAGATATAATACTAATACGAAACCTGGCTATGGAACTAATTCGACATTGTATAGATGGGGATTTGGTCCACAGCGTGGTACAAATTATGGTAATATGAAAATGATGTTAACATGTCCACAAAAGAATGACGCATTTACCGTAAGTGATACCAGTAAGGGTAATGGAGCTTTAACATATCCAGTTGGTCTTTTAAGCGAAGATGAAATTGTACTAGCCGGTGGGTGGGATATTAGAAGTAATCGCCATTACCTATCCATAGGTCAAACCTGGTGGACTTCCTCGCCTCGCCACGCCGGCCGTGCTGCTTCCGTATGGTACTTGTATTCGAATGGCGATGCGACCTACATCGACGACGACGTGGACTGGAACGCTGGGGTTCGGCCAGTTTTCAATCTTAAGGTTGAAGTGCTGGCACAAGGTTCAGGGACAGCAACTGACCCTTATCACCTTTCTCTTGACCTTGTCAATACTGGTGTGTAAATTCTTATAATTTTTTTCGATTTTCAAAGATCAAACTAGTGCTTTTTAATG
>UQXO01000015.1 GCA_900545005.1 uncultured Mycoplasmatota bacterium | reverse complement strand
TTTGGCGTGCAATAATTTTACAAATCAAAAAAATTCAAATTATTTATAAAAAACTATTGATTTATATTAGCAAGTTTATCGTGGCAACAAATCAAAGACGATTATTCTGCTTATTTAGAACTTTCTGACAAGAAAAATAAAATAGAGGAAGAATTAAAGTCTAAAGCAGCCAAAAAAGAAGAATTGTTGTCTGAGAAGAAGAAATTATTTGCTAAGAAAAATCAAGTAGTAGAAGCAATTGATAAAATAAACAACGATTTATCATTCATTTTTTTAGATTCTAAGCGGTTAAGAATTGATTTAGATAATAAGAATGACGAATATGATTTTAATAATAATAAATATGTTGTTTATAGTAAGGGTAAGAAGGTGAAACTAAAGTCATTATCTACTGGTGAGAGAAACGTAATTGCTCTATGTTATTTCTTTTCGTTTATTTGTAAGGGTAGAAAATCTAAAGATGTATATAAAGATAAAAATCTTATAATTCTTGATGATCCTATTTCTAGTCTTGACCATGACAATATAGTAGGTGTTTATTCATTTTTGAAAGAAAATATAAGAAAATTTGTTGATGGTAATGAAAATAACAGATTCTTGATTTTTAGTCATAACTATGAAATAGCTTATAATATTGATAAATTATTGAAGGATATATATGATTCTAAAAGCACCATAGATAAAAATTTTAACGGCGCTGTTGGTAATTTTGAATTAAAAAACTTTAAAATAAACGGTGGTAATTTGAGAAAAGGTCATAATCAGTATAATTCTTTGATTAATAATATTTATAACTATGCTAATGGTGAAGAATCAGATATAACTGATTTAACTATTGGTAACTGTTTAAGAAGGGTTTTAGAAAAATTTAGCTCTTTCATGTACAATGAAAATTTGGAAAAATTGTGGACACACTTAGATCAAAATAATAAGTATTTGTGTAATTATCTGTACCGAATACTTTTACATAATGAAAGTCATGCAATGATAAGTGCATATGATTTGGATGAGTTTGACTCTTTTGAAAAATATACACATGAGGAGAAAATTAATGTGGCTAAGTACTGTCTTATTATAATTAAGGAATTAAGTGAATCACATTTAATGTCATATCTTTCTGATGATGGAATAAAAAAAGTACAAGAATGGAGTGAAAGCTGGCAAAACAAAGAATAATAACTCCCGTTTATTTATGTTTTAGATTAAATATTATGTAACATTTTTTATAGAAACTATTTAGTATATGTGGTAATATATTAATAGCTATAAAAAATGTTATTTTTTTAACTAATTATTTGTTTTTTACTTTGATTTTATCTAAATAATTAGTATAATATTAAATGCTTTGTTAAGTTTATTGTTTTATTTTTAAGTAAAGGAAGTAGATGTATGGAAACTAAAGAAGAACCTATAAGAATACCCCAAATAGTCGGCAAGTGGCTTGGTGGTGGGATAGAGGCCGTTGTTATCTCAGAATATTTAGCTATGGACAAATCTAAAATTCAATTTGATTTTATATGTGATGAAGATTCAACTAATATTCCATATGATTTAATTGAAAAAAATGGTGGGAGAGTAATAATAATTCCACCATATCAGAAAGCCTTTAAATATCATAAAGAGCTAAAGAAAGTTCTTAAAGAAAATAATTATAAAATAGTGCATTCTCATATTAGTACGATGTCAGTATTTAGTTTATTTGCAGCTAAATGTGCTGGGGTTCCAGTAAGAATAGCTCATAGTCATAGTACCACTAATAAAAAAGAGAAAAAGAAAAATCTTATGAAACAAGTCCTAAGACCATTTAGTAAAGTTTTTGCCACTAACTATATGTGTTGCTCGGAACTTGCTGGTAGGTGGTTATTCGGTGATAAAGAATATGATAAAGGAAATGTATATTTACTAAATAATGCCATTGATTTAGATAAATTTAAATATGATGAAAAGTTAAGAAAGAAAAAGAGAAAAGAACTTGGAATTAAAGATGATACTTTAGTAATTGGACATATTGGAAGATTTGTTGCTCAAAAGAATCATACTTTCTTAATAGATATATTTAATGAAATTTATAAAAAGAATAATAACTCTATTTTATTACTTGCGGGACAAGGTCCTTTAATGGAAGATATTAAAAATAAAGTTAAAGATTTAAACTTAGATGATAGTGTTAAATTCTTGGGACAAAGAAATGATGCTAATGAATTATATCAAGCCTTTGATGTATTCTTGCTTCCTTCTTTATATGAAGGGTTACCAGTAGTAGGAGTAGAGGCTCAAGCCGCAGGGTTGCTATGTTATTTATCAGATGATATGACTAAAGAAACTAAAGTATTAGATATAACTAAATTTATGCCATTAAATAATACGCCAGAAGAGTGGGCAGATAATATCTTAGATGATGTAAAAAAATATAAAAGAATAGATACTTCTAAAGAAATGACGGCTAAAAACTTTAATATTAAAGAAGAAGCAAAGAAATTAGAAGAATATTACTTAAATCTATATAATAATGGTGGTGAGTGAGATGAAAAAAGTTGGAATAGTATCTTGTTATTTTAAAAATAACTATGGGAGTATGTTACAAGCATATGCTACTAAAAAAATATTAGATAATAATAATATTCCTAATGAAACTATTAATATAGATAATAATATTGATTTTAAAAAAGGAAAAAGAAAATATTATGCTTCTCAATTATTTAATTTTAAATTTATAAAATCTAAGTTTGGGATGATTAAATTAAAACTAGATAAAAAAATAGTGAAAGATTTAGGAAAGAATATTAGCATTAGAGATTCTAAGTATAAAGAATTTAGAAAAGAATTTAATTTATCTATTTCTTGTCCTGATTATAAATCTTTAAGTGAAATGGCTACTACTAAATATTCAGATGTTATAGTAGGTTCAGATCAATTGTGGTTACCGGTTAATGTTGTTTCTGATTATTATACATTAAACTGGGTTCCAGATAATATTAATAAAATAAGTTATGCTACATCTTTTGGCATTTCTAAAATTCCTGATAAGTATACTGATGAATATAAAAAGTTCTTATCTAAAATAAATTGCTTGTCAGTAAGAGAAGAATCAGGTAAAAAAATATGTGATGAATATGGAATTTCATCAAAAGTGGTATGTGATCCAACTATTCTTTTAACTAAAGAAGAATGGGAACAAGAGGCTGTTCAAGAAAGAATTATTCCTGATATGTATATTTTATGCTACTTTTTAGGAAGTAATATTGAACATCGTAAATTTGCTGAAAAACTAAAAGAGAAGACTGGCTATAAAATAGTTTCGTTAAATCATGCTGATGAATATGTTAAGTATTCAGATATATTCGCTGATATAACTCCCTATGATATAGGACCAAGAGAATGGATTAATTTAATAAAAAATGCTGAATATGTTTGTACAGATTCATTTCATGGAACGGTATTTAGTTTATTATTTAATAAGACTTTCTTTGATTTTAGAAGGTATAGTGAAAGTAATAAAATGTCTACTAATTCTAGAATAGATTCTTTATTAGATTTAGCAGGTGTTGATAAAAATAGAATATTAACTGGTAATGAAGATGTAGATACAGTTATTAAATATAAAATTAATTATAATAAAGTTAATAAAAATATTGATAAAATAAGACAAGAGTCAAAGAAGTGGTTATTAAGTTCAATCACTTATAAAGTAGAAGAAACAAAAGATAAATTTGTTAAAATAGAAGAAAAAGATTTATGTTGTGGTTGTACTGCTTGTTATTCTATATGTCCTAAAAATGCTATTAAGATGGTAAGAGATAATGAAGGCTTTCTATATCCAGAAGTAGATAAAGAAAAATGTGTTAATTGTGGAATGTGTAAGAAAGTATGTCCAATATTAAATAAAGTTAAATTAAATGAATTTAAACAAAAAGGATTTATATTTCAATGTGGTGATGATAAAACCCGAAAAGAAAGCACATCTGGTGGAGTGTATACGGCTTTAGCAGAATACATCTTGGATAAAAATGGCGTTGTATATGGAGTTGCTATGGAAGACTTTTATGTAAAAAACATAAGAGTAACTTCTAAAAAAGAATTATATAAGTTTAGAAATAGTAAATATGTTCAAAGTGATAAAAATGAAACATTTAAGATGGCAAAAAAGGATTTAACTGATAATAAGCTGGTTTTATACAGTGGTACTGTTTGTGAAATTGAAGGATTAAAATCTTTCTTAGGGAAAGAATATTCTAATTTAATAACGGTCGATGTTATTTGTAGAGCAGTTCCAAGTCCGTTACTATGGCAAAAATATATTGAATTTAGAAACAGCAATAATGAAGCAACTAAGGCATATTTTCGAAAAAAAGTTTATGGATATAAATATTCTAATCTTACAATAGAAAATGATAATGAAATTCTGTATAAAAACGGTATAGATTCAGATCCTTATTTACGGGCTTTTTTCTCAAATATAGCCTGCAGACCTTCATGTTATAATTGTCATTTTAAAAAGCAAAATCACATATCGGACTTTACTATTTGGGATTGTTTTGATGTTGACAAATATGATGAAAGTTTTGATGATGATATTGGAACTACTAGAATATTAATTAATAGTCAAAAAGGTTTGAACATCTTTAATATAATAAAAGATAAACATAAATATAAAGAAGTCGATGTTGATAAACTAGTTAATAATTTTCATCAGATGTTTAATGCTATTAAATATAATTCCAGAAGAAATGAATTTTTTGAAGATTTAAATACTAAAAATTTTGAATATATAATAAAAAAATATTATCCCAACTCATTTAAATGTAAATTGGAAAAATATAGTAGAATTTTCTTAATTAAGCTTGGAATATATAAACCATTGCTTAAATTAGGCAAGAAAATAAGAAAGCGTGATTAAAGTGAAAACAGAACCTGTTAAAGTATTATACTTTGTTGATAGAATGCTTAGAGGTGGAATTCAAAGTCTTGTGATTGATTGGGTTTCTAGATTCGATAAAAATAAAATTCATATTGACTTTTTATTACTTGATGATGGCAAAGAGTATGAATTAGAACAAACATTAAAAGAATTAGGATGTAATGTTTATAAATTAAAAGGAATATGGGTTAAAACACCAATTGATTTTATTAAATATAAATACGCAGTAAAGAACTTTTTTAAAGAACATCATGATTACAAAGTAGTTCATATGCATTCATCAAGCAAGAATTACATGATTTTAAAATATGCTAAAAAATATGGCATCCCGATAAGAATAGCACATAGCCATAATATAGATTTTCAAACTAAAAATACTTTAAAAAAATTAATTGGCAACTTATTTAAAAAGCCTCTAATAAAGTATGCAACAGACTATTTTGCATGTTCAAAGATTGCTGGTGAATGGTTATTTGGTAAAGATATAGTAGAATCTGATAAATTTAGAGTTATACATAATGCTGTTGATTACGATAAATTTAAATTTAATGAAAATATAAGAAAGAATACGAGAAAAGAATTTGGCTTTAATTACAATGATATAGTAATAGGCAATGTTGGAAGATTTGCACAGCAAAAAAATCATGATTTTTTAATTGATATTTTTAGTGAATGTTATAAAATTAATGGTAATTATAGATTGTTATTAGTTGGAATTGGAGAGTTAGAACAGGAAATAAAGAATAAAGTTTCAATGCTAGGGTTAGAAAAAAAAGTCGTTTTTGCTGGCTTTAGAAAAGATGTAAATTGTTGTATGCAAGCAATGGATGTGTTTTTAATGCCAAGTTTACACGAGGGTTTACCAGTAGTTGGAGTTGAAGCCCAAGCATCAGGATTAACATGTTATATGTCAAAAGATGTCATAACTCCCGAAGTTAAAATTGCTGATAATGTTTATTTTATTTCTTTAAATAAGTCACCTAAAGATTGGGCTGAAAAAATTATTGTTTCAAATAATGACAGGGCAAATAATTTTAATAAATTAAATAATGCTGGTTATATAATAGAAAGTGTTATAAAAACATTAGAAAAATATTATTTGGAGAATTGATATGAAAAAAGTAAGTATTATAGTTCCAATGTTTAATTCTGAAAAATTTATAAATTTAACAATTAAATGTTTAAAACTCCAAACATTGTCTGATATTGAATTTATAATTATAGATGATGGTTCTACTGATAATTCAAATAAAATATGTAATGATGAAATAAAAAATGATAAAAGATTTAAATTAATATATCAAAAAAATTCTGGCGTTAGCGTAGCTAGAAATACTGGTATATCTGTTTCAAATGGTGAATATCTTTTGTTTTTAGATTCTGATGATTTATTTGATGCAGATATGTGTGAAAAAATGTATAAATGTGCAAAAACATACGATGCAGATATGGTTATTTTCGGAATAAAAATAAGAGAATTTGACGGAACAGAAAAATTGATGAATGGTACTGGTGCTGTTGAAGTTTGGAATAGAAATACGGCATTGTCTAACTTTTATAATAGAAAAAAAATAAATGTTGGAGTACACACCAAATTATTTAAAAGAGATATACTAAAAAATTTAAAATTTGAAGAAGGAAGAAAGATTAATGAAGATAAATTTTTCTTATTTCAAGGGATTATCAATTCTTCCACTATAGTTTATAATGATATATGCAAATATACATATATAAGGAGAAAAGGTTCTGCTTCAAATACTGAATATCTTCCAAAATATAATGATATCAATTATTTTTCCAAAAAAATATTATCAATTATTGAAAAGGATTATTCCATTTATTATCTTAATGCATATGCAGATTATGTTAAAAATTTATTATTCGTTTTTCGAAAATTATGTAAAAATAAAAAAAATATAATAAAATATCACAACGACTATTTAGAATTGAAAAATGAAATTATGGAAATAAAATTGTTGAAAATGAAAAAAGTTGATTTTATTAATTTATGTGAAGTTTTATTTATAAAAATATTTGGCAATTTATATTTTAAAATTGTTAGTTTTATATATAATAGAAAAGGAAATAAAGATGAAAAGTAAAGAAAAAAAAGTTGATTTTACTATTTTAGGATTATTCATTATACTGTATGGTTGTTATTTTAATGCAATAAAGAGCATATCGTTATCATATATAGTTACGCTTATAATCTCTTTGGCATTTTTATTGCTAGGATATATTTTACATAAAGATGAAAAAGTAAATATAAATATTGGCTTTTTATTAATAATAGCAATGTTCTTTACTTCCTTAATTTATACGAAATCAGAGCAATCATCATTCCGAATGATAATAACATATGTATTATTTTTTTTGATATCAATATTTTTAGAATATAATGATGATTTGTGGAAAAAGCTTAAGATTATTTTGCTAACATTTAGTAGTATATCATTAGTTGTTACAATAATATCATTTATTTCACCAACATTTTATGTTAATAATATTTTATCCAGTGTATATGAAGGCTCGCAAAATCAAATGTATAATTTAGTAATGTATGCTCATTCGTTCCCTGGAATATTTGCTTCAACTGGGTTGAATGCATATTTCCTGAGCATTGGATATTTTATTGTCTTGATAGATATTATAATTTTAAAGGATAAAAAAATTGCTCGATATTTAATCCTATTTCTTTACATTTTAGGAATTTTTCTTACTTTAAAACGAGTTGCACTTTGTTTAGATATTCTCATAACTTTTGTTATTTTTCATCTTATGTCTAACAAGAGTCAAAAATTTTTGATAGAACGAAAAAAAATAAGAAATATTATGATAATTTTGATAACTGTCGGAATATTTGCCATTCTATTTAAGGATGTACTATTAAATTTAATTACTAGAATTTTTGCAAGTGATGATATTTTAAATGGTCGTACTGAACTATATGATTTTGCTTTAAAAAAAATCTATTCCAATCCTCTTGTTGGCAATGGAATTAATTCTTTTCCGATTTTGTATTCTTATTATGGTGGCGAGCTTTTATCTACGCATAATGAATTTTTACAGTTAACTTACGAATTAGGCTTGTTTCAATCTGTGTTTATTTTTTGTTGGTTATTTTTTAATTTTGTAAAAACCAAAAAAATATTATATATGATTAAAGATAACAATAATCAAAATAATATAATGCATTCTTTTATATTATTGTCATTGGCAGTACAACTGTATTTTATAATGTATTGTTTAACTGGAAATCCATTCCATGATATGAATATTTTTGGAATCTATATAATAGTAGTAATATTATCTTTTAGTATAAGAAAGGAAATAAATAATGAAAAATGAAATAAAAATTATAACTCTATATAATTCACTTAATTACGGAGCATTTTTACAGGCTTTCGCACTACAATCAGTTTTAAGCGATTTGGGCTATAATCCGTCTTTTTATGAAGTAAATAGAAAAATGAAAAGTGAACTAAGAAAACATATTCTTAGAAAAGATGTAAGGAAAATTCCAATTAATTATATTCAATATTTAAAATATAAAAAATGTTGGAAATATCTTAATATTGATAATAATAATGTTGAAACTGCAAAAGCATGTATAGTTGGAAGTGATGAAATATGGAATATAAAAAATAATTCGTTCTATCATGCTCCTGAATATTTTGGAATGAATCTAAATAATAAAAATATCATTGCTTATGCACCTAGTGCAAACATTACAACTGCTGAAGATATGAAAGAATACGACGAAAATTTAAATTTTGAAAAATTTTCAAAAATATCCGTTAGAGATAAAAATACCTTTAATTTAGTAAAAACAATGACACTAAAAGATGTTTCTTTGGTAGTAGATCCTACTTTATTAATAAAAAATTACTCAAAATATGAAGCAAAAATCAATGCGAAATCAAAGTATATTTTAGTTTACGGTTATAAATTTAGTAAATCCGAAATTGCTTCAATAAAAAAATTAAAGGTAAAAACCGGATTTAGATTGTACTCGATAGGAATGCCACAAATGTGGTGTGATAAACAAATAACGGCAACCCCATTTGAATTTTTATCATTTATAAAAAATTCTGAAATGATAGTTACTGAAACATTTCATGGAACAATTTTTTCTATTTTATATAATAAAAATTTTGTGTCTTTTGCTAATAATAAATCGAAGTTATGTGATTTACTTGAACGATTTAATTTAGAAAGCAGGGATGCCTCTAAAAAGAACTTAATTCCTATTTTAGAAGAAAAAATTGATTATGCCAAAGTTAATAAGATTCTAGAAAAAGAACGCAAAAAATCAATTGATTGGCTAATTAATGCAATTGAAAAATAAGGAATGTGATTAAAGTGAATAGAGAAAAAAATTTAGCCAAAAATACTATAATTATTACAATAGGTAAGATATGTACTCAGTTGATTACATTCTTTTTATTGCCACTATATACTGGTATTTTATCAACTGAAGAATATGGTGCTGTTGATTTATTAAATACTTTAGTATCACTTTTGCTACCAATAGTTACTTTTCAAGTTGAACAAGCTGTTTTTAGAGAATTAATAGAAGTTAGGGGCAAAAAAAATAAAGAATCAAGGATAATTTCTAGTGCAGTTATTACGGTAATATTTCAATGCATAGTATATTTAATAATATTTGCGTTGATATCACCGTTTATAAATAATCATTATAAATTTTTCCTAGCAACTAATGTTGTTGCAAATATATTCTTATCTTTACTTTTGCAGATTGCCAGAGGCTTTGGCGATAATAAAAAGTATGCTTTTGCAAGCTTTATAAGTGCCTTATCAACAATTGTTTTCAATGTCTTATTTTTGGTGGTTATAAAGTTAGGGGCTAACGGTATGCTACTTGGAACGATGCTTGGACAAATTGTAGCGACAATATATTTATTTATATCGTTGAAACTATATAAATATTTAAAAGTAAAAGATTATAAAAAAGAAGTAATAAAAAGTTTATGGAAGTATTCATTGCCATTAATACCCAATGCCATATCTTGGTGGGTTTTTAATGCTTCAGATCGTGTTATAGCAAGTGCCTTTTTAGGTGTTGATCAAAATGGAATTTTGGCGGCTTCTTTAAAATTTTCAGCGGTTTATATAACTTTTTATAATATTTTTAATATGAGCTGGACAGAATCAATTTCGATAGCAATAAAAGATGATGATGTCAGTGATTATTTTAATAAAATGTTTAATATTGTATTAAGATTATTTACGGCTATGGCTGTTGGCATGATTGCTTGTATGCCATTTGTTTTTCCTATTATGATTAATGAAAAATTTAGTGCTGGTTATGGATTAATACCAATTTCAATCGTTGGCTCATTATTTAATGTTGTAGTAGGTTTAATAAGCGTAATATATGTGGCTGAAAAGAATACAAAAGCTATTGCAAGCACTTCGATAGTATCTGCGGTAATTAATATTATAGTTCATTTAGTATTAATAAAGTTTATAGGCTTATATGCTGCCGTAATTTCAACTTTTGTGGCATACTTTGTTATGAGTATTTATAGAATGATTGACATAAATAAAAAATATTTTAAAGTTAATTCTGACATAAAATTTGTTATTCAATCTCTTATTGCTTTGATTTTTGTGTTTGTTAGTTACTATATAAATAATATATATTTAAATGTATTTGTTGTATTATTTGCGGTATTATTTGCTATTTACATAAATAAAGACTCATTTGATATAATATTTAAATTGTTTACTAAAAAATTGAAAAGGAGCTAGTACTATGGATAATAATTATTTTAATTCAAATAACAAAAAAGATTGTAATGGTTGTGGTGTCTGTGCGTTGAAATGTCCTAAAAAGGCTATTACAATGGAAAAAGACCAAGAAGGTTTTTTATACCCCAAAATAGATAAAAGTAAGTGCGTAAATTGTGGGTTATGTAAAAAAACATGTCCAAATGTTTACTATGAAAATAAAAACAATTTATCAAAAGCATACATTTCTTATAATAAAAATTTAGAAGATAAAAAAAGAAGTGCTTCTGGTGGAATGTTTTATGTGATAGCAAAACAAATTATTTCAATGAAAGGCGTTGTGTTTGGGGTTGCTTTTGATGAAAATATAGTAGCAAAACATGATTATGCACAAACGCTAGAAGATGCAAAAAAATTTCAAGATTCCAAATATGTTAGAAGTGATTTAAATGATTCTTATCTAAAAGTGGAAGAATTTTTAAAAAATGATAGATATGTTTTATTTAGCGGAACTCCTTGTCAATGTCAAGGATTAAGAACTTTTTTAAAAAAGGATTATGCGAAGCTGTATACTTGCGAGATAATATGTCATGCTAATCCATCTCCATTGGCTCTTGATTTATATTTGAAAAATTTAGAATCGAAATATGGGAAAAAAATAAAAAATATTTCATTTAGATCAAAAGATAATGGTTGGCATAACCAAACTCCAATAATTGAATTTGAAGATGGATTAATAATTGAAGAAAATTCTTACCGTGAAGCATTTATCCAAGAATTAATAAATAGACCTTCATGTTATGATTGCCGTTTTTGCACAACTAATAGACATTCTGATTTCACTATTGGAGATATATGGGGAATTGATAAAATTGATTCATCAATAAAAGATGATGATACAGGATTATCCTTATTTGTTGTTAATACAGAAAAAGGCAATGAATTTTTAGATAAAATAAAAGAAAATTTATTTTTGAAAGAAACGGACTTAGAAACTGTTTTTAGTTATAATCATCATTGCAATGTTAACCAACATAAAAAAAGAGATGATTTCTTTAAGAAAATAGCTACTAAACAAATTGATGAAAATAATATTATTAAGTATATGAATAAATATACACATAGACCATTATATAAAAAAATCATTTCAAAATTAAAGAAGTTAATTAAAAAAATAATTAAGAAGTCATAGAAATATGGCTTTTTTAAGTCTTTAATAACCAATATATTTATGATAAGATTAACTTATATGAGTTAGTTTTGATAGGTATTAAATATGAAAAGAGTAGTAAAAGTAATAGGGTATATTCTATTAAGTAGTATAACTATCTTTAGTTATAGCGAGGTCTTAGCAACCTCAGGCAAACTAAGAAGCAGTAGCATAATAATATGCGATGGAATTATGTATGGTCAACATGGCGATGGTCATTGGCATAAAGCAGTTCATCATAAAAGTGGATATTATCCATCTGGCAGTCCAGTAACTCCACCTTGTCTAACAAGTAATAATAGTTCATCATCAAAAAAGAACAATTCCAATAGTAATTCTTCATCTAATACGAAAGAAAAAGAGAGTGTTAATCTAAAGATAGAAAGTATTCTAATAAATAATGAATCTATAGACAATATTAAAGATGCTATGGATTATACTACCTATGAAGAAAATATTAATCTAGAAGTAACCCCTGAAGATAAGAATGCTACTATTAAGATTAATGGTAATCTTAAAGACTTAGAAATAAACAAAGTAAGAGAAATTAAAATAACTATTACTAATTCTAAGAAAGAAAAAGACTATATACTAAATATTACTAGAAGAGTTAATTTAGAAAATTATATATTAGATTTATCTCTTAATGACAAAGATATTATCTTAGATAAAGAAAACTTAGAAACTACTGTAGACGATAAAAATATAAACTTTAATATTAATAACCTAGAAGGAATAAATATTAAAGTTTATAAAGATGAAGAAGAACTAATAGATAATAAAGATACTATAGATAAAGATACTACTTATAGAATAGTATTAAGCACTATGGATAATCAAACTAAAACTTATAATCTAAGTATAAAGTATCAAGAACCAGTTGTAGATAATTCTAAAGAAGAAAATAATAATATAGAAGATACTACTAAGAAGGAAGATAATACTAATATAGGAACTGGTATTGTTACTTTAGGAGGCTTAGGAGCCTTAGGCTATTATTTAGTTAAAAAGAGAAAAATATAATGAACTTGATAAAAACATTAATGAAATTAGAAAAATTAAGAAAATGTAACAATTGTAGTCTATGTTTAAACCAAAGACCATTATTAGATACTCCTAGAAATTGTGATATCATGTGGGTAGGACTTTCTGCTAAAAAAGTTGATAATATTAGTACATCTATTCCCTTAGATAATGATACCAATAGTGGTAAAATAATTGAACTAATTGAAGATAAACTTCCCCAGATGAGATTTTATAAGACTAATTTAGTTAAGTGCTTACCATTAGATAAAAATAATAAATTAAGATATCCCAATCAAGAAGAGATGAATGCTTGTATAAATAATTTAAATTTGGAAATACTAGAATTAAATCCTAAGATAATTATTGTTTTAGGTAAATTAACATATAATTTCGTTAGTAAATATTTTCAAAAGAACAATCTTGATATAAGCAAGTTAGTATACCTTGAACATCCATCATACATATATGTTTATAAAAGAAAATATATCGATGATTATATTAATAAAGTAGTAGGTATTTGTAATGAAATAAATAAATCAAGATGAAAAGGCAATCTTGATATTATAATAAAAATTATGAAAAATTTAATATAGCTTATAGATTAGTACAAAAAGTATCAGAAAATCAGAAGTTTTTGTAGTGCAGTACAAAAACTTTCCCTTTTAAAAATAGTTTACTTAGAACATAATTAATTTACTCATATTAAACTATTGGCCTTAAATAAGTAAAAAAATTAAAAAAAGACTAGAGAAAACTTGCAAAATAAAAAGTATAATAGTAAAATGTCTATAGAAGAGAGGAAGAAGAATATGAAAAATATGAAAAAAGTATTATTCTTATTTGTAGCAGTTCTACTTACTACTGTAAGCGTAAACGCTATGTCTAAGGATGAATTAAAAGACAAACTAACAAAATCTTACACTATTAATGGCGTAACTTACAAGTTAGAAGCTGGTAATGCCAATATGGTTAAGACTTACTTAGAACAAAATGAAGTTAGTGAAGCAGATTGTGATTACATTGCATCTCAAGTAGATAAAGCTGTAGAAATCGTTAAAAATGCTAACGTAACTGATTTATCTAAGTTAAGTACAAGTTCTAAAAATGAACTAAAAGCTCTAGTAAACAACGTTGGCGCTAATACTAAAGTTCCAGTAAGTATTAAAAATGGAAAATTATTCGTTGGTTATGTAAATGAACCAGAAAAAGCATTCTTTAATGATAAAGTAAATGTTAAAACTGATGTTAAATATACTAACGGAAACTTAGTAATTACCATTGCTTCAGTAGTTGCTGTAATCGGAATCGCAACAATTGCTGTTAAAGCCAAAAAACAAAATGCTTAATTTACTAAAGAAAAGTGGGAAAGTGATTGTTAGCGAGTTAGCAATCGCTTTTTTCTTTGCATCAATTCTGATACTATTGGTAAATTTTACTCTTAAAGATAAAGTAACTACTTATATTAATCTTTTTAATAAAGTAGCTGTCAAAACAGCTAGTAAACCTAGTAGCGATACCAATATCAGTCTAAAAATAGATTCCGCGACGCAAAGATTAAATCCTCTCCCAGCTTATGGCGATACATTTGGGACCATTAATATTCCCAATATCGATATTACAATTAATCTTTATAACGGAGACTCCTTAACCATTCTAAAGAAAGGGGCTGGTCGGTATATTGGTTCTTTCTTTCCGGGAGAAGGATTACCTATTATCATTGCTGCTCATAATCGTTTAGAATACTTTGGCAATCTTTACAAACTAAATATTGGTGATGAGATTAACATAAATACCTATTATGGTAACTATACTTATTCTATCTCTAAGACGGCTATTTTTACCGAAAAAGAACTTGACAAAGAATTTAATACTTTCTTAGAAAGTGATGGCGAAAATATTCTTCTTTATACTTGTTATCCCACTGGAGGAGTAGGGTATCGTAATAAAAGATATGTTGTCTATGCTAAAAAGATAAGAGGTACTAATCTATGAAAATAATCCTTAGTTATATAACTAAATTTATCCAAAGTATTAGTTTCTTTCTCTTAACTTTAAGTCTCATTCTTCTTTTAACAATCTTTAATGAGTCTTATATTCTAGAGCTTTTAGAAAATAATAACTACTATCAAGAACTATATTTAAACACTAAAGAAGAAGTATCTAATTACTTAGAGCAATCTGGACTAGAAGAAAATATCTTAGACAATGTTATTACTAAAGATAATATTAAAAAGACTATTATAACGACCTTAGACAATCTTTATACTAATAAAGAGATAAAGACTGATACGACCACTATTACGGAAGAATTAACTAAAAGAATAAATGACTACGTTAAGACTAATAATATTCAAGTAGAAAATAAGAATACCATCAGTACTCTTGTTGCTAAATTAGTTAGCATCTATAAAGAAGAAATAAGTTATAATAATACTTTTGAAAAAGTAAGACCTTTATTTAATAAAGTTCATCTCTTGAGTAAAATAGTTTTAGTATTTAGCATTATTATCTCTATAATAACTTATCTAATAAATAGATATCTCTTTAAAGACCGAAATATTATTGTCTCTTTATTTACTAATGGTATCCTTCTTATAGGCCTAGTTCTTTATATTAAAAATATTATAAGTATAAATGATATTACTTTTTATAATGAATCCATTAGTAATATCTTAAAAGAATTTATTAATAGTATTCTAACACATATTAATCTAATCGGACTTATAAGTATTATCTTTGGAGTCTTCTTAAGTCTAATGAGTACTGGTTTCTTTAAAACACTTAAGAATAATAAAAGACTATTTGCGGGAATCTTAGTTATCATCTGGATGTTTGTTATCTTTAGTTTTTCTAATCAAAATGGTGTTAAATCAACAAATACTAGTAATGTTGTTACCAGTGCCATCGTAAATGTTGCCACTAATGTAACAAATAAAGAATATACGCGAACGGAAGTTAAGAAAAAGGTTGAAGATAGTACCTTTTATATAAGAAAGATGGCTCATTTTACGGAATACTTAATCTTAGGAATCTTGGTTTTAAATTATTTAAGTACCTATGGTAAACTAAATAAAAGAATGCTTATGATTGCTTTAATTATTTGTTATCTTTATGCGATTAGTGATGAAATTCATCAGATTTTTATTCCGGGAAGAACGGCTAAAGTCTTAGATACCTTAATTGATGGATCAGGCTCCTTAATAGGTCTTATCATTTATACGAGGTATTTTAAAAGAAAATGTCGATATTTGTCGAACGATAATTAGTTAATTAAAATGGGGTATTTGTTATAATAAGACTAAAGGAGAAACTATGTTTATTATACTAATATCCATTATTTTATTGGTTTTATATTGTATTTTAAAAGTTAGTGCCAACACAAGTAAAATCGAAGATGAAATGCGTTCTACCACAGTTACAAATCGTAAGTAATTGTGGTTTTTCTATCTTGAAAGAGATGACCATTTATTATATAATATTGGAAGTTGAGAGGATTTTATATGGAAGAAATAAATTTAAAAGAATTATTTGATTATTTTGTGAGTAAATGGTTTATGGTGGCACTTGCGGCCGTAGTGTGTGTAGTTTTTGGAGCAGTTTATACAATATTTTTTAAAACTCCTCTTTATAACTCCTATACGACAATGGTTTTGACCACTAATAACGAAAATACTAATATTAATCAATCTATTACCCAAAGTGATATTACTTTGAATAAAAACTTAATATCTAATTACCGTGTCATAATGAAATCACATAGCATTCTAAATCAAGTTATTAATAATTTAAACTTGAATATGACTACTGATGAATTAAAGAAGATGGTAAATGTTACCACGGAAGATGATACGGAAATTATTCGTATTTCGGTTAACGGTGCCGATAAAGAAATAGCTAAAGATGTTGCTAATGAGATTGCTAGAGTATTTAGTAATGATGTTGCTAGATACTATAGTATTAAAAACGTCGCTATTGTTGATTATGCAGAGGTCTCTAATAACCCTTATAATATAAGCTTATTAAAGACCGTAGTGCTTGCAATGTTAATTGGGGTTGTCTTATCATGTGCCGTTATCTTTGTAATGTTTTATTTTGATACAACTATTAAGAGTACCGATGAGATTGAAACAAAGATTGGGTTACCAACTCTTGGTGTTGTCCCATTGAAGTACGTCCCTAAAGAAAAGAAAGGAAAAAGAAAATGAATAATGAATTAATTGTCGCTAATAACCCTAAAAGTGGGGTTGCGGAAGCTGTTAAAACTATTCGTACCAACCTTTTATTTTCTTCAATTGATGAACCTGTTAAATCAATTTTAATGACAAGTTCTCTTAGTGGTGAAGGTAAGTCGTTTATCTGTGCTAATTTAGCTATTGCCTTCGCTCAAGCTGGCGTTAAAGTTTTAATTGTTGATTGCGACCTTCGTCGTGGTCGTCAACACAAAATCTTTAATGTTGATAATGAATTAGGCTTATCAAACCTACTTTTAGACGATGTAGATAAAAACTATAAAAAATATATTAAAAAGACTAAGTATGAAAATATTTACGTTTTGCCAATGGGCATCGTGCCTCCTAATCCTAGTGAATTATTAGCATCAGAGAAAAATAGACAACTTGCTAAAATCCTAAAGAGTAAGTATGATTTAGTTATCTATGATGGCGTTCCAGTTGGAGGCTTAACAGATTCTATTATTATGGCTGATTTAGTAGATAAGATTGTAATCGTCTCGGCTTATAAGGTTACACCTATTGAATATTTACAAAATACTAAGAAAGCTTTAGCCCAATTTGAAAATAAAATTGCGGGAGTTATATTGAATAAATTCCCTTCATCAAAAGATCGTTACTACAGTAAGTATTATCAGTAGGACTCTTTATGGTTGATTTACATAGTCATATTTTGCCTAATATTGATGATGGCTCTAAGTCTAAGAGGGAATCTTTAGCTATCTTAAAGAAAGCCTCTGAAAACAGGATAACAGATATCGTTTTAACACCCCATTATATTTTAGGTAGTGCTTATAATAGTTCTAAAAAGAAAAATGAAGAGTTGCTTAATGACTTAAAAGAGACTTTAAGAAAAGAAAATATTCTATTAAATCTTTATTTAGGTAATGAGATTTATATTGATGATTCTTTAGTGAAAAAATTAAAAGAAGGAGTCTTTTCTTCTCTTAATGATACTAAGTATGTTCTTTTTGAGTTACCGATGAATAATGAATATAAGGCTCTTAAACAAATCTTATTTGATTTACAGAGTAATGGCTATATTCCTGTTATTGCTCATCCCGAACGATATTACTTTTTAAAAGAAAATCCTAAAAGAATTGAAGAGTTAATCGAAGCAGGAGCATTATTTCAAAGTAATATTGGTTCCTTATTTAGCCGTTATGGTAAAGAAGCTAAAAAGACTTTAGAATTATTTTTAAAACATCATATGATTACTTTTCTAAGTAGTGATATTCATCATGAGACTGATACTTTCTATGAAGATATTCCTAGACTTAAAAAAATCCTCAGAAATATTATTTCTGAGGAATATATGGAAGAGTTACTTACTACTAATGGAAAGAAATTATTACAAAACGAAAGAATTGAACCTGAAGAGATAATCCCTATAAAAAGAAGTATCTTTAAAAAATATCAATAAGCCCCTAAAAAGGCTTACTTTTTTACCTTAGAAAGAAAGTGTAATATGTACAGTAAAATAAGTGCTGCTATCCTAGGATATGCCTTGGGCGAAGCCTTTGGTCTTCCCCTAAATTACCAAAGCAGAGAAAAATTGTTAACTAATCCTGTTACCAAATTAACCCAACTTGCCGATTTACCTATTGGAACTTGGAGTAGTGGAACTAGCAGCATCTTAGCACTTTTGGATGCCGTTATTCAAAAAGAGAAAATGGACTATAACAAAATTGCTGATAATATGGTCCTTTGGTATAAGACAGCTAAATACACCGCTACCGATACCTTAATCGATATTGATTTTACGACTAAACATGCTTTAAGTAAGTATTTCGATTTAAAGATTGATGCTCCTAAATGTGGGGGTGATGGTTATAGTGACTGTGGTAATGAACCTCTAGCCCGGATGATTCCTGTTGCTTTTTACCTTTATTATACAAAATCCCGAAATTATGATATCTATTCTGTAGTTAAAAACGTTACTTCTATTACCCATCAAAACGAAATAGCTATTATGGCTTCTTATATTTTTACGAGATATGTATTATTCCTTTTACATGGGAAAGACAAATTAGCTAGTTATAGCATGTTAAAGTCTTTAGATTATACTTTATATTTTAAAAATGAGACCATTAAAGAGTTTGATAATATTCTAAAGAATAATGTTTATATCTATTCTTTAGAGCGGATTAGCTCTAATAATTATATAGTAGATACCTTAGAAGCTTTCTTTTATTGTCTAATTAACAGTGCTTCCTTTAAACAAGCTTTAATTGGCTCTGTTAATCTAGGTAATCAAGCTTCTAGTCTTGGAGGACTAGCATCAGCGGTTGCAGCCATCTACTATGGTTATGAAAGTATTCCTAAAAATCTCCTTGATTCCTTAAGAAAAAAGGACTATCTTTTAGAAGCTTCCTTAAAGTATGAAAATATTTTAAAAATTTTATAAAAAATTTACTAAAAGTACTTGCCAAAATAAAAAAATCATGGTATGATTAAATCACTTAATAGTAGAGGAAGTGCTATTGGGTATAAGATTTATTCTTATACATATTACAAGTAAATATATATTATATTTATTTAATGATTTTTTGTTAAAACCCTTTGATGGTTATTTTGCACATTGCCTCGTTTATCAATCTATTAAGTATATGCTGCATATGTGGAATATTGATAAAAATATAAGACTTTTATCTGTCAATATGAATCTTATATTAGGAAATCCACAACTAAAATAATATGTTTGACAGACATATTATTTTTTCTTAAAATCTATCAGAACTCTGATAGGTTTTTTCTTTATCTTTAAGAGACATTATGCTACAATACTAAAAGAAGAGACTACTTGAGGTGAAGTTATGCAAAATAAGGATATCTTAGAGATTATAAAGCTACCAGAAGCTGACATGCTTTTTCAAGTTAAAAAGACTATTCAATATTTAAAAAATACTTATAAAACGCATAAGACTTTAGGATATTTAACTTTAAGTACCTATTCTAAACCTCTTTATGGTTTTATTCCTGATGATGTTAAAATATATTATGACTTAGATAATAATTATTATTCTATTCAAGATGATACTTATCTTTATGACTTTATAAACTTTTTAAAAGAAGAGAAAATTCTAAATAGTAATGAAGCAATTCTTAAGATTCCTATTTTTCTAAAAGAATTTTTTGGCCAAAAGACTAGTAGAACTCTAAAGAAAGAAACCTTTTTAACCATTAGAATGCCTAATTATTTAAATATTCCTGATATTAATGATTTAAAACATAAGAATGTAGCTGATTCCCTAGAATATAGTCTTTTAGCTACTAATATCTTAACTCTTTTAGGATACGATGCCTTTCATTTAATTGGCGAATATAAAGACAATGATATTCATGAATTATATGGATTTAATATTATCTTTAAGAATGATAATTATTATCTCTTTGACTTTTATAATCCTATTACTATTTATAATAATAATCATGAAATCTTGACTTATCACCCTTATCAGATGAAGATAAATTCAAATGAAGTTGATAACTTCTTAAAAGGAATAACATCCATTAGATTAAAAGACTATCAAAGAATAGTAAGTACCAATACCTATCAGCAAATACCTAAAGACTTGGAAAGAATCTATAGTCTTGGAAATATTATTTTCTAAAGAGCTTTTCTTTTTGAAATTTTTATGATTAAATTAAAACGGAGGAATAATATGTTGGAATTAAAGAATGTATCTAAGTATTATGGTAATCACTTAGCAGTTGATAATCTTTCTTTTACCGTTAATGATGGTGAGATTTTTGGCCTCTTAGGAGTTAATGGAGCCGGAAAGACTACAACTTTTAGGATGATAATTAACTTACTAGATAAAACAGAAGGAACGATTTTATTAGATGGTAAACCTATAGATTATAGTGTTACTGATAAAATAGGTTTCTTAACCGAAGAACGTAGTCTTTTATTAAAACTTACAGTTTTAGAACAAGCTATTTTTTATGGAACTTTAAAAGGCTTGGATAAGAAAACAATTGAAGAAAGACTGGATAGGCTATTAGAAAGATTTCACATTAGTGAATATAAAAATCGCAAAATTAAAGAATTGAGTAAAGGCAATCAGCAAAAAGTACAGTTTATTACAGCCATTTTGCATGAGCCTAAACTTTTGATTTTGGATGAACCATTTAGTGGCTTAGATCCTATTAACGTCGAAGAATTTATGAAAACCATTAATGAGTTAAAGAAAAAAGGGACAGCAATAATTTTTTCGTCACACCGCATGGAACACGTAGAATTATTTTGTGATGAATTAGTTATTTTAGTTCATGGTAAGAGCGTTTTACAAGGTAATTTAAAAGATATAAAGAAACAATATCGTAAGAAAAATATTCATTTGTGTGCCGATGGCGATATAAAAAAAATTGAAAAAATACCCGGAGTTTTAGAAGTTGTTAAAGAAATTGGTAATAATGAATACATTATTAAGATTGAAAGTGAAGATATTATTAGTAAAGTCTTTGAAGTTGTTAAAACTTTAGATAATGTAACAAAATTCAGTGTTGAAGAACCAACATTAAATGAAATATTTATCAGTAAAGTAGGGGAAGCATATGAAAAATAAAGCATGGTTTTTGATAAAACAAAGTCTTAAGAAAAAGATGGATACGAAATGGTTTAAAATAGTTAATGTTTTGATTTGTCTTCTTTTAATTGGCGTTATTAATATTGATAAAATAATTAATGTTTTTGGGGGCGATTTTAAAGAAACTGTAAATATTTATTTAACAGGGGATAATAATTATTTAGAAGGTTTTAATGCTTACTTTTTAACTAATAAAAAAATTTTAAATGATGAAAGAACTTATGAGATAACATATTCTACTGATAGTGTTGATACTTTGAAAGAAAAAATCACGGATACGAATGATATTGTTGTAAATATTAACTTGGATACTACAGAATATTTAAAAGCCGATATCATTTCTTATAATAAAATAGATACTATAACTTATAATCTTTTAAGTGCTAGTTTAACGGGTATGAAAACTAGTATGGCCCTAAATTATAATGGATTATCTAGTGAAGAAATGGCTAAAATTACTAGTCCCATTAGTATTAACAGAGTGGTTACTAATGAAAAAGAAATAACGGCTAGTGAAGATGCCACCAACATGAGTTTAATGGTTTTCTTGGTCCCATTTTTTATGCTAATTGTTTTATTAGTCCAGATGATTGGAGCCGAGATTAATGATGAAAAGACTACGCGGGGTATGGAAATAATTATTTCGAATGTTCCCGCGAAAGTTCACCTTTTAACAAAAATTACTAGTTCTTCGATATTTGTCATCTTGCAGTCTTTATTATTATTTACTTATAGTATAATAGGAATTTTAATTCATGGCGGGTTATCTTTAGGAAGTGGTAAGTCTAATATTATCGGTGGTTTAGTAGAATCCTTAAAGATAAGTGGAACCTTTGATATTTTATTAAAAGGAGCACCCATCTTAATAATTATCTTCTTATTATCATTCTTTATCTATGCTACTTTAGCTGGCGTATTAGCGTCTATGACTACCTCGGCCGAAGACTTCCAACAACTTCAAACCCCATTAATGATAGTCTTAATGTTAGGATACTATATTGGTATTATGGCCTCAGCTTTCAAAGGTTCTATTTTATTCGTATAATTAGTTATTTACCATTTCTTTCTTCGATGGTGGCTCCTATCACTTATATTTTAGGAGAAACAAGTTTAATTGATTTGGTAATATCAGCCTTGATTTTATTTATTAGTTGTCTAGTTTTATTTAAATACGGAATTAGAGTTTATAAAGTAGGAATCTTAAATTACTCAAGTAAAGACTTATGGAAGAAAGTCTTCCAATCATTAAAAATAAAGGAGAATGTTTAATGAATAATAAAACTAAAAAAGTAATTGTTATCTTTTTGAGTTTGCTAGCGCTAGGACTTATTATCTATACAGTTTATTATCTTCTAAAGAATAATAGTTCTGCAGAAAATGCTGTTAATGTTAATATTGAAGCTAGTGAATCTCATGCTTATCAGATTGATACAATTCCTATTAAGGACTTAAATATTAAAGTTACCCTAGATACCTTACCAGAGGTTAAAGATGTCATAACAACCTTAGATTATAAGGATTTCACCAATCTCTTTAAGACTTCTAAAAGAAGTATTTTAGTGGTTACTAAGACCGGGTGTTCTTATTGTGAAGCTTTCTTACCTAATTTAAGAGAGTCTTTAACTAATTTAGGAATTAATGCTTACGAGGTAAATATTTCTAATCTTAAGAATAATGAGAATATTGGTGACTTTATAGCCCTTTATGGGACGCCAATTACTTATATTATAGAGAATGGTAATGTCACTCATACCTTTAATGGTCTTACAGATACTAAGACTATATCGGCCTTTTTAGATCTATACTACTTAAGATAGTGTAGATTTTTTTTGACTTTATTATTCGCCAGATGATTTACTTTTAGCGAATATTGTGCTATTTTATTAATAGTTAATAATAAAGGAGTTTGACATGAATAAGAAAATAATGAATAAAATATCCGCTAGCTATACCGCAATACTATCAGTTTTAACTATTGCTTTAGTTGGTCTTACCGCTTTAGGATCATCATATGCTTACTGGCGACTAGTAAAAATACAAACGAATTCTAATAACGCAACCTCGGGATGCTTTAGCGTTGAGTTAATTAACCAATCCGGAGAAATAAATTTAACTAATGCTTATCCTATAACTGATGAACAAGGAGCCAAATTAACTCCCTTTACTTTTACCCTTCACAATAATTGTACCATAGCGGCCCATTATTATGTAAACCTAGAAAGCTTAAAAGAGAGTACTTTAGCTAGTAAATGGATTGCCACCAAAGTAAATGATGAGGCTAAGAAAATCTTAGCTAATTATCCTAGTGCTACTACTAGTATTAAGGATAGTATTGAATCCCATACTCTTAGTGAGGGAACGTTAATGCCCGATGCCTCGGTAGATTATAAGGTATCCTTTTGGATGGATGAGGCTGCTACGACCCTAGATGATGTTATGAAAAAAGTTTTTAAGTCTAAGATAGTGGTAATATCAGAACCTACTACTGATACTAATTAAAAAAAGCAAATTATATTTATTATGAAGAATTAAACTTTACTTCGACATATTTTTTATCAAGAAAGAATTATACTCATAATAGGTGATGATTTTTGAGAAAATTTTATATATTTAATATTAATAATGAATTTAAAACCCTAACGAGATTTTGTCCTTATAATCTTTTCAAGACTTTTCAAAATATATATCTATTAAATACCAATGATCAAGAGTATGGCATTAATATGTATGAGAAGATGGTAAGTCCCATTAATAAGATTGAACTAAATAACTATTTATTTACCAGTTATCGGAATAATGACCACTATACGAAATTTATGAATACTCATATCTATAATAATTATTATAATGATGAAGAGACTAAACTAAAGATAGGAAATGCCTATCTTATAATGGAAACAACATCTCCCAAACCAGAATTTTTTAATAAATTAAAGTCTAATCGGAATCTTTTTGCTTGTGATTTTCAAAATCAAGACTATTTTTGGGTAGAAAGTATTGCTTAAAAAATAAAAGTTTAGTAAAATCCTAAATAGGAGATGAAATTATGTTACATGATATTTTGTTAATTTTACTAGGACTTGTAATTGGCTTTATAATTGGTTTTGTAGTAGCGAGAAAACTAATTCAAAAAGAAATGAAAAAGAATCCTCCTATTAATGAAAAGATGATTGAAGTTATGTTTAGTAGTATGGGAAGAAAACCATCCCAAAAACAAATTAAAGAAACTATGCGTCAAATGAATCGTTTTATGTAACGCATAGTTTTTTTCTTGTAAAATAAGATAAACTCTAGACAAATAAAAAAAATAATGATAAGATGCATTCACAAAGAGAAGAGTACTTTAAAATAATTAGACTTATCTTCTAGTTTTTGATAAAATAAATAAGAAATGAAGGTGACTACAATGTTTGTAGATGAGATAACAATTAAATTAATAGCTGGTAAAGGAGGAGATGGTTGTACATCTTTTCATCATGAGAAATGTATGCCTAATTTAGGACCAGATGGGGCCAATGGCGGTCATGGGGCTAGTATCATCTTTGAAGTAGATAAAGGACTTCGAACTTTAGTAGACTTAAGATATAATAAAATTATTAAGGGTGAAAAAGGCGAGAATGGTAAAGGCTCTAACCGAACTGGTGCGGATGCCGAAGATGTCATTATTAAAGTTCCTGAAGGAACGACTGTTTATGATGCTAATACTAATTTAGTTTTGGTTGATTTAATTCATGATAAACAAAGATTTACGGTAGCAGCTGGTGGTCGTGGTGGCCGTGGTAATAAAGCTTTTGCTACGCATGATAATCCTGCCCCTAAGACTAGTGAATATGGTGAACCCGGAGAAGAAAAAACCATCAAGTGTGAGTTAAAAGTCTTAGCAGATGTTGGGCTTGTTGGTTTTCCTAGCGTTGGCAAATCGACTCTTTTATCCGTAATAAGTGCTTCTAAACCGAAGATTGCAGCTTATCACTTTACGACTTTAGCCCCTAACTTAGGAGTCGTTAAATTAAAAGACAATCGCAGTTTTGTGATGGCTGATTTACCCGGCTTAATTGAAGGAGCTGCTGAGGGCATTGGCTTAGGACTAAAATTCTTAAGACATGCTGAACGTACTAAAATTATTGCTCATGTAGTTGATATGGGTAGTAGTGAAGGACGCGACCCCATTAGCGATTTCCAAATTATTAATACTGAGATTCAAAAATATGGCAAAAAATTAGCTAAAAAGCCAATGGTTGTTCTTGCTAATAAGATGGATTTACCTGGTTCAGAAGATAATTTAGCTAAATTTAAAGAAAAGTATCCGGATACGTTGGTTATTCCTATTTCGGCTATGTATCAGCAAAATATAGATGAAGCTATAAAAACGCTAATGAATATGGTGGAAGAAGTTTCACCAGAAGAACTTTATGATGAAGAAGATTATGCTTCCCATGTTGTTTATAAATATGAAAATACTAGTCCTTTTACCATTAAAAAAGTTAATGGCATCTGGCAAGTTTCTGGGGATGAAATATCTAAATTATTTAAGATGACTAAATTTACGGAAGATGAATCAATCGCTCGTTTTTCTAGAAAATTAAAAGGAATGGGAGTAGAGGAAGCCTTAATAAATGCTGGTGCTACCCTCCAAGATGATGTTGAAATCGAAGGCTATGTGTTTAAATTTAAAGATTAGGAAGTATGTTTAATGAAAAAAATCACAAGAAATTTCATATATTTAATTTTATTTGCTCTTTTGATTTGGGGCTTTATCTACTTAGGTAAAAAAGACTTTAGTAGTACCATTTCGGATGGAGAAAGATTTAGTAAAGAATACCAAACCATTCCCAATGACAATCCCTTTGTCTATGTTGGTTCGAATAAAGTTTTAAGGATTTTAAACAACGAAACAGGTATTATCTTAGTCGGATTTTCTAGTAACGCTTGGATGCAAGAATATGTAAAACAACTTTATCCTATTCTAAAAGAAAATAATATTACCAAAGTGTATTATTACGATGTTATTGAAGATCGTACTAAAAAGACTAAAAATTTTAGACAGATTGAAGACTTATTAAGTACCTATTTAAAAATTACCGATATGGGGGCCGAATATTTATTTACGCCCGCTTTAATATTTGTTAAAGATGGCAAGGTTATTAATTATGATGATGAGACTAGTTTAGTATCTTATAATATGAATCCTACTACCTACTGGAATAGTGATGCCATTAGTGCTTTTAAAAATAAGATTAATGTCTATCTAAGTGAGGTTGATTATAATAAATGAAAGAGCATAATTATTTAAGTATTAGTTTGTTTATTTTAGTTATTTTTCTCCTTTTAATAGGAGGTAACTTTCTAATTAAGAATAAATATAATTCTCTAAAAGATAAAAGTCATCAAGAAATAAGAAGAGATACTTCTAAAGACTATATATATTATACCGATGATGATATTATTTCTTATGCCTTAGACTTAAGTTATCCCACAATACATCTTAATATTAATAACGAAGAGGCTATATCTTTAGAGGATAACCTTAATAAAAGAATGATTAAAGCTAAAGAAAGTATCGTTAAACTAAGTGATGTTTCTATTAATAAAGATGATATTGTCTATGAAATTGGTTCCGAAGATATCTATGAAGCTGATTTTCTTAAGTATAATACTCTTAATGGCGATGATTACTTAACACTAGAAGTTAGTTATGGTCATCTTAATATTACTAAAGAAGAAGGAGCAACTTACTTAGAATATTATACTTTTAGTAAAGATACTGGTTTTCTTTTAAGCGATGAAGAAATTAAAAAGATTGGTTCCGTAACTGATGATGACATTGCCAAATCTAAAGAAAAGTATGAAAGTGCTAATGAAGTAACCATTGAAAAGTACCAGTTATACTTAGATAAATATGCTAATGTTAAGATGAATGTGCTTGTAAATAACGGTCATATCACTTATAATGATACTGTAAATATTTAAAAATTAAAGGAGAAAATTATGAACTTAGATGAAACAGAAATGAAAATGATGAAAGCAATTGAAAACTTAGAAGAACGCTACATCAATATTCGGGCTGGACGTGCTAATCCCGCTATGCTAAATAGTGTTATGGTTGATTTTTACGGCACCCCAACTCCCATTAGTAGCATTGCTAATATTACGGTACCAGAAGCTCGTCAATTATTTGTTAAACCATTTGATCGTAGTACCCTAAAAAATATTGAACATGCGATTATAGCGGCTAACTTAGGAATTAATCCAACTAACAATGGGGAAATGATTATTATAACTATTCCTGCTTTAACAGAAGATAAAAGAAGAGAATATGTTAAACAAGCTAAAGCTTTAAGTGAAGATGCAAAAGTAGCTTTAAGAAATATTAGACAAGATGCTAATAACGAGATTAAAAAATTAGAACTTCCGGAAGATCAAGAAAAGAGTAGTCTTACTGAAGTTCAAGACCTAATTAATAAATATAATAAGATTGTTGATGAGAAACAAAAAGAAAAAGAAGAAGAGCTAATGACTGTGTAGTTGAAGTGATAAAGTAAAAGTAGACACATAAAAAGAGTGTGATCTACTTTTCTTTTGTTATAATTGAATTAAGGAGATGATTTTATGGGGAGACCTAAAGGAGGAAAAAATAAA
>UQXO01000014.1 GCA_900545005.1 uncultured Mycoplasmatota bacterium | reverse complement strand
ACCCCAATTCAGTATAAAACTGAACTAGGGTTCTAAAAATTCTTTTTTAGTGTCTACTTTTTGTTGACTAATTCATTGGAATTTTATCCAGGCTTTTTTATTTATTACTTAAAAACGAAATATTAGTTGTTATTATTATTGCTTTATTATTATCATCAATTCCTATGTATCCTTTTATACCAATCAAATCATTAACTTTGATTCTTTTCTTTATCTCCTTTCTTATTAACTTGTTAATCAGTATTTTTACTATTTGATGATTTTCACAACTATCAATTTTTAGCAATAGATTATCATTTTCAAATCCAATGAAGTATCCTGTTAATACTATATTATTAATCATATTTTTATTCTCCTTTCAAGTTGTAGTATTAATCGCTTAAATAATAAAAAAAGTCAAGTTAATTATGGTAAAATAAGCAATAAGATACTATAATTAAGGTGTGTTAAAAATACAACGGTTTAATGTTGTTTTTTGCACGATAATTTGTCAAATCAAGTGCAACATTCACATAAATACTCATTAAATAATTCTTGTGGTGTTTTATAATTAATGCATTTTCTTGGCCTATTATTTAGAAGTTTAAGTACATTTTGTACTTCTTTTTCATCTGTCTTAGATAAATCCATTTGTTTTGGATAAAACTCTCTTAACAATCCATTTGAATTCTCATTTGTTCCCTTTTGCCATGCACAATATGGATCCGCAAAATACATATTTGTTCCTAATTCTTCTTCGATTCGTTTCCAACCAGCAAATTCTTTTCCTCGATCACATGTTATTGTTTTAACTGCTTCTTTTGGCAAATCTTTTAATAAATCCATTATTGCATTAGTAACCGTTTCTTCTTTTCTATCTGGTATCCATTTAACTAAATATAATCTTGTTTTTCGCTCTGCTAAAGAAACAAAACAGTATTTACTTTTTAAAGTATAATTGTTTAATTTTCCTGAAACAACTGTGTCAGCTTCCCAATGTCCAAATGTATTTCTTTTGTATACTTCCTTAGGCCTTTTTTTGATTGTTTTACCTAAATTAAATTTTCCTCTTGTTTCAGCCGGCCTTTTGAATTTTCCTTTTCTTCTTAAATGTTCAATATTAGTTTTTGGAATGTACCCTAAGTGAATCCATCTATATATTGTGGATATGGAAGGAAAATTAGCTGGTTTATTATCATCACTTCTATTGGTTATTTGATCTGGAGACCAATGTAATTCTATTTTATTTTTTATATATTCTATTGCTGCATTAGTTGCTATTATTGACCTATGGCATTTAGTTCTTCTTTCTTTATACTTTCTATTAGCATAAGTAGGTACATATCTTTTTACTGAATTATTTATTCCTGTTTTATAAGAATTTCGTTTTATTTCTCTAGATATAGTTGAAACATTTCTATTTAATAATTTAGCCATTTCTCTTAAACTTAATCCCATTTCTTTAAATTTGCTTATACAAGCACGTTCTTCTATGGTAAGATGTATATAGTTCATATTTATTACTCCTTAATGTTTGATTAGACCCCCAACATTATATCATGAGTAATATATGAACTTTTTTTATTAAAATTTCATGTGTTGCACTTGTTATTATAAATTATCGCACAAAAAAAGCCATTCTTTGAACAATAAAGAAAGGCTAATTTATGTGCCACACCCAATGCACAGCAATAAATAAACAACTTATTATTACAATACTATTATATAGGATTATTGTCTTAATAGCAAGATGTCTTTATTGTAGTAACCTTTCTTATTGTCAAACGAAAATCTTGGCTAAGAAAGGAGAGTTAGGAATGGCAAATAAAATAAGGACTTCTAAGTCAGTTGTAAAAAAGGCAAGTAGTCAACTTAGAAGTAAGGCTACAGCAAAAGCAACTAAAAGTGTAGCTGGAAGTGCTCTTTCTAATAGAAGAAAGTAGTAAAAATGTCCTGGAGTTAATCTGGGGTTTTCCATTTTTAGGTACCATTTAGGTACCAGCAGATTAATAAATACCAAATTAATAAGGTTATTACTAAAATAAAAAGCCCATAAAAGGCCGAAGTTAAAAGAAATTAACATATACAAAGAATAAAAGAGCGAGTCCCCTGAAGAGAGCATTTAACCGTGCTCTCATTTTTTATGCTCATTTTATAAGAATTTATAATTTTTGAAATTGTATTTTTTGTCCAATTTTATTTAGCATATTTACGTATTTTGATCCGTGTTATCATATTTTTAAGAATGATTACGTAATACAAAGTAAATTGCATTAAAAGTAATGTTTATGTATATTAATTGACGATTCGAATATAATAGAAATACAATAGTATTGACAAATAAATAATATTTTGATACTATTGATATACCGGAGAGAAATCTTGTCAGGTCTACACGCAAGTGTCGAACGAGAGTTTAATCGTATTATAAATACGACGCCTTGTGTGGGAAACTATCCTTTATGGATAGTTTTTTTGTATAATAAAAAGCTTTTAAAAAAAGCTATTATGGTAAAAACGATTTGACATCTAAATATTCTAATTTTTTCAACATTGTCAACTTATCTAAATCAGATATAATGATTCTTCTTGTTTCACCTGCGATAAAATCAGATGCTTGTATTGATATGTGCTTATGAGAAAGTACATACATAAGATCAATACTTAATTTTGAAAAAAGAATGGGCTTGTGTATCATATTATATTCTAAGTTTGTCATGCCTATTGTTAATTCCTTTTCAATGTCTTTTATAAATAATCTGTTAGTATTTGTTGCTGTTGCTTGCTGATCTATTCTGATAATTAATTTAACAGGTAAATTTGGATTTACTTTTTGTTCTTTAATTAGTTTATCGACAATTTTCTTTATAATAATTCTTTGAGTATAATCCCTATATCTGCCACGAGAATCTTTATCATTCATAATTGATGTGTTAACTCTTTTATTATCGATAATTACTGCAAAACACTTTTCTTTTTTTATTAAATTCCAAATCCACCTTTTATGTTGCGGCTTTATATTAGTGTCCTTAATTTCTGGACATTTATGCTTACATTTTGATATATCGGAACGACAATACTTGCATTTTATTTTGTTTAAAATGCTTTTATATTTGCGTCCAAAATTTTCTTGATCCAATTTTTTGGTAAATACTATTCCTCCATACACGCAACATCTTTCATTGGAATGTAAAACCCCTGAATCATCCATATTTATATAAATTTCTTGATAATTTATCTTCACCGTTACACCGACCTTCTGTAATTTCAAAAAATATTATATCATAAACGGTTATAAATGACTATTTAATACAATTAAAAATTGTTTTTTTGTTCATTATTCATATCATCTATAAGTGATGTTATATCTGTCAGAGCATTTTTATATAAATGTGTATACGTATTAAGTGTTTCTTCTATTTTAGCATGTCCTAAGAATTTAGAAACTGTAATAATATTAGCACCTTTATAAATTAATAAAGAAGCACATAAATGTCGAAAGTCATGTATCCTTATTGTCTAAATAAAACCCTCGGATAGTCCGAGGGTTCGGTTTAGCTTTAGCAATGAGTCTTTAAAATTAAAACTCCTTTGTTATAATAGATAATGCAATCTGACAAAACGCATTAAAAATAACAAAGGATAGATGTCCAATGAAGGACATAAATAGTTTATCACACACAAAGTGGAATTGTAAATATCACATAGTATTCGCACCTAAGTACAGAAGAAAGGCATTTTATGGTTCAAATAGATTAGAAATAGGTGCAATTTTGAGAGAATTATGCAGTTGGAAAGAAGTAACTATAATAGAAGTTGAAGTTTGTCCAGATCATGTTCACATGCTTGTATAGATACCACCAAAATTAAGTATATCGACATTTATGGGATATTTAAAAGAAAAAAGTAGTGTAATGATATACCAAAGATGGGAAAATTTGAAATATAAATATAGAAATCGTTCGTTTTGGTGTCGATGATATTATGTTGATACAGTCGGAAAAAATGAAGTAGCAATACAGAAATACATAAAAGAACAATTGAACGAAGATAGACAAGCGGAACAATTAACAATGGATAATATAGACCCGTTTACGGGCAGCCATAAGTAAGTTGCAAGCGTCAGATTGTTGTAGCGCTTTTAAGCGAGGCGGTAATAAGAGCCTTATAAGGCGTAAAATGAAAACCACCAGCTAAGCTGGTGGTTGATTTTTTCATTTAACTACATCACTTCCCCATTCAATTGCATCATTCCACCCCAAAATGATGCAATTAAAATTAATAATGAGGCAATTAAAAACTGATATTACTACCAGTCTTAAGATTTCTTAATATTAATTTCTACAATTTCACAATGTTTACTTGTTCTTACCTTATTATGCCATACCCCAACTCCTGAAGACACAATTAACCTCTTATCAGGATAATAACCATACTTTAAGAAATATCCTAAAGGCCATATTTGCCCCGCATGAGTATGACCAGATAACTGAACTATTACTCTAGGATCCATTTTATTCTCAATATTAGGTTGATGATCCATTAATATTACCGGTTTATCTAAATTATAAGTTAAACTATTTAAATTAGTTCTTAATTTATCTTTCTTATCTCTTCTACCTACTAAATAATAATTACCATCTATTAAGACTTTACTATCTTCTAAGACTATAAAATTATTCTCTGTTAAATAACTTCTTATCTTATTAGTTAATAAATCATGATTACCCTCTACATAATAATTACCATATTTAGTCTTAATAGACCCTAACTCTTCAATTACATCTTTTATTTTTCTATCCGTACTAAACTCATCTACTAAGTCCCCATCAATCACAAAGATATCATAATTATTATCATTTACTATCTTAACTAAGTTATCTAACTTTTTCTTATCTAAGGTAGATAAATGAACATCACTAACATAAGCCAATCTTATATCTTTAGATATATCCATATTACTTAGATTATACCTTGTAATAACAATATTATTAACATTAATATTACCAATGATAACAATAACTATAGGAATTATAAATGTTAAATAGAAACTCTTATCTAAATACTTATTCTTAAATATCTTATGGATTATATAATATAAAGCATTAAACATAAGTACATAGACTACATAAGTCGATATAACACTTCTAAAAACTAAACAACATAATACAATTAATATTACCCCTAGTCTTTCATTTTGTTTTTTTACTGGTTTTTTCATCTGATAATATTCTTCTATATTTTTAATAGCTAAATAAGAAGTTATTATCCATAAAAAAAGAAGTATTAAAGCATGAATTAAACTCATAGAACCCATCCCTTTTTACTTCTAATCTTAATATCTATCTCTACTTCTTAAGAATGGAGGAATATCAACATCTCCATCATCCTCATCTTCATCTTTATTATTATAAGAATCCATATCCGTATAATCACTACCAATATCCCCATCATCATCCGGATTATTATCATCAAAACCAGTAGCAATAACAGTAACAATAACTTCATCATTTAAATTCTCGTTAATAACAGCGCCAAAGATAGTATTAATATCGGTATTAGCCGCATTTCTGACAACTTCTGCTGCATCTTCAGCCTCAAATAAAGTTAAAGAATTACCACCGGTAATATTGATAATAGCATCAGTTGCCCCATCAATAGTAGTCTCTAATAATGGACTAGATACTGCTTGTTTAGCCGCTTCCACAGCTCTGTTTTCCCCAACTCCGATACCAATACCAATTATGGCATTGCCACGCTTTGACATAATTGTCTTAACATCAGCAAAGTCTAAGTTTACTAACCCTGATACAGCAATTAAATCGGAAATAGATTGAACTCCTCTTCTTAAGACATTATCTACTTCTTTAAAAGCTTCCATCATTGGCGTAGTTCTATCTATGATATCTCTTAATCTATCATTAGGAATAACAATTATCGTATCAACATGATGTCTTAACTCTTCAATCCCAATCTCCGCATGATCCATTCTCTTTTTACCTTCAAAGCGGAAAGGTTTAGTAACGATACCAACAGTTAAAGCTCCCAATTCTTGAGCAATCTCAGCCACAATTGGAGCTGCTCCCGTACCAGTGCCGCCTCCCATTCCACAAGTAACAAAGACCATATCCGCTCCACTTAAAGCTTCTTCAATCTCTTTTTTACTTTCTAAGGCCGCTTCTCTACCCACATCCGGATTAGCACCTGCTCCTAAGCCGTTCGTAATACTCTTACCAATCTGTAACTTAGTCTCAGCTTTACTAACATTTAAAACCTGTAAATCAGTATTAGCAACGATAAATTCTACCCCTTGCACCCCTGATTCAATCATTCTATTAACGGCATTACAACCGCCACCACCAACACCTATTACTTTAATCTTTGCAATTTGATCCATTTTCATCTCGTACATAAACACTCTCCTCAATTTTCAAAGAAATAATCAAAGACTTTACCAATAATACTATTACTACTGTTCTTCGTTTCTTTTTCTTCTCGACTAAATTCTTCTTGCTCCTCTAAGCTTAATATAGAATAATCATAATTCTTTAACTTAGCATTATAATCATACCATTTAATTAAGCCATAACTACTAGCATATCTATTATCTCTAATTCCTATTGTACTTACATGACTTACTTTAACATTCTTAGAAAAGACATCAATACAAAGAAGGTCAAAATCCCTTAGATTTGCTATTCCACCTGTACATATTATATAACTTATTTTTCTTTTTGTTAAGGTGTTAATTTGTTTTTTAGCCATAGAAAGTATCTCTTTTATTCGCGATGCTATTACTTCACTTAGATTATACTGATTAATAATAACTTTATCCCCATTCTTATCTTTTATCTCTATCTTCTCTAAATTAGAAGCATTCTTAGTACTAGCTAACCCTAAAGAATTATATATTTCTTTAGCCGTATTTAAAGATACTTTATAAACATAACTAATATCTTTAAGAATATTTAATCCCCCTACTTTAATATCACACGTATTAACTAAAATACCCTTATTAAATAAAGATACCCTAGTACTTAAATATCCCATATCAACAATAATACCATTACTCTTATCAGTCTCTTCATCCCGAGAATTAAAATACTCTCCAATCTCATCATAACTAATATCAATTACACTTACTCCTAAGTGTTCTAAAACTTCTATCATTCTATAGATATCACTCTTCAAAGAAGAAGTAACTAAAGCTTTAACTTCTAAAGTCTTACTAAAAGTATTAACCGGCTCTAAAGTCTTCTCCCCATTATCTAAAATAAAGTATAGAGGTGTAATATTAACTAATTCCATATTCTCTTGAATAACATTCTTTCCTGCTAAATTTACTACTCTACTAACATCACTCACACTCACTAGATGTTCCTCATTCTTGATATTTGTCCTCGCATAATTAACAGTAAAAGAAGCACTACTAGTCGGAATCGTTAAAATAGTCTTCCGAATCGTTATCCCAAGCTTACCCTCCGTATCCGAAATAATCTTCTTTAATAAAGTCTCTAAGATATCTAAATTAATCCCCGTCTCCAAACTATAACTATCATTTGGAGTAATGCTACTACTTAAAACATACACATTATTCCGACTTGTCTCTGTAACTATAAACTTAATACTATTATATCCTATATCCAAGGAAGCCATTATCTTTCGCATAAGTACCTCTATCGTTTTCCAAATTAATTATACTAAAGATTATTTTTAATTGCAAGATGAGTACAAAAAAAGACTAGAACACCTAGTCTAATGAATTTATTTATTTATTAAAGTATTAAAAAAGTCTATTAAAACATCTCTTTTAATGATAATAACTCCTATAGATATTACTATTATTAAGATTAACATAATCACTGGTAAATTAACTTTCTTCTTGGCTTTCTCTTTCTTAGAAGTATTATCACTAGTATTATTATTCTCTACCGGATTTACTGTTCCTATACTAACAGAATTATCTAAAGTAATATTATTATCTTGATTACTATTAGTCTCTAGATTATTATTATTTCCCAAAGTATTACTATTCTGAGAAATATTATTTTCCACCGGATTTACTTGGTCTTTAGAATCATTACTATCTATAGGATTATTTAACTCTATAGAATTATTACTAACTGGGGTACTTAAAGCTTCCTGTAAACTAGAAGTTTCCATATTATCATGATTAATCTCCAAAGTATTATTTTCTCCCGGATTAGATTCATTAGAATTACTATTCAAAGAATTATCACTTATAATAGAATTATTCTCTAGATTAGAACCTATATTACTATTTTCTTGATTATCATTAACTATATTAGTCTCGGGATTAATAACATTCACCGTCAAAGGCTCAACAAAACTACCAGCATTAGCATCGAAACTAGGAGTATCCTCTTTATTTTCTATCTCTAGATTAGTATTTTCTATAGGTTTATTAATCTCTATAGGATTTACTTCTACTTTAGACTCCTTAAGATTACTATTCTCTTGGAAATTACTCTCTTCTTTAGAATTATCTAGATTACTATTAGTATTTAAAGGATTACTACTCTCTAGATTACTCCCAAAAATATCTAAAGAATTACTATCCTCTAAAGAAGTAGCTGAATCAGTAGATTCTATATTACTATTATTGTAATCATTACTAATAGGAGTTGCTTTATCTTGAGTAGAAACCTCATCATTACTCCAAGTCCCAAAAATATCATTAACATTTAAAGTACTAGCATCAATCCCTGGATTAGTCTTTACCTCCGTCTTAGTTTCTGTATTATTACTTAAAAAAGAAGATTCATCAAAATCAATTACCCCGTTATTATTCTCATTACGCATCTTTAAACACTCTCCATATCATAAAGAAATTATAACATAAAAAGTTAAAGAGCAAAAGAAAAAGTATCAATAAATGATACCTTCTTCCAATTAAGCTTCTTTCTTAGTAGTTTTTTTTGCAGTTGTTGTTTTCTTAGTTGTAGTCTTTTTAGCTGGTTTTTCAGCTTCTTCTTTAGCTTCTGTCTTCTTAGTAGTAGTTTTTTTAGCTTTCTTAGGAGCTTCTTCAGTTTTAACTTCTACCTTTTTTTCAGACTTAACAGCAGCTGGTTTATATTCTTTACCTGCTAAAGCTTCTTTTGCAATATTTACTAAGTTAGTAAATGCTACTTCATCATTAATAGCAAGTTCAGCAAGCATCTTACGATTTACTTCAATATTAGCTTTTGCTAGACCATTAATGAATTTTGAATAAGAAATATCATTCATACGGCAAGCAGCATTAATTCTAGTAATCCATAATTTTCTAAAGTTTCTCTTATTTTGTTTTCTATCACGGAAAGCATAATTACCACTATGGAATACTTGTTCTTGAGCAGTCTTATATAATCTATGCTTAGAGCCAAAATAACCCTTAGCTTCTTTTAATACTTTTCTTCTTCTTGTTTTGGAAACACTTCCACCTTTAACTCTTGTCATCTTCTACACCACCTTACTAGATTCTATCCTTTAATTTATTTGCGAAAGTATCATTTAATACTCCCTTATTTCTTCTTTGTCTAACAGATTTTGCTGAATCCTTTGCTGTTTTATGATTACCATTACTCTTCTTATATGTAACAGTACCATTTTTCTTAACATTTAAAACTTTGCTTGTTGCTTTATGAGTTTTTTGTTTGCACTTTGCCATAATAACATTCCTTCCTTACTTACTTTGTTTTTGGTGCCAATAGCATATACATATTTCTGCCTTCTAATTTTGGCTTTTCTTCAATAACGGCTACCTCTTCAAGTTCTTTAGCGAATCTTTCAAGTACCTCGGCTCCTAATTCTGTATGAGCCATTTGACGTCCTTTAAATCTAATTGACGCTTTAATTTTATGACCTTTTACTAGATAATCATAGGCATTTTTCTTGCGAGTATTAAAGTCTCCAATATCAATTGTTACTGATAATTGATATTCTTTTAACTCTTTATTATTTTCTCTTTGTCTTTTTTGTTGTTCTTTTAACTTCTTTTGTTTTTCATAACGATACTTGTTGTAGTCCATAATTTTAGCAACAGCGGGATTACCATTTGCATTTAGTAATACTAAATCAAGTCCAGCATAAGATGCTAAAGTAAGGGCATCATTACGTTTCTTAACTCCTAACTGTTCCCCATTCGGACCAATAACCATCATTTCTGAAACCCTAATCTTCTCATTGATAGGCATTTCATTTTTATCTTTTGCTATATAAACACACCTCCACTATTATTATATTTAAAAAGGCAGATACCTAGTATCCACCTCTAACCTAAAAAGTATTTTTTCCTCTTGGCCTTGAACCTATTCTTAACTAGAATCAGGTGAATTTGTGGATACAAATTGCTTTCCTTTTTAATAACACTTAAGATTATAGCATATTTATTTATTTTTGCAAGGAAAATATGCATTTTTATTAATAGTTTTAATTTATATTTGCTAAATATTATGTTTTAGCGTCCTTTTTTTGCACCCAATTCTTCAATTAATACTTTTGGCTCTAAACGATAAATATCAAAATAAGCCTCATTATTTCTATAGGTGCTATCCAAAAACACTAAATCAAAATTATCAGCATCAAAAAGTACCTCTTGCTGAGGTTCATCAAACCTATTACTGCCGTTACCCTTAAATAAATCATTACTATAACATATTACATAAGAACCTTTAGGAATAATTATTTTATAAACTCTAGGAACCTTAATCCCATTATTTCTTCTTTCTGGCATTTTACTAAATTCATCAGCCGTTGCTAGTGATAAAGAAGTAGATATAAAACCCCGATCATTAACTAATAAATCATTATCACCAGCAATGCCACGATAAACCACTATATCATCAGATAGTTGGCATTTTTTTAAAGCTGATTTAACTTGATTAATACAATAATAAATAGCATTTTTATAATCATCTTTATTTTGGAATGTATGATGAGGGTACTGTCTAAAAAACTCACTCAACATTGTCGGTTGATATTTTTCAAAATATTCATCATAAAATACTCCATCTCCAACCTCTTTTTTATCGGCATTCACCCCCTCTATATATCTCTTATATCCACTATCCAAGATATTTTCAATATACTTAGCATCATTTTCTTCCATATCACTATCTATATCTAAATTTTTACTCCGTAAAAATCTAACGATTTCATTAACTTCTTTATAAAAGCAAGCTTTATACAATATCAAACCATAAGTTTCATCTTTACTAAGCTTCTCAGCTTGTTCCGAAACTAATTCTTTAAATACTTGACTATTACTATTTTCTTCATCATAAGGGCTTTTCCAAATATACCCTAAATTATAATTATAATCACATTCTATAATCTTTTCATAATCAAGTGTTCTAATAAGTTTATCTCTTATTTCTAAAGCATCAGATGGATTTTGCTTAATCATATCACCATACTTTTCTAAAATAGATATCCCAGCAAGCATTAGCTTCCTTAAAATTTCCATTTCTCGACACTGAGCCTTAGCATATCCTACCAAATAAAATTTATCTACTCTTTCATAAACCCCACTTAATAATTCATCATAAAATTTTTGAAAAACCGAAATTAGTCGTTCTGATGCTCCATATTCTAAAAACTCTTTGATGTAATCATATAAATAACTAATATCCACAGTCTCATAACCCATACCATCTACATTCTTCCAAGTAAACAATTCCTTTAATGAGCCGGTTTGCTTACTATCAAAGATTTCCTTGGCCGTAGCATAATATGAACGATTTAATTTATCAACCTCTTGTCCAAGTTCAACCCTCTTTTTAGATACAGCATCATTGCTTATGGAAAATAATTTGTCGGTTATATCTTCGCCGTTATTTATAACACCAATGTTATAAGGAGAAACTCCACTGAAATAAATTGTTAAATGATTATTATCATCAGACCGACAATTATCAATTTCGGTTAAAAGCTCCATAAATTTTTCCATATAATTAGAAGTCATAATACGATTTTCGCTAATCTTAATATTACCGTACTCATTCTTAAGAGAAATTTTTAACACATTATCATCAGTTATTATTATACTTCCTGGTTTCCATCCATAATTTGATATTTTATTTCTAACTTTAGCTATAGTAAAACTATCCATAAATTACCACCTCTATTATTATAATAAAAAATTAGGACATAAAAAGCAATAAAAATTAAGACTACTTAAACCATCTTAATCTTTCCTTTTTTACTCATAATCGCCCACTAATGCCATATTTTCTAGACGATGACGTTCTTTAGTTCTTACTCTTTTAATCGTATGATGTCTCTTAGTCTTTTCTACCTCTAAACTATCAATGATATTTCTTCTTCTAATAATCTCACTAGTCTTTAGATTATAATTACTATTTAAGATATATAATTCTTTTAAGACTTTTAAATATCTCTTCTTACTAGATGTATCTCTTTCTTTTTCTAGATTTCTCTTTTCTATATTACATAACCAAATTTCTTTTTTAATACTAGTTCTTTCTTTATCTAAATAAAATATCTCCCTCTCTAATCTTTTTATTTCTCTATCACTATTAAATTCCATATATACTCCCTTATTAATATTGTATTCTTAAGAAGTTTTAGTGTAAAGAAAAAAAGTACTATTTCTAGCACTTTTAAGATTAATTTCTTTCTTTTACTTTGTATTCTTTTCTTAATCCCTTTAAGAAGTTTAACTTAGCTCTTCTTACGTAGCCCTTCTTAATTACTTCAATTGAATCAATAGTAGGAGCATTCACTGGGAATACACGAGTTACGCCAACGCCATAACTCTTTTTTCTTACTGAGAAAGTTTCAGATACCGAACCACCCTTTTTAGCAATAACTAAACCTTCAAAAGCTTGGATACGTTTCTTCTTACCTTCAATAACCCATACGTTTACTCTTACAGTATCACCAACACGAAATTCAGGAATATCTTTTCTTACTTGTTTTGCATTAATTTTATCAATTAAATTTGCCATACGTCTAATTCCTTTCTATATAATATCACTTAAAATCTTTATTTATTATAAATAAGCGGATTTTCTACAGAGTTTCCTCCGAAGCAAGAATATCTTATCACATCACCAATCTATTAGTCAATACCAAGTTTCAACTGATAAGGGTTAAACCTTTCTCCTGTACCTTTATCAACTTGGATATTAGATTTCAGAAATATGGTAGGACGCACACCATCAGTAGCACTAGCATAACCGTAGACGACCCCGCCGTTCGAATAGACAATGAACACATAGCGAGCATCAGCCGAATAAGGCGCCAATGTCCACTGGTAACTGCTATTAAACAAGTAATCGTTATTCTTGCAATCTGCAACTCCAGAACCATCCCAATTATACAAACTTGTAGACAAACATGTTGCACGCCTTGTACTAGAACCACCGGCTGTCGCATATCCATAATCACTCGGATACATTAACCCAATTTTTCCTGTCCATGTTGTTGAATGTCCACCATCAACGGTTGTGCCTCTTTCCGCTGTATAAAACGTACTTGCTGTTGAAATACTATAGGCACTTGTTCCGCCTAAATTCCATACGACACTTTCGATGGCATTTCTTGTTGCATCATTTTTTAATGTCGTTGTATAATACGTCCCACTATTCAAATTTTGCTGTAATGTTGCGGTACTCCAATCATTGACGTTATTACTATCCCAAGCAATATCGCCAATACTCTTATCTCTTATTATCTTAACAAGATTTTCTTTTGTAGCATCACTCTTTGTTACATCATTAAATACACCGATTATTCGCCACTTTTCACAAGTACTATCTGATTGATTATTATAATCACTACAGTTAAAGTATACATAGTTACTTGGGTCTTTCCCTATATACCTTACATTTTTATCGGCATCATCACTGGCAAACATACTACTATTTGTATTTACCGCTTCATTTATAACGTCATTTACTGAATTCTTCTTGGTCTCAAAATACACATTACATTTTGTTCTCTTAGTTAAGTTGGTAACAATTATTCCCCAAGAATCATTATTCCAAGAACCAGTAGCATTATTATCACAAGACACACTCTTTACAACATAACCATCATTCTTACCAGGAATTGTATTAGAATATTCCCCATCTATATAAGCTCCAATTACCACATCACCATAAATAAACTCACCAACCGTAGTTCTTACTACTTCTTCCTCTTTAAAAACACTAAACTTGGAATAAGCAAAATATATTCCTATTAATAATACTAATATACAAGGTATACCTATGTATAAGTATCTCTTGTACTTCTTAAATCTTAATTTCTTTAAGTATTTATCTTTATTAAACTTTTTCATATTAACATAACCCATTTCTAGCTATAACACCTATATTCCTTAAATCCATTTTCATAGAGTATGAAACTCTATGAAATATATAGGTGAATACGGAGTTCAAAGCTTATTTTGACCAGAACCTTGACTAGAATAAATTGAATCTTATAACTATGAATAATCCTTGCAAAGCTAGTATTTACCTAGGATTGAGAGTATCTGCTTTGACTATGATTTTGACTATAAATATTATTTAAAAGTGCTAAATTAGGGTTTAAAGCGACCTTCTTTTATGCTAAAATTATGGTATAAGTTAAAAACAATAAACGAAAATACGCTTTCATAGAGTTTCATACTCTATGAAAACATTATTATTTAGATTCAAAAAAGACTACCTTCCTATGAAGATAATCATCTATAAAATTTCAAATAATAATAAATTCTTATAATTATAATATTTACTCCAACCTCAATTGATATGGATTAGAATTTTCTCCTGTCCCTGATTTGATAGAAATATTAGATTTAAGGAAAAGAGTTGGACGAATATCATAAGAACCACTAGCATTGCGATTATCGACATAACCACTTTGACCAACGCCAAATACAACATCAGCATTAGCTGAACTAGATGTCATCGTCAATTGATAAAGATTTAAGTTATATAAGTAATCATTGTCTTTACAATCATTAAAAGTTGAAGAAGACCAATTCCAAAGTCCTTTAGCTAAACAAGCGCTGCGGTCTTTTGTTGTTCCGCCACTAGTGGCATAACCATAATCACTTGGATACATTAAACCAATTTTACCTTTCCAGGTAGTAGCATTGCCACTATATACAGAACTTTCCCTTTCTCTTTCATAAGACATACTTGCTGTTACATTACTATATGTAGAACTCCCACCTAAATTCCAAATAACTTCTTCAATAGCATTTCTCGTAATATCATTTTTTAAACCAGTCGAAGCAAAATCAACTGCACTACAGCTAAATGAGGTTCCACTAGTAACTGCGGCTGGTTTACAACCTTCGGTACCATTATAATATGAACCCATTTTACTATATATTTGTTGATTTTTTATATCTAAAATTATATCTCCAGAAATTTTATAACCTGATTTTAAATAATTGATTGGATTTAACATCATCATAAGTTGAGAATATGTCCAGTCATTCGAACCATAATCACTAGTAGATGTTCCTACTCCATTCTTTTTATAATCCCAAGAAAACTCCCCTAAAGAATCATTTCTTATAATCTTAATTAAATTTTCTTTAGAACCATCTGCCTTAGTTACATTATTAAATACCCCAATAATACGCCATAATTCACAAGTACTGGCTGTTTGATTATTATAATCACTACAATTAAAATATACATAGTTACTTGGATTTTTTCCTATATATCTAACATTACTATCTTGATCATTTGTTGTAAGCATATTAGGATTATCAGCCACTAATTCTACTATCGAATCAGCTGCATTTAGCTTTTTAACAATAAAATATACATTACATTTACTTCTTTGTGTAACATTAGTTGTCAATAACCCCCATCTGCTATAATTCCATTCTCCTATCGCTCCATTATCACAGACTATTTTATCTACTGTGTAACCATCATTCTTACCAGGTAAACTTTTAGAGTATTCTCCATCTATATAAGCTCCTACTACAACATCTCCAGATATAAAATTTCCTACCGTAGTTCTTACTACTTCTTCCTCTTTAAAGACACTAAACTTTGAATAAGCAAAATATATTCCTATTAATAATACTAATATACAAGGTATACCTATATATAAGTATCTCTTATACTTCTTAAATTTTAATTTCTTCAAATACTTATCTTTATTAAATTTCTTCATATTAATATAATCCATTTCTAGCTATAACGCCTATACCCCTAAAATCCTTTTTCACAGAGTATATAACTCTATGAAAATATATGGTGAATACTGGGTTTGAAGCCAATTTGACCATAATTTTGACTAGAATAAATTTATCTTTTGACTAGGATAGACTCTAACAAAGTCAGTATTCACCTAGGTTTAAGAAATTATATTCGACTAGAAATTTGACTACAAAAAAATTATTTATCTTTAAATATATCCTTTAAAAAGGCTTAAAGATATGATATCATTTAAGTATAAGGTAAAAATAATATCCGAAAATTAGCTTTCATAGAGTTATATACTCTATGAATTTTTTTATTTATCCACTCAAAAAGACCTACTAGAATAGTATCTAATAAGTCTTTATACCTTACTTAAAAATTATTTTAAAGAATTTATTTTTTCTTTAGATAAACCAGTCATTTCAGCAATATAGTCAATAGATGCATCAGTGCTTAACATCTTTTTAGCAATCTCTAACTTACTCTCATTAATACCAATCTTTAAGCCATCTTCTTTAGCTTTTAATTTATCAGTCTCAAAGACTTTCATAAACTCAGCTTGTTGGTCTAAGAATTTTAAATTATCAATATTACTTGAATACTTTTCCATGATAACTTTAAACGCTAAAAAACCACAAGTCTTTTAACTTACAGCCTATTATTTATCTTTTAAGACTTCTTTTCAAAGAGATACCTTGTTCTTCTGATAATCCTTGATAACTAGGAATTCCTTTACTAACATCACAAGAGTTAACTATATTATCAATATAACTATTATTATTTTTTTCTAAATTATATAATCTAATCTTTTCTTTAACATCATATTCAATCTCTATTAATCTCTTAGTATAATCACTATCTTTAGACATCTTAAGTCTTACTTTTCTATTACCTTGTTCCTTAACTTGATACTCTACATACTCTCTAGATAAATTATATAGTCTTTTAACATCTTCTCTATATCCAACATACTTATTATTAAAAATAATATTTATATCTTCTCCTATCATCTTAACAACCTCTAGGATTTCTTCTTCATTTGGATTATCAAGTCCTAAGTTTAAAGACTTATTATCTTTAGAAAGTCCTAAAGACTCTTTTAACATCTCTTCTAAATGATCAATATTTTTCTTACCAGGTAAATCTATTAACTTAAAAGAAGTATAATCTAAAAGAATATTTATTCCAAAGACTAAAAAGTAATGGAGATAAATAGGTATCATTAACCCAATATTCTCTAGGAGCCAATAATTACCAACGAAAGTTATGCTTCCTATGAATACAGCTGCTAAGAACTTAGGAAAACTTGTATTTTGTTTAGCTAAGTCATAATACCATTTCTTATTATTTAACATATTCTGATAACAAATCTTAACCTCTTCTTCCGTATATAATCCTTCACCTGATAACCATCCTCTTATTACTTTCCATTCATTCTTAGAAGCTGAATTAGCTAAATGTTGTCTATCTAAATCATATTTATCAAATGTTTCCATAAGTCCTCTTTTCTCTTCGTATGTGTACTTTAGCATTCTTTATTTCTAAAGTCAATAATATAATTATTATTACATTGCTTACTAATTATTCTTATGATATATTACTACTACTAAAGGAGATAATATGCATCTAACTAATATTGATATCATCAGAACTAACTTTAATATTAAGAATAATTATCCTATTATTAGTAATATCTCTTATACTTATCAGTATATAGAATATTTAAGCCTAAAGATTAAATATGAACATAATAATTTAGTTATAACTAAATTACTTATTAAAGATTATATAGTTAATTCTATCTCTATAATAGAAGCCTTATTCTATTTAATTACTAAATCTTATAAACCTCTTAAATATAGAATCAACTTTTCTAAGTTATTAAAAATTATTATAGAAGATAATCATCTTAAATTATCTAAAGAAGATATAACTCTCTTGTATAAATTAAAGTATTTAAGAAATAAAATTCATATCTACTCTTCTTATAAATCTAATCTAACAGATTATAACTCCTATACTAAAAAAGATTATCTTCTTATGAAGACAATCCTCTATAAAATCTTAAATAATAATTATATAAGTAATGGTAAATTCAAAGAAATATAATTAATAAAGTTTTAACTGATATGGATTAGAACTTTCTCCTGTCCCTGATTTGATAGAAATATTAGATTTAAGGAAAAGGGTTGGACTGACACCATTAGATCTTCGAGGGGGAAAAGTACTTGCAGTGCCATCATAATAATAAATTCCAATAACATAAGAAGTGTTGCTGCCGTAATTGCGAGGCATTAATGTCCAATAGCCATTAACTTTTCCATTATAATTATACAGATAATCATTTTCTTTACAATCAACAAAATCTGAGGAACCCCAACCATTAAGTCCTTTTGCTAGACAAGCTGCTCTATCTTTGGTTGTTCCTCCACTTGTAGCATAGCCATAATCACTGGGATACATTAATCCAATTTTGCCAATCCAAGTAGTTGGTCTACCCATATATACGGTTGTTCCTCTTTCTGCTGTGTAGTACATACTTGCAGTAGAAGTATTGTCATCATTACTGCCTAAATTCCAAACAATGCTCTCAATGGCATTTCTTGTTATATCATTTTTTAAGCCAGTTGAGGTAAAATCTACTTCAATACAGCTAAATGATGCACCACTAGCAATCTCGGCAGGTCTGCATCCTTTGGTACCATTATAATATGAACCCATTTTACTATATATTTCTTGATTACTAGTGTCTAAAACTACATCCCCAGAAATTTTATAACCCGATTTTAAATAATTAATGGGATTTAACATCATCATTAACTGAGAATCACTCCAGTCATTCGAACCAAAATCATAATCTTCATCATCACTTATCGAAGTTCCTACTCCCATTTTTTTATAATCCCAAGAATAATCGCCTAAAGAATCAGCTCTTATAATCTTAACTAGATTTTCTTTAGAGCCATCTTCTTTAGTTACATTATTAAAGACTCCAATAATACGCCATAACTCACAAGTATCAGCCGTTTGATTATTATAATCATTACAATTAAAATAAATATAATTATTGGGGTCTTTACCAATATATCTTATATTTTTCCCAGGGTCATCTGTTGCAAACATACTAGAATCGCTATCTAATGATGCCATTATTGAATCAGCTACATTAAGCTCTTTAGGAATAAAATAAACATTGCATTTACTTCTTTGTGTAACATTAGTAGTCAATAACCCCCACCTACTATAATTCCATTCTCCTATTGCTCCATTATCACAGACCACTTTATCTACAGCATATCCATCCCATTTACCTGGTAAACTCTTAGAGTATTCTCCATCTATATAAGCTCCTACTACGACATCTCCATAGATAAAATCTCCTACAGTTGTTCTTACTACTTCTTCCTCTTTAAAGACACTAAACTTTGAATAAGCAAAGTATATTCCTATTAATAATACTAATATACAAGGTATTCCTATATATAAGTATCTCTTATTCTTCTTAAATCTTAATTTCTTTAAATACTTACCTTTATTAAATTTCTTCATATCAATATAATCCATTTCTAGCTATAATACACAACACTTATAGCCTATCAAAGAATAAAAATAATATACATATCACCTAATTTGGTATTCCTAGAGTATGTAACTCTATGAAATATATAGGTGAATACTGAGATTAAACCCTGTTTTGACTACAATTTTGACTAGAATAGAATCAATCTTTTGACCAAATGAAAGTTCTTCAAGCCCAGTATTCACCTAGTTTTAAGAGTATATTGTCTGACTAGAAATTTGACTATAAAAAGAATTAAAAAGTCTTATTTTAGGGTTTAAAATAATCGTTTCCTATGGTAGAATTTAAGTATAAGTTAAAAATAGTAACCGAAAAATCGCTTTCATAGAGTTACATACTCTATGAAAATTTTATTATTTAGACTCAAAAAGAAGACTATCTCATATAAAGATAATCTTTAATAATAATTATTAATATTGTTTAGCAAAATAAATATCGTATTTAGAAGGTTTTCCACATACTGGACATATACTAGTCTCATTATCTCCAATAATACATCTAGATTTTAACCCCGTATCAGCTTTAATCTTATCTTCACATTCCATACTACCACACCAAGTAATCTTGATAAAACCATTCTTATTCTTAGCTATATCTTTAAACTCATCATATGTAGAAGCCTCATAAATCATACTATCACGTCTCTTTAAAGCTCTTTCATACATTTCTTTTTGCATAATATCCATAGTATCTTTAATAATTCCAACTAAACCCTCTAAGTCTTCTACTTTTATCTTCTCTAAAGTATCTCTTCTTACAATAGTAGTAAACCCATTATCTAAGTCTCTCTTTCCTAATTCTAAACGAATAGGATACCCTTTAACCTCAGCATCTGCAAATTTATACCCTGGAGTCTTATCACTATTATCTACTTTATAAGAAATACCAGCATTTTCTAAACCTAAAGTAATTTCTTTTAATTTATCACTAACATCTCCAATAGGAATAATAATTACTTTAGTAGGCGCTATTCTTGGTGGTAATACTAACCCATTATTATCACTATGAGTCATAATAAGTCCCCCAATCATTCTTGTTGTTACTCCCCAAGAAGTTTGATAAGGCGTTTTAAGAGTATTATCTTTATCTAAGAATTTAATATCAAAAGCCTTAGCAAAGTGTTGACCAAAGTAATGACTAGTACCATTTTGTAATGCTACTCCATCCCACATCATTGCTTCAATAGTATAAGTATCTTCGGCTCCGGCAAATTTTTCTTTTTCGGTCTTCTTCCCAACAATAACGGGCATTGCTAAGTAATATCTTTGGAAATCTTCATAGACTTTTAACATCTGTAAAGTCTCATTTTTAGCTTCTTCAGCTGTCGCATGTAATGTATGCCCTTCTTGCCATAAAATCTCTCTACTTCTTAAGAAAGGTCTAGTAGTCTTTTCCCATCTTACAATCGTACACCACTGATTATAAAGAATAGGTAAATCTCGATAAGAATTAACTATCTTCTTAAAATGATCACAGAATAAAGTCTCACTAGTAGGACGTATACACATTCTCTCTTCTAGTTTATTCTCTCCTCCATAAGTAACCCATGCTACCTCAGGCGCAAACCCTTTTACGTGTTCTTTTTCTATATTAAGAAGACTCTCTGGAATAAGCATTGGCATCTGGACATTTTGATGCCCTAATCTTTTGAATTCTTTATCTAATATACTTACCATATTCTCCCAGATAGCATAACCATAAGGTCTTATAATCATACTACCTTTATTTTTCGAATAATCAACTAAATCAGCCTTTTTACATACATCAGTATACCACTGTGCAAAATCAACTTCTCTATCTGTTATATCTCTTACTATATTTGCCATATAATCACTCTTTTCTTTAATCTTTATTTAGTATAGCATATCTCTTTCTTAACCGCTATAATTCTCTAGTTTTTCTTTCTTTTATTATTCCGTTTAGATAATTTGTGGTATTTCATTTAGACTTTTTGTGGTATTTTATTTAGATAATTTGTGGTAATTTATTTAGACTTTTTGTGATAACTATCCTAATTCTTCTATTTCTTTTAAGATATTATTTAACATAGTAGTTTCTTTTTCTAAGTCTAATCTTTCTTTTTCTACAATATTACTAGGAGCCTTCTTAACATAGTTTTCATTACTCAAAAGATTATTTCTTCTCTTAATACTTGCTTCTAGACTATCTTTCTTCTTTGTAAGTTCACTTAGTACCTCTTCTTTATTAATCTTATTATCATAACAGATATAAGCACTAATATCATTGATACTTACTAAAATCTTCGTATTCTTATTACTCTTAGATACTATCTTATCATCTAATTTCAACATCTTAATAGCAATACTATCTAAATTAGTAGTCTCTACTTCAAAATCTTTACCAATATTATTCTCTAACTTCTTATTTCTAAATAGAGTAATAAACTCCAATAAGTTATCTAACATCTTAGTATCATCATCAAAAATATATTCTTTCTCTACCTTAGGATACTTTGCTACCATAATAGAATCACTATCTTTAAATGGTAAATTCTGATAGATTTCTTCTGTTACAAAAGGCATAAATGGATGCATTATCTTAATTATTCCTTCTAAAACTTTATATAAGACACTCTTAGTTGTAATATCACTACTACTAAACTTAGCCATTTCTATGTAATTTGAACAAAAATCATCCCAGATAAAGTTATAGATTTCACTACCCACTAGATTAAATTCATACTTATCCATATGTTTAATCGTACTATCTAAAACCCTCTCAAACTTCGTTAAAATCCATTTATCTTCCTTTTTTAGATTACTAAAGTCTAATTCTTTTAAATCTTCAATATTCATTAAGACAAAACGCGAAGCATTCCACATCTTATTAATAAAATTCCAAGTAGCTTTTAATTTCTCTTCATCAAAACGTAAATCAGTCCCAAAGGCACAATCAGTAACTAAGTAATATCTTAGACTATCGGCTCCATAAACCTTAATCATATCCATAGGATCAATCCCATTTCCTAAAGATTTACTCATCTTCCGACCTTCTTTATCTCTTACTAAACCATGGATAATAACGTCTTTAAAAGGTCTAACTCCATTAAGCTCTAAAGACTGAAAAGTCATTCTATTAACCCAGAAAGGAATAATATCATACCCGGTAACTAAACAATCCGTAGGAAAATATCTTTTAAAGTCTTCCGTCTTTTCTGGATAACCTAAAGTTGAGAAAGGCCATAAGGCTGATGAAAACCAAGTATCTAAGACGTCTTCATCTTGAACCCAACCTTCACCCTCGGGAGCTGTCTCGCCAACATAAACTTCTTCCCCACGATACCAAGCCGGAATTCTGTGTCCCCACCATAACTGACGAGAAATACACCAGTCATAAGTAATTTCCATCCAGTGATTCATAATCTTCTCAAAACGAGGGGGAATAAAATTAACTTTAGTATCTTTATTCTTTTGATTTTCTAATACTCTATCGGCTAAAGGACGCATCTTAACAAACCATTGTTTTGAAAGATAAGGCTCAACAACCGCATCAGTTCTTTCGGAATGCCCAACATTATGGGTAATTTCTTCAACCCTTATAAGTAATCCAGCGGCTTTTAAGTCCTCGACTAACACTTTCCGACATTCTTCCCTTGATAAACCTTGGTATTTCCCACAAACTTCATTCATCGTCGCATCTTTATTCATACAAACTATTCTAGGTAAATTATGTCTTAAGCCAACTTCATAGTCGTTCGGATCATGGGCTGGAGTAATCTTAACAACACCCGTTCCAAACTCCGGATCAGCATGCTCATCTAAGACAATTGGTACAACCCGATTAACCACTGGAACAATAACTTTTTTACCGTGTAAGTCCTTATATCTTTCATCATTTGGATTAACGGCTACAGCCGTATCCCCAAATAAAGTTTCCGGACGAGTCGTTGCCACTTCTAAGTAGCGGTCCTCTCCTTCAACGTAATATTTTAGGTGATAGAAGGCCCCCTTATCTTCTTTATATATAACTTCTTCAGTTGACAAAGCCGTCATGGCTACAGGATCCCAGTTAATGATTCTCTCCCCGCGATAAATTAAACCTTTCTTATAGTAATCCACAAAAGTCTTAATGACGGCTTTATTTAACCCTTCATCAAGAGTAAATCTTTCTTTACTATAATCAACAGATAAACCAAGTTTAGCCCATTGACTACGAATATTGCCCCCAAATTCACGAGTCCAATCCCAACAAGCCTCTAAAAATTTTTCTCGGCCAATACTTCTCTTATCAAGTCCTTGTTCTTTTAGTCTCTTAACAACTTTCGCTTCTGTTGCAATTGCGGCATGATCCATTCCTGGTAACCATAAGGCATCATATCCTTGTAATCTCTTATATCTAATAATAACATCTTGAATAGCCGTATCATAAGCATGTCCTATATGTAGTTTACCCGTTACATTAGGAGGAGGAATAACAATACAATAAGGTAATTTATCCGTATTACCACTCTTAAAATATCCCTTTTCCTTCCAATTATCATACTTTTTTTCTTCTACATCCAAATGATTATACTTGGTCTCTAACATATCTATACCTCATTTCTAAAAACAAAAAAGCCATAAATATAAGGACGAATTATCGCGGTACCACCTTATTTTATGACTAATCATACACTCTTCTTCTTAACGCGAAGTAACGTTTTATACTCCAAAGCAACCTTCTTACCAATCCTTACTTGTTTTCACCATCCACAAGCTCTCTATAAAAGATTATGGTAATACTCCTCTTCTTCCTCATATCTAAGTGATATTATAAAGGAATCTTTTACTTTTGTCCACCAAAAATTTTAACTAATCTTTTAACTAAACCTTCATTTTTCTTCTTATCATTATCTTTAGAATCCGTATGAACCTCTCCTAAACGATGTTTAATAATTCCATACCTCTCCAAAATATTAACAATCACTTTATTTATATTATCATCCGTATTATTTAAATACCCATCATCAATATCTAAATCATATAAGTACTCTAATACTTCATCACAAGTTTTCTCCGGATTATTATAAATATATAAACAAGTATTAGCCACTCTCCCTATCATATCAGTAGACGCAATTCCCTTCTCCAATAAAGTCTTACTAAAAGGTATTTTATCCATACTAACATTATTATAATACTCAATAATATCCTTACTCTTAGAATCTAATCCTTCTAAAACTTTCTCTAACTCTATAGAGTCTACTCTATCTATAATATTACTCTTCCTAAAAGGATAATAATTATCAACCAAACACCCTACACTAGATGGTATCATCTGTAAAATACAATAAGCATTTAAAGCATTATCCAAGTGATTAGCTTCCTCAGGATCATAATATTTCCCATAGAATAAATAATAATTTCTTAAGACTTCCTTCTCTTTAGAACTTAAACTATCTAAATCTTCTTTAAAAGAGACATCCATCTCTTTAAGATTAGAATAATCCTTAACAACCCCATAGCTTCTTAAAATAGAAATAATATAATCATTAAGACGAATATTTCTACTACCCTTAATCTCATCCTTAATCACAAACTCATCATTATCTAAGAAATTCTCTAACTCCTTACTAGACACCCCATATTTAGCAAATAAACAAGCCCTAGCAAATAAAGCATAATCATAATTACTTATAATTCCCTGATCACTAGATAAATCAACATCAGGTCTTAAAGCCGAGGCCGTAACCGGCATAAAATAATCAATCTTAATACTATTATTAAAATCTCTTACCTCTTCACTAGCTTGACTAATCAAAGTAAGTTCATCATCTAACTTACTAGAATATACCCCTTTAGGATCAAATACAAAATCCCCTAAATGGACAACCTCAGTCCCAAAATCTGCTGGAATAGTCTCCAAAATGCAATACATATTTTGAAAATTATCGGTAGCATCTATATCTAAAGGATCAAAATTCTTCCCATAAAATGCTTTATAAATAATTAATAACTCTTTTTCTCTTTTTGTTAATTCCATAACATCCTCCTGTATAAATTATATTAGCACACTTTACCCCTCATCACACATATTTTTAAATAATTTCACTATTTTTTTAAACAAAAAGTCCTATTTTCTTTTCTTAGATGGTTATAAACACAATCTATAGCATCCATCATTAACTCATCTATATCCTCTTTTTCTAAACCATATCCCCGGTAACCAATCCCCATATTATTTAGGATATCTATTCCTGGAACTGTATAGAATAACTCATATATATAGGATAAATCTATTCCTAGATAATTATCTTTATTTTCTATAATATAATCCCACTTCTCTTGGTATTCCCTATCTAAAGATTCTCTTACTAAATTATTCTTTAAAGGACTTATCATAATAGCATTTATCATTCTAAGAAGCATATTATTAATAGCACTATCCCCATAACCTTCACTATCTAAAATCTTCTTAAATTCTTTAGGACTACATAATCTTTTAATCTCACTACCCTTAATATAATCATAGACTTTATTTTCTTTAGTATAAGCTTTAGCATTATTAGTCTTAATAACCTTCTCTTCCCTAGTATCTTTAATCTCAATTAAATCTTTATAATCTTTATCATAATTATAAACATAACTAATCATCGTCGAAACATTACTAGCTATCACTTCTTTTAGATGCATATCCAAAGTCCTTAAATTATCCTTATCTTCCGTAAACACCACTGCATTAGCGCCTAAGATACTACCACAATCCGCTAAATACTCCTTATAAGCCAGTAAAAACTCATCTTCATATCCTTTCTTTATCTTATACTTAAGAATAAAAGGAACCATTCTCATTAAAGATTTATTCGCTTCCGTACCCATTATCTTTGTTATACCATAGATACCTCTATTAGCTAAACCACTCTTAGCGGAATCACTAAATATCTTTAAAACCAAAGCATTCACCAAAGGATTTTTAACCTCTATTAAACTAAAAATCATAAAGAAATAATTAAAATCTAACTTAAACTCTCCCCTAGTCTCTAAAAGTTCTTCTTTAATTTCTTCGATATAAGAAATCATGTTCTCATAAAACTCTCGACATCCCTTGATATCATGAGCCCCCTTCTTTAACATCTTACAATAATTAATCGCTATATCTAAACTCTTAACAAAATCATCTATCGCTATATCTGGTATTTGATATTTCATAATACTAACTCCTTTTTAATACTAGTTCTTCTAATATTATATCTTTCTTCTAGAGACTTAATCTCTTCTATTAAGAAGAAATCTAAATCATCCTTTGAATATCCATATCCTAAGTATTCCCTACTCCCAATAATAATATCCATCCCTGAAATAGTTAAGAAATACTTATATATAGCCTCTAAACTTATCTCTAAATCATCATTTTTCTTCTCCATAAGACCTTCTAATTCCTTAGAAGTCTCCATATCTAGAGATTTTACTCTTCCAAGAACTAACTTATCTATTTCTTTTGAAGGTAACATCTCTATAGCCTTAATCATCTGTCTATTTAAACTAAATCTAGCCATATCACTATATCCATTAGAAATTAATAACTCATCAAAGACTTTCGGATCTAAGACTTTTTTTACCCCCGTACCATCAATATAATCATGGACTTTATTTTCCTTAGTATAAGCCTTAGTCTTATTAGAAACATACTCTTTTTTATAATCATTACTCTTTACATAGATTTCATACATCTTAGGAAGTTCTAAAGTACTAGCCTCTACTACATGAAGTTGTTTATCTATTATCTTTTTATCAACCCTCGTCCCATTGATAAACTCTAAATAATCATGCCCACTCTTAAGATATTCTTTATAACTAGAGATAAATAAATCTCTAGCCCCTTCTTTTAGAAGATACCCATCAAAACAAGATACTAAAATCTTTTCTCTTTCCATATTATACTTATCAAAGTTTCCTAAAGAAACATTATTCCTTAGAATATCTATTACTAACATCGTAAAAAACACATTATTAGTCCCTACACAAGCCATAATCGCATCAAAATTATCAATATACTTCTTATCCTCAGAAGATAAATTATAAATTAACCCCTCAATCGAATCTTCTAACTCTCTAGTCCCCTTAATTCTCTTACTAAAAAGTTCATAATTTCTTTGATATTCCGATGTATCCTGATCCTTAGAAGCCACTAAAAAAGAATAACTAATCTCCTGTAGCTTACTACTCAAAAGAACTTCTAAATTAGCTAGATTTCTTTCTAAACTCTTTAATAAATCAACGAATGCTCTTAGTGTTGTCTTAGGTATTTTATATTCCATAAACATCCCTCTTGTTTTTAAACTTTAGGTCTTATATTCTAACATCTTTATCTTATTTGTCAACAATATTTTGTGGTTTTTCAAGTACCAGAAAAATTTTTCTAAAATCTTAATTTATCTGCTATTTTACCTTTAGTAAAAAGAATTTTTATTGTAAGAAGATTATTTTTATAGTATAATTTGAATAGTTAGAATAAAGGATTGGTAAGAATGGATACAAATAATAAAACAAGTACTGTTGTTGATGTCTTAGATGATGGTAATCTAAGATTTACCCAAGAAGATAATACTCCCAAGATTAATAATGTCTTTACAGAGTTTGAATATGATAAAATTCCCGTTGTTGATTTAGTCAATAAGATGATTAATGATGCGGTCGAAAAAAGAGCATCAGATATTCACTTTGACCCTACTCCTGATGTTTTAAATGTCCGTATTCGTGTCGATGGAGATTTAATTTTATATGCAAAAGTTCCTGCTAGTGTAAAGAAAAATTTAGCTACTCGTATTAAGATTATTTCTGGAATGAATATTACCGAGACAAGACTTCCTCAAGATGGCGCTATTAAAATGACTCATAATGATGCCCCCTTAGATATGCGTGTTTCTGCCTTACCTATCGTTGATGGTGAAAAAATAGTTATCCGTATCTTAGACTACTCCAGAAGTTTAGCCGGTCTAGATACCATTGGTCTATCAAAGATTAATTATGATAAAGTCTTAAGAATGATAAACGTTCCCAATGGGATTATCTTAGTAACCGGGGCCACTGGTTCCGGTAAATCAACCACCGTTTATTCAATGTTACAAAAACTTAATCGTGTTGATACTAATATTATTACCGTTGAAGATCCCGTCGAAATGAAAATGCCCGGTCTAAATCAGGTTCAGGTTATGAGTGAAATCGGCTTAACTTTTGCGGCCGCCTTACGTAGTATCTTACGTCAAGACCCCGATGTTATAATGATCGGAGAAATTCGTGATGATGAAACCGCTCGTATTGCCGTTCGTGCCTCTATTACTGGTCACTTAGTATTATCAACCTTACATACCAATAATGCTCTTAATACCATTGAACGTCTACTAGATATGGATGTTGAACGTTACCTTTTAGGGTCAGCTCTTACAGGGGTTATTGCCCAAAGACTAGCCAAAAAGCTCTGTCCTAAATGCCGTAAGGCTCGCCCTGTAACCATCTATGAAAAAACCGTCTTTAAATTAGCCCTCGGACTAGATGTTAGTGAAGTATATGAAGCTGTCGGTTGTAAACATTGTATCAATGGTTTTATGGGTCGTATTGCCATCCATGAAGTCTTAATGTTAAACCAAGATGTCAGAGATGCCATCGTCAATAATGCCACTAAAGAACACTTACGTAAAATGGTCTATGATAAAGGACATACCGTTACACTTTTACAAGATGGCTTAGAAAAAGTTATCAGTGGTGATACAACCTTCGATGAAATTGTCCAAATAATTGATGTTGAAAGCGACTTTGGGGAAGATGAACAAGAACTAAAAGATGCCCTACTAGGTAAAACTAAGAAAAAAGAAGAAGAAGATGCCAAAGTCATAAATAACATTAGTGGTAACTTAGAAGAAGTCTTAACCACTCCTGAAACCCAATCTCCCACTGATACTTCCTCTGTCGAAATAAATAATCAAAAGAAAACTGACTACGATATCTTGTAATCAGTTTTTTTCTTATATATTATTAAAATCTAACCCTTCTTCTAAAGCTATATCTTTAAATTCTACTTTAAACTTCTCTATATCTTTCTTTAAGGAATCTTCATAAACACTCTTCGTATTACAAATAGCCTCATAAATATGCTTAAGTCTAACTTCTTTTGTATTATCAAATAAAGCATAACTAAAAGCATTAGAAAGAATAGCTAAACAAATATCAGGATATCTCGAAGAAATCTCATAGATTCTTTTATACTCATCCGTCATATCCACAATAAAAGCAAATATCTTCTCTTTAATAAAATCCGTATAAGGCATAACTAAATGCATTTGCTTTTCAATCTTTGGAAGAGTTCCCATCAAAATCTTAATAGTCGTTTGTCTGTCCGCTTCCTTAACATCAACTTTTTGAAATCTTCTTAAGAAAGCCCTATCTCTTATAATATATTGCTCATACTCTTCCGTTGTAGTAGCTCCTATCATCTTAATTTCCCCACGGTCTAACCCTGCTTTAAAGATATTAGCTAAGTCCATCCCTGACTCACTATCATTTCCTTTAATAAGCAAATGTGTCTCATCAATAAAAACAATAGTCTTTTCTCTTTTAGCAAGTTCTTTTATTAAAACATCTACTCTTGTCTCTTTTTGCCCAGCAATCTCATAATCCCCAATAATTGAAGAAGCATTAAGTTTAAATAAATCATATCCAAACAACGCATTAGGAACCATATTATTCTTAATCCGATAAGCAAGTCCTTCAACAATCGCCGTTTTACCAATTCCAGCTTTACCCACTAATAAAGGAGATTTCTCCGGTGTCAAAAGAATTAAAATCATCTGTTTAATTTCCTCTTCTCTGCCAATCGCTGGATCAGTAATATAATTCCTATCTACTAAATTCTCTGCATATCTTTCTAAAAAGCTTATATTTTTCTCTTCCATATTTAATTCACCAAAAATATTATACAAGAAAACTAGTATCTAGACAATCAAAAATAATTCTGTTAAAATAAGAAGTCCCGAGGGGAAGTGAAAATATTATGGAAATTAAAATTAATCATCTTACTTATGGTATTATGAATATCGCCATAGAAATCCGTAGTAAAGATCATACTAATTACGAAGTAAAGATTACCGATGTTACTTTATATAAGAATAATCATATTAAAAATAGAGAAATATCTAATCTTAAACTAAATACTTTAAATCCTGATAGTTTAGAAATTCTAAAGACTTCTAAAGATTATCCAAGAAATATGATTATTGGAATTATCAAATCTTCTTTAGGTATGACTTTTGCTGGAATTAATATTAATACACATCGCGATGAATTAACAACAAAAAGAGAACAAAGTCAAAATAAAACTTTATTGCTGGCCAAAAAGAACTTTTCTGGCTACGCTTATGCGCCAAAAGTTATCAATTGGTAAATTGCATTAAACTTTTTTCTGAAACTAGTTAATTTTATATTGACTTATAGGCTTAAATAGGGATATAATTAACTAGTAATTGATGCCTGATTAGCTCAGTCGGTAGAGCGCACGGCTGTTAACCGTTAGGTCGTAGGTTCGAGTCCTACATCAGGCGCCATTTATGTTAATTACAACTTCTTCGGAGGTTGTTTTTTATTTCTATAATAAGTCTAAAGAATTGTAATAATAGTATTTCATTATCTTTATTACAACAAGTGACTATTTTCTCATAAAAATTTTAAAAATACTTGGTATTTAAAAAAATTAACATTATGTCAGTAAAACGTATATTTATCATAAAATTATCTATATTAATATTAGTAGTATGCAAAATTTTAAAGGTCAAAAAACTTGCAAATCAAAAAATTTATGATATACTACTAGTGAAAGAACTTGATTGTTCTTAAATAAAAAGAGATACATTTGACTTTGTGCGTTAGATGTTTCTCAGTCCATTGTTGATGTTTGAAAAACACCTATCATCAAACGATGCGTAGGTGTTTTTCGTTCACTTTATTTATAAAGCAAACGGTTATTTTCTCTTGATAGAGTTGATAACTTCGTCCAAGATGACAAGAAGCATAGCTAGAATTACTAAGAATTCCATCTTTTTTCTCCATTCTAGGACCACCTCCCCTCCGTATTTTTACTAAAATATGGACCGAGAGTAAAACACCTAACAGTCAAATGTATCTGGTTATAATAATAACATATAATCAAAACAAACGCTATAGCAAAATGGCTTTTTCAAAACATTTCAGATACTATAAAAATCAATTATTATTAAGTATTTAAAAAGCATAGATTAATCATTATCAAAGCAACTAGTAATCTATGTTTTTTTATCTCAAAAAGGCTATAGTTTTAAATAAGTAAACCATTTAACACTTTTCTAAAAAATCAAAAAAGACTATATGTTTACTAGACATATAGACTATCTTATTCTTCGTTATAATCTTTAAATCCTAAATAAAATACTTTAGGAGCCTTACTAATAAAAGTCATCTCTTTACCCGTAATAGGATGCTTAATTACTAATCTACTTGCATGAAGTCCTAAACGACTTAAAGAATTAATCTTCGCATCATACTTCTTATCCCCAACAATTGGATTACCTATATAAGCAAGACTAGCTCTTATTTGATTCTTTCTTCCGGTCTTAATCCTTACTCTTAATAAACTCTGAGTCGAATTAGTACTTAAGACTTCATATTCTGTAACACTAGATAAACCCTTATCACTAACATAAACATGATGATTCTTATCTTCTTGTAAATAGAATCTTAAAGTATCCTTAATCTTTGGAAGTTTACCTTCTACCACCGCTTTATATTCTCTAGTATATCTTAACCAATCTCTTTGTAATAACTCTTTTAATCTTGGATTCTTAGCAAACAAAACAATCCCTGAAGTATCTTTATCTAATCGATGAACAACAAAGACTTTTTGATTCTTCTTATGAAGATACTCTCTAACCTCGTGATATAAAGTTCTCTCCCGCTCTTTATCAGTCCCTACTGTTAATAACTTACTAGGCTTATTAACTACTAAAATTTCTTTATCTTCATATATAATATTTAACTTCTTCACTCTAATTCATCCTTTTCTTTTAAGTAGTTTTCATATTCATCTAAACAAGCAAATATCTCTTTACTACTCTTACAAGTACAAATCTTATTCTTCATTTCCTTACTCTTAGGCATCCCTTTTAAATAGTATAAAATATGACTTCTAATTTCTAAAGATGCACTTATTTCATTGGTATCTTCACATAATAACTTATAATGATATCTCATCATTTCTATTTTCTCTTGATTAGTAACTATCTTGGGTTCTTCACCATTCTCTAGATAATTAACACAATCTCTAATTAGCCATGGGTTCCCAAGTAGTCCCCTTCCAATCATTACAGCATCGCAATTAGTCTCATCAAGCATCTTTTTAGCAAGATAACAACTAGTAACATCTCCATTACCGATTACCGGAATTGATACCGCTTCTTTAACTTTTTTAATAATAGACCAGTCGGCTGTTCCCGAATATCCTTGAGACCTTGTTCTACCATGTACTGCTATGGCTTTTGCCCCCGCTTCTTCACAGACTTTAGCCACTTCTACGGCATTAATATGTTCATTATCCCAACCGGCTCTGATTTTAACTGTTACAGGAACATTTACAGCTTTAACAACAGAAGATACTATTCTTTTAATCTTTTCCGGATTCTTTAAAAGGGCACTCCCTGCTTGGTTTTTAATTGCTACCTTAGGAACTGGACACCCCATATTAATATCAATGATATCCGGATGTTGAATTTTTTCCACTAACTTAGCCGCTTCTACAAAAGATTCTTCATCACTACCAAATATCTGTTGACTAATTGGTCTTTCCTCTTCACTCATCTTAAGTAAATCTAAAGTCTTTTTACTCTGATAACATAAAGCTTTATCACTAACCATCTCTGCATAGATTAGCCCCGCTCCCATCTCTTTTAAAATCTTTCTATAAGAAGTATTAGTAATCCCTGCCATTGGTGCTACTACTACTTTATTTTTTATCTCTACATTACCAATTTTCATCTCTTCACCCACTTACTTCTTAATAATTATACTACCAACTTCGTTCGTAAGTGCATCTTATCATTAATTTTTTACTTTGTCTAGATATTTTTTAATTCCAAAGAAAAAGAGACTAATTTTTCTTTTGAAATTTAATCTCTACCGTATCATTTTGTTTTAACATAAAACCATTCGCATCATCAGTATCTAAATGAATCTCTAAATACCCATCACTACTAGTCTTAAAGAAAGCTTCAATTATCCCTTTCTTTTCCCCATCTATAATCACTCCGACTGGTTCGTCATCAGCTACTCCCCACTCTTTAGCAAGAGCCTCCGAGATATGTATATGTCTATTAGCAATAATTCCACAAGGAAGAGTAATCTTATCTTTAGGCCCAATTATCTCTAATTCACTAGCCCCATCTAAATGCCCACTTTTTCTCACCGGAGGATTAATTCCTAGTTTATAACTATCAGTCTTAGAGACTTCTACTTGATTATAGGAGCGGAAAGGTCCTAAGACTCTAACTTTCTCTATTGACCCCTTAGGGCCTTTAATAATAACTGTCTCTTCTGATGCAAATTGTCCTGGTTGATTTAAAGCTCTCTTAAAAGTTAATTCACTCTTACCAAATAACTTTTCATATACTTCTTTAGTCAAATGACAATGTCTATTCGATACACCTACACTTATCTTCATAATACCTACTTTCTACAAGATAAATTATATCAAAAAATTACTCTTAAATATATATTTTCTTTGACCTTGTCAATACTGGTGTGTAAATTCTTATAATTTTTTTCGATTTTCAAAGATCAAACTAGTGCTTTTTAATGTA
>UQXO01000013.1 GCA_900545005.1 uncultured Mycoplasmatota bacterium | reverse complement strand
TGGATAATATAGACCCGTTTACGGGCAGCCATAAGTAATTTGCAAGTGTCAGATTGTTGTAGCGCTTTTAAGCGAGGTGGTAATAAGAGCCTTATAAGGCGTAAAATGAAAACCACCAGCTAAGCTGGTGGTTGATTTTTCTTGTACCAATTTTAGAAAAATCTAAGTATCATAAAGGATGAATCGGAAGCTTAAACGAACATATTTTAATGATTCAAAGGCTCGATGAAATAAGGTTAAGCCTGTATTGAATAGTGATAAAGTTCTGGTTTTAATTCCGTGTACAGTGATGTGAGTTCTAATTTTAGTATTCTTATAACTTCGAGTATTTTGTAAATGTCAAATATTTTTGGCATAGTCGGTTCCTAATATTGTCAAAAATAAAATGTCAATACAAGAAAAGCAGTATTCTGATTTAAAGTATTTTAGAGTACAAGCAATGCTGTTTTCAAGATAAAAGCCATTAGATTTTTGATTTTTGAAAATAGATTCAATACCTCCAAATCGATATCCATAATCCTTTATTGCACGGGTGGAATTCTTGTTCGTGGCAAGTATCCAAGGTTCATCAGTATCTACTGAATTACTTATAACAATGTTAGTAATATGCAATTTTTCAGTAAGTTCAACATCTTTATAAATTTGAGCGTGGTATTTATATTTAGGAAGTTCTTCTAAAGTCTTCCAAACTTTATGACCTTCCTTTTTATCAAAATGTAAGATGCTTAAATTCTTTTTGAGTTTTATTACATAGGTTTTTCCAAGAGATTTTATATGTTCTATAATACTAGTGGAATTAAACCATCTGTCAGCTAGATAAATTAAATCCATATCATCATCAAAAAGACTAGCAACATATGATATACCATCAGTTATAAGTTCTTCTTTGAAAGCTTCAGGACAATCCTTGCCCTCAAAGCATCTAAACCACAATGGAATGCCTTGCTTACCAACTCGCATAGAAAATAAAAGCACCGTAAAATGATCTTTTACATACATATGTTCAAAGACAATGTGAACTCGTTTACCCTTATGTTTTTTCTTATAGTTGGCAATAACATAACGTATGATTTTATCGTAAAAATCATAGGGATTAAAGTGCTTGTTAACAAATAATCTCTTAATCCTTTTAATGACAGACTGTAATTGAATAAGGGAAAAATCGCCTTTAAGAACTTTGGCAATATCTGAATGATCAAGTCTTTCAGAAATAATCATTCCGTGAATAATGTAAGGAATAATTTTTAACTGAGTTTTTCTGATATCAAGAATAATTTCTTGAAAAATATCAGATAATCCCCTTGCTATATCTTCTTGAGTATTATATACTTTAAACATAAAACAACCATCTATCGTTTTTATAGTCAAATTAATGATACCCAAAAATGGTTGTTTTATCAATTTAGAGAGACGAAACGGGTAGAAGGTGATTTTACCTGTTTTTTTGTGTATATAAAAACTGTCCACTTGTAAGATCCGTGAGATTAAAGAATAATAAATACTAAAGAGAGGTAGGTGTTTATTATTCTTTTTAAATTATAAAGAAAGATATATACTAAATAAGAGGAATTATGCTATAATACCACTAGCAAAGAGGAAGTGTATTTATATGAAGAAGACATATGTCATAGGACATAAAAAGCCTGATACAGATTCAGTATGTGCTTCAATTAGTTATTCTTATCTAAAGAATAAGTTAGGTTGGGAGACTGAACCTAGGGTATTAGGAAATATTAATAAAGAGACTAAGTTTGTCTTAGATTATTTTAAAATAGATGAACCTAGATATCTTAATGATGTAAAAGTAGAAATTAAAGATATGGCTTATCTTAAAGAGGCGTATATTAATGAACATACATCTATAGAAAAGACATTTAAAGAGTTACAAAGATTAGGAGTAACAGGATTACCTTTAGTAGATGAGAATCATAAATTAAAGGGATATATAAATGTTAAAGAAATGGCTAAGAATATTATAGAAGGTGATTTATATGAATTAAATACATCTTATGATAATATTTTAGAAGTATTAGATGGTAAAGAAATATTAAGATTTGATGATGAGATAAAGGGTAATATAATAGCAGCAGCTTATAAGAGTAAGACTTTTACTGAGAGAGTAGAACTTGATAATAGTAATATTTTAATAGTAGCTGATAGACAATATATCATTGATTATGCAATTGATAAGGGTGTTAAATTAATTATTATTGTAGGAGATAGAGTATTCCCTGAAGAGTTATTAGAAAAAGCTAAGAAGAATAGAGTTAATATAATTAGTACTCCAGATTCTACTTATGCAACTGCTAATAGAATGAAGTTATGTAATTATATTGAGACTGTTAATATTAATCCCAATCCAATTAAGTTTAATGCTTCTGATTATCGTGATAATTTTGTTAGTATTTCCAATAAGTATGGTCATACTAACTATCCAATAGTTGATCAAGATAATACTTGTATTGGGATGTTAAGATTAATAGATCAAAATAACTATGAGAAATATAATGTTATTCTAGTTGATCATAATCAACCAGCTCAAAGTGTTGATGGGTTAGAAGAAGCTAATATTATGGAAATAATTGATCATCATAATTTAGGTAACTTAGGTACACAAATGCCAATTCAATTTAGATCAATGCCGGTGGGTTGTACTTGTACTTTAATTTATCAAATCTATAAAGAAAATAATATTGAAATTCCTGAAGATATTGCTGGTTTAATGTTAAGTGCTATTCTATCAGATACTTTATTATTAAAGAGTCCAACGACTACGGATATGGATGTAGAAGTAGCTCGTAAATTAGCTGCTATTGCTAATTTAGATATTCAAGAATATGGGATGGCTATGTTAAAAGCTGGTTCATCTATTAAAGGAATGACTATTCCGGAGATAGTTGAACAGGACTTTAAGACTTTTAAACTAGGAGATGTTTCTTTAGGGATAGGACAAGTTATGACTATGGATTTTGAAGAAATAGCTAAAGATATGTCTAAGTACATTGAACATTTAGATGATATGTGCGTTAGAAATAATTATAAAGTAGCAGTTTTATTTGTTACTGATCCTGTGAAGAATGGTTCATATGTCATTTATAGTACTGGTAATGATGATTTAATTAAAGAAGCTTATAAAGATAGTAATTTAGTAGAAGGTACATATCTTGATGGTATGGTATCAAGAAAGAAACAAATGTATCCACAGCTTGCAGCGGTAATCTAAGAGTCAGAGATGGCTCTTTTTTCGATACTATTGTAAAAATTAATTTTAAATAATCCGTAAATTTTACTAGACAAAAAAAATTAAATATGATATTATCAAATTGATGTCTGGCAAATATCATAAATGCAAGAGGAGGCAAATTACAATATGAGAAAAAATACTTATATAATTAAACCAAGAAAAATTTTAGAAGATGAAATTATACCACTTTATTATGATTTTATTTTTTGTCAAATTTTTGGAAATAAAAAATATGGTTTTGCGTTAAATAAACTTTTAGCGGCACTTTTCAATCGAAATGAAAAAGATATTGCTGATTATATTACTTATTTAAGTGATGAAAATTATTTATGCAGTGTTAATTTAATGTATAAATATAACGGTTGTGATCAGTATGTCAAATTAATGACCGATACGGGAGTTAGAACAAGATTGGATGGTATTAAAAATACAGCCAATTCAATCATAAAAATTCACTTTCAAAATAAGCATACAAATAGGAGTAGAATGCTTGCCATTTGTGTTATGCGAGATGAAGATGGTATTGTCGATACTGAAGATGATAATGTTACTTTTTATATTTCCATGGGTTTAAGTCGTAACAGTTCTTATAAATTTCTAAATAAAAGGGAAGAAAATATTCAAAAATGGTGTCAATTATTTACAACTAATTCTTTATCGGAGTTTCGGAAGCTATCAGAGACTCTTCTTGGAAAAGAAAATGGTAAAATATTAACTGATGCTGTTTATAATTTGTCCCACAATAAAGATAATATTGATTTATATTCTAAGGTTTATTATCGAGATAAAATTAAAAAATTATATTGGCTATATGATAATAAAGAGATAGCTAAAAAGCTTGATCTGTCTTTAAAAGATATAGAAACCTTGCTTGATATTTAGACTACTAGTTTAATAAAAAACTTGAGCTAATTGAGACGTATAAAGATAAAATAATAAAAGATGAATAACAATACTTAAGACTATATTTAACTTAAAATACCACTTTTTAGTCTTGTGATGGAAAAGATACATTCCTATAGTAGTACCTATTATTCCTCCGAGAATAGTAGAAAGAAGAAGAGTTTTTTCAGAAATACGTCTTTTTCTTTTAACAGCTAAGTATTTATCTAAAGAATAGAGGAATAGACTAACGATATTTATAAATAAATAATAATAAACAAGATACATATTATCACCAAGATAATTATAAATGATATTAAGGAAATATGATATACTAAAGATGAAAGTAGGTACATATGAAAGCATTAATAACAGGAGCTTCTAGTGGATTAGGAAGAGATATGGCTAGGTATTTAGCATCCTTAGACTGGGATTTAGTTTTAGTAGCTAGAAGAACGGAAAGATTAAAAGAGTTACAAGAAGAATTAAAGACTTCGGTAGAGATTATTTCTTTAGACTTAGGAATTGAGGAAAATTGTTATAAGTTATATGAGATGACTAAGGATAAAGGTATTGATTTACTAATTAATAATGCTGGTTTTGGGTTATTTGGATTAACGACAGAGACTAGTTTAACTAGAGAATTAGAAATGATTAATCTTAATGTTAAGGCTGTGCATATTTTGACAAAGTTATTCTTAAAAGACTTTTATAAGAAGGATAAGGGGCAGATACTTAATGTGGCTTCATCAGCAGGATTTTTGGCAGGACCTCGTCTTAATACTTATTATGCGACTAAGAATTATGTTTTAAAGTTTAGTTTAGCTATATATGAGGAATTAAGACATCAAAAAAGCAACGTTAAGATATCTTGTTTATGTCCAGGACCAGTAGCAACAGAATTTAATAAAGTAGCAGGGGGAAAATTTAATATTGAAGAAAAAAAGTCTTATCAAGTAGCTAAGTATGCTATCGACAAGACTCTAAAGAATAAATTAATTATAGTACCGGGTTTATCAGTAAGACTAGGTTTATTCTTTAATAGGTTTATTTCGACAAAGTTATCTTTAAAAATAGTTTATCGTATTCAAGAGAGAAAGGTTAAAAGATAATTATTTCTTAGAGATTAGTCTTTTTCTATTATTTTTTTTAACTTGGGTAATAGCTTCTTCGACTAGATAATCTTGTAGACCATCATCAGTTGGAGTTTCAATTAAATGTTCTTGAATTTCCGGGATATCTAGTAGTTCGTCATCTTCTAGAATTAAGTAATTAGAAATATTATGCTCAGTTAGATAAGATAATATCTCTAGACTTTTATTACCATTTATACTAGGAGTTCTGCCATCAATTTGAATATCCATTTCAGTTAGAGTATAAGCTAGTTCTAAAAAATCTTCATCATAACGTAGGGCAGAAATAAACACTACTTTTCCATTGATTTCTTTAATCAATTGTTTTAAAAGATTAAGCTTTTCTAAGTTAATATTATATTTTCCTAAGATATCATTACGAGTATTATAGACGGTGGTATTATAAATAATTTTTAGAATTTTGTATATACTAATAATGGTGAATTTGATGAGTAATAGTAAAAATAATAGTTTTAATCAGAAAAAAATTAATTATAAGATGTTGTTCTTATTTATTGGTTTTGCTTTAGTAGCTGGATTTTTAGGTTCTTTATTAGGGGGTAATATGAGTAGTTTTAAAACTCTAAAGAAACCATTTTTTACTCCACCTCCTCTAGTGTTTCCAATAGTATGGACTATACTTTATATATTAATGGGTATATCATCATACTTAATATGTTGTAATAAGACGGATAAGAAGTTTAAGAAAAGAGCTTGTTTCTTTTACTCAGCTCAGTTACTTGTTAATACTTTATGGTCGCTATTTTTCTTTCGACTAGGCTGGTTAACTTTTGCCCTTTTATGGTTACTTCTTTTAATTGTCTTAGTAGCGATTATGATTGTTAAGTTCTATAAGTTAAAACCTTTGGCAGCTTACTTACAGATACCTTACATTTTGTGGTTACTTATTGCCGGAGCTTTAAATATTTCAATTATTTTACTTAATTAGTCTATCAAAAAAAGATAGATTTTTTTCTATCTCGTAGGTTGGGGTTCTTTATCTTTTAAATACTTTATTTGGGTAGTTAGATAATTCTTTAAATAAGGATTATTTGTCTTATTGATATCACTTTCTAACTCAGGGATGGTTTTTCTTCTAACGGTTCCATTATCATTTAGATAGATAAGATTTAGTAGACGATATCTGGGCAGAATTAAGATATTGGGATTTTCTTCGATTAATAAATCTAGCATTTCGTGGGTACGAATATTTTCTGTGGGATTATTGGTTTGTCTTTTTTCTAAGAAAGTTTTACCACTAGGTAGTTTATCGAAGGGAAAGTCATCAACTGATAATGTAGAACCATCTTTAAAATTCATTGTATAAATTGTTTCATTAGAATTCCGAAAATTAATGTACATTTTTTCCTTATAGGAATTAATCTCTTTAGGACTTATTAATGGTCCTAGGGAAGTAATTAATCTTTCTACATATCCTCTAGCATCATTAATAGCATTGGCTTCTTCATAATTATAACGATAATTATCACCTTTATATAAATCATATTTATAGAATTCTGATAAGAGACGACAAGCTCTGGTGATACAAAATTCTATGGTATTGTTTAAATTCTTATCGATTTGACAAGTGCTTAAATCATTGGTGATTCGGGAATGGACTAATTCATGGATTATTGTGTTTATAAGAAGTAAGCAAGAAGTCTTACGATTATAGATTCTACTGACAAAGGCTTTATTTAAATAAATAGTTTTTTCAGTGGCGCTTGCTCCTAGAGTTATATTATTGTCTTTATCTGGTTTTTCATCAGAAAAGAAGAAGTTAACATCTTTTAGATTAATAATATTACCAAGACAGTTTATGTAGATACGAAGAAATTTTATATAGTTATCATAATCTAGGTAGTCTTGACCAGCATTTAGAATTATATAATACATTTTGTCATGGAAAAGTTCAATTATTTCCGACATTTTGGAATCATACTTAATTAAAGCGTTAATAATGTCCTTGGTGGTTTGGTCTAACTTATTATCATCGACATTAACATAGAATTTGGTGCTTGCTTCTTCAATTAAATCCTCTAGATGGAATTTTTCTTTAACTTGAATTAATTTGGGATTTTCTAAATCAGAGAAATAAAGATGAATCAAACGAGAGCTTAGTTCGATGGAAGATTTTGATAATAATCCATCTAAATATTCATCAAGGTTTAGGAAATCCTGCATTTCTGGGATAACAAAGTTTGGACATGCTTCACATTTACCAGTAGAATTTAATTTGTTTTCATAACCACAGTTAGGGCACTTAAAAATCATTAGTTAAGATCTCTTTTTCTAATAGCTTCACTATACCATAGACATTCATCTTTTTCACGGTCTTTTAACATTAAGAAGTTATTAATCATTTTATAAGTCTTGGGATTCATACTCTTAATATTATAACCAGTAAGAGGAGAGTCATCTTCAATACGCCCTAGTAAGTAGTCACAGGAAGTGTTTAAATAATCAGCAATTTTAATTAAGGCATCACAACTAGGTTGGGCTTTACCTGATTCATAAGCACTGATTGTTTCCTGTTTCACATTAATAACTTTCGCTAAGTCAACTTGAGTTATTTTTCTTTTTATTCTTATTTTTTTAATATTATTCATAATTATCCTACCATTTCTATCTATATTATAATAGAATTATCATTAATTGTAAACGTGAATAATAACACTTCTTTAGTAAATTTTTATGTCTTGAAAATTTGATGATAATTCTTTAAAATTTAAAAAATCTACAAATCACCGAAAAATAAAAATTGATTGAGATATTTTATATCAGAAGAAGAAAAAATATCTTATATATAATAATGAAAATATTCCTAGAAGGATAATATCTTAAGTATATAATAGGATAGGGAAGATTCTTAAGAAAAGCAAGTCTTAAAGAAGTTTTTTTCCAAAAAGATAAAGAATATGTTACAATAACCGGGACATGGGGTATTTATGAAGAAAAGATTTAAGAAGATATATGTAGAAATTACGAATATATGTAATCTAAAGTGTAGTTTCTGTCCGGGAAATAAAAGACTTAAAGAAGAGATAACTTTAGAAAACTTTAAAACTATCTTAGATAAGTTAGAAGGTTATACAGATAGTTTATATTTTCATTTGATGGGAGAGCCTTTAGTACATAGTAAGATTAATGAACTTATTGATATGGCTAGTCTAAAATACAAGGTAAATATTACGACTAATGGGTATTTAATTAAGAAAATTGAGAATAATAAGAATATCCGGAGAGTTAATATATCTTTACAAGCTATTAAGAGTATGGAAGAGGTAGATAAGTATTTAGAGACTATATTTAAGAGTGTTGATAAGTTAAGAAAGAGTGGGACTATTATTGTCTTTAGAATATGGAATGAACAAGTGAAGATGAATAAAGTTCTAGAGAGAATAGAAAACTATTATGGAGTTAGTCTTAAAGATAATAATAAGATAAGTGATAATATTTATTTAGATAAGGATATTCCTTTTATTTGGCCGGATTTAGAGAATGATTATTATAATGAAGATGGTTCTTGTATGGGACTTAGGAGTCATTTAGGAGTCTTAGTTAATGGGGATATTGTTCCGTGTTGCCTAGATTATAATGGCTATTTAAGACTAGGAAATATTTATCAAGATGAGTTGGAAGATATTTTAAAGAGTAAGAAAGTTATAAAGATGGTAGAGGGGTTTAAAAATCAAAAGAAATGCGAAGAATTATGTCGACATTGTAATTTCTATGATAGAATAATAACGAAGTTGGGTGATTAGATGAAAAATGATAAGATAATTATTAGAGGGGCAAGAGAGAATAACTTAAAGAATATTGATTTAGATTTACCAAAGAATTCTTTAATTGTTATGACTGGGGTGTCTGGTTCAGGGAAAAGTTCATTAGCTTTTGATACGATATATGCTGAGGGACAAAGAAGATTTGTAGAGAGTTTATCTAGTTATGCGAGACAGTTTTTGGGAGGTAGTGAAAAGCCGGATGTTGATTCGATAGAGGGTTTGAGTCCTAGTATTGCTATTGATCAGAAAACTACTAATAATAATCCTCGTAGTACGGTAGGAACAGTTACGGAAATATATGATTATCTAAAACTATTATATGCTCGTATTGGTACTCCTTATTGTCCTAATCATCATACACCAATAGTACATCAAAGTATTGAAGAGATGACTAATAAAGTTATGAATATGCCAGAAGGTACTAAATTAGAAATAATGGCTCCTATCGTTAGAAATGAAAAAGGAACTCATAAAGACATTTTAGATGATTTAAGAAAAGAAGGTTATTCAAGAGTAAGAGTTAATGGGACTGTTTATAGTTTAGATGAAGAGATAACTCTAGAAAAGAATGTTAAGGATACTATTGAAGTTATCATTGATAGAATTGTGCTTTCTAAAGAAGAGAGGTCAAGAGTCTTTGAGGCTATTGAGACTTCGACTAAATTAGCTGATGGGATGGTTTTAATACATGTAATTGATGGGGAAGAAATTCTTTGGAGTGAGAAATTTGCTTGTATTGAATGTAATTACTCCTTGCCTGATTTAGAGCCTAATATGTTTTCTTTTAATGCTCCTTTTGGAGCTTGTCCAGAGTGTAAAGGTTTAGGTTTTAAGACGGCAATTAGTGAAGATTTGCTGGTTCCTGATAAGAGTCTTTCTATTAATGAAGGAGCTATTCAGACTTTAAAAGATGATACGAATATATTTTATACTAATGTTAAAACGGCTTGTGATTATTATCATATTGATATGAATAAACCTTATAAAGAATTAACTAAGAAAGAAAAGCAAATTCTTTTGTATGGGAGTGATGAACCATTAAAGTTTGAATATACGGCTAAGAATGGAAATAAGCGTTTTACGACTGATTATTATGAGGGTATTATTACTAATTTAGAAAGAAGATATATAGAGACTTCTAGTAGTTGGATTAGAGAATGGTTAGATAATTATATGATGGAGTTAACTTGTCCTGTTTGTCAAGGGGCTCGTCTTAAAGAAGGTATTTTAAATGTCTTCATTAATAAGAAGAATATTTATCAAATGACGCAGATGAGTGTTGGAAACTTATTAGAATTTATTAGAAATTTAAAGCTTTCTACAGAACAACAAGAGATTAGTAAATTGATTATAAAAGAGATTCTTAATAGATTAGAATTTTTAAAGAATGTAGGGTTAGATTATTTAACTCTTGATAGAATGGCAGGAACTTTGTCTGGTGGGGAATTACAAAGAATTAGATTAGCTACGCAGATAGGGAGTCGTTTAAGTGGGGTTTTATATGTCTTAGATGAACCTAGTATTGGGTTGCATCAAAGAGATAATGATAAGTTAATTAGTTCCTTAAAAGAGATGGTTAGTCTTGGTAATACTTTAGTAGTTGTTGAACATGATAGTGATACGATGCTGGCTGCCGATTACTTGGTAGATATTGGACCGAAAGCTGGTAAAGAGGGAGGCCGAGTGATGGCTGCGGGGACACCCGAAGAAGTAATGAAAAATCCGAACTCTTTAACTGGTAAATATTTGTCTGGAGAATATTTTATTCCCGTTCCTAAAGTAAGAAGAAAAGGTAATGGAAAGTTCTTAGAAATTAAGGGAGCAACGGAACATAATTTAAAAAATATTGATGTTAAAATTCCGTTAGGTAAGTTTGTTTGTGTAACAGGGGTATCTGGTTCTGGTAAGAGTTCTTTAGTTAATGAAATTCTTTATAAGTCAGTATTTAAAAATATTTATCCGAAGTCGAAAGTTTTCCCTGGTAAGTGTAAAAAGATAAAGGGAATTGATGAGATTGATAAAGTTGTTCAGATATCGCAAGATCCGATTGGCAGAACTCCAAGAAGTAATCCCGCTACTTATGTAGGCTTATTTGATGATATCAGAGATTTACTGGCGCAAACTAAAGAGGCTAAGATTCGTGGTTTTGATAAAGGAAGATTCTCATTTAATGTCAAAGGTGGTCGTTGTGAGGCTTGTTATGGTGATGGGGTTAAGAAAATAGAAATGCATTTCTTGCCTGATGTTTATGTTCCTTGTGAAGTTTGCCATGGTACGAGGTATAATAAAGATACTTTAAGTATTACTTATAAGGGAAAGAATATTGCTGATATTTTGAAAATGCGTGTGGAAGAAGCTCAAGAGTTCTTTAGCAATGTTCCTAAGATTAAGAATACTTTAGATATTATGATGGATGTTGGTTTGTCTTATGTTGAATTAGGTCAAGGAGCTCCCACTTTATCTGGTGGGGAGGCTGGTCGAGTAAAGCTTGCCAAAGAATTACAAAAGAAGCCAACTGGTAAGAGTTTATTTATCTTAGATGAACCAACTACCGGACTTCATATTGATGATATTAAGAAATTATTAGTTATTTTACAAAGAATTGTAGATAATGGTGATACTGTTGTTGTTATTGAACATAATTTAGATGTTATAAAAGTAGCCGACTATATTATTGATTTAGGTCCTGAAGGTGGAGCCGGTGGCGGTGAGATAGTATGTACTGGTACTCCTGAAGAAGTGGCTGAAAATCCTAAGTCTTATACCGGTCAATATTTAAAAAAATATTTAGATGATAAGTATCGTGTGTAAAAAATATAAATTATATTCATATTATATAATAAATAAAAATAGATATTAGTTATACAATCTTAATGACTAGTATCTATTTTTTAGCTTTTCATTAATTTCTTTAATTATCTTTTCTCAATCTTTATCGGTAGGTTTGTAATATTTATAAATTTATCAATTTCTTTTTCTTTAGCTAAATCATTTAATTTTTTATCCAAATCTTCTGACTTTTTATCTAAATCTTCTGACTTTTTTGTAATTGAGTTTTGACTTTCTCGGAATAAAAGTTTTGACTTTTTCGTGATGCCAATAAAAAGACTAGTTATTTTCACATAACCATTCTAAAGAAATATGATATTTAAGACAAGGTTGATAAGCAAATATAGTTAGTATTAGAGTCTTTTCTGACTCATAAGCGCTTATAGTAGAGTGATACATCTTTAAAAGATGGAAAAATTTTTAAGAAAATTTTAAATAATGTAATTGTCGCTTTTTAGGCGACACTTTAGAAAATAAATATGCTATATTTAAATTGTCTTAGAAAAATGTTTCTGGTAAAACAGATATGTTTTTGATATAATCAAGGAGAAGAAAAGAGGAATAAAGATGAATTCAGTGCTTTTTACAATTGGAAATTTCGAGATAAGATGGTATTCGGTATTAATTTTATTAGGCGTAATACTTGGCTATGTGGTTGCTGAAAAAGAGGCTAAGAGATTAAAATTTAATACAGATTTTCTTTTTAATATGTTTTTCTATGCGCTTATATTTGGGATAATTGGAGCACGACTTTACTATGTTATTTTTAATTGGAGTGTTTATGCTAGTGACCCAATTTCGGCATTATATATTTGGGAAGGTGGTCTTGCTATTCATGGTGGCCTAATTGCTGGTTTAATTACGATGTGTTTGTATTGTAAGAAATACGATGTTTCTTTAGCAAGAGTCTTAGATTTTGTTTGTCCATCTTTATTATTAGCTCAAGCAATTGGGCGTTGGGGAAACTTCTTTAATGGGGAAGCTCATGGTCCGGCGACTACTTTTTTAGCGTTACAGAAAAAATATATCCCAGAGTTTATTATTAATGGAATGAATATCAATGGCGTTTACTATGAACCAACGTTCTTATATGAATCAGAATGGTGCATATTAGGCTTTATAATTATGCTTATAATTAGGAAAAGCAAGAAAACAAAAATTGGAACTTTAAGCGCTACTTATTTAATGTGGTATGGGATTGGGCGTTTCTTTATTGAAGGCAAACGTACTGATTCTTTGATGCTCGGTAGTTTTAAAGTGGCTCAAATTGTATCGGCTTTGATGTTTATAATTGGGCTTTTCTGGCTAATGATTAATAGTCGTAAAGACAAAAATGAATCTTTATATAATAAAGAAGAGGAAAAAGACATTAGATTTTAGGTGATTTTGAATGTATGATTTAATAATAGTAGGTTTAGGTCCAGCTGGGATTTGTGCGGCTATCTATGCTAAAAGAAGCGGATTAAAAGTATTATGCTTAGAAAAAAATATGCCTGGAGGGATTATTAATTATATTGATAGAATTGATAATTATCCGGGAATGTATGGTATTAGTGGGGCTGATTTTTCTTATAAACTTTATGAGCATCTAAATAGTTTAGAAATAGAGTATAAATTAGATGGAGTATTAAGTATAGAAAAGAAGAATGATTTTTTTGAGATTAAGGGTGAAAAAAAGGATTATAAAACGAAGAAAATAATTATTGCTAGTGGGCGTAAAGCTAAAAAACTAGGATTAGTTAATGAAGAAAAATTTTTAGGAAGAGGCCTTAGTTATTGTGCTGTTTGTGATGGGGCTTTCTTTAAGAATCAAACAATTGCGGTAATTGGTTCTGGTCGCTCAGCGGTTCAGGAGACGATGTATTTAGCTAAATTTGCATATAAAATATATATGATAGTTAGAAAAGACTCTTTACATATAGAAAAGGAACTTGAGAATAAGTTGAAACTATATAAAAATGTAGAAATTATTTATAATACAAAGGTAACAAAGTTAAATGGAAATGAGAAATTAGAGAGTGTAATTTTAAATGATAAGGAAGAATTAAGGGTAACTGGTTTATTTATTTATATCGGTTATGAACCTAATATATCTTATTTAAAGGACTTTGATATCTTTGATAATAATGGCTACATTATTGTTGATAAAAATTATGAAACTAAAGTTAATGGTTTATATGCGGTTGGTGATAGTATTAAAAGAGAATATTATCAGATAATAATGGCAATGGCTAGTGGAGCCGAAGCGGCTTTGAATGTTGCTGCATCTTTAAAAAATTAAAAGTAGAAATTTATGAAAATAGTTTTACTTTTAAAAAAATATGTGGTAATATTTGGGGCGTGATGTGAAATGAAAAGTCCTTTAATCTATGCTTATCTTGGCGATTGTATTTATGAATTTTATGTAAGAAGATTTTTGATAAGTAAAAATATCTGTAAATTAAAAGATTTGCAAAAAGAAAGTCTTAAATATGTAAGTGCGGTTAGTCAGCGGAAAATCTATGAAAAATTAAGTGAATTTGGCTTTTTAACCTCGGAAGAGGAAGAAATCATTAAATGGGGTAGAAATGCTCATGGTAGTAAGGCTAAACATGCGGATATTGTAACCTATCGGATTGCTACTGGGTTTGAATGTTTGTTTGGGTATCTATATTATAATGAAAAGGAAAGTCGAATAAAAGAAATTATGGAGGAAGTTTTTAAGTATGAAAGTTTATGGTAAAAATGTTTTAAATGAAGTTTTATCTAATCCTAAAAAAGTAAAAAAGCTTTATATTACTAGTAATATGAAAGATGAGCGTATTATGAAGTCAATTAGAGAAAATAAGATTCAATTTGAATCGGTTTCTAAAGAGGCAATGGATAGAATGGTTAAGGGCAATCATCAAGGAATAATGGCTATTATTGACGATTATAATTATACCGATTATAAAACAATGTATAATGATTCATTGGTTGTTATGTTAGATCATTTAGAAGATCCTCATAATTTTGGGGCAATTATTCGTACCTGTGAAGCTGCTGGCGTGCAGTCAATTATTATTCCTAAAGATCGTAGTGTCGATATTAATGAAACGGTTATGAAAACTTCAACGGGGGCTTTAGAATACGTTAATGTTGCTAGAGTTAATAATTTAGTTAAAGTTATGAATGATTTTAAAGATAATGGATTTTTCGTTTATGGGGCTGAGGCTGATGGCGTTTCTTGTAAGACTTGTGATTATAGCGATAAAGTTTTATTAATAGTTGGTAGTGAAGGCAATGGTTTATCAAGATTAGTTAGAGAAAATTGTGATGAGATTGTTTCCTTACCTATGAAAGGACATGTCAATAGTTTAAATGCATCGGTGGCAGCAGCTATTCTTATTTATGACATTGTGTTTCGTTAATGAAAAGTAATTATAATGAATATGAAGTTACAAATGACAATGAATTATTATATTTATTAGGAGAAGAAAATGAAGATGCTAAAGATATTTTGTATGAAAAGTATCATTATATTATTGCGCTTATAGTAAAAAAATATGTTCCTTATTGTCATAAGTTAGGACTTGAGTATAAAGATTTTTATCAAGAAGCGTTGCTGGGGTTTGCTGATGCTTTAGCAAAATATGATGAAGCTAAGAACACTGGTTTGCCAACTTTTATAACAATGTGTGTTGAAAGAAGAATTAGAGATGTTTTAAAAAAAGGTGGTACGCAGAAAAGCAAAATTATTAAAGATTCATTATCAATTGATTATATTTATGATGATAAATATAAGATGTCTTTACAAGAATTGATTGGTGATGATAATAAAAATAATCCTTTGAATAATATTACTTCTAGAGAAAATATTGAAAATGTTACGACCCAATGTCTTAATATATTGACACCTAGTGAAGGGGAAGTATTTCAACTTTTGATTTACGGCTATACTAAGCCAGAAGTAGCATCAATTTTAAAAATGAGTTTAAGTAGTGTTAGTAATACTGTTCAGCGAATTAGAAGAAAATGTAAAGATATATTAAAAACAGGGTTATACTAGGATTTGAAGCCAATTATAAGTGAAAAAAGTTAATGGAAAGTACTTGCATTTTTACATTGTTTATAGTATATTTTAACTGTGGTGCGCTGATTGGCGTTTTTATTTTAGAAATTTATATTAAATCTATGACTTAAAGTTATATTTAGAAATAAATTTCAATTAAAAAATCTGATCAGTTGACAATAAATTATCAGATAAAGGAAGAAAGAATTTTTACTATTTGAGTAATAAATAGTATGAGGTTAAGTTATGACAAAAAAAGAAAAGAAAACAAATAAAGATTCATATTTAAGTGCTGTAAAATTTGAATTGAAGAAAGTAAGTTGGCCAAAAATTAAGGACATTTTTAAGTATACTTGTGCAACTATAGTTTTTTGCCTAGTATTGGCAGGTTATTTTTCTCTTTTGAATTTAATTTTATCATTAATTAAGGGGGCATTAGTTTAATGGAAAAAGAATGGTATGTTGTTAACACTTATAGTGGACATGAATATAAAGTAAAAGAAAAATTAGAATCTAAAATAGAATCAATGGGGTTACAAGATAATATCTTTAGAATTGTTATTCCAGAGACTACCGAAGTTGAAGTAAAAAATGGTGTAAAAAAAGAAAAACAAAAGAAGATGTTTCCTGGTTATATTTTAGTAGAAATGAAAATGTCTGATGAGTCTTGGTATATTGTTAGAAATACTCCAGGCGTAACTGGGTTCATTGGTTCAAGTGGTAAGGGGGCTAAACCAACTCCTTTATTGCCTCAAGAAATTGATCGTATTTTAGCCGATATGGGAATGTCAAGAATTGATGCTAAATCTGAACTTGCAGTTGGTGATAAAGTTAATATTGTTGACGGTCCATTTAAGGGAATGATGGGTAGTGTAGATACCATTGACTTAGAAAATAATCGCTTAAATGTTTTAATTGATTTATTCGGTCAAGAAACTCCTGTTGAAGTTGAACTTAACCAAGTAAGCAAAATTAGTTAGAATTAGAATAACCTTTTTGGTTGTTCTTTTTTAATATTAAGTAATAAAGTTTTATAATATCGAGTAGCGATTAGTTTACTATTCTTAGTATTAAAGTTAAAGGACTTTTTTAGCAAAAATTGATAATTTTGTGCTTGATTTTTTCTAATTACTATGGTAGTATCATTATCGATTACATATGTTACAAATTCAATATCGAATTAATATGTAAGGCATCAAGTGGAGGGGAGTGCGGAATGCCCATACCACTTACGCGTCAAATATTTTATAGGAGGTGTTTTTCGTGGCAAAAGAAATCGTAAAAAGAATTAAGTTACAAATTCCAGCCGGTAAAGCAACACCAGCTCCTCCAGTAGGTACTGTGTTAGGACCAGCAGGAATCAATTTACAAGATTTTTGTTCAAAGTTTAATGATGCATCGAGAGATAAAATGGGAGATGTTCTTCCATGCGTTATCACTATCTATGATGATAGATCATTTGATTTTGTTTTAAAAACTCCACCAGCTCCATTCTTAATTAAGAAAGCTGCTAAGATTCAAAAAGGTAGTACAAAGGGTGCTAATGAGGTAGTTGCAACTTTAACTGTTGATCAATTAAAGGAAATTGCTGAAACTAAGTTACCTGATTTAAACTGCTATACTTTAGAAGCTGCTATGAATATCGTTGAAGGTACTGCTCGTAATATGGGTGTCGCTATTAAAGGCTTAAATGATAAAGAACTAGCTGAACAAGGAAAAGAAGCTGCTTTAGAAGAAGCTGAAGCTGCAAAGCGTGAAGCTGAATTAGAGGCTGCTGAAGAAGCTAATAAGAATGCAACTATGGGTGAAGTTGAAGTAATTAACGATAAAGCAAACGAATCTGAAGAATCAGAAGAAAAGTAATTACAAATAAATAAATTCCATTCCGCTAATAAACCACAATTAGAAAGGAAATTAGTATGAAAAAAGGCAAAAAGTATGTGGAAGCTTCTAAAAAAGTAGATAAGAACACATTATACTCAAAAGAAGAAGCTATAAAGCTAGTTAAAGAAACTGCTACTACTAAATTTGATAGTACTGTAGAAGTTGCCATTAAGCTAAATTTAGATACTAAAAAAGCTGATCAACAATTAAGAGGTTCATTTGTACTTCCTAATGGTACTGGTAAGACTAAAAAAGTTTTAGTTATTGCTAAGGGTGAAGCTGCTAATGCTGCTAAGAATGCTGGTGCTGATTATGTTGGAGATACTGATATGATTGAAAAAATCCAAAATGAAAATTGGTTTGATTTTGATGTTATTGTTGCTACTCCTGATATGATGGCTCAACTTGGTAGAATTGGTCGTGTTTTAGGACCTAAAGGTTTAATGCCAAACCCTAAGACTGGTACTGTTACTATGAATACGGCTAAAGCTGTTGAAGATATCAAAAAAGGTATGGTATCTTATAAGACAGATTCATTTGGAAATGTTCATACAATTATTGGTAAAGTTTCATTTACTGAAGAACAATTACTAGAAAATTTAACATATGTATATAATACAATTGTTAAAGTTAAACCATCTACTGTTAAAGGAAACTACATTGAAAATATTTCTGTAGCATCTACAATGGGACCTGGAATTAAATTAGATAAAAATTCATTTGGAATCTAATTATTAAATAAGTTAAAAAAGCCTTAAATACCAAAGACAGTAAGTATAAAAATAAATCTTACCGAGGGAAATTAAAGAGTAAAATCTTTATCCTTTCCTGATTGGAAAGCTTTTTTATATAAAATTTGTAGAAAGGAAAAAACTATGGCAAGTAAGAAAATTCTTGAAGCAAAGGCTGCAGTTGTTTCTGAAATAAGTGATAAAATTAGGGCTTCTGAGTCTGTAATTATCTTCTCTTATCAAGGATTAACAGTTGCTGAATTTACTGAATTAAGAAGAAATTTAAAAGATGCTAACGGTGAAGTAAAAATTTATAAGAATACTCTTGTTAAACGTGCTTTAAATGATTTATCTATTAATATAGAAGATTCATTTTTAGAAGGACCTAACGCAATTGTATTTGGTGAATCTTTACTAGAGCCAATTAAAGTTCTAAGCAAATTTGCTAAAGAACATGAAAAAGCCACTATTAGAGTAGGTATCATTAGTGGTAATGTTGCTAGTCTTGAAACGATTAATGAATATGCAAGTATTCCATCTCGTGAAGGCTTGTTAACACAACTTGCTGGTGGTATGATTCAATATGTTAGAGATTTATCTATCGCATTGAACTTATACTCAGAACAATTAGAAAAATAGTTTGTTAAGAAAGGAAAGAAAATATGGCAAAATTTACTAAAGAAGAATTTATCGAAGGTTTAAAAGAAATGACTATTCTTGAAGTTAAAGAATTAGTTGATGCAATGAAGGAAGAATTTGGAGTTGATCCATCTGCTGTTGCTGTTGCTGCTGCTCCTGCTGCTAGTGAAGATAATGCTGCTGCTGCAAATAAAAATGTTGTATTAAAGGATGCTGGTGCAACTAAGATTGCTGTTATCAAGATTCTTAAGGAATTAACTGGTCTTGGACTTGTTGAAGCTAAAGCTTTAGCTGATAACGGTGGAAATGTTAAAGAAAACCTTCCTGCTGAAGAAGCTGAAAAAGTTAAAGCACAACTTGAAGAAGCTGGTGCTACTGTTGAATTAGTTAACTGCTAATTTAAAACCAATGATAAATTAGACTGTGGATAAGTAATTAGTTATTCACAGTTTTTTCTTGCTTAAAAATTGGTAATGATATATAATCTATTTCGAGGTGAAGTACTATGCGTTTAGATAACAAAGGCTGGAGTTTAAATACATTGTTAATATGCATTGTCGTTTTGTTGCTTTTTTTAATGTTAGCAATATTTAATGCTTATAAATTATCCTCGAAATTATCTAGTGATTTTAGTAATTCTGGTAACTTAAATAATATTACAGACAGTACTACAAGTGATGATTCAACTATTAATAATAATGATGATAGTACAAATGATGATGATTCCCAGGATAATAATAATTCTGCGGTTACTGTTCCAGAGTATTACAAAACTAAGGAAAGTCAATTACATGCTGCTACTATTCGTTATTTAAAAGAAAATGCTATAACAGTTGCTGATGATGAGAAAATTATTATAAGGATATCTGATGTGATTAAAGATAAGTATATTCAGAGTATAAAAGATGATATGACTAATAATACTTGTGATGCTTATAGTGTTGTTGGGTTTAAAGATAATGATTATGTTGTTACAAGTTATATATCTTGTGATAGTTATAAAACGCAGAATTATGGGGTTACAGAATGAAAAATTTTAGAAGATTTACTATTAGTTGGGGAGTTATTTTAATATTGATTTTTGTTGTTTTTACAGCTTATTCGTTTAAATTAGATAAAAAAATTGATGAATATCGTTCTTTAGAAAATAATTTTGCTTCTAAAGTGGCGGAATATAATGATGCTAATAAAATCTATCCTTCTTCGATTGAAGTCATAACGGTTACGGCTAGGGATGCTATTGAAAAGGGGATAATTGATAATTTACAGATTAGTAATGATATTTGTGATGGGTATGTTAGTATATCTAATGATGATATTGTTGTTTATACACCGTATATTTCTTGTAAAAATTATACAACTAAAGGTTATGATAAAAGTAAAAATTAATTTTCACTAATTAAAAAATAAAAAATTAGAAAATAGGATGTAATTTACTTGGCAAAAGACCTTTACTTTAGAAAATAGGTTTGTTATAATACTTAGCGAGTAATGAATTGCTCCTTGCTTCGTTTTAACGAAAGCCGAGTAGACCAAGAGGAGGTGTAAAAATGAATAAATACGAAATGATGTTCATTATTAAAGCAACTATGGAAGAAGCTAATGTTAAGGCTGCTGCTAATAATATCAAAAGTTTAGCTGAAAGTCTTAATGTTAAAGTAGAAAGCTTTAAAGAAATGGGACAAAAGAAATTAGCATATCCTATTAAAAAGGAAGTTAGCGGTTATTATTTTGTTATGACTATGACTGCTAATAAAGATGCTATAAAAGAAATAGATCGTAAAGCATCTATCGATGAAAATGTTATTAGACATTTAATCATTAAATTAGATGAGGAGTAGTAATGAATAAAGTAATTTTAATTGGAAGATTAACTAGAGATCCTGAATTGCGTACTATTGCTAATGGGACACCTACAGCAACATTTTCTTTAGCCGTTGATAGAAATTTTACTAATCAACAGGGCGAAAGAGAAGCTGATTTTATAAATTGTGTTGTTTGGAGAAAACAAGCAGAAAATTTGGCTAAATATTGTACTAAGGGTTCGCAAGTAGCAGTAGAAGGGCGTCTTCAAACGAGAAATTATGATGCTCAAGACGGAACTAAACGTTATGTTACCGAAGTAATTGTTGATAATGTAAGCTTTTTAGGTTCTAGAAGTGCTAATAATTCATCATTTGATAATTCAGCTAATACTTCATATAGTAATGGTTCTTCCTATACGAATAATACTTCTTATACTAATAATGCAGTATCAAGTAATAACGGTGGGGCTAGTAGCGACATTATATCATCTGATTTAAGTATGGATCCATATGCTGCAATGGGTAATGAAGTTTCGCTAACTGATGATGACCTACCTTTCTAAGAGAGGAGAAGTTGAGATGGCAGAATTTTATCGTAAGAAAAAGAAAATTTGTCAAATGTGTGCTGGAAAATCTATAGATTATAAAGATGTTCCTATTATCACAAAATATATTACTGAAAAAGGTAAGATTGTTAATAGAAGACAAAGTGGTGCTTGTGCTAAACATCAAAGACATATTGCACAACAAATTAAATATGCTAGATTTATGGCTTTAATACCATATGTTAAAGACTAAGGTACTTGATTAAGTATCTTTTTTTATTTATGTAGAATATCACATAATTTTATGAAAAAATGTATTTTCAAAATTGTTTTTTAGAATATATTTACTTATTGCAATAATAAATTTTATATGAGTAAATTGTTAAAAATAATTATTAAAATTAAGCAACTTTTTTTGACTGATACTAGGATATTTGATACAATAGGTAAGAATTAAAAAGGAGAAAACTATGAAGGTTATATTACTTAAAGATGTAAAAAAACAGGGTAAGAAAGATGATATTATAGAAGTAAGTGATGGTTATGGATTGAACTATTTAATTAAGAATGGTTTAGCTGTAGCGGCAACCAAAACAAGCACTAAAATATTGTCACAAGAACTTGATTTGCGAAAGCAAGAAGAAGAAAAACTAATTGAAGAAATGCAAGCTATGCGTGATAAAATAATTAGAGAAAATATTACTTTTAAAGTTAAAACCGGTGCGATGGATAAAGTATTCGGAAATATTTCTTCTAAACAGATTGCAGAATATTTAAACAAGATGGGGTATAAAGTTGATAAAAAGCAAATTCAAATAGATAGTCCGCTAGATACATTAGGAACTCATAATGTTACGGTTGAACTACATAAGAAAGTACGTTTTAATATCCGAGTTAATTTAGTGAAGTAGGTGATAATATGGCAAGAAAAATGCCACAAAATTTAGATGCTGAAATGTCAGTTTTGGGGGTTTGTTTTCTTGATGATAGAGTGATTGGCCGAGTACTAGAAGAAGTTAGTGAAGATATGTTTTATAGTGATGCCAATCGAAAAGTTTTTCTTGCTATAAAAAGTTTGCACGATGGTGGTATTCCTCTGGATATGACAACAATCAAAGATGAATTAGATAAGACTAAGAGTCTAGCTAGTATTGGAGGTATCGAATATTTAGCCAAGATTGTTGAAAGCGTTTCTAATGCGGCTAATTTAGATTATTATATTGGTATTTTAAAAGAAAAGATGATAGTGCGTAATCTGATAACAACGGCAACTGATATAGTGACTGATGCATATGAAGATACTGATGATGTTACTGGGCTTTTGGATACGGCTGAGAAAAATATTTTAGATGTTATTAGATCAAGGCAAACTACTGAGTTTGCATCGATATCTGATGTGTTACAAAGAGCACAAGCTCAACTTGAGTATTTATCACAAAATCATAGTGTGATTTCAGGTTTAGAGACGGGATTTTATGACTTAGATAAAGCTACTAGTGGTCTACATGAAGGGGAAATGATTGTTATTGCTGCCCGTCCCGGTATGGGAAAAACAGCATTTGCACTTAATATTGCGACCCATGCCGCAATGACTACTAAAAAAGCAGTAGCAATATTCAACTTAGAAATGTCGGCTGAACAGTTAGTTAATCGTATGATTAGTGCTCTTGGGGGTGTGGAAAATAAAAAACTAACGAATGGTCAATTAGGACAAAATGATTGGAAAAAATATAATGAAGCTGTTAGTCAACTTGCTGATACTAATATTTACATTGAGGATAATTCTGGCATAACTGTTAATGATATTCGAGCTAAATGTCGTCGTTTGGCAACGAAGAAAGAAGGATTAGGCTTAATTATTATCGATTACTTACAGTTACTTACTATGGGTGGCAGAAGACCAGAATCAAGACAACAAGAAGTTTCTGATATATCACGTTCGATTAAAATGATGGCGATGGAATTAAAAGTGCCTGTAATAGCGCTTGCTCAGCTGTCTCGTAATGCTGAGAAACGTGAAAATAATGAACCTATGCTTGCCGATTTAAGAGAATCTGGTTCAATTGAACAGGATGCTGATATTGTTATGTTTATTAATCGCAAAGATTATTATAAAGCGAAGACGGAATTAGGAAAATCAGAGAATGTAGAAACAGATATAATTATTGCTAAGCACAGAAAAGGTGGAACTGGCAAGTTTACTGTCTTGTTTGAGCCTAGTATGATGAATTTCAAAAACTATATGGTTTTAGAAAAAGAAGGAGATTATTAATGAGTAAAAAAACGCAAATTTTGTGTGTGCTGACAACTATGATATTTGGAGTAGCTTTATTTATAGCAACTTCATATAAAACTAGTTATGCTGATGAGGTAGAAGGGGTTTATCAAGTTTATTTGAATGGGGAAAAGCTAGGGATGATTAATAGTCAAGATGAATTATATTCCCTTATTAATGATGAACAATCTAACTTAAAAGAGGAGTATAATGTTAATCAAGTATATCCTCCTAAAGGGTTTTCTATTACTAAATTAAATACTTATAATTCAGATGTTACAAGTGTTAATGAAATCTATGATAAGATTAAAGAATCAAATAGTTTTACAGTTAAGGGTTATACTATTACGGTTACTAGTAAAGAAGATGATGAAGATAAGGTATCTTTTAAGATTAATGTTTTAGATGAGCAAATATTTGAAGAAGCGATTAAGAAAGTTATTTTGTCATTTATTCCAGAAGATGAGTATTTAGCATATATAAATAACGAACAAAAAGAGATTGCTGATACTGGTGAAAAGATAGAAAATATTTATTTTAAAGAGAATATTTCAATTAAAGAGTCTTATATTAGTACGGATGAAAGAATATTTACAGATGTAGATTCATTAAGTAAATATTTGCTGTTTGGAACGGATAATAAAGAGACTGAGTATACAGTAAAAGTTGGGGATACAATAAGTAGTATAGCGGAAGCTAATGAGTTAAATGTTTCGGAATTTTTAGTTGCTAATCCTAAATACAAGAGTGAAAATGACTTATTAGCTGTTGGGGATAAAGTTATTATTTCCTTGATTAATCCAATGATGCATTTAGTTTATGATAAGTATGTTGTTGCTGACGTTGAAGAGAAATATTCAACTCAGACTAAGTACGATTATTCAAAAGATACAAGTTATCGTTATGTTCAAACTAAAGGTGTAAATGGCATTCGTCGAGTTGCATCTCGTACTCAGGTAATCAATGGTGATGCTAACCAACAAGTTGTTGTTGATACAGCTAATACTTATGTAGTTAGGGAAGCTGTTAACGAAGTTGTTATTAAAGGTAAAAAATCTAGTTATAATTATGGTAATTATATAGAAATTACAAATGATGACTTTGCATGGCCTACCTTACCAGGTTATATGATTACTTCTGGCTTTGGTACCCGTTACTTATTTAACCGTACTAGTCATGATGGTTTAGACATTTCGGGTACTGGTTATGGCTCTCCAATATTTGCAATCGCAGCGGGAACGGTAATACATGCCGATTGGAATGGACCAGCTGGAAGAAATATCGGTTTAAATATTATTGTTCGCCATCCAAATGGTTATTATAGTTTGTACGGTCACTTATCTAAAGTTTATGTTTCTGCGGGACAGCAAGTGGCAAGGGCTCAAAAAATAGGAGCCATGGGTAAATCAGGAATGGTAACTGGTACTCACGTTCATTTAGGTTATTGGACTGGGGTTCCATACCAGAAAGGAAGCAAGGCTATTAACCCAGCGTTGTTATATAAATAATGAGAATTTGTGTATTAGCGAGTGGTTCTAAAGGAAATGTCAGTTTTGTCGAAACGGCTAATCATAAAATACTTCTAGATGTGGGAACTAATTTAAGATATATTAGTTCCCATTTAGAGGTTTTAGGAGTTAGCTTAAGTGATATAGATACTATAATAATTTCCCATATTCATACGGACCATATAGGGGCTTTAGAAAATTATATAAAAAAATATCATGGTAAAGTTTATATGACTCTAGGGATGATACAAGAATTAAGTGAAGATAGTCCCATTAGAAGTTATGAAAACTTGGTTATTTTTGATGATGATATTTATTTAGATGATATTAGAGTTAATGTAATAAAGACAAGTCATGATACTAAAGATTCAAGGGGATATGTTATTAATGAAGGTTTAAATAGCGTTGTTTATTTGACAGATACGGGATATCTTAACCAAAAATATTTTAATATTTTAAGAAATAGAACGGTTTATTTATTTGAAAGTAATCATGATGTAGAAATGCTTATTAATGGGAAGTATCCAGCTTGGCTTAAAGATAGAGTAGTTGGACCTTACGGACACTTATCTAATAAGGATGCTAGTATTTATTTGGCTAAATTGGTGGGTTCAGAGACTAAAAAGATTATTTTGACCCATTTATCCCATGAAAATAATACGGAAGATTTGGCGCTTGCTACGATTAAAGATATTTTTAATGAGTATGGAGTAGAGTTTTCTAATATTAGTTGTGCTAGACAGACGGAAGCTTCTGAGGTAATAGAGATATGATAAAGTTAATATGTGTTGGAAAAATTAAAGAAAAGTATTTAAATGATTTAATTAGTGATTATGAGAAAAGAATTAACAAGTATCATAAATTTCAGATTATTGAGGTTAAAGATAGTAATATTATCGAAGAAGCTAAACTGATTGAAAAGTATATTGGGGGAAATGATTATGTTGTTTCTTTAGCTATTGAGGGAGAAATGATGAATTCTTTAGAGTTTGCTTCTTTTATCGATAAGATATTTAATCATTATAGTTGTATAACTTTTATAATTGGAGGTTCTGAGGGAATTTTAGATACTATTAAGAAGAAGTCTAATAAAAGATTGTCATTTTCAAAGATGACAATGCCTCATGGTTTATTTAGAGGTGTATTTTTAGAACAAATTTATCGGGGCTTTAAGATTATAAATAATGAAACTTATCATAAATAATGAGGATTACTAAGAAATAGACAGTAGTCTTTTTCTTTGGTACAATAGTGTTTAGAGAGAAGTGAATATTATATGATAGGAAATGACTGGGACCAGGAATTAAGTGTGATTTGGAACAGTCCTAATTTTAATAAGTTTTATAAAAAGGTATTGAACCTTTATGATAAAGAGACTATTTATCCACCGAGAGAAGATATTTTTAATGCCTTAAAGTTGACTCCTTATAAAGATGTAAAAGTTGTTATTGTTGGCCAAGATCCATACCATGGAGAAGGGGAAGCTATGGGACTATCTTTTTCGGTTCATAAAGATATTAAGATTCCGCCATCACTTAAAAATATTTATAAAGAATTATATGATGACTTAGGAATTAAACCTCACGGCGATGGCGATTTGACTAAGTGGGCAAAAGAAGGGGTTTTACTATTAAATAGTGTTTTAACAGTTAAAAAAGATAGTCCAGCTTCGCACAAAAATTTAGGGTGGGAACTGATGACAGATTATATCATAAAAAAAATAAATGCTAAACAGACGCCAGTTGTATTTATACTATGGGGGAATTTTGCTAAGTCAAAAGCAGTTTACATAACTAATCCCATCCATTTGATTATTAGCAGTCCGCATCCATCGCCTTTTTCAGCAAGAAGTGGTTTCTTTGGAAGTAGACCTTTTTCGAGAACAAATCAATTTTTAGAAAAAAATAATCTCCAACCGATTGATTGGCGATTATAATTTAAAATCATTGATAATATCATCATTTAAATCTTTATTATCAAAAAAATTACGGATAGAAATATTGTGGAATTTAGCAATTATATTAGAAGGAAATTTGCGAACTAGTTCATTAGACTTAGAAGTATATTTGTTATAAAATTTCTTGGCCGCATTAATCTGTTCATCCATAACACGAATATCATTAAGATAGTCACGATATTCTTTAATTTCTTCCAGCTCAGGAAAATCATCTTGAATTTTTGAGATTAATAAAAGCGTGTCGACTAGTTTGCGTTCTAATTGAAAGTTGGATAGACTTTCTTTTTTTAAGTCATTTAAGTCTTTAAAATTGATTTTAGTTTCTTTGATATTGTTTTTAATTAAAGTTTCTAGTTTTAAGAGTAAGTCATATTTATTACGAAGAGCTTCATCGATAAGGCATTCAGCTTCATCAATTTTGATTTTACAGTCTTGAAGCTCGTTGTAAAAGAAAATATAAGCTATTAAAGCTAGACAAACAATGATAATTATGATTAAAAAAGCATAGATAATATACATATTGAACCTCATATTCTATAAGAATAGTATATCAAACAATTAATTGATAGTAAATAAATTATATGTTATTCTAGGAGTGGTGATGATATGAAAATTAAATGTTTAGTAGTAGGAGAATTAATGGCTAATTGTTATCTTCTAGAGAAAGATGGTAAAGTATTGATAATTGATCCAGGAGATGAGTTTAAAAAAATTGATAATGTTATTTCGGGAGAAGTGGAAGAAATTTTAGTTACGCATTCGCATCAAGATCATATTGGGGCTTTAAAAGAGTTAGAGAATAAATATCAAATCAAGCATAATACCTTTAAGAAAGAGACTTTTAAGTATGAAGTAATTAAGACTCCAGGACATACTAATGATTCTTTGAGTTTTTATTTTCCAGAAGAGAAAGTGATGTTTACGGGAGATTTTTTATTTGCTAATTCGATTGGAAGAATGGATATGCCAACGGGAAGTAGAGAAGATATGGAGTCTTCACTGTTAAAGATAAGTAAGTATCCTTTAGATACAGTAATTTGTCCCGGACATTATTATACTAGCACTCTAGGTGATGCTTTAGATATTGTAAAAAACTTCTTTGTTTAGAAGTTTTTTTCAGAATAGCTATGATTATAGTTGATACGTTCATCAAAAGTGACATAGTTAAGATAAATCATTAAGATAAGGTCCCATTCGCCAGTTTGGGGATTACTGATGATTAAGTGATCACGACCAGCTTCTTCGATACGACCCGCAAATATTTTGTTGCGCCATTCGGTTGAGTCAGGAAAACTGACATAGGCTTTGACCATTTTACCTTTGTTTAATCTTAAGATATTTTCAATATAACTTTGTTCCATGGGAAGAGTTGTTCCACTTGAATAGTTAGGTTGATTAAAGTTGCCTGGAGTGTTGGAAGAAGTATTATTTGCGATATTACCAGGATTATTCATATTGACATCATAGTTGTTTTGGTTGGTTGGAAAAGTGGGATTTTGATAATATGTTCCATTCATTTTAAAATTTTCACCTCACTAACTATATGCAAAAAACTAAAAATATAGTATCATTATTATAGTAGGTGGAATATGAGAACGGTTATTAATAGATTTAGGGATAAGGAAAATTTAAAGAACTTATTTATCTTTTTATTAGGGTTAGTGATTTTAGCTTTTAATTATAATGTTTTTGTGTATCCTAACAAGTTTAATGTTGGGGGGATGACGGGAGTTGCTACGATTTTAAATTATTTATGTGGTCTGGAGCCAGCTTATTTTATCTTTGGAAGTAGTATTTTCTTAGTTATTTTATCTTATTTTACTTTGGATAAAGATATTACTTATAATAGTGTCATTGGAGCGATTATGTATCCTTTGTTATTGGAATTTTTAAAACCTTTTTGTGCGTTTATTAGTCCGTATTTTGTTTTTTCTAATACCATTATTACGCTTATTATAGCGGGGGCTTTACTAGGACTTGGTAGTGGTTTAGTTTACAAGAGTGGTTATACAACTGGTGGTAGTGATATTATTATGAAGATACTAAATAAATATCAGCATTTAACGGAGGGTAATGCTAATCTTTTGATGAATACCATTATTGTTCTTTTAGGAGCTATTGTTTTTGGGGTATCTAGTGTTATTTATTCGATTATAATCCTTATTATTTCGACTAATATTGTGGATAAGATATTGATTGGTATTTCTAGTAGTAAGATGTTTCTGGTATCTAGTAAAAAATATAAACAGATTGAAGATTATGTTATCGATACAATGCATACAGGGGTGACTATTTTAGATGCCACGGGAGGATTTTTGTTTCAGAAGCGGAAAATTCTTATGGTTGTGGTACCAACGAGGATGTATAATGTCTTTAAAGAAGAGATACTTCTTTTAGATAAAGATGCTTTTATTGTCGTTAGTGATTGTTATGAAGTAACAGGTGGTCAGAAGAAAAAGAATAGCTTGTTAGATTAGGATAATTTATGGTAAAAAGAATAATGATGAGTCTTACCTTTATAGTAGGGGTAGTGTTGATTACTTTTATTTTGGGAGCTAAGTGTATTAATGTTTATTTAGATAATAATTATGGCTTTAAGATTGATGAGAATCTTTTAGAAGATGATTATTTTACAAAGAATAAAGAGATATTAATGAATAAGGGGATTATTGAAGATGTTAATACAAAAGAGAAAGAGTCTTTAGAAGTAGAAGAGGATAGTTATAAGAAGAGTAATATTCCGATAAAGGATATTTATTATAAGAGAAATGTTATAGATACTTATAACACAGATTATCAGGTTTCTTTTGGGGTTTTGAATGTCATAAAGAGTACAGTTAATTCTTATAAAGGAGCTAGTTCTTTTTATCTTTTAGATTTAGTAAATGGTGGGAGTATTGCTTATAATGTAGATACTATTTATCAAGCTGCTAGTTCAATAAAAGCGGCTTATTGTCTTTATTTATATGAAGCTGCTAGTGAGGAAAAGATTGATTTAGAGGAAGAGATCCCTTATTTAGCCAGGTATTATAATGATGGGACAGGAGTTGTTAAGAATAGTGAGTTTGGAACGATGTATAAAGTTCGAGATTTAATTAGAGATACGATTGTCTATAGTGATAATACGGCTTATAAGATGTTGCATGGGAGATTTGGGGTTCTTGATTACAATGCGATGCTTGATAATTTAGGAGTTAAGAGATTACATCTTACATATGCTAATCCTTGGGGGCTTACGGATTTAAGAAGTTTAGCTATTATTTGGCAAGAGATATATAATTTTAGTTTAGAAGATGAAGAGTATGGAAGAGAATATTTGAATCTTTTATCGGAGAATATATATAATTATTTGAAAGAGACAAGACCTAAGACTTTTAGTGCTACTAAAGAAGGATTTACGGATGATGTGACAATTGAGAGTGGTATTTTGTTTGAAAGTCATCCGATTTTAGTGGTAGTGGGCGCTAATAAGGCTTATGATAAGGAACCGGTTAGACAGGTGAAGTATCTTTTAAGTAGATTAAATTTAATAATTGATGAATATTTGAAAGAAGAGGTTAGTTAAGTAACTTCTTTTATTTTTTAGGATTTTGTGTTATAGTGATACTGATAGTAAGGTGGTAATAAGTGAAGTTTATAGAAGTAAGAAATTGTTCGAAAGTATATAAGAATGGCGTTACAGCTCTAGCTAATATTAATCTTAGTATTAAAAAAGGCGAATTTGTTTTTATAATTGGACCGACAGCATGTGGAAAGTCAACTTTAATTAAAATGCTTTATCGAGAAGAAAGACCAACGGAGGGAGAAGTTTATGTTGGGGGCATCAATGTTGGTAAATTAAGAAATGGTAAGGTTTATAAGTTGCGTCGAAAGTTAGGAGTAGTTTTTCAAGATTTTAAACTATTACCGAAGTTAACTGTTTATGAGAATGTGGCTTTTGGATTAGAATGTATTGGTCTTAAGAAAAGTGAAATTAAACCGAAAGTGATGGATGCTTTAGAACGGGTTGGATTAAAAGAAAAAGCTCGTAGTATGCCAAGAGAGTTATCAGGTGGCGAGCAACAGCGTGTTTGTATAGCCAGAGCCATTGTTAATGAACCTAAGCTACTTATCTGTGATGAACCGACTGGTAATTTGGACCCCGAGACTTCCAAAGAAATTATGAAGGTTATTTATGGGATTAATAAGGATTTGGGGACAACGGTGGTTATGGCTACTCATGACCGAGATATTGTTAATCGGATGAAACAAAGAGTAGTAATGATTGATGCTGGAGTTAAGGTTAGTGATATAGAAAAAGGAGGTTATAAGGTTAATGCGATTAATTAGAATATTAATTAGAAATTTTCGGGATGCTTTTCGAAGTGTTTTAAGAAATTTTAGTCTTTCGATAGCGTCTATTACGTGTATAACAATTACTTTAGTTTTAGTGGCGTTGTCAATTGTTATAAGTGCTAATATCGACCATTTTACTAAGAATTTGGAAGATACTTTGACAGTAGTTGTTTATCTTAATGAGGATGTAACGGCAGAGGAGAAAGACAAAGTTATTGAAGGTATTAAGTCTTTAGATAATTATGATTCTTATATTTATAAATCCAAAGATGAGTGGAAAGAGGAAATGGCTAGTACGAGTAGTGAACTAGGAACGACTTTAAGTTATTTAGATACTAATCCTCTTTTAGATTCTATTGTTGTTAAGGTTAAAGATATAAAAAGTCTTAGTTATGTGGCTAGTAGTATCAGAAATATGGATGGTGTTAAGTCTGCTAAATATGGGGAAGATACAGTTGATAAGATGATCTTAATGTTTGATGTTGTTTCGAAAGTAACAATTGTCATTGTTTTAGCCCTTATTTTAGTAACAGCTTTCTTGATAAGTAATACTATTAAACTAACAATTTTTTCACGTAAAAATGAAATTGAAATTATGCGTTTAGTGGGAACAAGTAATTTTGCTATTAAACAGCCATTTATCATTGAGGGCTTTATTCTTGGGGTTATCGGAGCGATTATTCCGATAATAATTACGGTCTATGGGTATATTTTATTCTACGAACATTTTGATGGTTATCTATTCTCCCATGTTATTGAGCTTATTAAGCCAAGTAACTTAGTATGGTTTGTTTCAATTATCTTGGTAGTTGTTGGGGGTGTTGTCGGGATGTTTGGTAGTAACCGCGCCGTTAGAAAGTATTTGAAGATTTAATGAAAAAAGTTATTAATTATAGTTTTAGAATTATTTTGAGTATTTTGTTATTAATTCCTTATTTTGTTGAACCTTTTAGTGTTATGGCAGCCTCAAATAATAGTAAGGCAACTACTATAGCCGGGTTAAGAAAAGAGTTGGAAGCTTTAAAGAAACAGAAAACGGATGCGGAGAAGAATAAAAAGCAAACTCAAAGTCAGATTAATAAAAATAAACAAGATGTTGAAAATGCAAGGAAAGAGCAGGAACAAATTGCTCAAGATGTAGTGGATGCGGAAGAAAAGATTACGAAGAGTAATAGCGATATTGAGAAAGCTAAGACTGATATTAATGAGGTCTTAAAGTATTATCAGTTAAGTAATAATAATAATGAATTTATTGAGTATATTATGGGAGCTTCTACGCCAACAGACTTTATTATGCGTGCCCAAGCAGTATCTCAGATAAGTGAATATTATAAAGATAAAATTGATACTTTAGATAAGTTAATCAAGGCCAATGAACAGTTAAAAGTGGATTTAGCCAATAAGAATGTCGAACTTGATAATAAAATTGATGCGACTTCAAAAGCTATTTCCAAATTAAATGATGAACTTGATAGTATTAATGATATCAATGAAGATATTAATTCTCAGATTAAGAATCAACAAGCTTTAATTGATTACTATAAAACTGTTTGTAGTAGTGAAACCCAGTTACTTTCTTCTTGTGTTAGTGTAGCGGCTTCAACGGGTTGGTTAAAACCGGTAGTTAAAGGGCGTATTAATTCCCGTTGGGGATATCGTGGCTCTATTCTAGGGACAAGTACTTTTCATAATGCTCATGATATTGGGGGCAATAAAGAGGGAACACCTGTCTATGCTGCCGCTGCTGGAACGGTAGCAGCCTTAACTAGGAGAAGCACTTGTGGAGGAAATATTGTTTACATTCATAACAATGTTAATGGTAAGGCTTATACGACACAATATGGTCATCTTTTGACAATTAATGTTAAAGTTGGAGATAAAGTTACCGTTAATACAGTGATTGGAACTGTTGGTGGCGGCTCGACGGCTTCTAAAAACGGTGGTTATGACCGTTGTACGACAGGTACTCATTTGCATTTTGGTATTTCTAAAGGATATTATTTAGGTGGTGGAGCGAATGGTTACTCTAGATGGTCAACCTTCATTGCAAATTCTATCGAGCCACCAGGATATCCAAAGACGGGTGTCTTCTGGTATTCAAGGTAAGAAAAAACTATTCAAGGAGTATCTTGAATAGTTTTTTGATGCGAGCGGAAGTAAGGTATTAGAATAAGAAAAATATAGAAGTTATATTATTGATTATTAGTTATAAATGGGGTAAATTTTATGAATATAACTTATATTGGCTCGCATCGATTGGTAGGATATCATTACTACTTAAAAAGGTCAAAAGAGTAAATTGGGATTTTAGATAAGAAAATAAGGCTAAAGATTAAATATGGCTTAAAAAAGAGATAAGTTTTGGTATAATAAGAAAGAAAAATGAAAAGTTTAGGAGTTTTTATGACATATACAATAAGAGTGAAGGAAGAGATAGCCCATCTAGAGACGGATATAGTTGAAGCTTTAGCAGAAGTTTCGGGATTTATTCGGTTTGATGGCGAAATTACGAGCAAAGAAATAATCTTAAATATTGAAAATGCTAGTGTGGCAAGAAGAATATATAAACTGATGAAGATGTGTTTTCAAATAAGACCCCAAATAACAGTTAGGGTTCAAAGACGCTTTAGAGTTCATCAGTTATATATTTTAGTTTATAATAATAAGATTATGTCGGTCTTAGAAAGGCTTAATATTTATAAAGATGGGCATGCTATATTACCAGAGGAGTATTTTTTAGCGACTAAGGAAGAAAAAATAGCCTTTTTACGGGGACTTTTCTTGGCAACGGGGAGTATTAATAATCCTCAGACTAGTGGATATCATATGGAGTTTAGTGTTCCTAGAAAGACAGATGCTTCTTATGTAGTTAAATTACTTAAAGAATTTAATATTGTTTCTAAGATATTGAAAAGAAAAACAAGATATATGGTATATATCAAACAAGCAGAGATGATTAGTGATACTTTAAAGATGTTAGGAGCCATTAATAGTATGTTTTTCTTTGAGGATATTAGGATTTATCGTGATCATAAGAATATGGTAAATCGGTTGAATAATTGTGAGATTGCTAATCAAGAGAAGACGACGATTACGGGACTTAAGCAACTTCGGGATATAGCATATCTTAAAAACCATGATTTATTACCTCTTTTAGATGAGAAAATTCAGGAAGTTATTATGTATCGTGAGAAATATCCTGAGACTTCTTATCAAGAATTAGCGGAGATTGTTACCATGGAAAGTGGACATTCTATAAGTAAATCAGGAATTAATCATTATTTTCGGAAGATTAAAGATTTGGTTAATAAACATAAAGAGAAGAATAAAAATTAACAGAAAATAACTAGTAAAAGAAAGATTTTAATGATAAGATAATCTTAAGGTAGGGTATTTATGAAGAAGAAAAAGAGAAAACTAAATAAGTGGGTTTTGGTTAGTTTAATTATTCTTGTTATCCTAGGACTTTTAAGTATTAGTGTCGTCTCTTTGATGGCTAATCCTAAGTATGTGATAAAACAAAGTATCATGAGGACTTTTAATTCTTTAGAGAAGATGGGATTTGATGATGCTAAGACTTGGCAACTAGGGACTACTATTACTTTAGGAGGTAGTGTTCTTGATGAAGGGTTAGATAAGGATTCTTTTAAAGTTAATGTTATTTGGGATGAAGTTAATGATAATTTACAGGTGTCTGGTAGTGTCTTAGAAGATAATAAGAAGATTTTAAATGGAACTTATTTATATTCTAAAGAGAAAAATTATGTAGCTAGTGATGATTTATTTAAAAATATATATAATATCGATGAGTATGATTGTAAGGATAAGAATGATTTAATTTGTTTTTTAAAACTTGATGATGGTAATCTAAAGAATAGTTTGGATATTGATGAGAATAATGTTTCTTTAGATAGGGCTATTGCAGAGTTAGAGAAAGCTTTAGAAGAGGCTGTTACTAAGGATAATACTTTTCGTAATAAAGGGTCTTTTAAAGATGAAGTTAAGGATTATAATAAATATACTTATAAGATAGATAAAGAGACTTTGAATAATATTTATGAGAAACTAGGGAATGATAGTAGATATTATTTATACTTAGGAGTTTGTTTAACTGATAAAGATTGTGATGATTTAGCTAAGAGTAGGGATAGTATTGAAGAAAAGTTAAAGTCTTGGAATGATGTTTTGGAGATAAATATTTATACCGATGGTTTATTTAATAAGTTTAAAGCTTTAGAGATAGGAAATAGTAATACTTTTGTTAATCTATATTACAATAAAGATAATCAGAAGATGAGTGTTTCTTTACCAGAAAAGAAGATTAGAGTAGAAAGTACGAAGAGTGATAATAAACAAGTGACTACTATTTATTTTAAAGAGGTTTTAGTAGGGACTTTAAATTATCAAAAAGAAGATAAAGAGAATACTTTAGATTATCGCTTTAGTTTCTTAGGATTTAGTTTAGATGGAAAGATTAGTAATAAAGCTAATAAGCATAATGATTATACGGATGGTATTTTAGATATGAGTATGAATATGGATGCTATATTCTTTAAGACAGATTTAACGGTTGCCTTTGATTATAATCTCGCAAATAAGATAAGTATTCCCGTTATTGATACAAGTAAGGCTTTAGATTATAATGAGATGACTACAGAGGATAAAGAGATGATGGATAAAACTTTAGATGCTTTTAAGAAGAGTAATATTGGAAAAATTTTAGGACTTTTTGATAGAGAAGATATATCTGATGATTTATTAAATAATGAGATATGATAAGAAGACTAAGTTAATTTCTTAGTCTCAGACTGTTGACAAATAGGTAGAATTTTTACTTATTTGTCTTTTATTTTGTAAAAATAATAAAATTTCCAATATAAATAGTGATGTCTAGGATATTTATATCCTAAACATAATGATGCAATGAAAACTTTTTCAGATTCATGCATGCATAAAGAAGGGT
>UQXO01000012.1 GCA_900545005.1 uncultured Mycoplasmatota bacterium | reverse complement strand
AACTACTGTTAAAATAATAAATACTATAATTGTTCTATTTCTTTTTCTTAAAATATATGCTATAGCATTTTTTAGCACTTTATCAACCTCCTATCTTCAGATTTTTTGTTTAAGAATATATATAGACCACGTAATTATATTATTTTTTGAGGTTTTTGTCAATTTTTCCATCGGCAGATTTAATATCTGTATGTTTAACTTATGATAATGTCTTAATAGTTATCTTTCAAAATTTTATGATATCTAAAGTTCATAGTCTTTAATCCATTTAATATCTTGGATAGCTTTATCTATATTAAATATGCCATTACCAACAGGATAATATACGGGATAAACATGATAAGTTTTTTCAGAAATAGTTAATTCATAATACTTTTTTCTAGTCTCAGAAACCGATATCTTTTTCTTTAAGATAAGTGAACTCACTTGATTACCAAAAGTAATAATAACTTTCGGATTAACTAGTTTTATTTCTTCATAAAGTAAATCTAAATATTTATTTAAGACTTCATCTTTTAAAGGTCTAGCATCTAATTGGGTACATTTACCTAAGTTAGTAATAAAAATCTTCTTACTCTCTAATTCTTCGTATAACTGATAAGAAAAGGTATAATCCCAGTCTTTGGGTTTCATATTTAAAATTTTCTTAAAAGTATCTTCCTTTAACAAGTCTACTTGATAGAAAAGTTTCCAAATATTTTTCGTACCAAGCCAAGGGTATTTAGGACCTTGCCAAGTCTTCAAACTTGCGATATTCTTGCCTGTTGGATTCATAAAGACAAAGCAGATATCAGGATTATTCGTACAACCCCCGTTATAGATAGAGTCTAGTTCTTCGGCTCCATAAATTTTCTGTAATTTATCATATTCTTTATTTAAATCTTTTAATGTCATTTTTGCTCCTTAAGAATTATTTTTAACTAAATTTCCCCCAACTAAATGGTACTTATAGTCTTCATCACTGGTAATAACTAAATCAAATGTATCTTTTTGACTTAAAACATTCACACGATACTCATTAGCTCTTACTTCATCAAAGTTCTCAGAAATATCTCTTTTAAGTTCTTTAGTTCTTTTACTCCTTCTTTTTATTTCTAATTCTTTAGAACATCCTAGAAGAATGGTTAAGGACTCATTAGCATCTTTATCTAAAAAGACTGTCCCTACTCCTTCTAAAATAGTTAAAGTATAGTTAGCATATAATCTTCTAATATTATGTTTTTCTTGATATCTTAAAGGAAAATAATATGTATCTAGACCATTATCAAGGTTATATAAAAGAGCATAAACACTTTTTAAGTCATATGATTCTTTACAAGAAGAAGTATATCTTCCTTGATATTTCTTATCATTCTCATACCAAGTATAAAGAGAATTTTTACGAAGAGTAATATCTACTAAGTAGTCATCTAAAGATATTAAGTTACATATTCCGATAGTAGAAGCCTTATTATAAAGAGATTTGCTTAAAGTTGTCTTCCCACTACTACCATTCCCACAGATGTATATTTTTCGATAGTTATTTTCTTTACATATTCTTAATAGATAGGTTGTTAACTCTTCTAAAGTCATATTACTCTGTCCTTTCCAATATTTCTTTTCAAGATACCAATAGCATTTTCATATGTTTCTTTACCATTCATCGAGAAACAATAATCTTTTAAAACATAAACATCATAATTATTTTCAAAGAGATTAAAAGCACTTACGAGAACACAGCATTCAATATCAATACCACATAAGTAGATTTTTTTAATATCATTTTTAACTAGGTAATCTTTTAGATAAGAATTAAGAATAGAATAAGTTTCTTTAGAAAAAACGGGATATTCTTTAGTATCTATAAGTATCCTTTGACTTTCTAAAGACATACACTTATCCCATTTAATACTAGTATAAACTGGATTATTTAGAGAGTTTATAAACTTAGTAAATATAATGTTATCATAAGAATTAGTTTCGATTAATTTTTCTATTTTAGAAATTGCTTCTTTAGTATTTTCATTTATAAAAGCTTCTTGTAAGTCAATTACTATTAACAAATTCATAAGTTCTCCTTTTCTTAAAGTTTCATTACTCTTTTTAATTCCTGTTTATAATTAAGAGGCTGCTTTAATGTAAATTCATCATTACTCATAATTTTTACTTCTGGAATATAAACTCCCGTTTGCAGTTCGATATAATCGGCTAAAACTCGGCGATGGCAAAATTCATTAACTGGCTCATGACACAAGAAGATAATATTAGTTCCAAACTTGGCTTCTAAAGTTTTCAAAAAATCTTCCATCTCTAAATTTTTTAGTCTGGTTTCATAATAACTTTTAATATAAGTAAATTCAATCTTTCTTTTTTTCTTGGTATATTCTTCTATAGGTATACTATCTTTTATTTTTTCTAAATCTTTTAAGGCATCAGCATATAGAAGATAAGTCATAAGACGAGGCGCCAACTTTTTATAAGCCGGGCCAAAATAATTCCAAGCGTTACCACCATCACCGGTTATGGACACGGTATTACCAAATTTTACGGTATCATAAGATCCAGTTCCCAAAATTATTCTTTTTACCTCATTTTCTTTTAGCATTTTAATCACTCCAATTATCGTCTATCTAGTAAAATAGTTATAAATTTTAAATTTGACCAATTTCTTGACTTAAATTTTTTATAATCTCATCTCTATTTTTACCATAACTAGTATCAATTAGTTTAATTTTACTATTAATACATTCTTCTTTTAACTTCTTATTAAGCTCCAATATTTCTTTAATATCTTTGTCTTAAAGATTATTTTCTTTAATAAACTTAACGATATCACCGTTGACTTCTTGAATTCTTTCATCACTTTCTAACTCTTTTAGACTAAACCACTTAAAGTTAATATTATTAATCGTAAAAGTATCATCCTGAATAACAGAATTTTCTTTTAAAGTCACTTCATAGAAGAAATGTTGATATTCTTTATTGATTCTATCTTTAACTGAATACTTCTTATGAATTTTATTAAACTTATAACTAATCTCTTGGGGCTCTACTCCAAGAACATTATTAACTGTCTCTCTTACTTTAGATATATCTAACTTGCTTGTAACTTTACAATTTGGAAAAAGATAACTCTGCCAGTTAGGTTCATAGTATTGTAAGTATTTTCCTTCTTTATTTTTAATAACTATTATGGCATGTTTTCTAGGATACTTCCTTTCTTCTAGTACTTTATCTTCTGTATCATTTTTCTTAATAAAATTTACTAACTCAACACAAGTTTTATAGACTTTAGAGTTTTCACCATAACGAGACTTAATATCTTCTAAACGACCATTATAACCAATATCTTGACCATACTTATCAATTTGCATATCGGCTTGATTTAAAATATCTAAAAAGAATGATGAATATTCATTTTGAATAAGACCGTGATAATAGACTTCTTGCCAATACTTATAACCATTTCTTTTAAGAATTAAGCCTCCTTTTATTTGATGGTTAGAACCCTCCCCAAATTTATAACCAATATCATGATTAATTCCTAGAGTAAATAAATCTTCTAAGTCTTTGGGACTTAATCCTTTTTTAGTACCTATCTCTACCATTTTATTAGCAACCCCTAGACTATGTAGAATTCTATCGTTATCCATATATCCTCCTTAAATTTATTAATAAGATTTTACCATTTATCTTATGGCTTGTAAATTTAAGAATGGAGTTTTTAAGCGAAAAAAAGCACAACAATCACCCAGAGGTTGGATAATCATTGTACTTCTTTAAAGTTTCACTAGCCATAAAAGTAAGGGTAAATTTTGGCTTTTAGTATGAATTCTTCTTAGAAATGGAGGCTAGTATCAATTAAGATCCCCTAATTACTCTCTTCATCATCTAAAATAGTTTCTTCGGTGCGCTTAGATGATAAAAAGGTTATGGATTCAGCAATTACTTCAGTACTATAACGAGTATTGTTTTCGCTATCTTTATAAGTGCTAACTTGAATTCGCCCTTTAATACCGAGTAAATCGCCAGACTTACAATATTCTTTAGCATTCAAGGCAGCATTATTCCATAAAACCACCCGAATAAAATCGGTTTCATAAATGCCATCAACGTTCTTAAATTTCCGAGGGACAGCCAAGGTTACCAAGGCTCTTTTTTTGATGGAATCAGTCTCTATGACTTCTAAGTCTTTTGTAAGTCTACCGACTAAAACTACTTGATTTATCATTTATTACCTCCTTTCTTGGGGTAGATTACCAAGATTAGGTCTTTATTGCAAATGACTAATTTTAATCTTTAGAAGTTATTTTAATTCTAAACTTTTAAGTTTCCTAGTTAAACTTAACATTTAGAAATAAATGTTCTTTTAAATTATCTTTTTGGTACATCGATTAAAAAAGTCAAAAAAATCTATGGAAAAGATTCCTATATAAATAATGAAAAATTTCTTAGATGATTATATTCTTATAGATATATAGAATAGATGATTTTTCTTCTTTTGACAAGAAAAACTTAAAAAAAAATTCCCATTATAGGAATTATTCTTTAATTAAACGATTTAGTTCGACAGCATACTCCATTGGTAGTTCGTTTTTAAAATCAGTGATGAAACCCATGATTAAGAGTTCACGAGCTTGGTCTTCTGTTAGACCCTTACTACATAAATAAAAAAGTTTATCGGCATCTAATTTAGACACGGTGGCTTCATGGGTAAGCTTAGAACTTTGGTTTGCAACAATATTTTTAGGAAAAGTATCACTCTTCGATAAATCATCAAGGATAATGGTATCACATTTAATTGTAGCTTCTGAGTTAAAAGCATTTTTCGTTATTCTAGTGGTACCACGATAGTTAGCAATGCCACCAGCTTCGGCAATCGATTTACTGATGATACTGCTCTTCGTATTTTTACCTAAATGAATCATTTTAGCACCCGCATCTAGAACTTGGCCAGCCTTAGCATAAGCAATACTGGTGGAGTTGCCAACCGCATTGTCACCCTTTAAAATACAAGATGGATACTTCATTGTAAGACCACTACCAATATTGCCATCAACCCATTCCATCAAGCCCCCATCTGATACAATAGCACGCTTAGTAACAAGATTATATACATCAGTTGACCAGTTTTGAATCGTGGAATAACGACATTTAGCATTTTTACCAACATAGATTTCGACAACTCCAGCATGAAGAGAGGTTTTAGAGTAGGCAGTAGCGGTGCAGCCTTCGATATAAGAAAGTTCAGCCTCATCATCAACGATGATAATAGTATGTTCAAATTGCCCTAAAGACTCAGTTTCAATGCGAAAATAGCTCTGAAGTGGTTTATCAACTTTAACTCCTTTAGGAATATATATGAAAGAACCACCCGACCAAACGGCATTATTTAAAGCTGTATATTTATTTTCATTAAATTTTACAAGATTATTAAAATACTTCTGAAAAAGTTCTGGGTATTTTTTTAGGGCATCATCGGTCGAAGTAAAGATAATCCCGTTACCAATTACTTGATTGTGGTAGAAGACTTCCGATTCATACTGATTAGTAACGCCTCCTAAATACTTCTTTTCGGCATCAATAACTCCTAAATCATCAAAAGTAGTCTTAATATTACAAGCTACTTTGTCCCATTTATTAGTCATTTCTTTAGTTTTGTCTTTATAATAACAAATTTCATCAAAATTTATATGAATATCAGGGCCAAAGTTAGGTTCATCCTGACTTAGAAAATTTTCGTAACTTTGAAGGCGATGTTCTAGCATCCAAGATGGTTCTTGTTTCTTCTTTGATAAGTTGATAATAAATTCTTTATTTAATTTTTCTTTCATAGCAATCACGAACCATATTATACTATAATATTGAAAAAATAGAAATTGTTTGTTAAAATTATTTTAGAATAGAGGGTATAGTCATGAATGGTAATGCTTCTAAATATACAACTCCGATGGACAAAAGTAGTGATAATATAAGTTTTATTAATTATTTAAAGAATTTTTTTCCAGTCTTTAATGAATTTTCCTTTACTGATAATTATTTAGTCTTTGAGAATAATAAATTATCTTTACAAGGATTTGATATTAAAGAAATATTTTATGATAGTGCTAACTCCTTTTATAAACATTTAAGGGAAGATTTATTAAGTGCCAAAAAAATTTTTAGAATATTTAGAGTCTATGAGAATAAAAATATGTATTTTGAATATGAAAATAAATTTTATGAAAATTTTGGTAGCGATGCTGATTTTGTTGATCGCTATAATGAATATTTTTATAATCTAATGCTATTCTTTGAGTATTTAACAGAAGAATTAAAAAGGTTTTTAGGAACTTTTGTTAATCGAATTATGATAATTCAAAGTGATATTAATTACACTGATAATATCAGATTAGCTAAAGAAGTTGATTTTTATAATGATGCGTTATTAAAATTAAATGATGCTTCTTTAGATAATAATAGTAATAATAAACACAAGAGTTTAGTTAAAGTTTTAACTAATGGTTATCAAAATAATGAGACAGGAACGGAATATGATCCTAGTATTGAAGAATTAAGACCACTTTCTAGAGCTGGATATCTAAACATATTCGTTAACATTTTGTTGATTTTAAGTATTGGTATTGTCTTTGGCTCAATAATTTTTATAAGTGCCATCTCCTAAAACTTGATTTTTTAGTCAAGTTTTTTTACTACCTGCATATATATTTTCTAGGAGGAAATTATGGAAATTTTAAAAGTATCATCAAAATCAAATCCTAGTAAAGTAGCGGGAGCGATTGCGAATATTTTCAGAGAAAATGGTAATGTAGAATTACAAACAATTGGTGCCGGCTCTTTAAATCAAGCGGTAAAAGCGGTAGCCATTGCCAGAGGTTTTTTAGCACCAGCTGGTATTAATATTGGTATTGTTCCGGCATTTAACGATGTTTTAATTAATGGTGAAGAAAAAACGGCTATAAGATTGTTAATAAATATTTTAAAATAAAATTCTTCAAAAAAAATCTCAACAAAGAGATTTTTTTAGTTATCACGGCTTTTACCAAATATTTCTATTAATCTAATAAATAAATTAATAAAATCTAAATATAATTGTAAAGCCCCATATATAGCAAGATTATCTTCAGGTATTAAATCAAACTTTTCTGTATTCATAATGACTTTAACATCATAAGCAGTATAACCAACAAAAAGAATTATACCAATAATTGATAAAACAAAATCAACAGTTGAACTACCAATAAAGATATTAATAATTCCACAGATGATAATACCAATTAAACCCATAAATAAATAAGTACTAAGTTTGCTTAAGTCCATCTTCGTTACTATTCCTAAAGCAGCAAAAATAGCAAAGACAATAGCAGTCACTAAGAAGATGAAAATTAATGAGGCTACATCAAATTCAACAAAATAAGTTGAAAAGAATAAGCCATTAACAAACGAATATAAGATAAAGCTTGCCCTAGCCACTCCCGGACTCATTTTACTAATTCTAAACGATAGAAATAAGACAAGGGCTATCTCCATAATAAGGATACCTAAAAGTCCAGGTCCTGATAACACATTAATAAGGATATTCTCATTATGAGAAACAAGAAAACCAGTCCCAAAAGTTACTAGGAGCCCTAATACCATCCAACCAAATACTTTGGTTAACAATTTATTATTCATTCTTCCTCCTCTTAATCATTATACAATAGATAAGAAAAAAAGTCCAAAGAAGCTATTTTCTTTGACTTAGATTAATAAAACGAACGCTACAAATTTTATAATAGGCATAAATTCCCAAAATGGCATAAATCAAATTGAAGAAAATGGTCCAAATGTTAATTATAATCCCTAAAACTTTAGCATCTTTAATAAAATTAAATAACTTTGGTCCTAAGTCAATTATTAATTCTACTGGAAACTTAAACACAATAATTACTAAGGCAATTATAAGTAATTCAAAAATAAAGGCAATAATATTAATTAAGTCTGTATGCGTTAAAAAAGTAAAGATTTCTTTTACTAGTTCTTTTAAACTTAAGGGAGTTCTACTTTCTGTTACCATTTTTTCTTCTTTAGTTTTAGGCAATTCAAATTCATTCACTTTATTTCCTCTTTTCTATTCTTAATATTATTCTAACATACTTTAGCCTTTAATTTCTAAAATATTTTCGATAGCTTTAATGATGGCTAATTTTCCATAATCATAAGTAATACCACCCTGCAAGTAAGCAATATAAGGACTTCTTATCGGACCATCACAGCTAATTTCGATAGATGAGCCTTGAGTAAAGGAGCCGCTAGCCATAATTATTTCATCATCATAGCCTGGAGTAGCCACTGGAATTGGTAAGACATTACTATCAATAGCACTCGCACTTTGAATGCCTTGAACAAATTTAATTAACAAATCGGGGTTATTAAAGATAACTCTGGTTACGATATCACTTCTTTTTTCATTATATCGAGGATGTACTTCGTAGCCTAATTTTTCTAAGATAAAGCTTGCCAACATTCCCGTTTTTAAACTGCTTTTAACAGCAGATGGAGCTTGGTAAAGACCTTGTAAGAAAGAACGATTAAGACCAAGAGATGGACCAATATCCTTGCCTTCTCCTGGGGCCGTTAAACGTTCGGCACAAAGGCTTACTAGGTCTTTGCGACCAACGATATAAGCACCCGTACTAGCGATTCCGGCACCGAGATTTTTAATTAGAGAGCCAACCATAATATCTGCACCAACATTTAACGGTTCTTTCGTACTTACAAATTCACAGTAACAATTATCAACCATAATAATAGTTTTTGGACTAACTTCTTTGATTAGCTTACAAACTTTAGCGATTTTTTCAATGTCAATTGTGTCTCTGTTAGCATACCCAACGCTTCTTTGAATTTCGATAACTTTAACAGGGTTAGTTTTTAAATAGGCAGCAATTTTATTATAATCGAAGTCGTTATTTACTAAGGCAATCTGATCATATTTAACTTGAAAGGCTTTTAAACTACTAGGATTTTCTCTAAGACCAATAACTTCATCTAAGGTATCATAAGGTTTACCATTTATAGACAAAAGTGTGTCTCCTGGTCTTAAAAGGCCAAAAAAACATACTGTTAGAGCGTGCGTTCCACTGATAAGTTGAGGACGTACTAAAGCATCTTCTCCTCCCAAGACATCAGCAAAAATTCTTTCAATTTTATCACGACCGATATCATCATAACCATAACCATTAGTTCCACAAAAATCTAACGCATTAATATTATTTTCTCTAAAAGATGTTAAAACCTTCTTGCTATTAAGAAAACTAATGTCATCCAATTCTTTAAATTTTTCTTGATTGTTACTTTCAAACTCTTCAATGAGTTTTAAAATATTATTCATTATATACACCACCATCTACCCGTATTACGGTATCATTAATATAACTTGCATCCCTACTGATAACAAATTTTATGACTTTACTGATTTCTTCTGGCTTTGCAAATCTTTTTAATAAGATTTTTCTTTCTTCGGCTTCTTTAAATTTTGGATACAAAGAGGCATTCATCTTTGTATTAACCCAACCAGGAGCAATAGTATTTACTCTGATTGGTTTTAAGTACTTAGCAAAGTTATGCATCAGAGAAATAACACCGGCTTTAGAAGCATCATAATCAATTGATTCAATATAAGGCGTATCAATTCCATTAGTACTACTAATAAAAAGAATATTACCATCATTAGCTATTTTTTTACTAAGTAACTTAGTTAAATAGTAAGTTCCCGTTAAGTTAGTATCTACTACTCTTTTAAATTCTTCATAAGTTTTATCTTCAAAAGAATTATCTAAACTAATAGCAGCATTATTGATTAAGATATCTAAGGACTCAATATGTTTAGCTAAATCTTCTATACTTTCTTTATCATTCAAATCAAGATAATACCCTTTTATATTAAGAGTCTCTTCTAACTCTTTAGCTTTCTTCTCATTATGATAATAAGTAAAAATAACTTCATAATCCTTAACTAATTCTTTTAATGTGGCATACCCAATCCCACTGGTAGCCCCCGTTATTAAAACTTTTTGCATAGTTATATTCTCCTTTATTTAAATTTTTTTCGGTCAAACTAACTATATCACATTTATTTTAAAAAGTGGTCGCTTTTAAAGCAACATTTGTATTTTTTGATAATTTTTTTCTTTTAAGGATGGTAAAAATATTCTTATAGTTTTTTAAAGACTTTTAAAAAGAAATTTGCTACAATGGATTTGTGATATTATGAAAGCAAAAGAATTTATAAATAAATATTTAATATGGATTATTTTGGTCTTAGGACTCCTACTATTTTTTTACTTAGTAAGATTAATAAATGCTAATACTATTAGTGTTTTAGATAATTATATCTATAATCTTATTAAGGGTTTTATAAGTCCTAAAATGACTCCGATAGTTAAATTTATTACTGAATTTGGCAATTATACAGTGATGATTCCGGTTATTATTTTATTTTATCTGTTTAATAAAGATAAAAGTTTCAATAGATATTTTACCATTAATTTAGTAGCTATATTCACTAGTAATTTTATTGTTAAAAATATTATTCGTCGAGATAGACCAATTGATATAAATTTAATTATTGAGAATGGCTTTAGTTTTCCTTCTGGACATTCAATGGTATCATTTGCCTTTTATGGATTTATCATTTATTATGTATATTGTTCCCATTTAAGTAAGACTTGGAAAGTGATTATCATTAGTACACTAATATTACTCATCTTGTTAATTGGCTTCAGTCGAATTTATCTGGGCGTTCATTATGCAAGTGATGTGATTGGTGGTTTTGTTTTAGCCTTAGTCTATTTAATTATTTTTATTAAATATATTTATAAAAGAGAAAAAAAATCTTAAAGAAAGTTAAAGATTGTAAGAATTACCCTACAATCTTTTTAATTTGTTGTTTAATTTCTGTTAAATTTTTTTCTTCCAAGATGTTATTTAAAGTTTGTTTGATACTATATAAATGAAGATTTTCTTCATAGTTATTTAACTTTTCTTCCACTTTTTTTAAAGTATTATGAACACCCGTCCTTGTAATATTTAGATTATCTCCAATTTCACTAAGTGATAAATCTTCATAATAATAATACTTAAATATCTCTTGTTCTCTACTCGTAAGTAAGACTTCATACGTATCATATAAATTAATTAGTTCTACCCTATTCATTAGATTATCCCTTCTATGTTTCCATCATCATCTATATGCATATTTAGATAATTACTATTTTTACTTAGTCCCGGTAAGGTTATAACATTTCCCATATAAACAACAATAAAACCAGCTCCATTATTCAATTTAATATCTGTTACATATATAGTATAGTCTTTAGGATATCCCAATAATTCTTTATTGTCAGAAATTGACATAGGAGTTTTACTAACACAGATAGGATATTTATCTAGATGTAACTTTTCTAGATGTTTTATCTTCTCTAAAGCAATACTTGTATAAGAGACCTCTTTGGCATGATATATTTTTTTTGCAAGAATCTTTATTTTCTCTTCTATTTTCTTATCATCAGCATATAACTTCGTAATAGTTTTCTCTTTATCACATAATTTTACTACTTCCCTAGCAAGTTCTATTCCACCAGTTGAACCTTTACTGTAAGTATCATTAACGGCAAAAGAAACCCTATTCTTTTGACACAACTTTTCAATAAGACTTATATCTTCTTTAGAATCATCATTAAATTTATTTAAAGAAACTAAAATATTATCACTAAATAGATGCATATTATCTATATGAGCTTGTAAGTTAGATAATCCCTCTTCTAAAGACCCATTTCCATTGTATTTTAAAGCTCTAATTGTCGCATTAATAATAATTAAATCAGGATAAAATCCTCCTTTAGGACATACAATATCTAAGAATTTTTCGGCTCCTAAGTCAGAGCCAAATCCGGCCTCTACCACTGAATAAGAAAAATTATTAAGTCCAGTTTTAATAGCTCTAATAGAAGCCGTTCCATGAGCAATATTAGCAAAAGGTCCCCCATGAATAATAGCTAAATTGTGTTCTAAAGTCTGAACCACATTAGGATTTATGGCCTCTTTTAGAAGAATACAGATAGCATCAGTAGCTTTTAAATCTTCTACAAAGATAGGTTTATCATCTTTATTATAGGCAACAATAATCTTCTTAACCATTTTCTTTAATTCTTTAAAATCAGAAGCAAGACAAAGGCAAGCCATTAACTCACTAGCTACCGTTAAGATGAAATGTTCTTCTCTTTTGTAATTAGAATTAATCGTAATATTTCTCAAAGCTCGATCATTTACCTCGATGGTTCTGGGAAACACTACGTCTTTGATATTTAACTCATTTCCTTGAAAGATATGATTATCAATGATGGCACTCAACAAGTTATTAGCATTATTAATTGCACTCATATCCCCCGTAAATTGAAGATTAATCTCACTTTCAGGAACAACTTTAGCAAGACCACCCCCAGTAGCACCTCCTTTAGTTCCAAAAACAGGTCCTAAAGAAGGTTCTCTGAGAATAGCCACGGCATCCATATCAATTTTATTCAAAGAATCTACAAGTCCGATAACCGTAGTAGTCTTTCCTTCGCCATAAATAGTCGGACTTATACTAGTCACTAGGACTAACTTTCCCACCTTATCTCTAGTCTTTAGGTTATCAACATTTAATTTAGCAATATATTTCCCATAGTTTTTAATATCATCATCAGAAATATGATATTTATTTAAAATGTTATTAATAGGTTTTAATTCAATATTATTTGTCAATTTACATCATATCCTTAAATAAACCATAAATATAAGATTCAATATCAAATGGTTTTAAATCTTCCATCTTTTCTCCAAGCCCAATAAACTTAACCGGAATATTAACTTCTTCTTTAATTGCTAAGACAATGCCTCCCTTAGCTGTTCCATCTAATTTCGTTAGAACAATCCCGGTAATATTAGTAATTTCCTTGAAGGCTTTTGCTTGCATAATGCCATTTTGACCAGTAGTAGCATCAATTACTAAAAGAGTTTCATGGGGAGCATCAGGTATAAACTTAGCAATAACTTTATTCATCTTTTCTAACTCTTTCATTAGATTAACTTTATTTTGTAAACGACCAGCTGTATCAATTAAAACAATATCAGCTTGTTCCTCTTTAGCTTTTACCAAACCATCGTAGATAACGCCAGCAGGATCAGTATTTTCTTTACCATAAAATATTGATTCAGAACGTTCAGCCCAGACTTTTAGCTGTTCAACCGCACCGGCCCTAAAGGTATCAGCAGCGATTAGCATAACTTTTTTTCCTTCATTATGATACTTATAAGCTAATTTACCTATAGTAGTTGTTTTGCCAACGCCATTAACGCCAACCATTAAGATAACAGTGGGTCCATTAGGAGCTATGTTTACCTTATCAGTAATATTTTCACCATTTACATAGATGATAAATAATTCATCGACAATAACTTCATTAAGATATTTAGTATCTGTAATATTTTCTTTCTTAACTCTTGCTCTTAATCTATCTAAAAAGTTTTCAACGGTATTAACTCCAATATCAGCCATTATTAGAATTTGCTCTAATTCTTCAAAATAAGCCTCGTCTATTTTTGTATATTTAATTCCTAGGACATTCAACTTCGAAACAAACTCATTTCTGGTTTTTTCAAGTCCTTTGCTATAACTTTCTACCTCTTCTTTAGTTTCTACTTCTTTTTCTTTATTGTTTACTATTTTCTTTAATTTATCAAAAAATCCCATATATTTCACTTTCTTTCTAATAATTTATTATATCTTAAAATTAGCCTAAAAAAAAGGAATTATCCTTCTTTTTCTAGATAAATTCCAAAATAATTATTTAACCTCACACGTTCCTTCCGGAATATAAATCTTAATATCAGTATAACTACCATTATTGTATTTATAAGCATAGATAGTCCCACTACAAGCATTATCCTTATCATCAAAGATACCATTATTTTCTAAAAAAGAAATATCATAGTCTTTAACACATCTTTTTCCTTGATTAAGATTAGCCTTGGCAGTATCGATATCATTAATCTCAAAATCACAAGCACTCAAAGAAATTTTTTTCAAAGATACTTGTTCTTTAACATATCCAGTAGTAGCATCTCTTAAATTATTGATAACTATTTCTGTTGTATTTTTCTTCGACCCATGTAAAAGACTAATAATATTTGGAGTAGCCACTGTTGCTAAAAGAGCTAATATTACAATAACTGCTAATAATTCCACTAAGGTAAACCCATTTTTTTTCATAACTCTCCTAAAATTTACTTCCTTTATAACCAAATTTAGAACCTTTTGCTCCTTTAGCACCACTATATCCTGCTAAAATATTTGAGTCAAAAGAATGAACTTTATTATTATTATCTTGATAATTTTTAATTCCTATTTTTATAATATCTTCTAGTAATTCAGGATATTTCTTACCCTTTGGCTCCCATAGATAAAATGATAATGATCCTGGAATAGCATTAATCTCATTGATATAAACTTTATTATCACTCTTATCAATTAAAAAGTCGATACGACATACCCCAGATAAACCGGCCGCTTTAAAAGCTTCTTTAGCAATACTCTCAACTTCACTTTGCATTTTCTTGCTAATATTAGCAGGAATCTTACGACCTAGACTAGCCATTCCCTTACTAGGTGTATTTTTAGTATTTCCAATATATTTATCTTCATAAGTTAACAAATGATGAATAGTTGTTACTTCTTCAATAGCTGATACTTCTTGATATTTGTAGTCTCCTAAAACCGAAATGTTTACTTCAGTTAAATTTTCAACTGCATGTTCAACTAAAATTTTCTTATCATAAGAAATAGCTTCTTCTATAGCACTTTTTAATTCTGTTTCATTCTTAGCAAAATTAATTCCTACCGAACTTCCTAAAGTAGCTGGTTTAACAATCAATGGGTATTTTAACTTAGCACATTCTTTTAAGATTTCACTTTCTTTAGCACTAAAATCCGTATCATAAAACCAAGTAAAAGCTGTCATAGGGATATTTTTACTTTGGAAAACTAACTTTTGTGTCACCTTATCTTGAGCTATACTTGATGATGCTACATCAGATTCACAATAAGGAACCCCTATCGTCTGCAAGTAACCTTGTAAGGTCCCATCTTCCATATTAGTACCATGACCAATTGGCAAGACTAGTTCAATTTCTGTTACATATCTTTTGAAAAGACCTTTAGTCTGTAAATAGAATTTTCCTTTCTTATTAACAAGATTAACATTGCTAGTATATCTTTTTAATAAATCCATATCAGTATAGGTATCCATATCTTTTAGGATTTCTCCTGTATACATTTCTCTATCTTTAGCAATATAAATAGGTATTACATCATATTTTTCTTTATCAATGGCTTGCATGGCCTGTACAGCTGAGATAACACTTACCTCATGTTCAACGGAAACGCCGCCAAAAATTACTCCTAATTTTATATTCATATTAAACTTCCTTTCTTCATTTACTCATTATAAGTATCTGGTAAATCATTTTCATATAAGGCATAAATGTCTTTATTACCTTTTAATTTATTAACCAAAATATAAGTCTGACGGACATCATTAGTAATGATAATACGATCTTTATCATATTTTTTAGCCATCAACCCTTCATAGATTGGTTTTGTTTGTTTTTCGCCAACGAGAATTACGTAGTCCGCAACCGAACTTATTTCTTCGCCGAACTCTTTATTATATCTTTCTTCTTCAGCCCCCAATTCCACCATTCCGGGAGTTACAACAACCTTGTCACCTGGCATCATACTTAAGACCTCAAGAGCAACTTTAGCTCCTACAGGATTACTATTATAAGCATCATCAATTTGATACATACCCCCAATTTTCTTAAGTTCAAGACGATGTTCGATGGGTTTTATTTTACTAACAGCAGCTTGTAATTTGGGAATAGAAATTCCAAACTCATAACCAACCGCAACTGCCGAAACAATATTGGAGATATTATGACGTCCTAAAAGACGTGTTTGAAATTCATACGCTTTATTCTCACTCTTAAAGAAGATTTTAAAAGTTGAGCCTTTATCACTACACTTAGTATCTAGACAATAAAAATCAGCTTTTTTATTATTAACAGCATACCAAACTACTCTAACTTTATTTTGTAAATCATAATTAACTTGTAGGGGATCATCCATATTAAGAAAAGCAATTCCATCACTAGGTAAGCTTTCAATAAGTTCAAATTTAGTCTTGATAATATTTTCTTGACTCCCAAAAGTTTCTAAATGAGCTTTACCTATCGTTGTTAATAACCCGTATTTAGGATGCACCAAATTACAAGCATTTTTAATTCTTCCAACCCGATAAGCTCCCATCTCGGCAATAAATATTTCATCAAACTTAGTTAAATCATTATTAATAGTAGTCATAAGTCCAACATCCGTATTAAAATTTTTAGGTGTCGGATGGGATATATAATCCATAGAAAGAATCTCATTTAGAATATTCTTACTACTAGTCTTCCCATAAGAACCTGTAATTCCAATAACTTTTAAATCTTTATAAGATGCTAACTTATCTTCTGCCATATGCCAAAACTTCTTATAAATACCCTTTTCAATCGGATCATTAATTAACTTTACTAGATAAACAACATAGTAATTTAGTACTAATAACAAGGATGCGATAGTAATTAAAATTCTCGCATTATTCTTAAAGATTAAATAAATCACTAAAGGAAGAAGATTTAGTATATATAAAGTTATTATTTGTCTTTTAACCCGTGCAGTTTTTACTAATGGTTTCTTCGCTTTTTCGACCATAATTGAATACTTTATTACTTCGCTATCAAATAGATAGATGATAGCACTGATAATAAGAAGTACTTTACCAAGAATATTACCCGTAAATAAACTAATTACAGCTAAAATAGCTCCTAGGATATCATAATGCTTTAAAGCCTGTTCTTTATTCTGTTGAAGCCATTTTAAATAACGATTATTTTCATTATAAAGATTTTGCTGTAACATATGTAAAGATTTTCTTGACTTTACAGTCATACTATAAAAAATAATTAAAAAGATTAAAATATTTAATATCATTTCCTACCTCCTATGAAATTTATTAAAACATTAGTAACATAATCAATTCGTTCTAAATAAGCATAATGCGTAGCCCCCGGTAGCTCGATTAAAGCCCCATCTTTTAAAATAGATTCTAACTTTTTGGCTAGCTCTAATGGTGCTGCTGTATCAAGGGTTCCCCAAATAAGTAGGGTTGGTGCGGTAATCTTTTTGGCACACTCACTTAAATCCTGATTAATAGTATTTACTAAGACTGTACGCATTACTGGTGTCGCATTTTTATAGTCAGTAGACCCAATATACTGTTTGGCTAGTTCAACTAAATCTTTGGTAAACGGAATTTTCTTTAGAGTCTTTAAAACTTTTTCTTTAAAATTAGGTTTATACTCACGAATGCAAGGAGCACCAAAAAGAATTACTTTTCTAGTTTCATTACGGGAAGCATAGACAATGGATATCCTACCTCCAAAAGAATGACCAATCATAACAGGATTTTTAATACTCAAAGATGCTAAAAAGTCTTCAAGTAACTTGGTATATCCGAAGATATCCGTATTCATATCAGGCTCACTAGATGCGCCAAAGCCTGGTAAATCGATGATTGTAATTCGATAAAGATTTTTATTATTTTTATCATTAATCATCTTTAAGGCTAAAGGTCGCATCATTTCCATATTTTGTCCCCATCCATGGAGCATCACAATATCTAAGGAACCATTACCTATCTGGTCATAAAATATATGTTTATTATTAATAACTGTTTCCATAAAATTTCCACCTAATTAATTATAACACGACTTTGAGATTTTATTATGATTTTATGGTTATTTTTAAATAAAAATATGTCCATTGACACTTTAGAAAATTTACGATATTATCCTATATAAATAATGAAAATACTCCTAGACGTTTATATTCTCAAGAAGAAAGAAAAAGGCAAAAAAAAGAATAAGAAAAAGAATAAAAATTAGATAAAATAATCAAAATTATGCTAAAAACCCGATTTACAAAAGGGGCCATTTATGGTAATATTAACTAGCGAAAGGAAGAAAATAAGATGAAAAAGACAAAAATTATTTGTAGTATTGGCCCTTCTACACAAATTTGGGAAAATTTCAAAGGAATTGTAGAAGCTGGTATGAATGTTGCACGTATCAATTTCTCACATGCAACACTTGAAGAAAGAGAATTAGATTTATCTTTAATTAAACGTGCTAATGAAGAGATGGGCGCTAATATTGGTATTTTATTTGACACTAAAGGTCCAGATTTAAGAACTTGTACTTTTGATGGAGATTACATCGAACTTGTTAAAGGAAAGACTATTCGTATCGTTGAAGAAGATGTTTTGGGAAATGCGGAGAGAATTTCGTTTAATTATAAAGGAATTCTTAAGGATTTAGAAGTTGGACAAGCTATTCTTTTAGATGATGGTTTCTATAAATTAGTAGTTGTATCTAAAGAAGATGATGGTCTTACTTGTGAAATCATTAATGGTGGTACAATTAAATCACGTCGTGGTGTTTGTATTCCTGGTGTTAAACTTAATGTTCCATTTATTTCTGATGCTGATAGAGAAGATATTAAATATGCTTGTGAACATGATGGTGACTACATTGCTGTATCATTTGTTAATACTGCAGAAGATGTTAAGGCTGTTAGAGACCTATGCAAGGAATTTGGTCGTAAAGATATGATTATTATTTCGAAAGTAGAAACTCAATATGCTATCGACAATCTTCAAGAAATCGTTGATGCTTCTGACTATATTATGGTTGCTCGTGGAGACTTAGGAATTGAAACAGGTCTAGAAAATTTACCTTTATATCAACAAAGAATGATTGATATGTGCCATAAGAATGGTAAAGGTGTTATCATGGCTACCCAAATGATGACTTCAATGAAGGAAAATATTCGTCCTACTAACGCTGAAGTTACTGATGTATCTAATGCTGTTTTAGCTGGCTGTGATGCCATTATGACTAGTGATGAAACTACTATGGGTAAGTATCCAGTAGAAACTATAGAGTATATGGCTAAGATTGCTGTTAATGCTGAAAAAATCACTAAATACAATCTTGCAGATTACAAATTAAGAGGTACAGATATTCATAATACTATTTGTAAGTGTGCTGTTGACGCTACTTTAGAATTGCCTATTAAAGCTATCGTTGTATCTACTAAAGAAGGTAAAAGTGCTTTAGATGTATCTTGTCTAAGACCAAATGCTTACATTATCGCTACTGTTGAAAATGAAAAAATGGCTCGTATGTTAGCACTTAAATGGGGTGTTTATACTAAGGTCGTTGGTGTTTCTAAGAATACTGATGATTTGGTAAGTGACAGTGTTAAAGCTGCTAAAGAAATATTAAACTTAAAATACAAAGATTTGGTTTGTGTTGTAGGTTCTGTTCCTGAAGAAGCTCATACTAACTTCTTAAAAATTGAAGAAATCTAATTTAATTAGATAATTAAAAATCCAGACTGCCTGGATTTTTTTTATGCCCAAAAAAATTAGAGGTAGGTCCCCTAATTAAATATTTAATGATACTAACTGACTATCCATAATTGAGTATAAGAAACAATGAACAGGTAAATTAGTCATTTCTTCAATATATTTTTTATAACCACTAAGTTGAGCAAGATAAGCCTCATCGGTTGTATGTTTTAATTTATAATCAACAATTACTACCTCATTACTTTTAATTAAAAGTAAGTCAATAATACCATGTTTTTCTGAAAAATTATCCTCGTAGATAAATTCATATTCTTTAAAGATTTCTTTACTGTTCTTAAGAATACCGGTATTAATAAAATTCTTTAGACAATTAATTTCAAAAGCATTAAAATCTTGATAATCAGGATTATTAAAATCCGTTATCTCCAAAAGATAATGCATTCTTAAACCTAATTCAATATTTTTTTCTTCTTCTTTTGTCCTAAGAGTATTAGTATTCTTAGAAAAATGGCTACTAGTAATAAGCTTACTATCAGGATGATATTCTTCAATTTCAATTAGTCTACCTGGCTCTGATTTTAAAATTTCCAAATCTTTTTTAATAGATAAATTATAATCTTTAGTTAGATTAAGACTGTCAAGATTTATATCTTTTAAATAAGGCTTTAAATAATCATAAATAGAATTTAACATGTCTTGAAAACTACGATAACTGTTACGAGTTTCATTATCTATAACCCCATTTACTTTATAAGCTAATTCATCTTTAGAAAACTCTCCTACCAAGATCATCTTTTCACGGGCTCTTGTTAAAGCTACATAAAATAATCTCAATCTTTCACTTATTTCTTCCAAAAGATATTTATTTTTTAACATCATCTTGATAACCGTACTATGAATACCATTCTTAACATACGGAGTTATAAATCCTAGATTATTATCATAGTAAAATTTATTTTTCAAGTCATCAATATTAAACTTTTTAGACAAACCTGTAAAATAACAAACAGGATATTCTAAACCTTTAGAAGCATGTATAGTCATTATTTTTACCGAATTAGATGCTTCTTTGTTTAAAGATAACTTAATATCTAAGCCTTTTTCGTAAACTTGATTTAGATAATCTGAAAACTCATAAGGAGTATAACCAAAAGATGCAGCATTTTCAGCAATTTTCCCTATCGAATCAATAGTAACCATATGTTCGGAAATATTACCTGTAGTAATAAAAGATGCTTCAAAGTTAAATTTTGCAATAATTTTCTGATAAAGTCTGTCATTAGGCAAAGTGTCTAATTCCTTAACTAATTCATACAAATTTTGATAAATCTTGGTTTCAGCGAATGTACGATTACTTATAACTTTAAGAATATCTTTATCACTCATATTGAATAAATAACTTCTAGCAACTGCCATAAAAGAATAGGAAAACATAGTGCCAAAATCTTTCTTTTTGATAAGTACTAAAAGATTATAAATATTCTTAATTATAGAAATATCTATAGAATCACTGATGGTCTTGTCACGATAAATGGTAATCGGAATATTCAAATACTCAAAAATTTTCTTATATAAATTGAAATTACTTGAGCGGTCCATTAAGATAACAAAGTCCCCATAATTTACGGGTCTTCTTTGCATTGTCTCTTTATCCATCATTTCATAGCCACTTTTTACTTTAGCATCAATATCACGAGCGACCGTAAAGATTTCTATCTCTTCCTTAGTATATTTAGAATCTTTATCATAAGTATAATTTAAAACTTCCATATTATAATTTTCTTGATTAACATCATTATATGGGGTTAGACCAAAAATCATTTGATGCGAACTTATATAATCAGCACCACCAATATAATTATCCATAAAAAGATTAAACATCATATTAATATTATTTAAAACTTCACTTCGACTACGGAAGTTTTTATTTAAGTCTATTTTCATCCCACCAGTATTATTTTGGTAGCTTTCATACTTACTCTTAAAAAGATTGGGATTAGCATTACGGAAGCGATAAATGGATTGTTTAATATCCCCAACCATATAAACATTATTATTTTCAATAAGAGAAATAAAAATATCCTGAATATCATTAGTATCTTGATATTCATCTATCAAAATTTCTTTATATTTATTTTTCATTTCTTTAGCAACTTTTGGATTATCCTTCAAGATATTAATAGCCATTTTAGCAATATCTATAAAATCATAAGCATTGTTTTCTCTTTTAAAAGTTTCTATTCTTGTACTTAATTCTTGGATAATTTTAATAATTATTGTAACATAATCTTTTGTCAAATAAAGACTTTCTTTAATCTCATCAAGGGAATTATACTTGGTTAATTGGACTATTTCGATAACTAAATCTCTAACTTGGTTTTTTATAGCCTTGGTTACATCATCAGCTCCTCGCAAAGTAGGAAGTTTTAAAATACTTAATCTTTTTATTTCTAAATAATCCTTAGCATTTATTAACGGTCTTATGACCTCTTCCATCTTATCTTGAAAAGTATTATCAGTATAATGGTATAAATTATCAATCGTATTATTTAAGACTTCTAACCTATTTTTAATCAAATCAACATAGGAGTTAACAAGGATACTAATATTTTCTTCCTGATAGTAATTATCAACATAAGAATTTAAAATTTCATCTTTATCATAACGATTATCTAACTTTTCATAAAGACTTAAAACAGAAGACCAAATTTCTTTATCATCTTTAACAGTAAAATCTTTAATTAGTTTTAAAAATAATGGATTTCTTTGTTGATATAATTCCTCAAAAATATTAGTTAATACTTCTTCTTTCTTTAGTTCAATAATACTAGCATCAATAATATTAATATTCTTGGAAATATTCATTAAATAACTATATTTCTTTACTAAAGATAAGGCAAAAGAATCAAATGTTGTGATATAAGCTAAATCAACTTTATCAAGTTCATCTTTTAGTTCGGGAACTTTTCTAATTTTACTACGGATACGGTCTTTCATTTCAGCGGCAGCCGCATTAGTGAAGGTTAAGACTAATAAATCATCAACGCTGATACCAGATTTAACGTGCTCTAAAACTCTTTCGGATAGAACGGCGGTTTTTCCGGAACCGGCACCTGCAGACACTATTATATTAGTGCCCTTTTTATAAATGGCATCACTTTGTTCACTCGTCCATTTTGGCATTATCATCATCTCCTAATATTTCTTTTCTTGTTTTGTATTCTAAATCGACAATATCTTCTTCTTTACGATAGCATAATTCTTTATATTTACAGAATTCACATCCAATAAGTTCACCTTTTAGTCTTTTGGGATTTATTGGAAAGTTACCTTCTTCAATAGCTTCTACTACTTCATTGATACGTTCTTCGACAATAGCATCAATTTTTTCAATATCATCATCATTGAAGAGCTTAGCATAATGAGCAAAGCCTTTACTGGTAGTAGCCATTCCTTTAATGACCTCACTTTTAGTATAAGTAGAGTCAAATTTAATTATTTCTTCCTCGCTATTAAGAGAATAACCGTCTAATTTTAAAGCTTTTTTATTATCTTCTTCCAAAGAATCAGAATCCACTACTTTACCATTAAGAATTTTTTGAAGATAAAATCCTGTAATTCTAATATCTTTATGAAGTCCTCTTTTAGTCAAGTAGATATAAACAGGCAATTGTAAATGTAAACCATAATTAATATTATCCAAAGTCGTCGGAACATATCCGGTTTTATAGTCAATGATAGCAACTAAATATTTACTATCATTATCTTCTAAATACTTAATCTTATCAACAAATCCTAAAAAGTTGATGGCAATTTTCCCGTCTTTATGTAGATTAAGTCTAGTCTCAGTTAAAGTTTGGTTATATAGAGATTTACTCTCTTGTTCTTTAATAGTCTTAATAATAAATTCTAAAGTTTGATATAAGTTATCAACGTAAAATTTTTCCTTATTAGTTAGTTCTCTTTTTTTTAAGTATTTAGTATATTCTAGAGACAAATCAAAATTTTCATTGTACATTTTACTAAGGCAATCATGGAACAACGATCCTAAAAAAGCTGCAAACGTATCAACAAAAGGATCTAATTTCAAGATATTAGCAATATAAAAACGAAAAGCACATAAATAATAGTTATTCATCGCTGAGTAAGATAAGTTACTATGCCCTTTTAAGTAGTTATAAAGATCGGCAAAATCAATCTTAATATACTGATTATCATAGGTGTTATAATTAATATCAGACATTGTAGTTAGTAAATCTTTTAACTCATCGTTTTTCTCGTTATATTTTAAATAACGGTCTAGGAAAGTTGCTAAAGCTAGGCGATTATAACTTTCAGAATAGATATAAGGATTATTTTCTTCTGTTACAACTTCAAGATTCATATCGCTAATAAGTGGACTAGGATAGTAGGTATTATAATTATCTTTTTCTTTAAAACTAATAAATACCTGGGGATTACTTTCTAATCTTTTAATAACTCTTTTCTTCTCTAATTTTAATAAATCTAAAGATGTTAATAATCCTAAAGTCTTTCTTGTAGCATCCTTTACTAATTTATCATCGTGATAAATAGATGGCACTACTCCTTGATTAAAGTTAAGAATAAAATAATATTTAGAAGGATCTAACATATCTTCAATATTTAAAATATTAATAGCATTATCGTATTTAGGTAAAGAAATATTTAGAGATTTAATATCATTATCCAATAGATTAAAGAAAGCTTCATCTAAAGAATAATTAAAGTTATAACTATTAAAAAGATTAATTAATTTAGCTTTAATATCTTCATCAGTTACTTTTTCTAAAGACACTTCAATATTTTGGGTTTCTTTTAAAGTATCTAAAAAATCATGAACCATCTTTGTACCTGCTATTGCCATGGAAAGCTCTAAATTAAGAGGAATATTAAACATTTTAAAGATTCTTTGAAGCTCTTGAGTATAAGTATTATCAATATTAACTAAACAAATATCATTTAGTTTAACTCCTTGTTTTAGAAGTTTTCTTATCTTAATAGCAGTCCCAATAATTTCTTCTCTACTAGTCTGATATTTCGTTACCTGGTGATGATATTTTTCTTCGGCATTAAAATCAAAAGACACTAAATTATAGAAAGATAGTGATCTTTGCAAAGACTCATCTAAATCAAGTCCTATAATCACTACTCTTTTAAGAAATTTTTTAAAATAAGAATTATAGGTTATTAGATTGTTACCATCTAAAACATTTTTTAGTTCTTTTAATTCTGGTGTATCATAGAAAATATTTTCTAAATAAGTTTTAGCAATATCATAATTATAGTGATAGTGTTTAATTAGAAAATATAAGGCTTCTTTAGTTGGGGTACCGTAGTAATTATCTAAAAATTCCTTTAAGGTATAAAACTTCAAATTTAGTAATTTCTTAGTATGTGCCAAGTCTTTAAGAATAATATTTTTAATGTTATTGGTTGTGATAATAGTATCATTATTTCGTAGTTTATCTAGCATTTAGTCTTCTCCTTTACTAAATTATATTGTATCAAAAATTTGGATAAATAGGTTGATTGTTTCTAAAATGTAAATTCTTTTTTAATATTCCTTATAATTAACTTTATCTTTATGAGGCCAGGTTAAAATTCGTACTCAAATGGTAACTTTTTTTTGATAACTTGCCTACCCCAAATTTACTATTTATTGAAAAAAATTTTTTTAAGGAAACGGATATTCTAAAGATTATATATATAAATTTTAATGGCAGTAATTAAGGTAATATTAGATCGTAAAAAGATAGTGGTATCCATAGTGTTTTCAAGAGATGAATTTAATTATATGTCAGTAAAAACAACTACCGTATTAGTATTTATTCTTTGTTTAAAATTTCTTTTTAGAATGATGTGCTAAATTTACATATAAGTTCTATTTTCTCTTTATTTTTCTTAAAATATCTAGTATAATCTATTCTTATTGAGAGGGGATTTATATGAGTTGGATAAGTGAAAGAATTGAAATGATTAAAAAGAAAATAGTTTTAGGAAGGGCTTTGTTTGCTATTACTTATAAAAACAAACATCTTTCTAATGAACTTGATAAAATTATTAAAAGCAAAATTGCTATAATTAATAATTCAATTGAAAGAGAAGCCAATTTTTTTCATGAATTACAATACTATGAAATTTTAAAAATAGAATATGGTATTGATATTCAAGAATTAAAAAACATTTATGAAGAACAAATTAGTTATCTTTATGATTTAGAAGACTTACTAAATAAAAATCAATTTTCTTATGGATACAAAGAAAAAATGCAAGAGACAATAAAAAAATTATTAAACGATGCTGAAACTTACTTAAACGAGTTATATAATTTAAAAAGTTTATCTTAACGATTAATAATTTTTAATAAAACAAATAGAACAGTGGCTATTACAACAACCATAATAGTCATTTTAGCGGGGGTTTCACCTATAATAGAGACTAAGTTATCATATATGGTAAGACCAATACTGACTAAATAATTTTTGGCATTAGTAAAGAAATCACTAATTTGATTGGGTAAGTTTTCTTCCCAGAAATCTAATAAATACATAAAATACACTACTTTCTATATATCTAGTATAATATATACTTGCATTTTTCGCAATTACTTGATAGAATATTTTAAGTAATGGCGGAATTGGTGAAGTGGTTAACACACCGGATTGTGGCTCCGGCATGCGTGGGTTCGAACCCCACATTTCGCCCCATTATGGAATTTAAAAGACTATCTTTGAATTGGAGACAGTCTTTTTTTGTGGCATTATTAAAGAAGAAATATAAATTTTAAAATAGAAAGTCATAAATATTTCAAAGTGGCTCCAATAATACTTTGATTGAAGTACAATTTAAATATTGGATACTAATGACGTATAAATATATTAATAGAACGAGTTTAAGAAGAAGCGAAAAAATTAAAATTCAAGATTTATTAACGTTTATTTGATATAATCATTATAATTAAATATTTAATTAAGTTAGGCGTTATTGTGAATATAGAAAGAAAAAATCAAAAAAATTGCTCAGTTAACTGTAAAAATATAATGTTATAACAATTAGAAATATTAAATCCTAATTTAATTATTACTCTAGAAAAATTTTCTACAATGAATTTGCTTAATTTTAAATTTAATCGGTTTTCAGATGTTGTAGGTAATCTATATGGAATTAATGGTTACAAAATTCTCCCTATCTACCATCCTAGTCTCATCTCGCCAAAAAGCTATAAAGGTAACGACTCATTTTTGAAGCATTAAAGAAGACTTATTCTAAAAATTATAGCTGAATTTTTAATTCTATAATTCTGCAATTAATGCATCGAATAGCATTATTTTAAAGGCAAGTTAACTTACCAATTACATCCTGTTATAGATTTAAAAAACTATCTTTAAGTTTGATAGTCTTTTATTTTCTAATTATCTTTCTTTTCTAAAGTACTTTTTAAAGTTTTATAATAATCTGGTTCAATAACATCAATAGCATTGATACTACATTCTAAAGATTTTTTATATTCTCCTTTATAAAATAAATCTTCAGATTTAATTAAAGCAACATCTAAACTATTATTTAAAGAACGATATCGATTTCCATAGACAATACTCATCTCAGCCATATAAGCTGTCTTAATAATTTCTTTAGCTGTATTATATAATTTAATTGCCAAGTCTCTGGCTGTATCTACTCTAATATTTAAAGTCTTAATAGATATTGGCTTTTTATTTAATTCTTCTTTAACATTATCAATAGCCTGGTAACTTTCTTGTAAATAAGTATAATAATAATCAGGAATGTTTGGAAGATTATATTGTTTTAATTTATTTTTAGCCTTTATCAAAACTTCTTTAATTTGATCTAGTTGTTCACGAGATTCAAGTTCATCTTCTTTTAAGTTGCCAAATGTATCATAAAAAGTATTTAATTTTTCTGTCACTTTATCTAAAGAAACATCAATTTTTTCTATTTCTCTAGCTAACCTTGTATAAGCTACTGTTTTATTACGATGATGGCTAACTAAAGTTTCATAGTCTTTTTTGATTGCCTTTATATCTGAGGCAATCACATCTAGGACTTTTAAGTCTTCATCATTAATATCGTATGAATACTTATACTCTTTAGTTTTTCTTCTTAATTCATTATTAGTTCTTTCTAGTTTATTAGCACGCACTAAAGTAGTTCGCATCAAGTCTTCGAATGTTTTCTTTGCAAGTCTTTCTTTATCAAACTCATTATATAAATTATCAAAATAATCTAAGATAGTCTTTAAATCTAAGGATGAATCTGTAATATTTAAGACATTAATTTTCTCCAGACTACTAGCAATAGTCTTTTTAGCATCTTTAATATTATTATCTATATTTAAGTAATCAAGATTATAACCATCTTTGACCATGTTATCTTTTATTGATTTAATATCATCGATTTTTCTAGGAATTAGTTTTTCCGCCATCAAAATAATGGAAGGTCCTTCTTTAATTACTAATTCCAAGTTACCAATAAAGGTATCAAGAGCTTTAATTATCTTCGTAACTTCACTATAACTATTTTTTTCCATAGCACTTTCAAAGTTACTAAAAAGTTTATCAATATTTTCAAATTGAAGTTCTACTGGTTTGCTAATATAAAGATACTCATTCTTGTGATTATTATATTCATTTAAAACTAGACGATATCTAGTCTTTAAAGAAGTAGCTATCTCTCTATTCTTTCCTTTTGATTCAGTTATCTTTTTAATTTCTTTTAAAAGATAATCGCTCTTAGCTTGTACCAAGTAAATATCAAGCTCGACACTATTCAAAAGTTTATTTAATTCTTTATATTTTTTATTATCATATAAATCTTCAATTTTTAATAAATTATCGGTAAGTTTAGGTATATCTTCTTTTTTTATTTTGTCAAATCTTTTTTTTAAATTATTATAAACTTCTTGCATCAAATCATTATTAACTAATTCACCAACAGTCTGCAAATTACTCATAATATCTGCCGAAATAATTTGATTTTTATTTCTTTCTAAGTTATTTATTTCTTCTAAATATTTCTTTTTTTCCTTTTTATTTATCTTATTTAAAACTATTATAATGATTATAACAGAAATAATATAATAAGTTATACCTAACAAGATGAATGTTGTTTTACTCATATAAACCACCTTTACTATATAAGTAAATAATATCATATTTTTTCACTTTAGTCATCTATATCTTAGTCCTCTAAATCAAGTTCATAAGGACTTTCAACTGTCCCTTCACCTTTAACTGTTAAATGACCATCAATATTAACAACTGGCATAATTGTACAAGAATTATTAGCTTTTAAGTAGCCTAGAAGCCCAACCTTATTTAGAACTATTATACTTGCCGTATAATAATAACTATAAGGAGTTGATGTGCAAACATCATTACCATTAAAAAGATAAGAATTAGTATTAGGAATACTACTAGAAAGTCCTACGATAGCCATTTCATCAGCCGTTAAAATTCCTACTTTGCTACTATAAACACCACCATATTCCCTATCACCAGCTTGACAGTCTAAACTTGGCGTAAAATCCGTAAATAATCTTTTGTTACCACCATAAGTAATTTGACTATAATACTTCGTGTAACTAGAATCAGAACAGAACTTTCCAGAAACAAAGTAATTATCATATTTACTTAAATTTTCCTGATACCACTCATCCAACTTACCAGAAGCTGAACTCATATTAAAGATAGTCATTTCTTCTTTATTAGCATATTCATTGTAAATGGTATCAAAAGTGTTATTGGGTGCTACCAGTTTAATAGAGTTATCGGCATTAATACCAACCATCCTAAAAAGATAATCATCTAATCTAAAATAATTATTGGTAACATTACCCCTAAAATAATAGGCATTATTGATTTTATAAAGGCCATCCGTAATTGTCTTGCTTTGGTAATCAATCTGACTGTTGATAACATTATTATCTTTTAGAATTTTTTCCTTAAATGTAGGTTTAATAATTTGATTAGTGGCTACAACTTCATAAGTACTGTGGAAAATATTTTTATCAGCTGAGGCAGGTGCAAACTCATCTTTCCACAAGCGAATATTAAGTCTCATGGCTTTATCTGGATCTAAATCATATTTATAAAGAAGCTTCTTTTCTAAAATATTATTTTCTTCTTTAGAAACCGTTTTTAGATTCTCTAAATTAGTTGGCTCTAAAGAAATATCACCGTTAATATAGGCTTTTATTTTATTACTACTTAGAGTTGATGTATCTAAAACATTAAGATAGACTTGAATTGTTTTAATAACATCGCATTTATTAGTGATAGAGATACTACGAGCTTGAGTATTCTTGCCATCTATATCCTTTTTACTTTCTTGATTAATTAAATCAATATTTTGCTCATCGCTATAGATGATACTTACGCAGGAATTATCTGTCGTAGCATCGGATTTATTTTCGATTTTCCAAAGGTAATAGGTCATTATCGTTAGGCCTAAAAAAGTGATAATGATACCTAGGAAAAATAATTTTTTCTTATATTTATTTTGCATATTTATTACTATCCTCTGCTTTAATAGTAATATAGGTCCTAAAGTAAGTCAAGAATCATTCAGCAAAATATACAAATATCTGATTGGTTAATGGTTATTAAAGTATCTTTTTTGATGTTGTCTCCTCCTTTAATCTTTATTGTTATTTAAAATATCACCATACTTTTACTTTTTTATTGGCCTTTCTTTTGTAAACTCATAATAGCATTATTTAATTTATTTGCCCAAACATTTTGGAATTTTTTATTATTTTTTACTGAGTTACGTTAAGTAAATCCGATTTTTCTTTAACAAACATATTGTTTTTTAAAGAAAAGACAAGTAAACATTTCTACTTGTCTTTGCAGGCTTCATCTAAGTCTTTAATTAAATTGTCGATATCTTCACTATTAGGTGTGCGAACACCACTAGCAAAAGCATGGCCGCCACCGTTATATTTGGTTGCAATTTCGTTAATAACCGGACCACGCGAACGAATATTTACCTTGTAAACTTTATTTTTCGCATCAAAAGTAATAAAAGCCCATGCTTTAACTTCTTTAATGTAGTTAAAATTATTAACCATATTGCTGGCCGTGCCACTGTCAACAGCAAATTTTTCAATTAATTCGTTATCAATTTTGATATAAGCAAACCCATTTTCGGTTACGGTTAAATGTTCTGCTAAATAGCCTTGAAATCTAATCTCATTTAAAGGTCGTTCATACAATTTTGTATATAACTTTGTAAAATCTAGATTAGTTTTTTCAATAAGACAACTAACAATTTCAAATGTTTTAGCGGTTGTATAAGGAAGTAAGAAACGATCACTATCCGAAATAATCCCACAAAATAAATTTTCAGCCACTGATGTTGTTAATTTTAATTTAGTATTGAAAATTAGCTCAGTAACTAATTGGGCAGCGGAACAACTAGTGGTATCAACTATTTCTAACTCTCCCATTTTATCCTCAAAAGGATGATGATCAATTTTAATAACTTCTTTATATTTACTAAAAGTAGCTCCATCAATACGGTAAATGTTGGGAACATCAACGACTATTAATAAGGCATCTCCAAGTTCATCTTCATTGATTTTATCTAAACTCCCATAGGTCTTAAAACGAGAAACACTTTGACCAACGGCATAGACATTTTTATTAGGAAATGTCACCTTGATACTGTCTCTTAAGGCTATCTGAGTAGTAACAGCATCAGGATCAGGTCCTACATGGCGTGCTACTACAATTGTGTCGTATTTTTTTATCTTTTGATAAATTTTTCTATAAATTGAATTCAACACTTATTTACTCCTGATTTTCTTTTAAGAAACTATAGGTGTCACGAGCAATCATAACCTCTTCATCTGTTGGAATAACATAGATAGGAACGCTAGAAGTAGAAGAAGAAATAATACCTTCTTTACCAAAACGAGTAGCTTCATTCTTATCACGATCAATTTTCATTCCTAAAGCCCCCAGACGATCAACAATCATACGACGAACATGAGCAGAATTCTCACCAACACCAGCCGTAAAGACTAGCATATCACAACCACCTAATTCAACGTAAAACTGAGCAATATACTTTACAATGGAATTAACAAGTAAATGATGGGCTAAAATAGCACGATGATCACCATCTGTAATACGGGCTTCGATATCTCTAAAGTCACTAGAAATACCACTGATTCCTAACATACCACTTTTCTTATTAAGAATAGTATCTATTTCGTCTAAAGACATACCCGTTTCTTTCATTATATATGGAATAATTGAATAATCAATATCGCCACAACGAGACCCCATAACAATTCCCGCATTAGGAGTAAAGCCCATTGTTGTATCAATACATTTGCCATCACGAACAGCGGAAATAGAACCACCAGAACCGATATGACAAACGATTACGTTGCAATATTTACGGTCTAGAATTTCGGCAGCTTTCATAGAAACATACTTATGACTTAAACCGTGGAATCCGTATTTACGGACTCCATATTCTTTGTACCAATCATAGGGAACGGGATAAATATATTGATCTTCATCCATTGTTTGATGAAAAGCGGTATCAAAGCAACCCACTTCTAAAGCATTAGGAATGGCTTTTTGGAAGGCTTCAACCCCCATAATATTCGCTGGATTATGAAGTGGTGCTAAAGGAATTAATTCTTTTAGCGTCTTCATTACATCATCATCGATGATAACCGATTTATTGTATTTATCACCACCATGAACTAAACGATGTCCTACTCCTTTAATTTCTTCTAAATCTTTAATAACTTTCTTTTCTAAAAGAGTTTTTAAAAGAATTTCAACAGCAACCGAATGATTAGGAAGATCAGCATGACGCTCTTCTTTATTGCCATTTTGTTTAATAGTATAAATGCCATCATTAATCCCAATTCTTTCAAAAATTCCTGAGATTAGTACTTTGGCTTCAGGCATTTCATATAATTGGAACTTTAATGAACTACTACCGGCATTTACTGATAATATTTTCATAATTTTTCACCTCTAGTACTAATTATACTAAAGTTTAGAAATAATATCTATCTTTTAAGCGTAAAAAAATCCTTATTTATATCATTTTTAGGGCAAAAACTTTGTCTTTCTAAGGCCTCTTCATCTAACTTAAATTCTGTAAAATTATAATTATAATCACTAACATTTTCTTTTAAGTATCTATCTTTATTATCAAGATAAATAAACTCTCTTGTTTTCCTTTTAATTCTCATAAAATCACCATTTATATTATGAACTAATCCTTAGAATTTATACTCTTATGTTTGAATTTTAAAATTTATCTAAATAACTATATTTTAAGTAGTGATATAGTTTGTTAAGTATTTATATTCTTAGAAAGGAGTGATTTAAAAATTTATTTATATATATAAAGGGAGGAGTCTTATAATTTTTTTCGTTAAGTAAAGCAATTATAAGAGATATATTTTCTAAAGGATAATCTCATAAAGGATAATATTTTCTTAGGCAAATTTATCTAAATGGTATTTTTTAAATCTTAAGAATAAGTTCTAGATAAAGATAGAGACAATGTTATCATTAATTTCTTTTAACTCATCAAAAGTCAAATCAGTATACTTATCTAATTTTTCAATAGGAAAACCATCAATAAGCATCGAAACTCCAATCTCAACACAATCTAGATATTCAGAAAAAGTCTTTTCTTTTAGAGTGGCTAATTTAATAGCTTCTAAATTAATACAAAAATCTAATAACATTTCATTTCTTTTATTTAAGCTATCAAAGCCATTAATATCTAAAATATTAAATACTTGTTCATAAAAGCCTGTTTTGTCTTCCGGATGACATTTTAAAGTTAAAAGCATTTTAATTACGCGATAAAATTTGGGATTTATCAAAGGACGATTAGCTTCCAAGACTTGGTATTCTTTTTCTTTTAAAGATTTACTAGCCGTACTAAAAAAAATTTCTTCTACATCGGTCATTATTAACCTCCTTTTCCAAGAAGAGTAACGAGTAGTTTTTTACTCTTCTATATATATATATTAGACATAACTTTCGATTTTTTTTCTTTTTTACTAAACTTTTTTCCAAAATTCTAAACTTTTTGTTTGGAAAGATCTATATTTTACTGAAAGTGATTTTTAGAAAAGATGTCCCCTCTAAAGGACATCTGCAAATTCTTTATTTTCTAATTCTTGGGGTTTAACAGTAATAATTTCTTGAGTTTTAATCGCTGTATGAATCATATCTTTATAGTTAATTAACTCTTCATATTCATAACAAGTACTTAGATTAGGATTGATAACCGGATGTTTAGGGACAAAGATAGTACAACAGTCTTCATAAGGCAAAATAGAAGTCTCATAGGTTTCAATCTTCCTAGCTAATTCAATAATTTCTAACTTATCGAAGCAAGCAACCGGACGAATAACAGGCATTTTAATAGTTTCATTAATACAACTCATACTATTTAGAGTCTGACTGGCTACTTGACCAATGGATTCCCCATTCACAAGGACTTTGCAATTACTTCTACTGGCAACAATCGCACTGATACGATACATCATTCGACGCATAATAGTAATTAAATAGTCATTAGGAATATTCTTATAAATAGCTTCTTCAATTTCGGTAAAATTAATCACATGAACTTTAATGTAAGTATCATTATAAACCGCTAACTTACGGGCAAGTTCTAAAACTTTGTTCTTGGCTTCCTTTGATGTATGAGGAGGTGCTTCAAAATAAATACATTCAAGTTTTATGCCTCTTTTGATAGCAAGATAGCCACTGACTGGGGAATCGATGCCCCCACTTAACATAAGTAATCCTTTGCCAGCAACACCAACTGGATACCCTCCGAGACCTTTAATGTCTTCAAAATAAAGATAACTATGATCTTTTCTGATTTCTACATTGATAAGGATATCAGGAGTGTGAACATCAACTTTCTTTTCAGAAATGTTCTTTAGAATATAGGCTCCTAAAGAGGCTGAAATTTCCATACTAGTCCCCGGATATTTCTTATAAGAACGTTTTACTTCAACTTTAAAAGTTTTAAAATCATATTCTTTTAACAAAGTAATTAAGTTGCTTTTAATAGTCTCTAAATCATTAGCCATCTCATAGGCAATTGTTATCTTATGAATACCAAATATCTTCTTTAGTTTAGCCACTACTCTATCAAAATCATCAGTCTTAATAAACATTCTTGAAGAATCATAAGTAGTCTCATGATTTATTCCTACTAAATTGTCTTCTATATTCTTCTTTAAAGCCTTTAAGAAGTAATTAATATTATCTTTTTTAGTCGTTAATTCCCCATATTTAATTATTATAATTTTATTCATTTCCAACACCTTCCCTAGTTTATCAGATAAGTCTTATATAAACAAGAAAAAATTAAAAGAAGATTTACTTTTCTAAATCTTCTCTTATGTATTTAATATTATAAAAATCTAAATCGGATATGGTAATATCTTTATTACTAAGAGCATTACGAACATAGTCTTGGGTACCATCATTATAAAAAACAATTACTTTACTACTCTTCATACAAGGGAATGAATATTTATAATTCTCATCTTGATAGAAAGTTTCTATGGCATCAGCACAGGCTTCTGTCTCATTCGATGTATCTTTAATATCCATGACTTTCCGGTTATAAACAGAATTATTGGTTCCATTATGTTTATTAGTCTTATCATAGAAAACCCCAAATAAAAGAAAGAAAACAACTAAAATACCAAGTACTATTTTCCATATATAATTTTTTTTCATTAAACCACCTACTCTTAGTTTAAGAGTAATATATTTATTAATTGATGTCAATAGACTTCAGAAAAATTAATCATTATAAGAATCTTTTTCCCATCTGGCAAAAATCCCACAAGGTAAGACTAAATCACTATTTTTAAGTGGAAGTCCTAATTCATCACTAGTAATATACCCATTCTTAGGAAGACTAATCTTTAAGATATTTTCTAAAACACTCATAGATAAACCCGTAGTATAAGAATTAATCAAGAAAAGTAAGGGGTCATCACTTAATAATTTGGCACAAGCTTCTACTAACGGATAAAGGTCTTTTTCAATATCCCATACTTGTCCATTACTACCACGTCCAAATGATGGTGGGTCCATTAAAATAATATCGTATTTGTTACCACGCCTAATCTCACGATCAACAAACTTTTTGCAATCATCAACAATAAAGCGAATAGGATGATCTTCTAAGTGATTAGCTTTAACATTTTCCTTAGCCCAATCAATCATACCGCGACTAGAATCAACATGAACAACACTAGCGCCGGCACTTAAAGCCGCTACAGAAGCAGCTCCAGTATAGGCAAATAAATTTAAGACTTTGACCTCACGATTCGCTGCTTTAATCTTCGTTCTTAGCATATTCCAGTTATAGGCTTGTTCAGGAAATAAACCGGTATGTTTAAAACCCATTAACTTCAAATTGAAAGTTAAATCGTGATAAGTTACTTGCCAAGTAGCGGGTATCTTGGCATTTTTTATGTCCCAAGCACCACCACCTTTATTACTACGATTATAGATAGCATCAACCTTAGCATTATAAGGATTTAAAGAAGGCCAAATAATCTGGGGGTCTGGTCTTTTTAAAATAACATTGTGCCAGGCTTCTACCTTCATCCCTTTATCCATATCAAGAATTTGATAATCATTAAAATCTCTAACTAATTTCATATAAACACCTACTTTAATAAATACTTAACTAAAGGATCAATAAGCTCTAAAATACCATGGGTATAAAAGAAAAATCCTAACACTACTACTTGAATTTCTGCATCATAATAAAGATTAATACTAGTTAAAAATCCTAAGATGAGAAAGGCTATTAAGGTAAAAATACGTAGTTTGTACATTCGATCTCTTTTATCATTATAATAACTAGCCTTTATCAATTTGGCTACTCCCATCAAAGTAGTCCAACTAAGTAAGGAAATAGCTAACTCGAGGGGATCTTCAAATGAAAAGAATAGTCCCGTTATGGCAATACCTAGACTAATGATAGTCGTATATAAACCTTCATAATCTTTGGATTTTCTTGTTAAAATAAACTGAATGAAGTTTAGGATAGCATAAAGGAGCATAATAGTAAAGAATAAATGCTTAATATTAGTAACTTTAAAGGTCGGAAGAATTAACATTACCATCCCAATAATAATTAAAATAGCATCAATAGTCATATCGACTTTCTGTTTCAATTTCATAAGTTTTTTCCTTTCGCTTGTAGTTCTTCTACTAATTTTTGGAGATAAAGTTCTAGAGACTCCGTTAAAACGGTGTTGCAATTTTTCTTTAAGTCTGGAGTGGCATTTTGGGTAGCAACACTTGTCTTTACCAGACTCATCATCGAAATATCGTTATTAGAATCTCCGATAGCTATTGCCTCATTAGAAGTTTCTCCTAAATAGTTAAAAGTTGTCCTTACCCCAAAGCCTTTCGTTAAGCCTTTCAAATTTAGGTCATGAAAATATATTTTCCTGGGAATTTTTTCTCCTAAATAAAGAGCTTTCGAAGAATTTACTACTTCTACTTCAGGAATTTTCTTCTTAAAAGTTTCTGGTAAAGTAAGCATTGCATCATAGTCTTTGGATGTTATTGTCATCCCAACAATATCAGGAGAAATATCATCGTTCTTACGAATATAATAGTTATTATTAGCTTCATGGGCTAAAAGTTTACAGTCTAAAGAAGAAGTAATTTTAAATACTTTTCTAATGGTAGCTCTTGGTATTTTCCCATTTTTAATAGTCTCATTATTATCCATTCTCTTAACTAAAGAACCATTACAAGTAATTAAAAGAGGATAAGTACCAAGATAACGTGCTACTTTACGGGCATGTAAAAAATTACGACCTGTACTTAAGATAACTTTAACTCCCAAGTTTTTTAATTCTTTAAGACTAGTAATAATCTTAGGATTAATCTTTTTATTTATTCTTATAGTTCCATCAATATCAATGAAAAGTACTTTTAGCAAGATGACCACTTCCTAGTACAATTATACTAAATCTCTTCAGAGTTAGTCTATACTTTTCAAGCGTTTTTTTCTTTTCTTAAAGGCTTTCTTTAAGAATTTAACTCCTATATAAATAAGGAAAATTTTCCTAGATGAGTATATTCTTATAGATATGTAGAATAGAATATTTTAAGGAATTTGACAAGTATTAAAAGAAAAAAATCTAGAGAAAGACTCTCTAGATAAATGAATTAGTCAACAAAAAGTAGACACTAAAAAAGAATTTTTAGAACCCTAGTTCAGTTTTATACTGAATTGGGGTTT
>UQXO01000011.1 GCA_900545005.1 uncultured Mycoplasmatota bacterium | reverse complement strand
AATAATCAAGCTCTAAAAAATACCCCTCATATATATATATTGGCGGTCAAAGTCGATTTTTGTTCATAAATTGCTAAATTTATTTAAAAAATTACATTTTTTGGACATTTTTTACTCCAAGATAACAAAAAAACTATAGATTTCTCTATAATGTTTCTATCATATAAAAAAGATTAATAGCTACTTAGACTTATTAATCTCATCTTTAACTACTAATCTTATATAGTTTTCTAATTCTCTCATTAACGAAGTAGCATCTATTACTAATTTATCCTCTTCTGTAGTTTTATCAAAATTAGTTGGTTCTTCACTCTTCTCCATCGCATCTTTAACTAATTCATCCATTGATACTTCAGGTTCGGCTACAGTAGGCTCTTTTTTTACCGCATCCATCACATTAACAGCTTTAACTTCTTCATTACTAGAATTTACCGGTGTGTCCACAACAATTCCTGGTGTTATCTCACTTCCCGTACTAATTTCTGCATTTTCAGTTGGATAAATCGCGGGATTATCAATTAAGCTATCACTTACCGGAGCTGCTACATTTTCCATAGGTTTTTTAGCCATATAATCACTGATAAGTTGGGTCTTAGCAGCCTCCTGAACCGCAATAACTCTTGCAAAATCAGTCTTAGCTTTTATACTCTTAGGAATCGTAATATAAGTATAATTATAACTACTACTACTGATAATAGCCCGCATAACATTTTTAACTTCGCCCCATAAAGCCTCATCACTGATTTTTACCAAAGTATCATTACTTACTTCACTGACCATTAATTTTACTAAGCCATTTTGATCTAGTTCATTACTAGTAACAATTGCAAAATTATGCGTTATTTCATTAAATACTAAGCTAAAAGCACTGACATAGTCTACTACTAACTTATCATTATTTTCTTTTAATATTTCTAATTTTTCTATCACAATAACCATCCTTTACTTATTTTATATCTTTATATACCTTACTAATTATAAACCATTTAGCACCATAAGCACAATATTTACTTAAATATTCATCTAAAAAATCAATTCTATTATACTTATTATTACTCTTACTATTTCTTTTAAATCCCTTTAGTCTTAAAAGATTATAACTAATATCTCCTACTACATAATCAAAATCATCAAAATACTCAGTTAATTTCTCACTTATATCCATCTCATCTAAAATATTATTATCATCCTTTAGAATATAATAAGTAACATCATTAAATACTTTTGTTTTCATATTAAGAAAAGTCCTATCGTAATTCCTAAGACTATAATAAATCCAAAGAAACTAGTAAACAAAAGTAAATTAATACTCCCACTATTATTCGCTAAACGATACTTCGTATTAGCTAATTTATTTACTTTATTCATTAACTTATCATAGGCTCTTACTCCTATTGGATTTATATGAAAATAATTATATATCCCATTATTTATCTCTTCTAAAGTATTATTATTTACTTTAACTATATCCTCTTCATTAAGATTAAATAATCTATAAACACTCATATCTAATAATCTATCTTTCTTAGGAAGTATCTTTATATTATAATTACTCTTACTAAATAGATTACTATAGTATATTAAAGATCCATCTAAATAAGTATTATAAAGACTATTTATCTTTCTTACTGAAGGATTACTATTCTTACTAGAATATAATAAGTCCTTAAACTTTTTCTTTTCTTCTAAACTTACTTCTATACTTAAAGTCTTTTGATAAAACATTTCTATTAAGTCTTCTTGTAGTACTATAAAATATGGATTCTTATATTGATTATATATCTTATTATAATTATCTACTTCTAAATAGTTATTTAAGTCATTAAAGAATTTATGTATCTTAAAGTCACTATATCCATATTTCATTAGATTTCTTCTAAGACTACCAGCACCATCTTTATATCTAGCTAAATAAGGATTCATAATATCTACTTTAGTATAAATGAATATTAACATCATAATAACATATACTAAGTAATCAGTAGCAAGCTCCCGATGATTTTTCTCCGTAAATAAAATATATTTCTTCAAGGCTGTATCAAATCCAATAGAAATAAATATATCCATCAAAATCACCTACTATTCCTCTTATAGTATACCATAGTTTTTAAGTTTTAAAACTATAAATTTACTAGAATAAAACTACTCTTAAAAAGCCATACTCTCTAGTTATGACTTTCTATTTTACATTTTATAAATGATAAGGATCATCCATAGTCCCCGAACCAAATTTCAATGCTTCTGGTTTAATATTTATGACAGGTCTTACACCAGCCCAATATGCAGTGCCATTACCACCATACACACTACCATATGAAGTCACGAGATTAACACTGGACCAAGTATCATAACGATATGGAGAAGAAGTCCAATAATATATTCCTGAATATAGATAATAATTATTGTTGTTAGAACTGCCTCCAGCTAAAAATCCTTCATCTGCAGAAACCAATCCAATTGGATAAGTTAAAGCTCCATTACCATTAACAGTATCACTAACGGTAAAAGCATCATTTCGTTGTGGGCAAGTTAACAAAATATTATTAGAATACCCCCACCCAAAGCGATATGAAGTTTGCTCTCGCCAATATCCTAGATTGCTATAGTTACTGTTGACTTTATGACTATTAATTGAACGATCATTACAAAAAATATTATCAGTTAAAAATAATTCATTACTTGAGCCTAAAATATTAGTTTTATACCAATCATCTAAATATTTTTTTATAGTTGAACTATGTAAATTAGTTTGAGCTTCTTCTGAAGATGAAGTTCCGTAAGACATTCTTGTATAATCAACAGTTGTACTTGTATCTCCAGCAGTTATAGAGCTTAACATATAAATCTCATCATTATCTGAATATTTATTTGGATTCGAGGATTTATAATAGCCTATGTAATCTGTCGTTAAATCACTTGCCAATATTTCAAACGGATCTTTTAATGTAAAGGTTTTTTTACTTTCATCCAAAATATATTCTTTAGCTATATAAAGAGAGCTCGTATTTTGCAAAGAGGAAGTTAAATGCTCTTCAAAAAGTTTATTTTTCTCACTATACATATAACCAATATATGTATTATCATCGTATTCGTTATTAAAGCCACTATATCCAATTTGTCTGTCTTCACTTTTTTCAGAATTAGAATGAGCCACAGTTCCATCATATATTAATCTAAACGTGCCATCACCATTTACACGAATAATACGCCAATACATATCTTTTCCAGCATTGTCTGTAACCACAGTACAATTTTGATTACAATAGCCAGCATTTTGACAAGCAGTAACAGATGCGTATTCAATATATCCACCATTTGAACCGCCACAATATCCACGTACTACAACAGGAGCATCATCACTCCACTTCCCAAATTTAACATAATTATTTATTACATTTCCACGATAATAGTAACTAGTACCATAAGCATCTGGGGCACTGCATATATAACCGTCAGTTGACTCTGATTTAGAAACATATATCGTACCATTATCATTTACCACCGGACATTTGCCAGTTGTATCTAACTGAGCTATTATTTTATCAGCAACAGTCTCAGTTGCCTCTGCATCTACTACTACTTTCGATTTAAAAGTCTTATTTTGAGCATCATCTGCTAAAGTAACATTTTTATCCATCCAAATTGAGATACTATAATCTTTTGATCCATTAGCTTGTAATACTCCTGTATCAAGAGTTCTCGATTCCGTACTACCCTTTACTACTGTTATAGCCGTATTATAACTACTTAATAACTTAATATCTTTATTATTAACTAATACTGCTAAATAATTACTATTTAAAGTAGTACCTTCTAACATCTCTAAATTTAATGTATATTTAGCTGACATACTACAAGTATTCTTTAAAGTAAAAGTAAGTGGTGTTAAAGCTTTTCCTTCTTCATCACTAATCGGATACATATTAGTCAAGTTTATTTCATTTGCTTGATTAGCAAGTTCTAATTTCAAACACTTACTTACAGCCGTATTAGCCTTATCTTGAACAAAGCTTAAACGCCACCAAGCATAGGAAAATCCTATAGTCAGCAAAAAAACTAATGCTATTGCTATAATTACAAATTTTTTATTAATTAACTTATCTCTCATATATAAATCCTCAAACAAGTTCAAAATAGGCGGAGGGCTTTCGCCCTCTTAAAGCCCCTTCGAGGACTTACGCCCTCGATTTTATCTTCCTTGTACTCACTATCGTTTTCATTATTCTCATATTTATTTTTCTACTGGGCCAAGCTTCTCTAAGAGCCAAGCAAGTGGCCCTTTATTCCGTATTTACTTTACTGCATTTTCAACTGATACGGGTCGCTTTTTGCTCCTGTACCTTTATCAACTTGGATATTAGATTTCAGAAAAAGCGCAGGCCGAACCGCATAAGTAGTGTTAGCAATATCTTTGTAGACACCGCCGTCGTAGTCCACACGGAACACAACGCCAGCACCAGCCGAAAAAGGCGCCAATGTCCATTGATAATAACTTAAGTTATTTAAATAATCATTTTCAGAACAATCAAAAAAATCGTCTTCATACCAATTTAATAGTTCTTTTGCTAGACAAGCTGCTCTATCTTTAGAAGACCCACCACTGGTAGCATATCCATAATCACTTGGGTACATTAAACCTATCTTGCTTGTCCAGGTAGTTGGTCTGCCACTATATACCGTTGTTCCTCTTTCTCTTTCATAAAACATACTTGGTGTTACATCATTATAAGTTGAACTTCCGCCTAAATTCCAGACTACTTCTTCAATAGCATTTCTGGTTGTATCATTTTTTAATGTCGTTGTATAATACGTTCCACTATTCAAGTTTTGTTGTAATGTTGCGGTACTCCAATCATTGACATTATTATCATCCCAAGCAATATCCCCAATACTATCATCTCTTATTATCTTAACAAGATTTTCTTTAGAGCCATCAGACTTAGTTACATTATTAAATACCCCAATAATACGCCATAACTCACAAGTATCAGCCGTTGGACTATTATAATCACTACAGTTAAAGTATACATAATTATTTGGATTAGCTCCAATATACCTTACATTATTATCAACATCATCAGTAGCTAAATTAACTGTATCCGTTTTAGCTAAATCAGTAATTTTATCACTCATTGATGTTATTTTCTCTCCTATACCGATATCAACACTAAATGATTTACCCATCTGATTACTTTGATTCTCATCAGCCTTATTTGCATACTCTATTACTAAGTAATATTTAGTCTCTGTATTAGGACTTACTACAATGTTTTTATATTTAGTTCCAGAAGTACCCTCTAATTCTAGAGTTGCATTAGCTGGTATATTACAGGTAGATTCTTCATAGATATTACCTTCTTTATGAAGAGTTGAACTACAAGTTATAGCCTCTTCTGACTTGTATAACTTCCAAGTTACATCAGATGAGAAATCTCCTAAATCTGGTGTAATCTTTATAGATGCATTAGCAGACATACTATTACTCTCTCCTATACCTCTTACTACTACTTCTTTTACCATCTTATGTCCAGGATAAGCCCCATTACTAGATATTTTACCTTGCATATCCATAACCACATTAGTAATAGTAGTAGTCGTAATATTACTATTCTTATTTTCTTCATTACTGGTACTAATATTAGCTAAGTAATATGAATACGATATTCCAATACCAATTAACCCCACTAAACAGACTGCCACTAGAATAAAGGCAAGTCTTTTTTTACCCACATTTCTTTTCATATATTATCCTTTACTTCTATTATTTCCCGTTAAAAATAAATAATACTAAGAATGTATTAAAAAACCAGAAACCATTATCTTTTTACCAAATTTCTATTCACAGAGTATATAACTCTATCAAAGTATAAAATCGTCATCTATTTTTAACTTATACTCTAATTTTAGCATAACAAAGGGACATTTTAAACCATAAAATAGCAGAATTATTAATTCTATTCTAGTCAAAATTATAGTCAAATAAGCTTTAAACCCAGTATTCACCTACTATTTTTCTAAAGTATATAACTCTATGAAAATATATCTTAAATAATATATTATCCCCCTCTAATTAGAATCTATACTCTTCTCTAAATACCCATTAAACATCTCAGGAACTCTCCCCATAATCATCTTCGAAGCTAATAATATCTCATATTCATTATCTACCCTATCATCTAAAGAAAAATATACGACATTAGAAGTAAACTTAACCCTAAGATATACCTCTATTAAAGCATTATTAAGTCCATAATTAGTAACTTTACTCTTTATACCAGTTAATATATTACTATTAAGTTCTAATCTAATAGGAATCCTATATCCTAGATTATTAATAAGTATATTATTACTAATAAGTCCTATTGGATATCTAAGTACTATATAATTCTTTTTATTCTTAGCATACATATCTCTATAGGTACTATTACTATTCTTAAGATTATTAACAATTTTATTTAGAAGTATATAACTCTTAGAAGTATTTATATCTATATTAACTATCTCTTCCTTACTATTCTTATCTATAGTAATTAACTCCTCTATATAAGAATCCCTTAACTCTTTAGTATCTAAATACTCTTCTATTAGAATATTATCATAATAGGATATATTATTCTTAATGATATTAATCATCTTAGGACTAATCATTAAACCAATCTTATCTATAGAATAAAATACCTCTATGAAAATAATAACTAAATAGATAAATATATAATTCTTAAGAATAACTCTTCTTTTAAACTTTCTCATATTAAAATATATTAAATAATCAAAAAAAGAGAAGAACTATTTAAACATTCCTCTCTAAAAGTTAATCCCTAATCTACTTAATATTCCCAAATCTAACACTCTATCTAAAACAAAAATAGTCCCTAGAATAACTGCTATTATAATAATAAATATAAGAATCTTAACAAGTATTTTAGGCTTAGTAGCCTCTTTTAAATCATCAAAATCATCAAAATCCTCTTTCGTAAATATCTGGGTCGTAGTAAGTTCAATACTATCCGTAAATTCACTCGTATCATCCCGATTAACCACTTCCGTAGTATCAAACTCCTCCTTAGTATCATCTAAATCTATATCTTCATATTTAGTATCCTCTAAGTTTACAGAATCCTTATCTAAAGAAGCCGCTCCAACTACCTTAGTTTCCTCATTATCTCCCTTAAGACTATCTAGTATCCCCGTAGTATCCTCATCCTCTAAATTTATATTAGCATCAGAATTACCACTTTTAAGAATACTATCATACCCTTCCTGTTCCTTAAGATTAATCGTATCTATAAGCTCAATTAACTTCTTAGAATCACTACTAACTTTACTAGGTCTTTCTATCTCTTTAGAAGTGCTTGTATCTTTAATATTTAACCCATCTAATATAGAAGCATTCGTATCATTAAGTTTCTTTAATCTCTCGATTTTATAATCAGTATCATCATTATCTCTAGCTTTATTTAAAGCCATATCTAAATTGTATTCTCTAGTCTCTTCTAAATTAATACTCTCTTTAACACTACTATCTGTATTACGACTATCATTTTCCGAATCACGATACTTCTTATCAAGCATACTTTTTAACTTTTCTACATCAATAGTCGAAGTATTATTCTCCAAAAGTTCTTCCTTCTTAGGAAGTTCTACTTCATCAATCTTCGATGCATCTATTCTTTTATAAAGGTTAGCATTCTTTCTAACGCGACTTGGTGTATTATCATTATAAAAATCATTTGTATTCATATCATACCTCTATCACTAACATATTATCATAAAAAGTAATTTTTTGGTATTACTATTTTACTTTTTTATAGATTTTGCTATAATTACTTAGGAGGAATATTTATGAAAAAATTAATAGTTGATGAAAATGTATGTATGGGTTGTGGAATGTGTGCGGCTTCGGACCCCGAACACTTCACCATTAATGATAATGGTTTATCAGAAGTAATAAGCCAAGATAATTTGGATAGCGATACCCTTAAGAGTATTGTTGATAGTTGCCCAGTAGGTGCGATTAAATTAGCTGAAGAAGAAACTAGTACTGAAGAAGTGCCAGCAGCAGCCTAAATATTTAAGACTTGTTTTCTTAGGAAGATAGGTCTTTTTCTTTAGGTATTTAAAAAAGCAAGACTAAGTAATAATCCTGCCTATATTTTACCAGTAACGATTAACATTGGTCCAAACTATCTTCATTTAATAGAAAATAGAATATTCCCATTGTAATAATTCCGTTTTCATCCATTCTTGGCTTACTAACATCACCTAAAATTATTATTTTCTTAAACGAATCATTAATATTTAATAATGACTTTCTTTCTTGATATTCTTTCTCTGGATCACGCATTTCGTAAGCCGACTGTACATATATTCTCTTATTACCTTGATTACAAACAAAATCGACTTCATACTTTGGCTTAGTATTAGAACCACTTTCATTAGTTTCATTTACTTCAACTACACCAACATCAACATTATACCCTCGGCGTAATAATTCATTATAAATGATATTTTCCATAATATGACCTTTATCGATTTGGCGAAAATTCAATCTAGCATTTCTTAAACCAATATCTTCAAAATAGTATTTATATGGAGAATTTATATACTTTTTACCTTTAACATCATATCTTAAAGCCTTAGTTATTAAGAAGGCATCCATAAAAAAGTCCAAATAATTACTGATAGTTTTATCACTTAAAGTTATATTTTTCTCACTTTTAAAAGTATTTTGGAGATTACGAGGGTTAGTTAAAGAACCAATTTGTGAGGAAATAACATTTAATAACTCATTTAATTCTTCAACATTAGATACATTATTTCTTTCAATAATATCTCTCAAATAGGTTTCTTCAAAAAGATTTTTTAAATATTTTGAACGATCATTATCATTATCAAAAGATAAAGTATAAGGTAATCCTCCATAAATACTGTATTGTTCATATCCTTCATACTGATCACCATCAAAAGCTTCCATATATTCGCTGAAACTTAAAGGATAAACATGGATTTCATCACCACGGCCGCGAAATTCTGTTACTACATCTTTGGATAATAATTTCGCATTGGAACCTGTAACATATACCTCAATATTATCTTCATAAAGAAAAGTATTTAACACTGGTACAAAATCATCCATTTTTTGAATTTCATCTAATAACAAATAATATTTTTTATCATCATTTATTAAAGATCTAATATGTTTAATAAAGTTATCCCCATCCAATAATGGTTCATTTTCTTTAATATCTAGAGGGATATAAATAATATGATCCTTATCATTATGCTCTAGCAAATATTTATAAAATATATTTTTAAGTAAATATGATTTTCCACATCTTCTAATACCAGTAATAATCTTGATTTGACCATTACCATCTTTTTTAATTAATTGTTTCAAGTAAAAATCTCTTTTTATTTCTTTCATCTTAAACGCCCTTCCTTGTACTTAAATTATACCATTCCAATACAACAAAGTAAATCATTTCACTCCGAACTTTTTCGGAATTCCGAAAAAGTTCGGAGTGAACATTCAAAATATAACAATTAAATTTAACCCATCAAAAGAACAATGAATTAGTCGCAAAATGTTTTTCATAGGATTTAATCTCCTATATAAATAAGGAAAAATTTCCTAGATAAGTATTATCTTAAGACTATATATAAACACTAAACCCATCATTTGCCAAGACTTTATTAAAAAATTTTTCCTCTAAAAACTTCATAACATTCCTTGCATTTTCCTAATAATTTGCTATACTAAATATTGAAACCCAAAAGGTTTGTCGAAAGGAATTATAATAATATGGAATTAAAAGGTAGTAAAACAGAAAAAAACTTACTAGCAGCTTTCGCTGGCGAATCACAAGCTAGAAACAAATATACATTCTATGCTTCTAAAGCTCGTAAAGATGGTTATGAGCAATATGCTGAAATCTTTGAAGAAACTGCTAACAATGAAAAAGAACATGCTAAGATGTGGTTTAAAGAATTACATGATGGTAAAATCCCAAGCACTCTTGAAAATTTAGAAGATGCTGCGAACGGTGAAAACTATGAATGGACTGATATGTACCAAGAATTTGCTAAAACTGCTCGTGAAGAAGGTTTTGAACAACTAGCTAAAAAATTCGAAGCCGTAGCAGAAATCGAACGTCATCATGAAGAAAGATATCGTAAACTAATTGCCAATATCGAAGGTGGAGTAGTATTCTCTAAAGACAATGATAGAATCTGGCAATGTCGTAACTGTGGTCATATCGTTATCGGTAAATATGCTCCCGAAGTATGTCCCGTTTGCAATCATCCTCAAAGTTTCTTCGAAATTAAGAAAGAAAACTACTAAGACCTTAAAACTTCCTCATATGGGAAGTTTTTTTAAGACTATTTCTTTTTTTTAGACATACTCTTTATTAGGAGGTCTTTATGTCTAAGAAATATAATCTTTATCATCTTTTGTTTATTTTTATCTTGGGAAGTTTATTTCATTTTATTTATGCGTGGTCTAATGAAAATTTCTTTATTGGTTTAATAAGTCCCACTAATGAATCTATTTTCTCTCATACTAAACTCTTCATTATACCTACTATTATCTTCTATTGTCTTTTCTACTACCAGAATAAACTAATCTTAAAGAAAGATAAATTCTTTAGCAGTCTTATTATCGATTTAGTTACTAGTATTTCCAGTATGATTCTTATCTACTATTCAATGAGATATGGCTTTAATATTGAAAGTCTTATCTTTGACATCTTCTTATTCTTCTTAAGTATTCTAATTGGTCTAAAAGTAAGTAATCATTATTATAAATACGCTAGAAAAACTAATTCTTATAAGTTATATATCTTCTTAATTCTTATCTTTATGATAATTTTTACTCTAAATCCCTTAAACTACCCATTCTTCCATTAAAAAAACTAGGTCAGTCCTAGTCTTCTTTTTTCTCTAATTTATTAATAACTGAATTAGTTACTTCGATAGCCTTAAGTCTTAAAGATTCCACTGCATCTTCTAAAACCGGAGTGCCTTTTTCTTTAACATAATCTACTAAATCATTCATAGACTTTTCAATTTCTTTAGCTTTTTTCTTAGCCATCTTGCCGACTTTTTCCATACTTAAGTCATCTAATTCTTTTTTGATTTTCTTAATATTTTTATCAACATACTTCTTAACATCATCAGCATCGATATCTTTTACTTTATTCATAAAATCATCAAAAGCTTTCTTTAAATCATCTCTAGTTTCTTTTCCTGATTTAGGAGCAAGTAAGACTCCAAGAGCAGCTCCAGCTGCTATGCCACCTACTAAAGTAGCAACAGTTTTCTTTTTCATTCTATATCCTCTTTTCTATTTAATATAATTTAATTATACTATATTTTCTTTTTTAGTATATGAAATTTTTGTGAATTTATACATTCAAATAAAAATAGTCTAAAAAATAAAGTGATTTTTAAGATAAATTTCTTATTTTGATAAATTTTAGTCCTTTAATTTACACATCCAAAGAGAAATGCTATAATAAATATATTGAAAGGAATAATACTATGCACTACATCTTAAATTTCTTTGGACATTTACATACGATTAATATGCATCGCTTAAAAGTATTTATTCTTTGCACCAAAGCTGGTATTCCCCTTCAAGGCTTGCTCCATGATTTATCTAAATATAGTCCAACAGAGTTCTTTGAAGGTGTCAAGTATTATGCAAACGGTAAATATTCTCCGATTATTAATGCTAAAAAAGACCAAGGCTACTCCAAAGCCTGGCTTCATCATAAAGGAAGAAATAAACATCATCACGAATATTGGTTTGATTATGCAGCTCCCTTAAAAGCTCCAGTTATTCCTTATAAATACACCGTGGAAATGATTTGCGATATGATAGCGGCCTCCAAGACTTATCAAGGTAAAAAATATAGTGATATGTCTGCTTACTACTATTGGAATAAAGTTCGGGATAATTCGATGGTTAACCGCAAAATTCAAGGATTTATCACCGAGGTCTTAGAAACTTTAGGAGCCCAAGGTGAAAAATATACCATTAATAAAGAGTATCTAAAAAATACTTATGAAAAATATACCAAGAAAAAAGAAAAGGAAGATAAAAAATGAAGAAAATAGCAAAAAAAATTGGCACTAATACCATCTATTGTGGCAGTAACATCTTTGCCGGCAGTATTAAAGATTATCATTTTCTAATTAAATATGATAATCAATCAAGTGTTTATACTCTAAGTTTTAGTATTGAGATGAATTCTAATATCACGAAATTAACTAATAGTATTAAAAAAGAAGCTAAAGATGCTATTGTCTCTTATAATAATAAAAATCTTAATATTGTGGGTTCTGTTACGAACAAAAAATATTTACCAGAGATGATTAACCCTCTTCTAGAAATAGTGGGAAATTATCTTGAAAAAATTGAAGCTTTAGAAGTATGTCGCCATTGTAAAGAAGCTAAAAAAACTCATTTAGTTGATAATGACTCAGAGATTAGTTTCTATTGCAATGATTGTTATAAACTTATCGAAAAAGCTGCTAACTATAAGAAAGAAAAATATAATAAATCAAAAGAAAATATTTTACTGGGTACGATAGGTGCTATCTTAGGAACTATTCCTGGTATTATCTTATGGATTTTATTTGGCTTTATTGGGATTGAACCTGGTATTGCCGGAATTGCTATTACAATGGGATCAGCTGTTTTCTATAAAAAATTTGCCCATAATATTAAACTTCCCGGAATTATTATTTCTACTGTTATTGGTTTATTTATGGTCTTAGTAGCCCACGAAATTAATTGTGCTATCTATATCTATAATCTTTATAAAAGTGATTATATTATTAAGTTAATTGATGCTTATAAGGCTATTCCTTATTATCTAAATACTATAAGTGAATTTCACAAACTATTTAATAACGGTCTTTTAACAGGATATCTTCTATCAATCATTGGCATTTTTACTTCTTATAGTTTACAAAGACAAAATGCTAATACTTATGAAATCAGAAAGATTGGTGAGAAATAATGAAAAAGATAAAAAGTATTCTTATTATATTAAGTATCATTCTTCTAAGCGGTTGCGCTCTTCCTCTTCAAAGTACTAACTATCCAGCTTGGAAAACAAAAAATCTAATTAAAAATAACGATTCTAATAGTGGGTTTATGGGACTATATGTTGGTGATACTGCGCATGCGACTGATTTTGATATTACAATTACCAGTGCTGAGGAAGTTGATAATAAACTAAATATTAATCTCAAGATTAAAAATACTACTGATAGTAAGAAAGCCATAACTAATAAAGATTTCCCTTTAATGTGGAATTTAGATAAGGCACAATCATCTTATACCTATTCTTTAGATGAAACCGAAAAATATATCTTTGCCGTTAATGAGACAAAAGAAATTAAAATATCGTATGACTTAAAAAGTAATATGAAAAAACCTTTTGCCATATATTATGGCGAGGTCTATGAAGATAAGACTGATGGCAATTCTTACTACTTCTATTTAAAATAAACTAAATATTCCCAGACCACCTTATAGTGGTCTTTTTTATAGCCAAATGAATAAATTTAGCCAAAAATGCAATTTTAGTTTTTTAAGCGACCACTTTTTAATTTTTTTATGGTATAGTTAATACGAATTGAAAGGAATGATTATATATGAAACTAAATCTTACAACTCTAATGAGTAAAATTAACGAGGAGGAAAGTAATCTTAATACTTTAATGACTAATATCAAAGAACATCTTTATAGCACTTCAATTAAAGAATTAGATGGTTCTGAGACTGTTTTAGAAAACTATAAACAAGACTTAGATGAAGAATTAAAGTCTTTAGAAACTTCTTATCAACTTTTAACTAAGTTAAAGAAATTTCAATTTATAAAGAATAATTCTTTAAAACTAAGTGATGGTAGAACTATTCAACAAGCTATATCTGATAACAATTACTTAAGAAAACTAAAGAATTTTTATAATTCTATAGTTAATAATCGCTCCACTAAGCAAAGAATTACAGAAGTAAATAATTCTTACTTTGAATGTCGTAATCTAAATTATGATGTTAAAGAGATAAGAAATAAAATTGAAAAAATTACCCAAGAAATTGAGACTACTGAGTTTGAAATATCTAAATTAAATTCTATTGAATTTGATTTCTAATCTTCAGGGTCTTACTATTTAGTAAGTTAAATTAAAATGTTTTTTTAAGCCCTAGCCTTTGTTTTTCCTGATATTTTTTGGATTTATTAAATGGAATTTTCAATTTACCAATTACCAAGTACTCATAAATTTACCAATCTTTATTACTAATTATCGTTTCGATTAAAAGAAATAAAATTTTTAGAGGATTTATATTTTTTATTCAGGAAAACAAAGTAAAAGAACCATTTAGTCCCTCAAAGACCAAATGGTTCTTATCTTTTATAAATTAACTAAAGTTTACCAATTTTGTTAAAAGGATAAATCCGGAAATTAGCAACCCCACTAATACTTGCGGCTTTAACCGGTCCGAAATAACGACTATCAAGAGAATCTTCTCTATTATCACCAATCAAGAAGTATTCATCGGAGCCTAAAATAACTTGGGGAAAATCAAATGACGTCCCATAACCATAATTAGAAACCTCTTCATTATTAACATAGATAATACCACTGACACATTTAATCTTATCACCAGGAATACCCATAACTCTTTTAATAAGTTTATCTCCATTATGATTAGCAACCACAATATCATAACGATTAATATTTTTAGTTTTCCTTAAAATCAGAAAATCATTAGTATGTAAAGTCTCTTGCATAGAAGGGCCATTAACAATAACTGGCGTTGCTATAAAAGTACGAAATAAGACTACTACGACTAGAATAACTACATAAGGAATTAATTCTTTAATTTTTTTCTTCATATTCATCACTCTTCAAATTATATCACAGACGAAAAGAAAAAACTCTACTCTCAGTAAAGTTTTACTTATTTTTTTTCTTTTTTAAATTTTTCTTTCTTTGATGCATTATCTTTTGAGCCTCATAGACTTGATTTTTAATGGCTTTTAGTTCTTTTTCCTTAGTTTTCTTATGTTTAAAGAGAATATCTGTTTTCATTACAATAAAGACTAAGATTAGCATTAAGATAATATAAATAGCCATTGCAATCTTTTGATCCCCTAAGACAAAGAATATAGAAACAGCACTAAACATAATCGTAATACTATAGATGATTAAAATCGAAGTACGAGGTGAAAATTTTAGTTTTAAAAGTTGATGATGTAAATGTTCCCTATCAGGAGTGAATATTCCTTTATGAGATATAGCCCGTCTTAGAATGGCAAATAAAGTATCAAAGATAGGAATAGCCATAATTAATACAGGAATAACAATACTTGTTAGAGTAGTTGCTTTAAATCCTAAAAGAGCAATAACACCAACAATAAAGCCTAAGAAGTCACTACCACAATTACCCATATAAGTTTTAGCTGGAGGAAAATTATATACTAAGAAGCCAGTTGTCGCTCCAAACATAATAAGTGCTAAAATGACATCTAGCCCTTCCATCTGAGTAAAAATAAGACCAATAATCGCAATTGTTGCAAAATATATAGAACAAATTCCCCCAGCTAAACCATCTAACCCATCAATTAAATTAATCATATTAATAAAAGCAATAATAAAAATGATTGTTACTAAATAATTTAACGGATAAGGAAAACTAAAATTAAGACCTAGAAAAGAAACATCATTTAATACTAACCCCCCATAAACACTAACCGTAATAGCCGCTATAATATGGGTAAGCAATTGATATCTAGCTTTCACAGGATTAATTGAATCCACAAAACCAACTAAAACTAATAAGAAAGAAGCCATCAGAATAGAAAGCATCATTGTACTTTCTCTTGCAAAAAGCATATAACCAACCATAAACGATAAGAAAATAGCTACTCCCCCGAGCCTTGGCATCGGTTTCTTCTGCATTTTTCTTATCCCATCAGGATAATCCATTGCATTAACATGTACTGCTACCCTCATCATTACCGGTACTAAAATAACACTACACAGAAAGGTAATTATTATTATCAAAAACACATTATGTCCATTTACCATTAATTCCATAAATACTCCTAATCTTTTAAGATATTATAGTCTTCAGTATCATCAAAATCCATAGACTCTTTAGTAGTATCACCAGTTTCCCTAACTATATTAGTATTTTTATCCTTTTTGTGCTTTTTATACTTGTTATTATAATATATATTCTTTCTTTTTTCTATCTCTTTATCTTTAAGTTTTATTTTTTCTTCTAAAACCGTAACTAATTTTCTTATTTTCTTATTCTTACTAGATATAATCAAGATAATAATAAGACTTAAGATAATAATTCCCGCACATCCTAAAATAGTATATAGATAAAACATCATATCATTATAAATACTCTGATAAACTTCTTCATCAAATAACATAAATGTATTATCTTTAGAATTATATAAGTATTTATTAACTGTATTATCTTCCAGATTTTTAGCTTCTAATACATAATAACCATTATTAAGTTTCTTATAATGATAAGCCTTAACTTTATTATCATTAATAGTTATTTCTTCTTCTGTATATCCTTTTAAATTAAGAGAACTATTGAGTGGCATAATTATTAAATTATCACTAGTTATTTCTACATACTTAGTATAATTACCATCTTCATAAATGAAGAAATCAATAACACCATAATTATTCTTTAAGGCTACTAAAGTAATACCCGTCTTTTCATTTACAAAACAAGGAATAGTATTACCATCAATCTCCATCGTAGTTTCATTATATAAAGAAGGTATTTCTAGATTTCTAGAAGTCTTTAAAATTGTATATTCTTCATTTAAAACATTAACTTTAATAGGATTTTCATCAGTTACCGAAACATTAATAGTATAAGTCCTTAAATCTCCATTTTGAGCTTTTACATCTATAGTAAATTTATTTTCTCCCTCAACAACATCAAACTCCCCGGTCCCACTAATCGTTGAAGTATTATCTTTTCTAGTTGCCGAAATATTAATTTTAGTCGTATTAGGAGGAACATTAACGGAATACTCTAAGACTTCACTATCAAAGGCTGGTGATAATTCATATCCTTCTACTTTTAAATTACTTAAAGTATTAACCTTAGAATCAGGAGCTTTCTCTTTAATAGAAACACTCTTACTTCCACTTAAATTAACCGTATTACCGCCTTCATCGGTAATATTTCCTGATAAAGTAAAATTGACTACCCCCGTACTACTAGCTTTACAAGTAACCGAAAAAGTCTTAGTTGTGTTCTTAGCATTAGAAGTAGCATCAGCCCAAGAGTTAGTACAACCATAAGTATTACCCGAACTAGTTATTTTAATCTGCCAGCTTGCGGTACTACTAACTGTTACAGAGGCTGTTACTTTATCCCCATTAGTAATAGAACTTTTAGAAGTCTTAAAGCTATAGCTAGGAGCAGCCATAACTATTGCATTAAAGGTCCCTAAAAGTCCCAATGTATATAAAATATATCTTTTCTTCATAATTGTTTTCCTTCTATAATTGATTAATATTAGTTTGCCCTAATAAGTATTGACGAAGTTTAAGTAAATCGGCCGAGTTAACAGTTCCATCGCCTGTTAAATCAGCAGCTTTTAAATAAGCATCATCTAACTCTTTAGTGCCAAGGAGATGTTGTCTTAAACGTAACAAATCCGCAGAATTAATAAGACCATCACCTGTTAAATCGCCATAAATAACGGCAGTATAACTTGCTCCATCACTAAATGTTACCCTAGTACCAGTAGCAATAATATTTTCCGTACTATAATTTACACTTAACTCTTTAGCCTTTAGATCATTAATGCTACTACCGACGTTAAAACCTTTTAAGTAGTTGCCATCTTCTTTAAGTCCCAAATTATTAATGATAGTCTTACTACTAGGAATAATAACGGGAGTATCATTATTTTCATTACCACCATTATTCTCATTACCACCATTATTTCCATTATTATTATCAGGAAGTGGAGTAACTGGTTCAATATAATCACCACAAATTTTACAGTAACCTCCAGTAGCATACATTAATCCGTCATAAACCCCTCTATTAGCTTGAATATTGTAGAAGTTATAAATACCTTGATATTCATTACCATTATAAGTAAACCTAGCTCCCGAAGAGGCAATGCTTCCTTTAGTTCCTACTTCTTGACGAGCTAAAGATGCTAAATATAAAGGTGACATATCATAAGTTTTTCCCGCTTCCACAAAAATACTCTTATAACTTTGCTTATCAAGTACACTATCCCCACTCATAAAAGTATTATCTAAAACCCCTTGCACTAATTCTTCTGTGTACTTTTCATCATAATTTAAAGCTTCAAATTGAAAAATATATTTTTCGGTTAAGAAATTACGAGGATCCATATAATACGCCGTAGCACTTGTCGTAGGAAGATACCAACGACTTCCCTCTACAACTTTCAAAGTCTCATCATAATAATAGCTCATATCAATGGCCCCGGCTAGTTTTTCTTGATTAACCGCAAAAGCAAAATCTTCCCCAGTTAACATAGCTTTAAAAACCCAGTTAGGATGAATATTATGTAAATATCTTAAAATACGTTTATAACTTTCAGGGAAACCTTCCTTATTAAGAGTATCTTCAAAACCTTGATCTGTTACTTCATCTTGTGTAGGAATATCACTAACTAGATTATTAACCTTTCTATTATCTTTCAAAGAATCGTAACCAATATATCGGTCATACTTATCAGCCATATTATTAAAAACCGGAATATTAAAAGTAAATTGTAACTCTAAAAAGCCATTCTTCTTATAAGCGTTATAAGTCGTAACTGATTCACTTGAAGGGGCTGCTATATTTGCTTGATATTGATGGTTATATAAAGCACTTTCAGCATTAGGATTAACATTAAACTTCTTTAGATAAGAAGTAAATTGACCCCTAGAAATATAACCAGCCCCAATCCACTTGGCCCCGCCCATAATAGCTTTTTTAGGAGTATTCCAAGGTCTACCATAAACTTCTTTAGGAGGTATTTCATTAATATAATAAGAACAAATATAGCCAGAAACATCATTATAGATAATATTAATCCAACCCGATCTACAACCATCAGTTCCAACTTTAGTATCACTAACTACCGTTACTTGGACACTTTTATCAATATGTGCAATTATATTATCATCACCATTAGCAGTCTTAAGATTTAAATTAGGTTCCCTACGATAATTAACATCATCCTGCGTATAAGCCTTGTAATTAGACTTTGCCTTAACTTGGATACCTCCTAAAAAATAATTAATGCTAATACCACCAATCAACAAAATATTAACCATATCTTTTTTTAAGTTTTTCACACTACCACCTACTTTATAACCCCATTATAACAGAATATCCCCAATAGTTAAATACTTAACCCCAAGAAAAAACACCCTTTACTATACTTAACATATAATAAAATAGGTGTATATATATGTGTAATAATCGACCAAGAGTCCCCAACTTTTTTACAATTTTAGCTATTATTGGCCTTTCTATTCTAATTTTTTACCAAACTTTAATTACGCTTATCTTACCACTTCGTTTTAATATCTTCATTCTTCTAATCGAAGTATCAATCCTCTTCTTTTTGCTTTTCCGTATAATATGGCCTTATTAGCTTTTCGGTTCTTTTAATATAATCAACTAGATTAGCAACATTAATAGTATTATTAAATTCACTATCATCAAAATTAACTTTATCTGGTAAAGACAATAAAATAAATAATAATTTTTCTTCATCAACACTAAGTTTAAAATTCTTTAAATATTCTTTTAGAATGCCACTAAAATCACAAGTTAAATATTCATTATGATAAAGATTAACTATATCCATAACTGGCGTATCAAAAGTATACTTATCCCAACTTATTAAATAACTATCCATCCCTTTAATAAAATGTTCTAAAGATAAATTATTATGAATTAAACAAACTCTTTGTTTATTTGATTCTTTAACTAAATTAAACCATTCATCTAACTCATCCAAGATAAAAGCTAAATCATTATTAAGAAGACTATAATTCAAAAGAAAATTATATTTCGCTGGACTTATATAAATCTCATTGAAAGCCTCATCATAAATCTCACTATAATAATCTCTTAGATATATAACATTATCTTTAATATTATCATATATCTCTTTATACTTATCTTCGGTCACCTCTTTAAAATAAACCGTCTTATTATGAAGTTTAGCTACTACTAAGACTAAATCTAATAACTGTTGTTCCTTAGGAGTCTCTAATTCTTTTAAATACTCATAAGTAATATAATCATCATCTTTAGCAATAACCTTCGGATAATTATAAAAACTTCTAGAATTTAAATAACTGAAAAGACTAATAATATCTTTTTTAGCCGGTTTAATTACAAAGTTTCCTTGCATACTATTGACATTAATAGTCTTCCCTTTAAGGGTGTATTTAAGAGGTTTATACTTTAAAACTATCTCTTTTAATTTCTCATTCATCTTGTAATTCAGGAATAATTACTTTTTCACCCATAACCCATTCAAGTCCTTGATTATACTCATCAATAACTTCTTTACTAACTTTATATTTATTAATGATAGTATCAATATCTTCCCCATCACTTAATACATGAATATGATAAGTAACATAAGTATTTAAAGACTCACTAACATTATTTAAGACTACCTCTTTACTAGTATTATCCGTTGTATCTAAAACTTTAGAATTATCAATCTTACTATCTTTAAGAGTAGTATAATCTAAGGTCTTTGAATCACTAGAAGTATTATTTAACTCAATATCATCTAATAAATTATTTAATTCTAAAGAAGCTTTATCATCTTTAGTCACTTCTCCTTGAATAACATCTTCTCTAGTCTCTTTAACTTCTTCTTTTTGAATTTTCTCTTTCACTAGCTCATAATCAATTCCAAACTCAATATTAACTTTTAAAGTATCATCATCAATAATCTCATAAGTAAAATTATTAATATCATACTTAATTGAGTCCCTAATAATATCATCAGTCAAAGAAACACTAAAGGGAATTCTATACTTAAAAGGTTCTTTATTAACACTTAACTCATGAATTTTATAATCCCCTGAAACAATAAAGTCTCCTTCAATATCCTCATCTAAGACATTAGCTTCATACTCTAAAGAAATCGAAGTAATTTCCGCTATCTTCGTATTAAAAACAATTTCTTTTTCATAAGGTATACTCTCTCTCATAAAATCAATTCCTCTCTAGAACATACTATGAAAATAAATATCTTTATATACCAAATTTTAGGAAAAGAAAAAAGTCTACTAATTAGACTTCTTAATATAACTTAGCTCCCGCAGGAATTGTATCACTTATCATTAAAAGATTTAACTTTTCTTCGCCTTCCTCCGTATGAACTGCTGACAATAACATTCCACAAGAATCAATGCCCATCATCGCCTTAGGCGCTAAATTAGTAATAGCTACTAAAGTCTTACCAATTAAAGCTTCTGGTTCATAAAAGCTGTGAATGCCACTAAGAATAGTTCTGTCGGTACCAGTTCCATCATCTAAAGTAAATTGTAATAACTTCTTACTCTTAGGAACTGCTATACAGTCCTTAACTTTAACAGCTCTAAAATCACATTTAGCAAAGGAATCAAAATCAACATAGTCTTTAAATAATGGTTCAATCTCTACTTTCGAAAAGTCAATTGGTTCCGAAACAGAAGTTACTGGACTAGTTTTCACTTCATTAGAAGTACTATTTTCTTTCTTCATAATTGGGAATAAAACAACATCACGAATTGACTCTTGATTATAGAATAACATCATCAAACGATCAATTCCAAAACCTAATCCAGAGATAGGAGGCATCCCTTGTTCCATCGCCCCCATAAAGTCTTCGTCAAGTTCCATAGTCTCATCATCACCTTGACTCTTAGCTTTTGCTTGTTCTTCAAAGTTAGCTCTTTGAATTTCAGGATTAACAAGTTCCGAATAAGCATTACAAATCTCCGTACCACAAACAACAACTTGAAAAACATCTACAGCAGACTCATCATTATCATTTCTTCTAGCCAAAGGTTTTAAAACAGCAGGATAATTATAAAGAATAGTAGGGCCAATAATATTTGCACGAATCTTCTTCTTATAAACAAAATCAATAATTTGACTTATAGACTTATATTCAGCCATATCCGCCATCGTAAATAAATTCTTACTTACTACTAATTCTTTCAATTCATTAGGATCCGTAATTTCTAAGAAATTTTCTCCTAATAGCGCTTTCATGGCATCAATATAGTTAATTCTTTCCCATTCACCATCAAAATTTAACTCATTACCACGATAATTAATGGTAGTTGTCCCTAAAAGCTCAAGTAAAGCATTTTTAATAAAGTTTTGGAAGAAGACGATAGTATCTTCAAAATTCCAGTAAGCAACATACCATTCAACTTGTGTAAACTCTTGTAAATGCTCGGTATCCATCCCCTCATTACGGAAGCACTTAGCAACTTCATAAACCCGGTCAAACCCAGCGGCAATACATTGCTTCAAATAAGTTTCGGGAGCAATTCTTAAATTCATATCTAAATTTAGAGCATTGTGATGAGTAAAGAATGGCTTTGCTGCTGCCCCACTAACAGCCGTTTGCATAATAGGAGTTTCTACTTCCAAGAAACCATTCTCGCCTAAATAGCGATGTAAAAAAGCATAAAACTTACTACGTCCCAAGAAAACATTACGCGAATCTTGATTCATAATTAAATCCACATATCTACGACGATACTTAAGTTCGGTATCTTGTAACCCATGGAATTTTTCTGGTAATGGTCTTAAAGCTTTTCCTAAGAATTCAAAACTCTTAACTCTTAAAGTCTTCTCCCCAGTTTGGGTTGTAAAAATCTCACCTGTAGCGCCAATAAAATCTCCAGAATCAATTAACTTCTTAAAGAAATCATATCTTTCTTCGCCAACTTCATCAACTCTAAACTCTAATTGTAAATCACTTTCTAACTCTCTAATACGGACAAATGATAATTTACCCATTTTGCGCATAAAAATAATACGACCACAAACTCTAACACCTGTTGTGCCATCACTTAAATTTCTAGCTTCCTTTAAAGTATGTGTTCTTTTAAAACTATCAGGATAAGGATTACATACTTTTCTTATCTCGGTTAATTTATCTCTTCTAACAAGTTCTTGTTCGCTTAATTTTTGCATAAGTACCACTTCTTTCTATCAAATGATAGCAAAATTAGTGAAATTAGTCAATTAATTTGCTACAATATTCCTGTGATATCTATGAAAAAAAACGTTTCTAAAACCTATACTAGTTATACCGATGACTTTGTTACTTCTAATAACCAAAATTATGAGCTTAAAGATAATTATAAATGGTTAAATAATAATATCTTCTATAAGATTATCTCTTCTCTTCTTTATTTTTTCTCTTACTTAGTAGCTCTTATCTATAGTAAACTAATCTTAAGAGTAACTTTTAAGAATAAAGAAGTCTTAAAAAGATATAAAGGCTACTATTTATTTGGTAACCATACGCAAATGATAGGTGATGCCCTTAATCCCTTACTCTTAACATTTCCAAAGAAAAATTATATTGTTGCTTCAACTGCTAACCTAGGTATCCCTATCCTTGGTAAAATTTTACCTTTTGTCGGAGCCTTACCTATCCCCAGAAAAATTCATGAAAAAGAAGCTTTATTTACTGCTATGCATACCCTCGTCCAAACACACTCTATAACTATCTATCCAGAAGCTCATCTTTGGCCCTATTATACAGGGATTAGACCTCTTCCTATCTCTTCTTTTAAATTTCCCGTCAAAGACAATGTCCCCTCCTTTACTATGACTACTACCTATCAAGAAAGAAAACTAGGTAAAAGACCTAAGATAACTATTTATATTGATGGACCTTTCTACCCTGATAATCTTCCTACTAAAAAAGAACAAGCCATATCTCTAAGAGATAAAGTCTATAATCAAATGACCATCCGTAGTAAGAATAGTACTTACTCTTATATTAAATATGAAAAAAGAATAGATGATAATAAAGACAACAATCTTTAAGAATCACTATTCTTTTTATTAACATTATTTATAATATTCTCTGGTATCTTCTAGTAAATGAGTATTAAACTTCTTTAGTCTTAACATCTCTATCTCAAACCTATATGGTGGATATACTTTCTCTTTTTCATTATCTATCTTAGAAATATAAGGAGTCTCTAGAATAAAAGGAATCCCCTCTAATCTAGGGTTATATATAACTCCTAAAATATTATTAAATCCAATAGTCCCTAGACCAATATTTTCATGACGGTCTTTATGACTCCCTAAAGGATTCTTACTATCATTTACATGAACACATCCTATTCTTTCAAGACCAATTAACTTATCAAAATCATCTAAATACCTATCAAAAGATGCTATATCAATGCCTGAATCATTTAAGTGACAAGTATCTAAACATACTCCCAATTTTCTATTATCCTTAACATTCCTCAAAAGATAATTAATTTCTTCTAGATTAATTCCACATTCATTTCCTTTACCAGCCATAGTCTCTAAAAGAATAATAACATCATAAGGATTATCTAAAACTCTATCTAAGACTTTAATAATATTATTTAAGCCTTCTTCTCTTGTCTCATTAACAGCACTCCCTGGATGCAATACTATCTTTGTAATCCCCATCAAACTGCATCTTCTAATCTCTTCTTGTAAAAAACTAACAGCAAAATCCTGTTTAATTAGATCATTACTAGCAGGATTAACTATGTAAGGAGCATGACATATGACCTTATTTATATCAATATTATTTTCTAACATTAATTTTTGAGCTTGGGCTGTTTTTTCTAAATCAATATCTTTTCTGATTGTGTTTTGCGGTGCCCCTGTATAAAACATAAAAGTATCTGCAGCATATGAAATTGCCTCTTTAACAGAAGTAAGAAGTTGATCTTTGCCAAAAGATACATGAGAACCAATTATTAACATTCTAAAACCTTCTTTCAAATTAATTTTATCAAAAAAAAGGTCAAAGAAAAAGACCTTTTAGGTCTTAAGCAGCTCCTAAAGCCGCATTAGCATGATTAGTTAATTCAGTTCCTTTTGCTGTATAGCAAGCACTTCTAGATAACTCAAGGGAACTACTATTTAAGAACGCATAATCAGTTTGAACTGTTTTCTCTTCATAAGATTTATTAGCAAGTTTATTAATTGACAAGCCGTTGATTTGATAACTTCCGTTAGACATATAAATTACAGTTTTTGAGGAAGTACCATCAGTTGGCATATAAATCTCAAAAATTCCCTTATAATTATCCCCATTCGACTTTTGGATGAAACCACCACTTACTAACTTAGCATAACTTACACAATAATAATCATACGAAGCATTGTTAAAAGTCTGGCCAGTGATAAGAGACTCATCTGCACTGTTGGTAATAGTACCATTAATCTGACTATTAGTATATGAAGTTTGAGCATATGTAACAAAGTTTTCTACTTCTGTTATAAAGGCATTCTTTCTTGAATCGTTCATTAATCTTGTAACGTTTGGCATTGCTACTAATGCTAAAACTGCTAAAATAACAATAACAGCTAGTAACTCAACTAATGTAAAACCGTTTCTATTCAACTTATTTTTCATATTCATCTTCTCCTATATTAATAATTATACAGTATCCTTTTTTATTTGGCAATATGTAAAACTCTAATTTTTTTCGAATATTCATCCCACCAAATATGTCGAATTTATCATTCCATCGTCCAATTTCAAGCTATCTTTCTTTAAATTAATTACCGGTCTTACGTAATTAGAACTAGCCTAAATATAAGTATTATCAGCCAAGCTAGCATTTCTTAAAATTCTGTAATTAATGTTGCAAACGCAGTAGTCAATTAAACGTCAAAAAAAGCCTTCTTAGAAGGCAATATGTAATATATTAAGGATAATCCCTATTACAGTTCCAATAAAATAAGTAAGTAAAATAATATTAATATTTTCTTTAAGATTTCTATTAGTCTTAAATAAAACTACCAACGCTATCCCAGAATTAGTAAGTAATCCTGCAATCATACTGCCAAAAGATATAGAACTAGCTAGATATAACTTCGTAATCACAATACTAGAAGCACAATTAGGAATTAACCCAATCAAACTAGTAATAATCGGACTAAAGATACTATCTTTTAGAAGTAAACTACTTAAATAATCATTAAGTCCATAATTAAATACCATATTCAAAAGAACATTAATCACTAAAATAAATAAAGAAATATTTATTGTATGCTTAAAAGCTGAAATAAACTTATGATCATCACAATGACAATGCTCCTCTTCACATATCTCATAATGACTCTTTATCTTCCTTGGATAAACTAAATCAATCAAAAGACCACTAACTAATCCCACTACTAACTTTATCCCTAAGATAATCAAAATTAACTTAATACTAACCTTCTCACTAAGAAGAATTGGTATCATCTCATCACTAGTCGATAAGAAAACACTAATCAAAGTACCTAAAGTAATAATTCCTGTCACATATAAATTAGTGGCAATACTAGCTATTCCACATTGAGGAATAATTCCCAAGAGACTTCCTAAAACAGGACCATATTTACCCGAACTCTCTAATCTTTTATTAGAATTAATCTTATGTTCTAAAATCTCTATTATATAGAATGATATTAGTAAAAAAGGAAATACTTTTAACGTATCAATTAACCCATCTATGAAACAATCCAACATAATAACCACTTCTTTCGTAAGAAAATTATATAGTAAATATCAAAAAAACGCAAGATAAGTACTTGCATTAATTAGCTGATTGTGTTAGAATTTTTCTTGTACGAGCGAAATGTCTCCTTAGCTCAGTTGGTAGAGCAACTGACTCTTAATCAGTGGGTCTAGGGTTCGAATCCCTAAGGGGACACCATTTAGATTATTAAGGAGAAGTTATTAACTTCTCCTTTTTCTTTGCCGAAGTAGCACAATTGGTAGTGCAGCTGAATCGTAATCAGAAGGTTGGGGGTTCGAGTCCCTTCTTTGGCACCATTTTATTTAGGACAATCGTTTGATTGTTTTTTATTTTGCTTTAATTTATTATTATTATGTTATACTAAAATAGAAATTAAAATTTAATTAAGGAGGAAACGATTAGCATCAGTATTAAATATTATTTATAACTGGCAAAATCATGAAGATACTATGAAAAAACATGAATTTATAGAATTTGAAAAACGATATGAAAAATTTAAAAAGAATAACTTACCTACCCCTTTCTTTGATGATGAAAGACAAACTTTTGAGTATGTTTACTATTCTAATCATATCTTTAATAAAAATAGCCAAAAATATCCAGAAGTTAATCCTGTACTCACCAATGCATTAGCTGATATAGCCTATACGGGATTATATTATTCTTTTAATTGTAAGGAAATTCTTAATACAGATGATGGTGAAGAAATCACAATCGGGCATAATCATGCTCATTCATTTGATGAAGTTGTTCGCTTTTTATACGATTTTCCTGAATCTTTTAGTATTTCAAAAGAAGATGAAAAGTTTTATAGTGAGCAAGAATTACGTTATTTAAGAAGAGTACAAAAATACTTGTTATTTATTGGCTTGAAAGATATTGATGATACTAAAAAAATTCCAGTAAGTAGATATAGAAATAAAAATCAAGAAAAATATGGCAATCTTAGAATATATCGTTTTAATAATTTGCATATCGAACAAGTATTAAAAAAGAAAAAAGATTTTATGATATTTGGATGGTTTCCAACTCACGATAAAGCTGCTTTAATTGAAAAACAAGCTTTAGTATCTGATATGGGAGATAATATTAGATTGTTAATAAAATTTACTAATGAAGAAATTAAATTATATAAAGAGATAAAAGATGTTTATCAAAACAAAGAATTTAAAGATGATGAGAAAGTAATCATTGCTCATTTTAAAATTTTAAAAGAGTTTTAAAAAGTATTAACGCACTTTTGGTTAATACTTTTTTTCTTTAGTATATGTACACTTAGGATAGTTACTACATCCTAGAAATTTTCCATATTTACCGGTTCTTAAAACTAAAGCACCACCACATTTTGGACACTTACCAATACTATTTTCTTTTTTTGATTTTGCAACCCCTTTAGCATACTTAATGTGTCTTTTTTTCATTTCTCTATCTGAAATGTTAGACTGCTTTAATATTTCTAAAATTTTTTCTGGTTCTTCTATAATTTTATCTTGATAGCTCTTAATAATACCCACTAAATTATAATTTCTAGCAACTGGTATTTGAGATTTTACCTTTACTTTCGCCGTGCTGGGAATACAAATAAGGGGTATAAACTTATCTTGAGGTAAATTAAGCTTTTTACTAAGAGCAATAATATGACCATAATTTTGATGCATAGGATTGTTAATATAAATTTTTTTTACCTCCTGCTCTTAAGCACCAATTTTTATCGTATTCACTACCCGTAATATAACCATTATACTGCTTTGTTTCAATGACAAAGATTCCATATTTACTAACAATTACATGATCAATTTGATGAGTAATACCATCAATCTTAATCATAATATCATTTAGAATCTTATATTCATTCTTATTTAGTTTAAAAAGAGCCTCCTTAGTCCATAATTCACCCATAAAACCAACAATTCTTTTATAAAAAAGAACAGTTATAATAATAATAATAATAAATAACCAAAATAAAGGGTTTTTTAGAAATAAACCATTAACCATTTTCCAAACAAACTTATCCATAATCTCCTCTTTCTAATTCCTAGAATTTTATCTTTTAGAACCAAAAAATTCTTAATTACACTCATCCAATTTCAAAGGAATTTCATAAGTAGTTATTTTATCATTATCATTAGTAGCCTTAATAAGTAAATAAAAACTATCACTCTGATATTCTTTACAAGTTCGATCATAATTATCTACTGATAAAGTAATATTTTCTAAAAACTCTTGTAATTTTGTATTTTCTTGTTGCGATTCATAACTACTAATCTTGCGAACTAAATCACCATTCTTCTCATACAAACTACATTCTATCTTTTTATATTCTACCGGATCATCCGCTCCACAATACTTTATATTAGTAACATAGATAGCGGCTTTTTTTTCATTATAAGAAATATTTCCTGAAATAGTAAAATTCTTACACTCCGTGGAAAAAGTCTTAAATTGAAAATCATTATCTTTAGAAAATGGTTTAAATACAATAATTAATATGCCTAGTAAAACTAAAATACTTAAAACCACACCACTTATAATAAAGATTTTCTTCTTGTTAATTTTTTTATCATTCTTACAATCTAATAATCCCTCTAAACTAATCCCAAAATCTTTACTTATCTCTAACATTAAAGCTGTATCGGGCATATTTAAACCATTTTCCCACTTACTAACTGCTTGATAAGTAACATTATATTTATCTGCTAATTGTTTTTGCGTTAATTTATTCTTTTTTCTGATATCTTTAATTAGTTTTCCAAATTTTTCTTGATTCATTATACCACCTTTAATTCCCATAATTTCTCTTATAATATAGCATAAGAGATAATTTGCTATTACATACAGCATTTTAAGTCAAAAACTTAAAATATATCATAAACTTCGTTTAAATTAATAAAATTATATATTCAAATGTCATATTGACATCCATATCTTTAATTATATCATCTTTTTATAAAAGTGTGTTTAGAGTGTGCTTTAAAGATAAAATTAATAATTTTAAGATCTGATTAAGATCCAGAATAATTTTAGGTATTAAAAAACCCCAGTAATTGGGGTATTATTTATCTCCATGGTGGCTCCAGCGGGAATTGAACCAGCGACACAAGGATTTTCAGTCCTCTGCTCTACCGACTGAGCTATGAAGCCATAAATGGCGGTTCGTACGGGATTCGAACCCGTGGTCTCCTGCGTGACAGGCAGGCGTCATAGGCCTCTAGACTAACGAACCAAATGGTTGCGGAGAATGGATTTGAACCAATGACCTCAAGGTTATGAGCCTCGCGAGCTACCGGGCTGCTCTACTCCGCGATATATAATTAAGAAATGGCGGAGGAATAGGGATTCGAACCCTAGCGCCGCTTACACGACCTGCTGGTTTTCAAGACCAGTCCCTTCAACCAACTTGGGTATTCCTCCATTTGCTTTTCAGCAACAAATAAATTATAGCATATCAAATTATTCAAAGTCAATTAAATATTATGACATTTAAGATAATATTATGCATTTTTTTGCAATAAATGGATTTTTTTCACTATTTGCAATCAAAAATTGTTTTATTTTCCAAAAATTATTTAAAGTATCAAAAAAAGTCCGAACTATCGGGCTTTAATTATCAAATGGTGTCTCGTGGGAGACTCGAACCCCCGACCCTTTGATTAAAAGTCAAATGCTCTACCTACTGAGCTAACGAGACGTAAATAAAATGGCTGCCTCGGATGGACTCGAACCATCGGAATGTCAGAGTCAAAGTCTGATGCCTTACCACTTGGCTACGAGGCAATAATAAGTGGTGGAGGGACATAGATTTGAACTATGGAACCCGAAGGAACAGATTTACAGTCTGCCGCGTTTGACCACTTCGCTATCCCTCCAAAAAGTGGTGCCGACTGAGGGAATCGAACCCCCAACCTACTGATTACAAGTCAGTTGCGCTACCAATTACGCTAAGTCGGCAAAATAATGGTGGACGCTATAGGACTCGAACCTATGACCCCCTGCTTGTAAGGCAGGTGCTCTAACCAACTGAGCTAAGCGTCCGTACATACATTTCAAAATATACCATTTTATCACTTATTTGTCAACAAAAATTGTTTACTTCCTTCAAAAAAGGTTTACACTTTTCTCAAGGTATTTATAATTTATCATTTTTTATCCTCCAAGTCAACACAATCTAAGAATTTTTCCCAAAAATTTTGCATATTTTTTAACTACTAAAATAAAAGATTACATAAAATAAACGCCGCCATAATCCCCCAAAAATCAGCAAACAACCCTACCTTCAAAGCATACCTACTCTTACTAATTTTAACACTGCCAAAATATAGAGCCAAAACATAAATCGTTGTGTCCGTACACCCCTGTAATACACTAGCTAAAAAGCCATAAAATGAATCTACTCCATACTGGTAAAAAATATTATTCATTATTGCTAAAGAAGCATTACCAGAAACTGGTCTTAAAAGAGCCATACTTATAATCTCGTTAGGTAAATTAAAACTTTTAAATATTCCCTGAAAAGGACTTAATAAAAACTCTAAAACCCCACTACTCACAAACAAGTTAATAGCAAATACCATCCCTAAAATTGCCGGTGCTATTTCAAAAACTACTTTTATTCCCTCAGAAGCCCCCTCTAAAAACCCTTGATAAACATCTATTTTCTTAAAATAACTATAAAAGATTATTACTAAGACCACAATAGGAATACATAAACTCAAGAAAAATCAGTCCTTTCTTTTATATCTTTTCTTTCGAATAAAATAATCCATTGTTAACCCACAAAGTGAAGAAATAAAAGTTGCTATAATACTAGGTAAAATAATTCTACTAGCATTTATACTCCCATAAGCATTTCGAAGTGCTATTACTGTTGTTGGAATAATAGTTACTCCGGCTGTATTTAAAACTAAAAAAGTAATCATAGCCTCACTAGCCACATCTTTATTACTATTTTCTTCTTGCATAGCCTGCATAGCTTTAAGTCCAAAAGGAGTAGCCGCCGAACCCATTCCTAACATATTACAAGCTATATTAGAAGCTACATAATCTATTGCTTTAGAATTCTTCTTTAAACTAGGAAATAACCTCGTTAAAAAGGGTCTTATTAACTTTCCAAATTTTTCTAAAAGACCACTATCTTCCGCTAACTTCATAAGTCCTAACCACAAAATAATCATTGGAGCCATATTAATAATCAAAGAAAATCCACTCTGTAAAGAAGCCAAAATACTTGGCGTTAACTCACTACCATTCCCACTTAAAATACTATAGATAATAGCACTTCCAACTAGAAACAACCAAATAACATTAATCACCATTACCTCCAAAAGATAATAATATCTAACAACTTCTCCCAAAAGCTCTTATTCTTTTTGTCATTTGCCATATCATCATCCTTTTTTACATAGATAGTCTCTGTTCCTATTACTTTCCCATCTAATTTGATTAAAACCTTCCCCACAACTTCATCATCTTGAAAATTCTCTTTCTTATCCAATTCATAATTAATTTCTACTTTCTTTTCTTCTTCACTAGTAAGTAAGATACTTATATCTTTATCAATATATAAATTATCATAGAAAGGATTATTATCTACCGTAATCTTCCCCTTCTTAAGTAAATTCACTTTATTATACTTCTTAAAATTCTTCTCATATAAATATTTATGATTACTAAAGTCATCAGGATCATTTAAAGTCACTACTACTAATCTTTTCTCATCTTTAAGTGCTGCTGTTACTAAAGTTCTTCTTGCTAATTTTGTAAACCCCGTTTTCCCTGCTATCGTATACTTATAACTACTTAAAAGTTTATTCTTATTATGCCAATCATAAGTCTTATAGTTAGTAGTAACTATACGTCTTTTAGTACCACTTATTTCTCTAAAAGTATCATTATCTATAGCATAACTCATAAGAAGTCCCATATCATAAGCAGTCGAAGTATTCCCCACCTTATTCTCATCTTCAAGACCACTAGAATTAATAAAATTAGTATGTTCCATCCCTAACTCTTTAGCCTTTCTATTCATAAGACTAACAAACTCTTCCATACTCCCACTTATCTTATAAGCTATCTCTATTGCACAATCATTCCCACTTCTTAAAAGTAACCCATACAATAAATCTCTTAAAGTAATCTTTTCTCCTACATCAATATATACATTCGAACCATATGCCTTTAATACTTCTTTAGAAACAATTACTTCTTCATCAAGATTACCATTTTCTATAGCTATTAAAGCCGTCATAATCTTAGAAGTACTAGCAATTAACTTTTCTAAATGAATATTATCCCCTTCTAAGACTCTCTTACTGTCTCCATCCATTACTATGTAACTAGAACTTCCCATAACTTTTAAAGGTATTAAAAAAAGAATAAGTAACCATAAACATCTCTTCATTAGTTATCACCTAAATAACTATATGAATAATATGTCTTTAGTAGACTTATTCTGTTAAGAAAACAATTAATCAAAAATTTTATTAACTATCTAAAATTAATATAGCTTTTCATCTGACCATATGGTATTATTATAACCAGATGCATTTGACTGTTAGGTGCTTCACTCTCGGTCCATATATTATTTTATTAATAAATGGAGGGAGGTGGTCCTATGAAAGGAATTTCTTATGGAGTATTTAATTATAAATTCCATCAGAAGGAAATAGTTTTTAAACAAAAACAAGAAGTACCTACACATCTTAGTGATGAATAGGTGCTTCTCAAACGTAAATTCAGACTGAGAAACACTTAACATGAGAAGCCAAATGTATCTCTTTTTTTATTTAAGAACAATCAAGTTCTTTCACTAGTAGTATAACATAATTTTTTTGATTTGCAAGTTTTTTGCATTTTAAAATTCTATACTACCATTAATAATATATATTATTCCTTAAGAAATATACATTCTCCTAAGTATTTATTGAATTTTACTGACACTACCGCCACTTTTTTTCAATGAAAACTTATTATTTATTTCAATTATTTAAAATATGGGAATGTGGTGGTCCATATATAAGAAATTTCTAGTTATGTATTTAGAATTAATTTTTCTCACAAATACCTGCATATTTTTCATCTATAGAAATATAATAATCTTCAATATAATCATTATCACTAGAACTCTTAATTCGATGACACTTATAAACATGAATATCCTTATCAAAAAGACCATTCTTATCTTTATAAACACTAGTACCACCATCATTAAGTGCCGAGTAAAGTTCTAACTCCTTGATTAATTCTTCAATAGAAATATTTCCCTTCTTAAGTTCATCAATAATATTTTTCTTATCACTTTTATAAGTAATTTCATCGGTACTACTAAATACTCGTTTATCATCACTAGTCTTAGCAATTTCCACGTAATTAACTAGTTCTTCCTTCTTTTCCTCTTCGACTATTCTATCCCAAGAACAGCCACATAATAGCAATAAACCTAAACATCCAACTAACTTTTTCATATATCATCACCTCTTATCAAGATGATATCATACTTTTATTAAACAATATACACCTAAAAGAAATAAAATAAACCACAGATTAAAGATAATATACCTAAAATATTCATATAAACTATAACCACATATTAACATATTAAGATTAAGAATAATAAATACTAAGTAATTACTAATAAATAAAGTACTAATTAACTTCATAAATAACTTATTCATACTAAAATATATTATTTTTATAGTTATTTTAGTTATAATGATTACTATATTTTAAAACTATACTTAAAAAAGAGAGCTATTAACTCTCCGAATAATTGCTATGGATTAGCTTTCTTTACTTCATCTTGATAAGGCTTTAAAGCACTATCCCAAGAAGAATAATAGTCATTACCACGATGGTCTTCTAGAATTTTTAACTTACTTAGATATTTTCCTAAATAAGCACTAACTTTATAAGCCCCATAATAGTTTAGATGATCACCCATATCTCTAGTATCTTTACTCCAATCAATTTGCGCTTTATTATCAATATTTAAGTCTAGATACTTAATTTTATTTCGTTTAGCATATTGCTTTATACCATTATGACGACGATAATTCCAATTAACTGTACTAGGAGTACTAAGTAAAATAAACGTAATATTATTTTCTTTACACTTATCTTTAATTAAGTCTAAATAGTACTCATTTATCTTATCAACCTTTTCTTTGGCTTCAGTATATTCCATATAATTAGTATTAGTGGCAGGATTAATATTTAAACTAAAGTCATAGCCTTTAAAAGTATCTGTATAGTTATAATTTATTTTACTATTTAAATCTTTAATAGTCATCTGTTTCCAACGATTATGATAATGAAATACAGGAATGAATTCTCCCAACCAATAACGAAGATTATAACTAAGGGGAATTTGACGATATATTGCATCTGTCTCTAAGATAAGCACTTTTAATTGGTGTTTACTAAGAGCTTTAAGAAGATAATTATAACTATCATATAAATATTGACCTGAAGTACCACTTACATACATAGTATAACCATATTCTTTATAAATTTCTAAAGGACTAATAGCAGCAAAAGATTCACTATCTCCTACCACTAAAGCATCTATAGAATTTTCTTTTTCCGCTAAAGGACCACTCGCATTATCAATATGTTTATCCGTACTAAGAATTTCATTATTTTTAGGACTTAAAATATAAGAACATATCATTAGTAACAAAAATAATATAAGAATAAAACTAACAATCTTTAATATTTTTTTCATGATACCTCCTAAAAGTTAGCATAAAGCGGATCAACAGGTACATAACCATCCCCATAAGCGCCAAATATAATAATAAATAATATTAAAGCGTAATATAAAGTCCAACGAATATAAACTGGCTTTTTCCTAATAGCTTCTCTAATATTAATTTGTTTTTCTTTTAAAACACTAACAACAAATACAATTAATAAAGTAACTATAATTATTCTAAAATCATATTTATCTAAACCTAGCTTCAAAATATTTTCTTTAAAATTAGTTAAGTCAAAAGCCGTAAAAATCTTCTTAAACATTTGTAATCCGGCTTGAAGCCCGTGAGCCCGAAAGAATAATTCCCCAAAGATTACTAAAATTGTTGTCTTAAACATTTCAAATGTTCGATAGAAAAAATTATTTCTATTGATGTGAAATATCTTTAGAATTTTAAGAATTAAAGGAGAAAATAAATCAGCCAGAATTATTAAAGTAAAATGATATAGCCCAAAGAAAATATAATTCCAAGCCGCTCCATGCCATAATCCATTTAAAAGCCAAACAACTAGTAGTGCTAATGCCCCACTTAAAAGCGGGCCAAAATAATTACCAAAACGTTTGCGTCCCCAGGCGGTTAATTTCTTTAAAGGTTTAGACAAAGATAGAGGATAAAAAATATAATCACGAAGAAAAGCTCCTAGACTAATATGCCATCTAGTCCAAAACTCACTAATATTTTTAGAAAAAAACGGTTGTTTAAAGTTCTCGGGTAATTTAACATCAAATATTTCAGCACTGCCAATTACAATATCGATTGTTCCTGAAAAGTCCATATATAGTTGAATGGTATAAAATATTGCTCCCGCCAAGATAATTGCTCCCCCTAAACTGGGATAATTACTAAAGATATTTTTTACAATGATATTAAGACGATCAGCTACGACCATTTTCTTTAACATTCCAAAAAGAATTCTTTGGTAACCATTAGTTAAATTATGATAACTAATAGGAGCGCCACTATATAACTTAGTTGCTGTATCTTTATAACGGCTGATAGGGCCCTCCATAATACTAGGAAAAAAGGAAAGATAAAGCATTAATCTTCCTAGATTATCATCGGCTTCTATTGTCTCATTTTTAACATCTATAATATAACTTAAAGCTGCTAAAGTATAAAATGATATACCAATTGGCATAATATAATGAGGTACTTTTAATTGATAATTTAAGTGAATTAGACTTAAGAAATTATTAATATTATTTCCTATAAAACTAGAATATTTTAGGATTATTAGAAGTCCTAAATGAATTAAGATGGCAAGTAATAAGACTTTATTTTCTTGACGTTTATATTTTTCTTTTACTTCTTTTTTATCTTCCGTAGTCTTTAATTCTTCCTTTTTTAAAGATTTGAGATGAGATAACCATAAGCCAAAGTGATGAATAGAAAGACCAGAAAACAATAAATAAACAATTAACTTTTTACTTAAAAGATAAAAGAAGATGAAACTAGCTCCTAATAAGACTTTATAACGATGCTTGGGGAAAACTATAAAGTAAATAATAATTACCAAGGGCAAAAAAAGACCAACATAACCTAAATCACAATACTGCATATTATTCTTCCTCTAATTTTTGAATTAAAGCCCAAATAGCTTTAGCACTATTAAAGTTACTAGGGATAATTTCAACTGTTGGTACTTCTACATCGAATTCATCTTCAATATCTCCGATTAAAGAAAGAATAGCTAAACTATCTAGTAAATGATTATCAATTAAGTGTTCTTCTGTTTGATAATCAACTTCTGGATTTAATTCTTCTAACATTGCTATTAATTTTTCCATTTTATTTCTCCTTTCTAGCCATATTAAAAGGATAAGTTAAAACATTGTTTCGCACCACTTTAATATGATTATCGTTAACTAAAACAACATTAGGCAAAGCTCTACTTAAAAACAAACTAATTCCTTCGGTCATGGCATATGCCCCCACTCGTAAAAACACCAAAACATCCCCTATTTTAAGATTACTTACTTGAAAATCTTTAATTAAAATATCATTTATCGTACATAAACTACCACAAACATTATAAGATTCTTTTTTTCCTTCTCTTTTAGGATACAACAAAACATAAGGATGTTTCATTGCCATCATCTGACCATAATAAGTAATATGATTAATCCCCCCATCAACAAGAGCAAAGTTACCTACATCATTTTCTTTTAAATCAACTACTTTGGTTAAATAAGAGCCGCAAGAAGCCGCTATACTTCGCCCTAATTCTAAAGTAATATGACCTTGATAAGTCATATTTTCTAAAGAAGTAGAAACTTCTTTTAGTAAATTTTTTTCGGAAAAATCCTTTTCTTCTTGAAAATAACTTACTGGTAAACCTAAACCAAGTTCTAATTCTTCGGCTAAATAACCCAAATTATTTTTTAATTCTTGTAAGAAATTATCTATATAAAGAATATCTTTCTTAATATGTTTAAGTAAGAAATGCTGCGTACCCGAGAAATAATGTAATCCCACGATATTTAAATATTGATAAGAATAACGTTGTTCTAAAATCTTTATTATTTCATTTTTACTAAGTCCAAATTGATTATTACTAGTTACTCTCAATAAGACTTTAACAGTTATTTTTAATTCTTCCCCAATCTTTTCAATTAAATTTAATTGGTTAAAACTTTCAACCGTTATTAGAATTTTAGAATCTTTTTGACTTAATATTTCTTTTAAACCCTCATAATCTTTATAGACTCCAGAAATCACCATTTTAGCAGGTTTAATCCCACTACTAGAAGCAATCTTATATTCCCCATAAGAACATAGTTCAAATTTACTTACTATATCTTTTAAGACTTCTCCTAGAAATGGATTTGCTTTTAAAGCAAAGCATAAATCAATCTTAGATGGTAAACTATCTTGTAAATAAGAAATTCGTCTTTTTAATTTCTTAATATCAAATACATAACAAGGAGTATTAACTCTTGCTAAAACTTCCTCATAAATCTTCTTCATATAGTCTTTTTAACTCCCCTCTATCAACTTTACCATTCTTAGTTAATGGCATATTATCAAGTTTATAATACTTAGTAGGAACCATAAATAAGGGTAAATCCTTCTTTAAATTACTATATAATTCTTTTTTCTCCATAGTCCCGACATAAAAACAAACTAACTTTTCTTTTTCAAGAATAAATAAAGTAGTACTTCTAATGATACCAGGTATATTAGTTATATTTTTATCAATTTCTTCTAATTCAATCCGATGTCCCATATACTTAACTTGAAAATCACGCCGACCAGCAAAATATAACTCCCCATTATGATAATACCCTAAATCCCCCGTTTTATAAACGATATCTAAATACTTATTGTTAAGAGGATTTTGAATAAAAACTCTTTTAGTTCTTACTAAGTCATTATAATATCCTAAAGCCACGGTTTTACTCTTTACAACAATTTCTCCTTTGATATCATCATCTTTTATTTCTAAGTTATTATTATCTATTAAGAACACTTGGTGATTTAAGAAGGCTCGTCCAATAGGAATGATATCATAATTCTTTTGTTTATCAATTATATGATAAGTACAATTACAAGTTATCTCAGTAGGTCCATATAAATTAACAAATAAAGCCTTAGGATAAGCTTGGAGCCAATTATTTAAGTGTTTAACTGGCATAACCTCACCACTAAAGAAAATTTTATTAATCATTTGGGGTTTCTTATAATTAAGTCCATGAAAACTAGAAACTAAGCATAAAGCAGAAACGGCCCAAACAAGAGTAGTAACCTTATTATCCTCTAAATAATCAAGTAATAAAGCAGGTTGAGAAAAATATTCTTTGGGAACAATTACAAGCATAGCCCCCGTCTTTAAAGCACTATAAATATCTTTAACTGATACATCAAAATCAAAAGGAGCTTGATTGCCAATACAATCATTCTTACTTATATTAAAAGTCGCGGTAAAAGTATCAATAAAAGAAATAATATTATCATGACTAATTAAAACCCCTTTAGGTACTCCGGTCGAACCACTAGTAAAATTAGCATAAACTGGGTCCCCACTTAAAGAATTTTCTCTTCTTTTACTTAATAAAGATAAATCAATATCCGAGTTAATCATATTTTCATAACAATAAATACTTTTCTCGGGAAATATTTCTTTAATTGTCTTTAGATGATCATTATCCGTTAAAATAATATCACTTTCTAAAACATTCATAATATCTTTTAATCTTTTAGCCGGTAAATCCGTATTTAAAAGGGTATAAAAACATCCCGCATAAAGACTACCCATAAACAAGGAAACACACTTAGCTCCTTTTTCCATATAAATAGGAATTGCCTTACGACTAGCCGTTTTTCTTATAAGAAAGGTTCCTATTCTTTTACTAATTATTTTTAAATCTTGATAAGAAATATAGTCTTTAAGATCTTTTATTCCCTTTTGATTATTAACATCAATATTTTCTAAATATTCTAATACATTATTCATAAAAATCACAAGTATTATTTTAAAAGGTAAAGTTTAAAATAATATAAACTTTACCTTAATTTTTCTTAAGAAATCTTTTTTAACTTGATTAAAAAGTGCGTTTTCCATTTACCTTTACGCTGTTTTAGAACAATTACACCACCATTTAATTCCACTAATCTTCTAACAATAGCCATCCCAAGACCACACCCCTTACCACTTGTTCGCGCCTTATTACTTGTAACAAAAGCATCAAAAATAGTATCCTTAATATTATCCGCAACCCCGATTCCATTATCACCAATATTTAGATAAACATAATTCTTATCCGTGGTAATTTGAAAATATATTGTTACACCTTGTTGATTATACTTCATTGTATTACTAATTAAATTATCATATATTCTTTTAAAAGCATTAAAATCAACATTAACATAGTTTTCCTTATCAGAAATATCTACTTCTAAATTAAATTTATTTAAAGAAATTTCATTATATTTTTCTGCTAAATAATCTTTAGTCTTACTATTGATGTCTATTCTTTCCCTATTTAGTTTATATTCCGGATGTTCCATATTAATATAAGAAAATAAACTTTCTAACTGATTTACAGCTAAAATACTTTTATTATAGATAGCATTTAGATATTGATTTTTCTTATTTTCAGGCACTAAACCATCAATAAATGCTTTAGAATAGCCCTGGATTACTGTTAAAGGAGTCTTTAAATCATGAGAGACATCCGCAATAATTCTTTGCCGTTCTTGATACATTTGCATTTTCTCTTCTAAGGCTTTATTAAGTCTTGCCATTAGTTCATTAAAACTATCCGTTATTTCTTTAAATTCTTTGGGTAAATTATTACTAGTAATATCTAACTTATCACCATTTTGATACTTACAAATAGCAAGACAGAACGTATTTAAATACTTCTTCATTCTCTTTATAAATAACCATGAACTAATAATAATCAGAAGAGCAATTAAAGGAATACCAATTATAAAGACCATCTTACTCTTTTTAATAGCCGAATTATAAGTATCCATATTAAAATTAGGTCCAACAAAGATAAGAGTTCTTTTTTCTTTATTATTAGTCTCATAAACATACTTTTCAATACTTTCATTACTAGAATAAACTCCTCTTATAAGCTCTAATTGTCTTTTCGTAAAAGAAGTATAATCTTTAAACAAATTACCTCCCATTACTTCATAATGAGAATTAAGTTCAACATAACCGGTAGTAATTTCACTAGAAGTATCTTCATCATAACTATTTTCATATAATTCATAAGTTAAATTACCATCCTCATCTTTTAAAGAAATCATATCATAATAGACATTATTAGCATAATTACTAATAAAAGCGATATCATCTTTACTTAAACTAGAAGAGATTCTTGCATCCGAAGTATATAATAAATTTAAAGAATCATCATAAATAGCAAAATTACTACTTCTCAGACTTTTAATAGGTATCAGAAGAAAATTATCATCCTTTAAAGCTTCTTCATAGTCTAGTAAATCATAAATAGTCGGAAAACTCTTCTCCAAAAGACTATTACTTAGATAATTACTAATAAAACAAAAGGTTACTATTAAGAGAGTTAAAACCCAAAATTGAATTAAACAAATCATTATAAGACTTTTATTTTTCTTCATAAGCCACCAATTTATATCCAAGTCCTCTTACTGTCAATATATATTTAGGATTAGCAGGATCACTTTCAATTTTACTTCTTAAATTAGAGATATGCACCATCATCGTATTATCATCACTATCACAGTAGTCGCCATTAATATATTCATATATTTGGGATTTAGTAAATACGCGGTTCGGATTTTGCATAAACATAACCATCATTTTCATTTCGGTTGATGTCAAAGGAATAATTTCCTCCTCTTTTCTTAAAATATATTTATCCATTTCTAAGGAAAGATTTCCTACTTTATAAACATCAGCCAAAACTCCCGTCCCTAGTTTTAAAAATCTCCGCAGAATAGCCTCAACATAAGCAATAACTTCTAAAGGATTAAATGGTTTAGTTATATAAGCATCAGCCCCTAACTTTAAACCTAATACTTTATCCATATCAGCAGTCTTAGCCGAAATAATAATTATCGGGATATTACTAAACTTCCTTACTTCCTTTATAAGCGAGTAACCATCCATCTTTGGTAACATAATATCAACAAGAGCAATATCAAACTCCTCTTCTTTTAAAAGATTTAAAGCCACTATACCATCACTAGCATCCTTTGTAATATAATTATTACTCTCTAAATATAATCTTAATAATTCTACAATATCATTATCATCTTCTACTATTAATACTTTATTATGCATATAAACACCACCCATAATTTTTCTGAATCCTAGCAGTCTTAGAATATTACACTTTATATATAAAGTCAATATTTCCCTAGAAATACCTAATTATTAAGAAAACATATTTCTATTTTTAATAATTTATTATATAATTAACTAGGTGATTTGATATGGAATTAATAAAATACATAATTCTTGGTATTATCCAAGGATTAACCGAACCTCTACCTATCTCTAGTAGTGGTCATTTACTTATCTTTAGAGAACTATTTAATACTAATATGTTTAATGATTTAAACTTTGAAGTTATGGTTAATTTTGGCTCTTTTATTGCTATTTTAATAATATTCTGGAAAGATATCGTTAGATTAGTTAGTAGTTTCTTTAAGTATTTATTTGGTAATAAAAAAGATAAAAAGAAGTATTATGATGACTTTAAGTATTGCTTGCTTATTGTCGTTGGTTCTATCCCTGTAGGTATTATAGGTTTATTATTCAAGGATAAGATTGAAGCCATTGCTAGTGTTAAGGAAGTAGGACTTGCTCTTTTAATTACAGCGTTAGCCTTATTCGTAGTTAAATCTAGTAATGGCAAGAAAAAAGATAATGAGATTACCTATAAGGATGCTCTTATTATTGGTTTATTTCAAATGTGTGCTCTACTTCCCGGATTATCTCGTAGTGGGATGGTTCTAGTAGGTTGCTTACTATGTAGTCTAAATAGAGAATCTTCCCTAAAATACACCTTTATGTTGTATTTTCCTGTATCTGTTGCCTCTTTCGGACTAAGTAGTATAGACGTTATTAAATCAGGAATTGCTTCTAATCTCTTACTTGGATATTTCCTAGGAATGGTAGCAGCCGGAATAGTTACTTACTTTACTTATAAGTGGTTATCAGAGATTGTTAAAAACGGAAAACTATGGAAATTTTCTATTTACTGTGTTTTAGTAGCCTTATTTATCTTTATCTATTTTAGATAATTAAAGACTTGTCTATTTCGACAAGTCTTTTTATTAATAGTAAATATCACTCTTATAAACTTCAATAACCGGTCTTACCCCTAAGATATCATTTTTTATAGCCGGAGCACTGTGAACACGTCTTGCGGTAGCATAGAAAAACCAAGAATAATTAGCCGGAGTAAAACGAGGAGTTTCTAGCCAATAACCATCAAAATTAGAAGTATTTTTACTAGTAAAATTAGTATTTTCCGCTAAGTATAAATGGGCATTTAATTCTCCATTTTGCCAGGTAGGAATATAAATACCTGCTAAGGTTTTTAATTCGTTAAAGCTTAATAATCGAGCTGCATATTTTTCATAACTAAAAGCACTTGGTAAAGTATGATTATCCTTTAACTTATTAGTACCATACTCATTAATCAAAGCTCTTTTTTCATTAATTAATCTAACATTACTCCATTGCTCTTTAGTAGGAAGTTGTAAAATAGCACTTACCGGACCATTCCAATTCTCACCATTATCATCATAAGAAACATACTTACCCTTACTAGGTTCCCCTAAAGTCACATTACTATAATAAATCAAAAGCGAAACATCATCATTAGCAAATAAATAATAAAACCTTTCTTTAGTAGCATCATAAATCCCATCACCATTAACATCACAATCAAAAGCATCTCCAGAATTTAAAACCCCACTAGTCCCTAAAGAACCATAGGTAATAATATACTTACCATCAACAGTAGTTCCTAATCCTTTACAATAAGATCCCACGCACTCCTCTGTATGAAGATATGTTGCTCTTTGACATATAGGTAACTTAGAATAAATCTTAATATCTTCCGTAACATTATCTATCTTTAAATAATTCCCATCATATTCATAACTATTACTAGAAAGTAATTTATTATTCATAAACACTTTTAAAACATAATCACTATCACTAATAATCTTAACTTTAAAAGTATCCCCCTCTATAGCTTCTTTAGGTAAATCCCCACTATTTTGAATATCAAAATAACTAACATTAAATATTCTTCCAAATTGAAAATTTAAAACAAAAGAAATAGGCTCATCACTAATACTTACTCCTTCTTTATAAGAAATCTTTATCTTAATACTTTTCTTAATCCCTAAAGAACACTCCTCCCCAACACATACTTTATCTTTTAACTTATAATCTAAAAGTTCATATTGAAGATTACTATTATCTAAACTTATATCTCTTATAGCCATTGGAATATTCCCTAGATTAGATACTTCAACATCATAAATAATATAAGAACTATTACTATTTAATTTAACTCTACTATATATATTAGAAACATTATACTCTTCATAATAACTATTAGCATTATCTACCGTATTTATCTTAACCCCAGTAACCCGAATATCCTTATCTATTTGCACATTAACGCCAATATTATCAATAGTTAAATTATTCTGAAAAGCCGAAAAACCAATACTTAAGAATACCACAAAAAGAAGAGTAATTAATATTCCATACCAATATCCTTTATTATTTTTTGTTATTACTTTTCGTTTCATAATTAACCCTTTTTAGCTTTATTTACCTTCTTTTTGTCAATTGTATACAAGTATAAATTATTATCTTGTAATACATAAAATTGTGCCAGTCCTTGGTCTTTTAGATTTAAAAACATAATTGGTAATTGTAAATTATCCCGAACATCCACTAATTCATTAAAACTTTCTATTACAAAAATATTATAATCATTAAAATCTATAGAAGTAGAAGTTTCTACGATTAAACGATCATATTCTTTTAGAATTTTATTTATTAATTTATCATATTTACTTATCTTTTTATTATGTAAAGTTATATTAGTAAGGACTAACCATAAAAAGAATGATGATATTAAGAGAATGATTGTTCCTATTAAAAGTTTAAAGCCATTATTAATTTTAAAACATTTAGTTACTATAGTTTTTTCTACTTTTTTATTTAATTCCTGCGTATTTAATTTAATTTCAATAGCTTTTTTAGATAAAGGTATTTCAACAGCTATTTGCCCTAATGTAGGTAGTTCTTTATAGTCATTAAGATTATTATAAACATTTAAATAAACATCTAAATAACTATCAGCATCAACTCCATATTGAGATTTAAAAGTCGTTGCAATATTATTATAATAATCATAATCAATATCTACTTGTTTCTTTAAATTATAAAGAGTATTATCGCCAATAGAATCATTAGTCTTCGGCACTAAGATATATTCTTTTTCATAATACTTAGTAAGTGTATCACTATTTTTAATCACTAATTTAGCTACTATTTCATAATCTACCGATGATACCATCTTATCTAAATTACCATTAAATTGATAATTAAAATTTAAAGGAATTTTCTTAATTAAACTAGCAACATAAGCCATATTAGCATCTAAACAATTATCATCAAAAAAACTATTCTTAGTTAAACAAACCGAATAAGAGACATTTCCTGTCTCTTGAAAAAGCAATTTTTCTTTTTCTTTTAATTTTAATGAACTAGAAAATAAATTAAGTCCTATAAAATAAGTAACTATAAATATCAAAAGAAAAATTGCCATTCTTCCCCAAAAATTAATCTTCTTCTTTTTCTTATTTAATTTTTTCTCTTGCATACTACCACCTCTCATTAAGTAACACGGTAGGATATCCTATCAAAGGAATCTTAAATTTAACTATCCCAATAAACATATCTTTAGTAATCTTATACTTATCATAACTATTATTAGCATCACCCTTAGTATAAATAAAATACTCATCATCAGCCTCAATTATTTTATATATTCGATGAACCACAATCTTACCATTATACTTATATGCCAATATATCCCCTATGGCTAAATTATTAAATCCTTTATCTACTACTACTACATCTCCTTTAGATATATTAGGTTCCATTGACCCACTAGCAACCGCAATAGCATAATATCTAAAGTACCCAGAAACTCCATAGACTAATATTCCTACTAAAAGTCCTAAAACCATATATCCCCAGATTTCATTTTTTCTTCTTCGATAAGACTCTATTACTAAAGCTTGTACCCGGTCCTTATTAAACCAAGATTTTATATGTAAAAGAACAATTAAAGGTAATAAAAGAAAGATAATAGAATATAAATATTCATTCGGATTAGGAATAACTGGTAATAAATACTTATATAGATGAATAATAAGTAAATAACATATCCCCGGCTTATATCCTAACTTTAAATCTAAATAAGTACATAAAATATTTTCCGTAATTGAAGGAATAAAAGTTAGTGCTACTAACAAAAAAGTTTCTCTATTAAAGCCCATTATATGACTAGCAAAAGGAATAACATTATCTAAAAGAATAAAGAAAAAACAAACTAGTATTATAAGTATCTTCGACTCACTAGATTTTACTAATAACTGATATCTTAATATTTCTTTAATAAATATAAATACTACTATTGGTAAAATTATATTTATTAAAGAATTAATAGTCCAATAATTATTATTTCTAGCAAATCCTATTAAAATACCCCCTAAATAGTAGATAAGAAAAAAAGTTATTAAAACAATAATAATCTCTAGAATAATATCTTTAGTATATCTATGTCTATCTTTTTCAAAACCTAACATAAGATACATAATTCCTAAAGATAATAAGAGAATTATATTTAGCTTTACTTGACTAATTAACTTAAATTTAAAAATATTCAAGAAAAAAGCAATACTTAAAGTAAAGATAAATAGTATTATTTTAATATAACTTTTTTTCATGTATATCTCCTACCTAAAGAGATTAATTTTAATCTGCTGAACTATAGTTTAAAGTAATATCGCCAAAAGCTACGCTAAAATCACCATCAGTACGTTCGGCATTACTAGCATACTCTAAAGTTACAGTGATTAGTTCTCCAGTTTTCTTGGCTAAGGAATGTCCTGTTATGGATGCTTTTCCAGTAGCTGTTTCTAATTCGTTGCCAACTTTTACTTTAATGAAAATATTTTCGCATGCTTTTTGTACTAAAGCATCAGTAGTACCTTCTTTAGCTGTACAAACTTTAGGGGCGTTCTTGCCAGTTACATTAGCATAAACAATACTTTTTAAGTAAGCATTTAATTCGCCAGCATTATAAGCATAAAACTTATAAACAACGGATTGTCCTGGTTCTGTAAAGGTAGCACTTAAATTAGAAATAGTGGGATCCACACTGTTGTCGATAGTAGCATTAGTAGTAGTAAGACTAGTTGGTTCTGCTGTTGGAACAATTTCATTTACTTCTACTTTATCAATGGCACTTGAAAAATCAACATTCATCGTACTACTATCAGGTTTTACGTTAGCACTTGCTTGAATATTCAAAACACTTGAAAAAGAAGCAAAACCAATAGATAACCCTACAACTCCTACGACAAGCGCAATTATTGCTATTACTTGCGCATTTCTATTCTTTTCCATATATCCTCCTACTATAGAAATTATAACATCTCATAATTCATTTTGCAATCCCTCATCTAAAAAGTCATAACCTCTCTCAAGTTATGACTTTCTATATTAAAATCAATTAATCTTCAATTGATAAGGATCATTTTGAGTCCCAGTCCCCTTACTTATTAAGATACTAGATTTCAGAAAAAGAGCCGGACGCACCAGACCAGTATTGCTAGCACCATCATCGTAGACACGGCCGTCCCAGTTCACACCGAAAACATAGTAAGCAGCAGCTGAATCAGGCGCCAATGTCCATTGTCCTTCGTTTGTATCTAATAAATAGTCATTTCCTTTACAATCACTAAAATCTGATGAAGCCCAATTATAAAGTTCTTTTGCTAGACATGCTGCTCTATCTTTGGTTGTTCCCCCACTGGTAGCATAACCGTAATCACTTGGATACATTAAACCAATTTTACCGGTCCATGTTGTTGGTCTGCCACTATATACGGTTGTTCCTCTTTCATTGCCATAAAAATGACTTGCTAAACCATTACTTGCTGAAGTAAAGCTACCCGTACCACCTAAATTCCATACAACTTCTTCAATGGCATTTCTGGTTGTATCATTTTTTAAACCAGTTGAGGTAAAATCACATGAAATAGTTGAATTATTTTGACGATAATAACAAGTTCCACTTTTTGCGTTATAATATAATGAACCTCCTATTGACTCACTGTCATGGCCTTGGTTTAATAAATAATTTAATCTTGCTGTTGTCCAATCATTCTTTCCATCAGGTGTCTCTGCTCCAGTTGACGTACTTTTATTATCCCATGAATAGTCACCTAAAGAAGCAGCTCTTATTATCTTAACAAGATTTTCTTTTAAACCATTACCCTTTGTTACATTATTAAATACACCGATTATTCTCCACTTTTCACAGGTACTATCTGATTGATTATTATAATCACTGCAATTAAAATATACATAATTATTTGGATTAGCTCCTATATACCTTACATTTCTATCGGCATCATCAGTAGCAAAATTAATAGTATCAGTTTTAGCTAAATTAGCAATAACCTTAGCATTACTATACTTTTCAAAATACACATTGCATTTAGTTCTCTTAGTTAAATTAGTTAATACTATTCCCCAAGAATCATTATTCCAAGAACCAGTAGCATCATTATCACAAACTATCTTATCTACTATATAACCATCATTCTTACCAGGAATTGTAGTAGAATATTCTCCATCTATATAAGCTCCAATTACCACATCACCATAAATAAACTCACCAACAGTAGTTCTTACTACTTCTTCCTCTTTAGAGACACTAAACTTTGAATAAGCAAAGTATATTCCTATTAATAATACTAATATACAAGGTATACCTATATATAAGTATCTCTTATACTTCTTAAATCTTAATTTCTTTAAATACTTTTCTTTATTAAATTTCTTCATATTAATATAACCCATTTCTAGCTACAATACGCGACACTTATAGCCTACCCAAGATTAAAAATAATATACATATCCTTTAATTCTTTATTCATAGAGTTTAATACTTTAAGAAAATACTAGGTGAATACTGACTTAAAAGGTCATTCGACCACAATTTTTGACTAGAAATTAATACTAAATAAATATTTGCTTTACGTCTTCAAAGCCAGTATTCTCCTAGCGACTTGACACTTTTCTTTGACCACAATTTTGACTAAAAAACACTAATCTATTCTCTTTAAAATATCCTAATTATATGGTATATTTGTAATATAAGTTAAAAATAAAGTACGAAAATACGCTTTCATAGAGTATTAAACTCTATGAAAAATTTTTTATCTAATAGTATTTTCATTATCTAAAAAAGTATACAAAAAAATTAGTCTCTCCGCTCAGAAAGAACTAATTAACAATTTGGTGGTATCTCTACGAACATGTGAACATGATTTGGACAAACTTCAGCTTCTATTATTGTTACTTCTTTCCAGATGCATAATTCTCTCAAAATTGCACCTATTTCCAATCTATTTGAACCATAAAATGCTTTTCTTCTGTACTTAGGTGCAAATACTATGTGATATTTACAATTCCACTTTGCGTGTGATAAACTATTCATGTCCTTCATTGGACATTCCTCCTTTGTTATTTTTAATGCATTTTGTCAGATTGCATTATCTATTATAACAAAGGGGTTTTAATTTTAAAGACTCTTCGCTAAAGCTAAACCGAACCATCGGACTATCCGAGGGTTTTATTTAGACAAAAAACTCCACCAGCTAGTGGGGAGCGTTGCTGTGTAGAAAACACAACAATTTTTATATATTTTATAGACAGATGTCTAAAATCAAGAAAATCGTACATTGTGGGGCTAGCTTTAACTGCTCTCGAAGCCAGTGTTTATAAGGCCTTAAGAAAAACTGTCAGCTAGTAAGAGAAAGAGGGTATAGAATATGGTGTGTAAATTATTAAATTTGCATGCCATATTTTTTATGGCTTAAGGAGGATGATTTT
>UQXO01000010.1 GCA_900545005.1 uncultured Mycoplasmatota bacterium | reverse complement strand
AATCAAAGTATTCATCTATTACTCTTAAAAAATGGTCTTTTGGTACCATATCTTCTAAATTTACTATTTCACAAGAGAATTGTCTTTTTGGTCTTTTTGTCATTGACATATTTATCACTTACTTTCTTTATGTTTCCTGTATTAATTATACCATTTTTTCATAAAAAAAGTAAGGTTTGTAAGCTTTAAAATTGGAAACATAAAGCAACCTTACGTACTTATTCTACAACATTTTTTTTAAAATTAAAAGACTATTAACAAAGAAATTATTTGTCAACAGTCTGAAAAGTGCTAACTAGCACTTTTTTTCGTTAGTTTTAATACTTTTCTATCATAAGCATCTAAAGGAGTTAAATCATCATTAGTAGTATCAAATCCTTCGTTATCTTGATATTGAAAACTACAAGGCATTTTCTCGGAATAATCTAACTTATAATCTTTAAAATACTCTAAATAATGTCTTAAGACTATACTTTGAATTTCATTACAATAATTAGGAGCAAGCACTATTAAATACTTTGATTTGGTCCCATCACTATAAAAGGAAGGACTATTTAAGATTACTATATTTCCAAGCATTCTTAAGAAATTACCTAAGTCGAGAGGAATATCATCATCTTTCATCTGTACATCTAAACAATTATTAGGATATAATATATTAGCAATATCTAATAAATGCTTACGATGAATAATATCTTCTTTGATATCCCCTTTTCTATAAGTACTCCCATCAGGAGTTATTACAAATACTTTTGTATTTAAAACATCTACTACTTCCATACTACCTCACATAAACCTATTCCTCTTTGATTATATAAATAATTTTAAAAAAATAAAAGAACTTTCTTAAAAAATTTACTTAAATATGATATTATTAGAAAAGGAGTGGTATTATGCAAAAGAAAAAAAATATAATTCTCGGAGTTTTAGTCGTCATTTTAGTAGTTCTAATCTGTACATTAATAGTTATTATTGGAAAGAAAAATTCTAAAGCATATCAAAGTGTGGAAGAACTTAATTTAGCTACTTTAAAAGATAAAATAAATAATAAAGATAAGTTTGTCTTAGTAGTAACCCAGACGGGTTGTAGTCATTGTGTGGCTTATTTACCTATCTTAGAAGAAGTTGGGGAAGATTATAAGTTAAAGTTCTATGACATTAATATTACTAATTTAAGTGATGATGAGAAAACGGAGTTTAATAAGATTGTAAGAATTAGTGGAACGCCAACGACTATTTTCTATGTTGATGGGGAGGAAGTATCAACTTCTTCAAGATTAGTAGGAGAAAAATCAAAGGAGAAGATTATATCTAGGTTGAAGAGTGAGGGCTATATCAATGAATAAACATGGTCTTCCTTTTTTAAAAGGTATTCTAGGACTTATCTTATTTTATGTGATTCAGCTTGGTTTTCAATTAGTATTTTTGAATATCTTACTTAAGAAGAATTTTATTGTTAATAATATTTTATTTCTTATAATGGAGTTAATTTTAGTTAGTGTATGTCTTCTTATGAATTATAAGAAACTTAAGAATGATTATGATGATTTTAATACTAATTATAAGAAATATTTAAAAGTAGGATTTAAATACTGGTTAATAGGATTAATGGTTATGGCTATTAGTAACTTAGTGATAACTGGTATTACGGGGGGGTTAGCTAGTAATGAGACTAGTGTCAGAGAAAGTTTAAAGGAGTATCCTATTTATATGATATTTTCTACTATCTTGTTTGCTCCCTTTGTCGAAGAATTAACATTTAGAGGTAATTTTAAAGAAGCTTTTAAGAGTAATATAGTCTTTATAATCTTTACGGCTTTATTATTTAGTGGGGTCCATGTCTTAAATGGGATTAGTAACCCCCTAGAACTTCTCTACTTCATTCCTTACGGGGCTTTAGCCATATCTTTTGGAATTACTTATACGAAGACTAATAATATCTATACGACTATGGTCTTACATTCTTTCCATAATACATTAAGTATTGTTTTAATGATATTAACTACTCTATAGGAGGTATTATGGAAGAACAAATAATTGAAGATAAACCTAAAAAGAATTTTAAAGTCTTAAAAATAATTATTATTCTTTTAGTAATCTTATTTAGTTATATGGCTTATTTTAATAGTTTTATTATTAAAGTAAAAGAGTATAGTCTCACAGATAGTAATTTACCCAAGAGTTTTGATGGGTTAAAGATTGCCCAGATAAGTGATATACATTATGGGACTAGTATTAAAGAGATTAATCTAAAGATGATTGTAAAGAGACTAAATGAGTTAAAACCTGATGTTGTCGTCTTTACCGGAGACTTAATTGATACAAGTACCAATCATACGGAAAAAATAAAATCCGAACTTACTTACTACTTAGGAACCATTGAGGCGAAAACGAAACTGGCTATTAAGGGAGATAATGATTCGGAAGACTTTAATGATCTTATGACTAATAGTGGGTTTACTTATCTTAATGATGAAGTAAATTCTATTTATAGTAATGCCTCAGAGACTATAACTTTCTTAGGAATTGATAAGGATTATACCTTAGAAAGTGATACTTATAAGATAGCATTAATTCATGAACCGGATAAGATAGATAAAATCTTAGATAATAATTATAATTTAGTCTTAGCAGGACATTCTCATGGAGGAGAGATTAGATTACCTTTATTAGGGGGATTAGTTAATTATAAGGGGGCAACTAAATATAAAAAAGATGAATATCTTCTAAATAATACTCACCTTTATATAACCGAGGGCTTAGGTACTAGTGGGATTAACCTAAGACTAGGAACAACTCCTACTATTAATTTATATCGATTATACCAATATTAAAAGACCTTACGGTCTTTTTTTAAACACATTCTACATAAGTATCAGATAAACATCTTAAACAGCATAGACAACTTAAATTCATCGTGAAGAAAGAATTAGTACCAACATAAGGATAAAGACTAGTAGAATCAGGATTATCTTGTAAAACTCTAAAAGTTGCACAGTTATTTTCTACTTTTTCTACACGGAAGACTGATGAACAAGTAACACCAGTTGTCCCGCAAGATGCGGTTACATCTTTAGTAGTAGGCATACTCCAAGCAACACCATTGCTAAGATTAGTATAAAGCATTACGGGTCTGGTATTACATACTAAACAAGAAGTTCCCCCACCAAGCATTGGCCTATCACAAGTATCAAGACAAGTATCAGGGCACGCATTTTGTTGTAAAACTAAGATCACTTTTAGAATGTCCGCAATCGAATTAGGATCTTGATTATTCTTATTACACATAATATATTCCCCTTTCTTATATTCACTAATAATTTATGATTAATTTTTATTATTGCTACCCATAGGCTTTTAATTTTTGATTTCGTATAGTATAATTCTAATGGGTGAATGAAAAATGGATATAAATGTTAATATGTTTATACAGTATGCAGTAATTTTTGCCGTTCTTTTAATAATTGCACTTGTAGTTATTAAATTTCATAAAAAAGACTTTGCCAAAGAAGTCAATAAGTTAGTTCAATACTTAGGAGGTAAAGACAACATTATTAATGCGGAATGCAGGATGTCAAGATTTAAAGTTATCTTAAAAGATGTCTCCAAAGTTAATAAAGAAGGGATTACTTCTCTAGGAGCCACAGGAATCGTGGAAATAGATAACCAACTTAAAATCATCTTTGGTAAAGATGCTAAAGAACTTAAAAAATGCATCGATGATTTATTGTAGGGTACTCCCCTACTTTTTTATTTCCATTATACTTTTGATACTATTTAACTTTATAAGACCATTATCTAGTGTTAGAATGTTTTCTCCTCTTTTACTTAGAATACTATCTTCAATAGTTTTACCATCATTTAAACTAATTAAATACTTATGCATAAATAAATACTTATTCTTATCATCTAAAACAGTCTCTAGATTAATACTACAAGTGCTTCTTGTATAATCTTGATTTACATTTAATACTTTATCAATTTTATTTACAAATACTTTAGGTAACTTATTATTCATAAAAACCCTCCTAAAATATTTTATGTCTTAGCATAATTATTGATTATATGGTTATACTTAAAGATATGAAAAAGAAATTATTAATCCTCATCCCTATATGTATTTTAGAGTTTTTAAGTATCTATTATCTTAAAGATAGTTATCAGCTTAAACAACTAATTTGGTTTATCCTAGGACTTATAAGTTTTACTTTTATTCTAAAATTAAAAGAAAAACACTTAAAAGTCTTAAGTATCTTTCTATATCTATTAAGTATTATCTTACTAATAGTAGTCTTATTTCATCCATATACTAATGGTTCTAGGGGATGGTTAAAACTCTATAAGATATCTATTCAACCATCAGAAATAACTAAACTTAGTCTTATCTTAATTACTTATTATCTTGTAAACAAAGGTCTTAAGAGTAAGTTAATCTTCTTAAGCATTTATCTTATCCCTAGTATTCTAACATTTATTGAACCAGATACGGGGGCTTGTCTTATCTATGGGATAATATTCTTATACTTCTTACCTAAATTCTTTAAGAAAAAAGAGATTATTCTTTTATTTAGTATAGGACTTGTAATATTGATGTCTTTAATCTATTTATATATCTATAAGAAAGACTTATTTATTGATATCTTTAGTACTAGTATCTATTATCGGTTAGATAGAATAACTTCTTTTAAAGAACAAAGTAGTATGCAAGTTAATAATGCTTTAATATCTATAGGATCGGGTAAGTTATTATATTTCCCGGAGGCTAATAACGATTTCTTTTTAGCTTATCTAGTCTCTAAGAATTATTATAATTTCTTTATAATTATATTATGTTATTTTCTTATTCTTTTAAAGTTATTACTCCTTAAAATGCCCCTAAGTACTTTAAGCTTTTATTTAATCTTATTCCCTGTTATAGAAAATATTGGGATGAATCTAAGTCTCTTACCGGTCATTGGGATTCCTCTTCCTTATTTAAGTTATGGTGGGTCTCATACCATAATAAGTTTTATGATTTTAGGATTAGGTCTAAAAAGACTTAGTAATACCAATAATATGAATTAGAATAAGCGCCATGAGGCATATTATTATATGGATAATAAGGATAATTGGGATATGGTTGGTAGCTATTTACATAAACAGGTCTAGGTCTAGTGACTCCTACTAAGGCTCCCCCAGCTAAACCTCCTAATAAAAAAGGAAAAACAAAGCGATTATCGTTATTTGGATATCCTCGGTAATTATAATTATAATACATAAAAAAACTCCTTTCGTATTATTATATGAAAGAAAGTTTCAATGGCGATTATTATAAAGATTTACTAATTTATCTTAAAGATTTAATTGTTTCCAAAGAAAGGCCAGTTATTTTAGAAATAGTATCATTATCTAAGCCAAGATTTATTGCATTCTTAGCATTAGTTATGGCATTTTCTTTAAGTCCTTTCTTATGCCCCTTTTCCAGAGCTTTCTTTTGAGCTTTTTCTTGAGCTTCTTTAAATTCTGTATTACGAACAAGCTCATAAAACCTTTCATTATCAAAGAATTTAATCATCTCACTACTATTAGATAATTCTTTAGCTCTTTTTACTAATCTATTAGCTTCTTCTTTACTCATAATTTTTAAAGCCTCCTTCAGCATAACCCGAGCATCACTAGTTGCCATTATTCTACACATACAACCAATAATTTTTTCTTGTCTATTGACATAATTATAACGCGGATTTAGGGCTTTTTCTATATCTACAGAAAATATTTTAATGGTTTCATCATATATTTTTCCATCCGCATAACGTAGGGTAATCATTTCATTTAATCTCTTTTGCTTACCACCATTAGAGTTAAAGTTTATTAAACAAGTATTATATTCTTTTTCATAACTATTGTTACCCATTTTAAGACCGCTGCTGGCTACTTTAAAGGCATAGAAATTATTTCTAACAATCATAATTGATGATGAGTTCATTTCAATGATGTATCTTCCATTATCGTAACTAGCAACAATATCGGCTTTACTATTCATATCTAATACTTTATTTTGTGGTAAATCATTGGTTAAAAGTTTAACTTTTCCTTTTACTTGTTCTAAAGATTTATTACTAAAAACAGCAATAATAGCTTCCAAAAGCGGTATACCTTCATCACAGACCATTATTTGATGATACATGACATCGTAAAGCATTTTAAAGATAAAATTTTCATCGCCTCTTTTCTTAGCAGATATCATTTCTTCATAAGCTTTTTCTTTACTTAACATTTTTTCATCACGACCTTTCTACTTGTTGCAAATGTTAAGACAGAAAGATTAAAGGCCTAGGATTTTAACCCTTCTATATATATATATTAGACATAACTTTCGATTTTTTTTCATAAATTGCAAAAAAGTTGCAAAAAATGTTAAATTTTCTATAGCTTTTTACTTCTTGATAACCAATAACTTGTCTATACTTACTAACTAAAGAATTTAAAAAAGTATATGAATATTAATTATCCATACACTGAAAAGTTTCTAAAGAACACTTTAACTCACTAGAAATATTATTTTCTTTAAATATTTTATAATAGATATAATTATCATCAACTTTATTAATCTTAAGTAAAGGGTATGAGGGATTAAATTTACTTATTAAATCTATTTTAGAAGTATTAAGACCATCTAGATTATATTCTAAAGCTACGGACCCAGAACATCTAGTTATATATAGCTTATTTTCATAGAAATAAGTATAATCTTCATTCTTATAGCTATTCTTAGAATTACCATTTGTTATCTTATCTAAAAGAATATAATCATTTTTACCATTCTGATAAAATAATCCTTCGACTACTTCTTCACTATTTTCTTCCGTAATATCTGTGATAACATACTTTCTAACTACATTATTTGAATCCGGATATTGATAAGTCTTAGTAAGGTCATAGCCCTCTAATGTATAGTGAAGATAATTATCTTTATTTTCACTACAACCAGTCATTAAAAGAATTAGACTTATAAAGATTATTAATTTTTTCATAGATACTCCTTTAAAAGAAACAGAATAATCGCTAAACTATTCTGCTTCATTTTCTTTTATAGTCTCTAAATGACCATCATAATAGATTCTACTAGTAGCAACATCATCAACATATAAATCAATATAGGAAGTATTTTCTACTACTCGGTAAGCATCATTATCAGTCATACTAATTGGTTCCATTAGAGTCTTACTTGTTTTACTATCATAGACATAAAGAGTACTTTTATTAACAGCTAAAATAATATTTTTATAGAATTCTACTTTATCAAAATACATATTTAGAATATTATTTCCGGCATAATCGGCTAAATAGTAATTATCATCTTTAGAATTATGAAGGGCTAAGGCATAGTTACTATAATCGTAAATCTCATCTTGGAAGTTCTTAGTCAAGTTATTATTACTAGCATCAATTAGTTTCCACTCATTATTAGATAAAGCAACAAAGCGGGATGAATCCAATTTACCATCTTCTAAGTGATTAGCAACTCCTATAAAGTCATAGGTATCAGCAAAGCTTCTTCTAATGACTTGATTAATATAATAGATACTATACTTACCCGTATCATCTATTCCTATATAATAATTATCTTTAAGTCCTATTCCATAGTTATTAAGACCATTTAAACTAATCTTACTATTCGTACTCGTATTATAAATAGTTACTTTAGGATATACTAGGACATTATTCTTATCAAAAAGATTAGGACTATCCATCAAAAAGACAAATCCAGAACTAGTCGTTAGATATTTATTGGTCCCTTGATAGTAATTAAGACTATACTTATTATCGGCAATATACGTATAAGCATAACCACAATACCCCGTAGGATTCTCGCAAGGATAACAAGATCCATCAACTAGGGTAAAATCACACTCTACGTCTTTATTAGGATATAAGATATGACCATAGGTACTAAGAACTGCTAAAGGAAGAAAGATAATAGTCATAATAATACTTAGGACAAGGGTTAATTTATTATTCTTTGGTCGCATTGAAAATCTCTCCTATGATATCTTTAATACTCGAATTATCTTTAGAACTATTATCTTTACTTGGATAAGTCAAAGTATAGGTTTTTATTTTTTCACCACTCGCATTATAAGTATTAAGGATAATATTATTTCCACTGATGCTACAACTTACCATATTATATAATTTATAGATATTAGTTTCTTCTGGTAGGATTATCTCTTCACTAGTAATCTCTTTATTATCAAACATCATCACATGGACTTTATTAGTACTATCAATACCTAAGTATAAAGACTCACCAATTAATTTAATAACTTTATAAGACTTATCAGTAATCTTTTTAGGATTATCGCTTCCTTCATCACTATAAATATCAAAAGATTCATTATTCTTAACAACAAAATATTTTCCACTGAAATCATATATCTTCGAGCTTAGAGAAATACTTGAAGAATCACTATTAAAGAGAATTTGATATTTATTATTCTTAGCAACTTCAATATAATCTCCTAGACGTTCCATTCGGTCATAGACAAAGTCATAAGTCTTAGTAATGCCATTACTATCAACGTTAATAACCCCAAATTTATCACTCTTATTCTTAACGATAATATTATCTAGTTTAGAAACAAATTCTAGGGCATTATTATGGGTATTAACAGATATATGTTTATAAGTTGCTAAAGTAGTCTTTTTATATAAATCATAGACTTTAGCTTCTCCATCAGAACCATTCATATCATCATTAATAAAGACATAACGATTATCAACAATTGGTAAGATTTCACTTTCTAATAAGCCATTATTATTATTTTTGAAATTATCATCAAAAGAATAGTTACTAGCAATCTTACAATTACTTAGAATATCACTATTAGTTAAGTCATTTTTATTTGTACAAGGATAACTTCCTAAGGAATTATTCTTCTCTAAATCACTATAAAAGTATAAGATACCATCAAAATTACTATAGTAAGCAATATTCTTTGATACAGCTCCATCTCTTAAGTTTAAACTCTTTTCTTCGGTATCATTATTATTCTTAATGAAAATAGTCATCGTATCATTATTAATTGTAGTCTTATATGCATAAGAATTACTCTTCTCTACTCCATCTTTATCATAGACATTTAAGCCACTGTAGTTACTATTATAGAGATTAAATCCTACTTCATTGTATTTATTCTTCTCATAGTCTCTAATATAAACATAACCATCACTAACAAGACTAACATAAGTATCATTTACTAGTCCAATATAGTTATAATTCTCATAGATAGTCTCACTGTTATAATTAATCAAAGAATAGTTATTATTATCTTTTAAGACTAAGTATTTATCATTATAATCATAAATATCTTTGGAAGTGCTCTTCGTTAAGACTTTATTATTTAAATTAATTAAATAAGATTTATTATTCTTTTTAGCTATTAAGATATTATCTTTCTTACTTAGAGAAGTTAAATTATCATAAGTAAAGTCTATGATAGTCTTTATCTCATTACTGGTAATTTCTACTAAACCGTATTTATTATTATTATTCTTTAAGATAACATAATCACTACCTAAAGTCTCATAGTATTTAAGAGCATTATATTCATTTATTACTTTATTTTCTAAGATGTCATAAAGTTTAATGGTCTCACTACCATCTTTTAAGAAAACATAACGATTATGAAATATTTGACTTCTAAATTTAACCGCACTGTTATCTTCATAAGTATTCTTCGTTGTATTTACATCATCCAAATCATTATCAAGATATGCTACATAACAAAGAGTCTCATTTTTCTCTTCACATTCATAAGTCCCAATCTGAGTCTTTTGGTCATTTAAGAAGATTAAGGTTCCATCTTGGTATTGGTAGTTACCATTATCAATCATAATAGTATTCTTGGGTTCCTCGGGAGATGCTTCTTCTTTTGGTAAGACTAGATAAATAATTAAACTAAGGATAATAATAAGAAGAAGACACCCAGCAACGATAAGAATAATCTTTTGTTTTTTCGTTAAGGGTTTTCTTAACTTTTTAGTCTTTTTAGGTCTTTGTTGTTCTTCATCAGGAGAATTTTCTTCCTTGATTTCTTCTTCTTTAGAAGATTTTAGTAAAGAGTTATCTTCATCATCTAAAAGAAGATTACTAAAGATATCATTTTCTTCCGACTCTACTGGTTCTTCGGAATTATCTAGTTGGTCTTTAAAGAAGGCATCCAAATCAGCTTGGGTCGTACCAGAATAATTATCATCAATATTACTTAAGTCATCTAAACTACGAGTATTTATATTTTCATCTTCATTTTTCATTTCTACACCTCATATTATAAGTTAATTTTAGCATTTTTAGATTTTATTATCAATAATATAATAAATATCTTCATAAAATTTTGGACTATTCTTTAAAAGACCATAACTAAAAATAGTTATCTTTCTCTTAGTAAAATAATTAATTAATTCTTCTGTCAAAGTATTATTTAATAGACAAATAAAGTCATATTCTTGGTAGGATAACTCGCTATTAAAAAGGTAGTTTAAGACTCCACATTTATAATGATGTTCTAGGCTCAAAAGTTTCTTAATTGTACTATTATAAAAACTCATCACATAGATATTTTTATTGGCATACTTATTTAACAAAGAGTTTAAAGCCTCGGTATCTATATTTTTTTCTTTGATTTCAATTAAAATAATTTTATCCGTATCTAGTTTTAAGATGCTTGATAGTAATGGTATACTACTAGGTAGGTCTTTTTGCTCTGTTTTACTAATTAAATTATTTTTCCAAAAGAAGTCATGAATACAAACAAATCTTTTATCTTTAGTAGTTCTAATATCTAGTTCAAAGCCTAAGTACTTAGGATCGTTAATCGCATCAATAAAGGCTTCTAAGGTATTTTCTTTAGATAAGTTTGTTACTTTACCCCGATGGGCTATAAACATAAAATCACCTAGAATATCTTATACTTTGAAAGATTATTTTATGAAAAAAAAGTATCATTAAGACACTCTTCTATTTTAATACATTAATTCAATTAAGGACATATCTTCACCTAATTTATCTACGTAATTTGCCCCTAATTTCATCTTTAAATTTTCAAATTTTTCAATAAAGATATTACTATCTAATAAGAATAAATCTAGAGAATTTAATAATAAATCTTTAGCATAATACACTTTATTTCTTAATAAATAATCAATAATTATTTTAACATTTTCCATATCAAGTTCTTTTATCATATCCTCATCAAAATTTTCTTTTAATGTTTTAATGTCATTTTCTGTCATATATTAAGGCCTTCCTTTTCATATAGTTCTTGTTCATTAAATGGATACTTATCCATTAAAATATTTAAGTCAATATTGTATTTTTTCTTTAAGACACCGGGTTGATAGCCAAATATAGAATTTAATTTACCATTTATAGTTAAAGGTATATCATTTTCTTTTAAATATCTGATTAGAGCATAGTTTTGACTGGGAGAATGAAGTAAAAAGTTTGTATTTAGACATTCTTCAAATCCATAATTTTCAGCTAATTTAATTAAGATAGGTATTTTTTTTAACATTTGCTTAGATTTAGCAACAATTGATGATGTTAGAAGATTAGCATATTTTGAGTTATTCCATAAATCCATTTGCAATAGTTTTTTTATATCTTCTAGCTTAGCGTGGGCTAAAGTTTGAGATGTAAATAATTCAGGATAGGCTTTAAATTCTTCACTATTTATTATTGCTTTAATATCTTCTAGCTTGGCGTGGGCTAAAGTTTGCGATGTAAATAATTCAGGATGAGCCTTAAATTCTTCACTGTTTATTATTGCTTTAATATCTTCTAGCTTGGCGTGGGCTAAAGTTGTTGATGTAAATAATTCGGGATGAGCTTTAAATTCTTCACTGTTTATTATTTTAACTATTTCTTCTACGTTAGTACTTCCCCATTCAATTCCAACAGCAATTCCTAAATTATCTGAAGGATTTTCAAAGCCAATATTTAAACTTTCAATATCTTTTATTATACTTACTGGTACAGATAAAACAGATGTAATCCTCTCAATAACTGATAAACCATAATTTTCTAAAACATAATTATAAGTATTTTTTAATTCATCTACCTCAGTAGTAAGAACGTGCAAACAAGTTTCAATATCTGAAAAAGAAATATCTTTAGATTTTAAAAATAGAACATTTTTCTTAATTTGAAAAACATTTCGATACAAAATACTCGGACATTTTTCAATATTTCTAGCATCTATTTTTAATTCATTTACCAAGTAATCTAAAACATAATCAATCCTGCTATATTCCCCTAAGTCTAATACATTGTTATTTTTCTTAACTATTTTAGTTGCATCTATACCATATTTTTCACATAGCATAGCTAAAGTATAATTTCCTATCATAATTTCACTCTTTCTTTATTAGGATACTATCTTTAAAACAATACTATCCATTATATAAATATATTTTTCTGGTATTTTTAAATAGTCACTTTCTAAGATTAATAACCCTTCTTTAAGTAAATTTTTTATATTAGGATAAGCCTCTTCAATTGATATTTTATATTTCTTTAGAAATTTCTTCGTATCAAGTCCTTCTAAAAGTCGCAGTCCCAACATTATCTCATTATCCATTTCATCTTGTTTACTTAAAAGATTACGGTTTAAGGTATAATTACCAGCGATGTATTTTAGGATACTTCTTGTATTTTCATAACGAATATTACCAATGTAGCCAGAAGCTCCACACCCAAAGCCATAGTATTCTTCATTATACCAATAAGTCTTATTATGAAGAGATTCATAGCCACTTCTCGCAAAATTAGACACTTCATAATGATGATAACCATTCTTTTTTAGGGTATTTACAATGTAGTTATACATCTTAGCATCTTTTTCTTCATTAATATTTTTTACTCCTTGATTATAAAGAATAGTATTCTTTTCAAGGATAAGAGAATAAGTACTGATATGCTCTACTTCTAACTTTAGAATCTTATGGATATCTCTTCTTAAAGTCCACATTGACTCTTTAGGTAAAGCGTATATAAGATCAACATTAATATTAGAAAAGCCTAATTTTCGACAAAGTTTAATCTTTTCTTTAGCATCTTTAAAATCAGCATGTCTTTGCATAATCTCTAAGTTCTTCTTATTAAAAGATTCTATTCCAATACTTAAACGATTAACACCATTTTCTTTTAAAAGATGAAGCTTTTCTTCGGTAATATCTTCAATATTACATTCAAAAGTAACCTCACAATTTCTAGATTTTTTAAAGACTTTTAGGATAATAAATAAGTAATTAAGATGATCTAAGGAAAGACTAGATGGTGTTCCTCCCCCAATATAAATAGTCTTTAAAACCTCATTATTATATTGACTTAAGATTTCCTCTTCTAAAGCTTTTAAATATTTACTTGCTAAAGTTGGTTGGTAATAAACCTTACAAAAGTCACAATAAGTACAAATGGACCTACAAAAAGGTATATGGATATAAGCGGCGTGCATAAAACCTCCCTAATTATTAACGTGTTGATGAATCTCTGGCGTACTATCATCTATAGCTTTAAAGGTATAACCATTATTCTTCGCATAAATAATCATATTTTCTAAAGAATCAGCCGTATAAGATTTGATATCATGAAGTAAAACAACATTAATTTTATTATACGAAATAGTATTTTTAAAGTATTTAAGAACACAAGCATTCTTATCATTAACTTTTCTACTCGCACAAGCCCCAGCATCTTCAACTAAACTATTCCAATCATAATAACGATACCCTTCTTCTTTAACTTTACTAGTCAAAGTAGTCATAATACCTTTACATCTACTACGGGAAATAGTATTAGAACTTCCTCCGGGAAAGCGAATATATTTAGCTTTAGTCCCCGTAATTCGGGTAACCCGATCTTGAACTTTATTTAAGTCATCAAAATAAGATTCAACTGATTTATAGATGTCATAGTTATGGGTAGCTGTATGAAGTCCTATCGTATGTCCTTCATTATACTCTCTTAAGATATCACTATCTGCCCCGCCATTAGTTACAAAGAAAGTAGCTTTAATATCATATTTCTTTAAAATATCCAGGATTTTATTAGTATAAGCTCCGGGACCATCATCAAAAGTTAAATAAATAACACCCTTGATATTACTATCTTCAACCACATAAACGGTTCTTTTAACTGTAGTTGTAGTCTTATTATCACTAACAGTATAGGAAACTTCATAAGTACCCGTTTTAGTCTTATCAATATTATTTTCGACTTTGACCTTACTAGTCAAATCACCAAGACAATTATCCGTGGCGGTAAACCCTGGTTCCTCATAATCATGATTAAGTAAAAGATAGACTTCTTTATTTCCCTTTAAATTTATAACAGGTGACTCATCATCTTCAATAATAATTTTGCGACCAATTGAAGTTTCATTGCCATAGCTATCACTAACCTTATAATAGACATAATCATTAGTCTTTGTAACTTCTACTTTATCAGTAAGATCACCATCTAAATTGTCAGTTGCTGTATAGCCAGCCTCGATATAGTCTTCCATTTTACAAAGTTTAATCTCAGTATCTCCTTTTAAACTAATTATGGGACTAATCTTATCTTTAACATTTACCTTTAAAACTTTTGATGTCTTAAAAGGGCCATTATTAATACTATAAGTCACATAGTAAGTTCCTAATGTCTTTTGAACCTCTCCACTAACCGATACTTTATTGGTAACATCCTTATTCCATATAGTAGCCACATAATTCTTATAATTAAAATCTTCATCAAGACCAATATCAATCTCTTCGGCTTTTAAATCTAGCTTAGGATAACTAAATAAACAAAGTCCAATAAGTCCTAAGACTAAAATAGTAAAAGAAAGAAAAATCTTCGTCTGTTTAGATAATCTTCTTCGTTTTCTTCTTATTGTTTTCATAATATAACCTCTAATCAGGTTAATCATACCACACCCCGTCTAAGAAAGATACTTAAAAAAACATCAATTTACAAACATTTGTCAATATTAATATCTTAAATAAATTATAGGATAATATTAATCATAAAAACCCTATTTTCTTTTAGATTTTTGAAGGTTTTCTAAAAGGAAAAATGGTCTTAAAGGAGGCTATAATATAATAAGAAAAAAATTCTTAGAAGTATATAATCTTAAGTATATAGTAGCATAATTTTTCCTTGAAAAAAAGAGAAAATTCATACTTGTAAATAGTAAATTCATTGACTGAGTAAGGCATTTAGCGTATGATATTACATACAAAGAAGAGGAAAAATTATGGAACTACTAACAGCAAAGAAATTAAATAAAATTAGAGAAAATAATAAGGCTAGCGATCTAGAATGGGAAGTTATCAAGGAATATCTTAGTACAGGTAAAATCTATAATATTGATGATGCTAAGATCTGTTATAAGAATATGCTTAATAATGAAAAATGGTATCAAAAGGATTTTAAAGAGGCTTTATATGATAAAAATCTACCCGAACTAATTAAAGTCATCATCATCACCGCCATAATTAGTTTTCTTTTAATGACTATGACACTAGTTGGGTGTTTTCTATACCTTGAAACAGCCGAGGCAGCTTTCAGTGTTATTGCGATGCTTACGATTTTTGGACCGACTATGCCCTTCTTATTAAAATTGAATTTAAAACTTACTGAGGTCTTTATTAATCACCAAGTTGATAAATTTATTAAAAAGTTAAAAGTTAATTTAGAAAAAGAAATCATAAAAACCAAGGAAAAGCCAATAAAACAATCATGTGAGCTCGAGGCAACTAAGGAAGAAACAAAAGTGAAAGAAGATGCTTTTTACTTAGAAATTAATCGAATTATTAAGAAAATTTTGAGTAATAAATATCCCCAATATTCACAAGATTTATATGACTTAAGAATGATAGCTGAAAATTATCGGGATAATAATCTCGAATGGACAAAGCTAGATTTAGCTACTAAACAAAATCTAATGAAGAAAGTTTATGCAATTGAAGCAAAAGTCGATGGAAAAATAAAAAATTTGGCTAGACAAGAAGAGTTAAATCACCAATATGAAAGTTTAGTCGTTGATGCGATTAGAAATGATTTTGATGCTAATGAGGATGTTGGTTTAAGCCTTAAGAGGTCCAAAAAGAAGGAAAATTAATATAATATTTTAAGGAGTGAATCATATGCAGAGTTTTAATGGATATAATTTTTAAGGCTTTAACGGCTGCTCTGATGAGAGGATTAAAATCTTAGAAAATTATTTAAGCAAAGGAAAAATTGATAACCCAATAGATGCTAAATTTATCCTTAAAAAAACTAACTAATTAGATACTGAACTGAACCCCAAAAGTTGGACAGTTTATTAATAGTTTCTAATTAAAGGATTGTAACCTGTAATTTACAGGAGACAGTCCTTTTAATTTTACTTTAATTCTATCATAATTGTAGTAATTAATATAGTCGTCTATCGCTAAGATTAATTCATCTATATTTTTATATTTATCTTCTTGATCATAAAACATTTCTGTTTTAAGTAATCCAAAGAAATTTTCCATCATGCCATTATCCATACTATTTCCTTTTCTTGACATGCTTTGTTTTATACCATTGTTTTTTAATCTTTGTTGATAGGATTGGTGTTGATATTGCCAACCTTGATCTGAATGAAATATTAATCCTTCTAGTTTTTTGCCATCAAATGCTTTATCAAGCATATCATTTATTTGTTCTAAATTAGGTGATTTAGAAGTATTATAAGATATTATTTCACCATTATATCCATCTAATATTGGTGATAAATAACATTTCTCACCGCGAAGATTAAATTCAGTTACATCAGTATACCATTTTTGATTAGGCTTTTCTGCATTAAAATCTCTCTCGATTAAATTATCAACAATTTTACCGATTGTTCCTTTATAAGATGAATATTTTCTTTTATTTCTTTTTAATGGTCTTAAACCTAATTTAATCATTATTCTATATACTTTCTTATGATTAACGTTATAGCCTTGATTTCTTAATTCTAATGTAATTCTACGATAACCATATCTTTCTTTGTTATTAATAAATATTTCTTTTATTTTATCTATTATTTTCTTATTTTTATTATCTTTATCTGCTTTAGATAAAGTATAATAATATACTGATTTAGCTAAACCTGATACTTTTAGAAGAATCACTAAAGGATATTCTAGCCGAAGTTCACTTACAACAGTTACTTTTTCTTCTGTTGTTGATTCTTCCTTGCTTGAACAACGGCTCTCAATTTTTTTGAGTATTCTAGCTCCGCTTTTAGATATAAATTTTCTTTTCTTAATCTTTCATTTTCTTCTTCAATAGTTTCATTTGCTTTAGATTTCAATTCTTTTTTAGACATAGTTGGACTCCTTCCACGTTTTCGTTCAACTATATTATAACTATTTTCTTTATATTTTGAAATCCAATTCCGTAATAATCCATCACTAGACAATCCTTCATCAGCTGCAACAGAAAATATACTTTCCCCATCAATTAATACTCGATTAATAATTTGTTCTTTTTGATTAGGGGAATAATAATTATTTTTATTTGTTCTTAAAACTTCATATCCATGTTTATCTATTACTCTTACAAGATACTTAATAACATTATCTCTTACATCATATTTTTTTGATAATGCCTTTATTGACATTCCTTCTTTTTTATTATTATAAATATTTATTTTATCTTCGTAACTTAATTTTGACATATAAAAACCTCGTTTCCATGTCCAAGAAACGGGGTTCATATCATACTTGGTACCTAAAATAGTTAGTTTTACTTATCTTGGGATAAAATACTTAAGAAAGCTTCTTGAGGAATTTCAACTGACCCCACCATTTTCATTCGCTTTTTACCTTCTTTTTGTTTTTCTAAAAGTTTACGTTTTCGGGAAATATCGCCACCATAACATTTAGCTAAAACATCTTTACGCATGGCCGAAATGTTTTCTCTCGCAATTACTTTAAAACCAATACTAGCTTGAATTGGGACTTGAAATAATTGTTTAGGAATTACTTCTTTTAGTTTGGAAACAATTTGTTTTCCACGATTATAAGCAAAGTCTTTATGAACAATAACTGATAAGGCATCTACTACTTCTTTATTTAACATAATATCCATTTTAACTAAATCACTTTCTTTATATCCGATTAATTCATAGTCAAAAGAAGCATAACCCGAAGTCGCACTTTTAAGCTTATCAAAAAAATCATAAACAATCTCGGCTAAAGGGATTTCATAATGAATATTAACTCTAGTTGGATCAATATAATCCATACTAATATAGTTGCCACGTTTATCTTGGCATAATTCCATAATAGCACCGATATATTCACTTGGCACAAAAATATTAGTTTTAATATATGGTTCTTTAATCTTTAAAATAACTTGTCTATCAGGCATTTTATTAGGAGAATCAACCATAATAATCTCACCATTCGTTAAAGTTACTTCATAAACAACACTAGGAGAAGTCGCAATGCAATCAATATTAAATTCTCTCGTAATACGTTCGATTATAATATCCATATGTAAAAGTCCTAAGAAGCCACAACGAAAGCCAAAGCCTAAAGCATCAGATGTTTCTGGTTCAAAAATAAGGGACGCATCGGATAATTTCAGTTTTTCTAAGGCCTCTCTTAAAGCTGGAAATTTACTTGAATCAATAGGGAAAAGTCCTGAGTAAACCATTGGTTTCATTGGTTTATAACCTGGTAATGGCTCTTCGGCTGGATTATTTTCTAAAGTAATGGTATCTCCAACTTCAACAGTCGAAATATCTTTAATGGCTGCTACAACCCATCCTACTTCTCCTGATACTAATTCATCCTTTTTTACTTCTTTAGGATTATTAATACCTAATTCGACAATCTCATAAGTATGTTTGGAAGCCATCATCTTAATCTTGTCTTTAACTTTTAAAGTACCATCAACTACCCTAACATGCACAACAACTCCCCGATAAGCATCAAAAGCACTATCAAAGATTAAAGCTCTAGTCTTCTTATGATTATCTGTTTGGGGAGCAGGAATTCTTTCGACAATCGCATCTAAAAGTTTATCTACCCCGACCCCAGTTTTACCAGAGCATAAAATAATTTCATCTTCTCTAAAGCCTAAAATATCACATAATTCTTTGGTTACTTTAGGTATGTCAGCATTGGGTAAATCAATCTTATTAATAACAGGAATAATTTTTAAGTCGCATTCCATTGCTAGATATAAATTAGCTAAAGTCTGAGCTTCTATTCCTTGAGCTGCATCTACTACTAGAATTGCTCCTTCACAAGCGGCAAGACTCCTAGACACCTCATAAGAAAAATCGACATGACCAGGAGTATCTATTAAATGAAAAGTATAATCTTCATTATGATATTTATATTTTAACTGAACAGCATTAAGTTTTATAGTAATCCCACGTTCACGCTCTAAATCCATACTATCTAAAAGTTGTTCTTTCATTTGTCTTTTATCAACAGACCCAGTCATCTCTAAAATACGGTCGGCAAGGGTTGATTTGCCATGGTCAATATGAGCAATAATGGAAAAGTTTCTAATATTTTGTTGTTTCATAAAATTCACATCCAAGTAGTATTTTAACAAATTTAAAGAATTTTAGATAGTCTAAATTACACTTTAAATCAAAAATCAAACTTCTTAAACCTTTACTATTTCTTTTTAATTAATATTTCTTTAGACCTATAATTAGTAATTAATTCTTCTAAAGTAAGATGATATTCTCTTTCTAAATCTTTACTTGCCATCGTAAATATCTTAATTAGTTTGCCTTCTTTATCTAAAGGATAGATTTTATGCTCTAATAAATAAGTCATCTTACTTTGAAATTCTAAATAAGAAATATGCCTTAAGACCTTTTTATTAAGAGCATAATCTATATTTAAATGATATTCTTCACTTAAAAAATCTAAATAAGATGTAAAATCATTAATAATCTTAAAATCTCCCTTAATCCCTAAACTAGCCATCTTAATCATTCTTTCTTTAGATAATTTTTTCTTGAAATAAGCTAACTTCTGTCCTCTAAACCACGTAGCCAGCTTTTCCATTTCTAAAGGCAACTCCGTATTCTTCTGAGGAAATGAACCAGTCCTTTGATAATATTTTCTAACTAACTCAAAGTTTCTATTCCAGCGAACCTCATTAACATCAGTCCAGACCATCTTAATATCATTCAAAAGCTTTATTTGTTCTGAAGTTAAATTTTTCTTTTTCTTACCGTTATAAATTTCTCGTTGATAAGAAATCCAGCCTCCTAAATCAGAACCTTCTTTCGTTATGTAAGCTTGAGGCACTAATAAATCACCTGTCGTATCATAATATTCTTTGGCTTCTTCATACATAGAACACCAATTAGATAAATGTATATCCCAAATCATCTCTATATCATTTAATTTCTTAACTCGTTCTTCAGTTAACAAAACAGAACTTTTATTGCCTTTATAACAATTTCGAATAGCTGAAATCCAACTTCCCAGGTTCTTACCATCTTTAGTCGTATAATTATAAGGAACTGCTAAATTACCATATTCTTTATAATACTCTTTAGCAGCCTCATACATCACATTCCATCTTTCTTCTTGTTTCATTTAATATCCCCCATCTCTAAGTGTTTCTATATCTTACCATATTTACTCATCAAAAAAAACTAGACTTGATATTTTTTTTAATATATTAGTCTAATTCTTTCCTTTATCCCCAAGAAAAATCATTTCATATATCTCTTTATAATCACAAACCCCGTATATAATTAATTTATTTAAAATAGTTTTAGGTATTTCTTCTAAATTCTTTAAGTTAGCTTGGGGAATAAACACAGTCTTGATACCATTATTATAAGCTCCAATTAACTTTTCTTTAATCCCGCCTACTTCTAAGACTTCTCCATTTAACCCGATTTCTCCAGTCATAGCAATATCTTTAGGAACCGCCTTATTCAAAAGTAAACTAAGTAAGCTAGTAGTTATACTAACTCCAGCTGAAGGTCCATCCTTAGGAGTAGCTCCTTCTAAGAAATGTAAATGAATATTACGATTATCAAAATAATAATCATTAACTTTAAAATAATCTTTATTACTCCTGATATAACTAGTAGCCACCTCCACTGACTCTAAGATGACATTTCCTAAAGAACCAGTCGTAATAATCTCACCCTTACCTTCAAAAAGACAACATTCAATTTCCATAACTACGCCTCCTAAAGGAGTATAAGCAAGAGCATTAATAATTCCGGGAGCTTCACTAGTTAGGAGTTTCGGAGCACAAAATCTTTTAGGTCCCAGAAACTGATTAACCATTTGAGAAGTTACATTCAATTTTAAGTCTTCATCAGTATATGCCAAGATAACTTTTCTGATTAACTGTTCCAAGGTTCTTTTTAATTCCCTTAAACCCGCCTCTTTCGTATAAAAAATAATTATCTCTTTAATAATATCTTCACTAATCTTTAAATCTCTAGAATTAACTAGATAATTCTTATATATACTAGGAACTAAATACTTCTTGGCAATATCAATTTTCTCTTCTAGAGTATAACTAGCAAGTTCAATTATCTCTAAACGATCATATAATGCTGGGGGGATATTTTCAATGTCATTAGCGGACATAATAAACATTACTTCGGATAAATCAAATGGTTCTTCTAAATAATTATCGGTAAAAAGATAGTTTTGTTCTGGGTCAATAATTTCTAATAAAGCTGAGGCGGGATCTCCATTGTAATTTTTAACCATTTTATCTACTTCATCAATAAGGATAACGGGATTTTTACAATTACACTTCTTAATAGCCTGCATAATTTTACCCATATTACTCCCAAGATAAGTTCGGCGATTGCCCATTAATTCAGAGGTATCGCTTAAACCGCCTACACTTAGTTTATAAAATTCCCGATTTAGAGCTTTAGCAATGGCAATCGATATAGAAGTTTTACCTACGCCAGGAGCCCCCACTAAACAGATAATAGGGTTCTTAAGATGGGGATTTCTTTTCTTTAAACTAGCATATTCTAAAATCCGGTCTTTTATATTCTTAAGACCATAATGGCTCTTAGAAAGATTCTTTTTAATCTTCTCAAGATCACTTTCTTCAGGATTTGTCTTATTCCAAGGCAAATTTAATATAGTATCTAAGTAATTTTGAACCACGGCTCGTTCAGGATGTCCTTCGGGTAAATAATCTAATTTCTGAATTTCCAAGGCAATTTTTGTCTTCGTAGTATCACTTAATACTAAGTCATCTAGCATATTCAGATAAGAATTTTTAACGGTATCAGAATCTTTATCTTCTCCCAGTTCTTTTTTAATCTGTTTAATTTTTTCTCTTAAAATAAACTCTCTTTGATTAGATTCCATCTCTTCTCTTAGAGTATCTTCAATCTTTTCATCTAATTCACAGACTTCAATTTCGACCGAAATATCATAAATTAAATTAGTAGCTCTTTTTAAGGAATCTAATTCATTCATATAATTAACTTTCTTTTCAAAAGATAACGGAATAAAGGTAGTAACAATGTCGGTTAGTTTATTTAAGTCATTAATCTGAGCAATCTGGGAAAGAACACTGTTGGAAATGGTATGGGAAATGTTTATATAGGTGGTTAAAGTCTTAATTAATTTTCTTTTTAAGGCGGTCTCGGAAACAATATCGGTTTTATTATCGAGAACAGAACTAGTAATAGCCATTAATATGGTTTTATTATCGGTTAAGTGATTATATTTTTCAATTTTGACACGGGTTGTTCCTAAGATTGTTAGTCTTATGTTACCATTAGGTAAATCAATAATATTTTTGATAATGCCAACGACCCCAATTGTTGGTAAGTCAGTGATACTAGGCTCTTCTTCTAAAGTATCAGTTGGGCAAACTAAAAGTAAATTGCCATTATGATGTTTATTCGAAACGGTAATTAATTGATCAGATTTTACGGTTTCTACTTTAATTTCCTGGTTTGGAAGAATGATTAAGTCTTTTAGAAGCATCACTGGTAGATAATTATTCATATAACCACATCCATTTATAACTAAGTTCTATAGTATCAATTTCAAAAGTATTTTACAAGGATTTTTCGGTTAAATTTATGAATTTTTGGGAATTTCTTATCTTTAAAAAAAAGAAAAGAAAAAAAGTACTCTTTGCGAATACTTTAATTATCACGAACCTTACAATTAAACTTTTCTTTGACATTAACCATAATTTGATTAAATATCTTCATAACTTCTTCATCCGATAAAGTTCTTTCTTTAGATTGGAAAGTAAGTTTAAAGGCCACTGATTTTTCAGTTTCTAAGACATTGGGACCCATATAAACATCAAAAATACTAATATTAGTTAATAGGTCTTTACCCGTGTCTTTAATAGTTGTCATAATCTCTTCCACAGGTAGTTTCTTATCAACGACAAAAGCAACATCTTTAACAATTTCGGGATAGATAGAAGCCCCAACATATTTAAGAGGTTTAATATCTTGCATTAATTTATTTAGAGAAATTTCGCAAACATAGATTTCATCTTTACTAATACTTGGATGAACCTCCCCAATAATTCCTAAGAATGTATCTTGTAAATAAATTATAGCACTTCTTTTAGGATGCATACTAGGAATTTCACTCTTAACAAATTTATATTGTCCGGCAAATCCTAAATAGTCAAGTAAATTTTCTACTACCCCTTTAATTAAGTAGAAGTCTGTAGGAACATTTACTTTAGTCGCTTCATTTATGATGTAATTACCCTTCATAAGAATGGCAATCTTACTTTCTTCCGTATAATTAACATCATAAGTCTTACTAATCTCATAAAGAAACATATCATTAACTTTACGAGCTTTATTATAATTATAGACATTTAGCATACTAGGAATTAAAGAAGTACGCAAAACAGATTTATCAATACTCATGGGATTAGGTAAATTTAGATGAGTCTTTCCCTCGTAATTAAAGGTACTAGCCATACTAGGCGAAGTCAAGGTATAAGTTCTAGTCTCCGTAAGTCCTAAGGTGCGAAGACGACTGGCAATGATTTTACGATATTTAACATCGCCTTTATATTCTCCTTGTTTTATCTCAACTCTTGGTAAGGTACAAACTAGGTTTTCATAACCATAAAGACGTACTATCTCTTCAGCAATATCATTGACATTAGGATCAATATCTAAACGGCGGTTAGGAATAGTTACGGTGAAATTATTATTATTAAATTCGTAAGGAAATTCTAATCTATCAAGTTCATGTTCAATGTCATTAGGTTTAATATCAATCCCTAAAAGTTTACTAATATCATCCTCTTTGAATGTTACTACTTTTGGGGTTTTATCTAGTTTATCGTGTTTTATAGTTCCCTTAAGAATAGTGGCATCGGCATATTTTTCTAATAAATGACACGCTCTATCTAGGGCATAATTAGTATATTCATAAGATAAGCCTTTTCCATAACGAATAGATGCCTCACTCTTAAGATTTAATCTATTAGCGGTATTCCTGATACTAATATTATCAAAGATAGCGGCTTCCATAAAGATATTCTTAGTCCTAGAAGTCACTTCAGTATCTAAGCCTCCCATAACTCCTGCTAAGCAGATAGGTTTTTTCCCATCCGTAATAACAACATCACTAGTCTTTAAAGTTCTTTCATTATAATCTAAAGTTACTAATTTCTCATCTTCATAAGCATTGCGAACTAGAATTTTTTCGCCAAGCATATCTTTATCAAAGAAATGAAGGGGTTGGCCAAATTCTAGCATCACATAATTAGAAATATCAACAACGTTATTAATAGGATGCATCCCCGCTGCAAGAAGTCTTTTTTTAATAAATTCGGGACTTTCTTTAATAGTTAAGTTAGTAGCCATTCTACCGGTATAATATGGACATTTAGGAGTATCTACTTCTAAAGAAAGGTAATTACTAACAACATCATCATTAGTCTTATAAGACATATCAGGTAATTTGACTTTACGATTAAGAATAGAGGCTATCTCATAAGCAAAACCAATATGATAGTAGCAATCATTATTACGATGTTTATGAATATCTAGTTCATAAAGGGTTGTTTCTAGTCCTAAAGCCGGTATGGCTTTTGCCCCGACTTTTAAATTATCCGGAGCAACAAAAATTCCTTTAGCATAATTTTCTTTAGTATTTTCTTCTAAGCCAACCTCACACAAAGCACAAATCATTCCGTTGGATTGAACCCCACGTAATTCCGTTTTTTTAATCTCACCACCAGGTAATTTAGCCCCTTCTAAGGCCACAATTACTTTGATGCCAGCTTTTACATTAGAAGCCCCACACACAATTTGGACTAATTTTTCTTTACCTACATCAACCTCGCAGATATGCATATGATCCGAATTAGGATGTGGAATACAATTTATAACTTTTCCAATCACTAAATTAGGAATGTCATTAGAAATAACTTTTTCAACATTAATTCCCGCTTTAGTTATTTTAACGGCTAACTCTTTTAAATCTTGATCTTTTAAATCAATATAATCACTAACCCACTCTAAACTAATCATTTTCTTTTTCCTTTCTATCAAAGATACTAACTTCTCTTAGGTCATTATTGTAAAAAACACGACAATCATTAATATCATATTTAATCATGGCTAAACGTTCAGCACCAAAACCAAAAGCAAAACCACTCCACTCGCTTGGATCATAGCCAGCCATTCTTAAAACATTAGGATGCACTAAGCCGGCACCACACACTGTAACCCAGCCCGTTTGTTTACAAACATTGCAACCTGTCCCATGACAATTACAACAAGTAATATCAACTTCAACTGAAGGTTCAGTAAATGGATAGTAGCTGGGATGAAAACGGGTCTTCGTATCTATACCATATAGTTTTTTGGCTACTAAATCGATAGTTCCTTTTAAGTCACTCAAAGAAATATTCTTATCGATTAAGAGACCTTCAATCTGGGTAAACTGATGAGAATGGGTAGCATCATCATCATCACGACGATAAGTTTTCCCAGGGCAAATTACTCTAATAGGAGTTTTACCTTCTCCTTTTAACATGGTTCTTACTTGAACAGGGGAAGTTTGACTTCTTAAAAGTAGTTCTTCTCCTTTAACATAGAAGGTATCTTGAGCATCCCTAGCCGGATGACCTTTAGGTAAATTTAACATCTCAAAATTATACTTATCTAATTCTATCTCGGGTCCATCAACAACATCATAACCCATACTCATGAATATTTCTTCGACGTCAAGAATTAATTTTTCTAAAATACAAGGAGACCCAACAGGTATTTTAGTAGCCGGAAGACTAATATCAATGTCTTCAGCTTCTAACTTTTTATCAAGAAGTTCCTTTTTTATTTGCTTTTCCTTTTCTATAATTAATTCAGATACTTCCTGTTTTAAAGTATTTACTAAACTTCCCCAAGTCTTTCTTTCTTCAATATCCATTTTGCCAAGACCGGCAAGTAGTAAAGAGATTTCTCCCTTTTTAGATAAATATTTATTCTTAAGTTCCATAAGACTATTTAAGTCTTTAATATTTTCTAAACTATTAATAACATTTTCTTTTATATTTTTTAATTGTTCTTGCATAAAGATTCCTTTCTTTTAAAGTTTTAATTAAAAAAGTTCTTACCTCCTCTAAAGGACGTAAGAACCGTGGTACCACCTTAATTTATACTCTTTTTTGATAACGCAAATTTTTGCGGGATTTCTCCAGTTCATAAGGTGAATTCATAACGACTTAATTTTAATTCTTCCACCAAATTGAATTAATCTCTAGAAATCAAGTTATTTGTTATTACTACTTCTTAATCAAAACTTTTTAATACTTTTTTAGTATATCACAACATTTTAATTTTGAAACATTTTTTTACTTATTTTGAGGCTTAATAACTTCTAAACCGCCCATATATGGTTGTAATACTTTAGGGATTTTAACGCTACCATCTTCTTGATAGTTATTTTCAATAACAGCAATAAGTCCTCTTGGCGTAGCAAGGCAAGTGTTATTTAGGGTATGTAAGAAGTATGTGCCATTATCCCCTTTAACTCTGATACCTAGACGTCTAGCTTGGGCATCACCTAAATTAGAACAAGATCCAACTTCAAAATACTTCTTTTGTCTTGGACTCCAAGCTTCAACATCACAAGATTTAACCTTCAAATCGGCTAAATCGCCTGAGCAACATTCAAGTTGACGAACAGGAACATCCATATTTCTAAAGATTTCAACAGTATACTTCCACATTTGATTATAATAATCCATTGACTCCTCTGGTTCACACAAAACAATCATTTCTTGTTTTTCAAATTGGTGAACACGATATAAGCCTCTTTCTTCTAGACCATGAGAGCCACCTTCTTTGCGGAAACATGGAGAATAAGAAGTAAGTTTAATAGGTAAATCACTTTTCTTAATAATTTGATCTTTAAAGCGACCAATCATGGAATGTTCAGAAGTACCAATTAGATATAAATCTTCGCCTTCAATTTTATACATCATCGCTTCCATTTCAGGAAATGACATAACGCCAGTTACTACATCGGCATGAATCATAAATGGAGGAATACAAAAAGTAAAGCCTTTATTAATCATATAGTCTCTAGCATAAGCAAGCATAGCCTCATGAAGTCTTGCGATATCACCAGTTAGGTAGTAGAAACCTTCACCACTAGTACGACCAGCAGATGCTTTATCCATTCCTTTTAAATTTTCAATAATATCAGCATGATAAGGGATTTCGTAATCTGGTACTACTGGTTCTCCAAATCTTTCAACTTCAACATTAAAAGAATCATCTTTACCAATAGGAACCGATGCATCCATAATATTTGGAATAACTAACATACGTTTACGAATTTCACTATTTAACTTGGTTTGTTCTTCTTCTAAAGAGTTAATTTCCGCATCCATTTCTTTAATTTGTTCTTTTATCTTATTGGCTTCATCTTGTTTTTTATCACGCATCAAAAGACCAATTTCACCACTCAACTTATTCTTTTGGGCTTTTAAACCATCTTTTTTGGTTTGAGTTTCACGAACTTTAATATCAAAATCATAAACTTCATCAACTAGGGGGAGTTTTTCATCTTGAAATTTTTTCTTTATATTTTCTTTAACAAGTTCTTTATTTTCTCTAATTAATTTAATATCTATCATACATAATCCTTCCTTGACAATAAAACAATTATATTACTTTTATTTGGTATATGCAAGTTTCTTCCCTATTTTTCAGGCTTTTTATTTGATTTAAATATTTTTTAGCCCTAATTTAGTATGAATAAGCTTTAAAGTGTTAGTAATAAACTTTTCATCTGTATCTAAAAGATAGGCAATACTTTTGGTATCATATTGACTTTTAATAATACCATAACGCAAGGCAAAAATAATAATTTCTTTAGGCTCTAAAAGACGTAGCATTTCCTGATAGGTTTCACTATTTAAAAAATTAGAAAGCAACTCCCAAAGTCTGGGGTCATATCCTTTAGCTTTTCTTGCTAAAGCAAAGTAATCATCATGGGCTTTTTTTTGTTTCTCTTTTTGCTTATACTCCGAAATCATCTGGAATTTCTCAGGCATTTTCATGTTTAATAGCTCTAGTAAATCTTTAGTTTCTCCGGTACTTAAAGGAATAACATTTAACTCTTCATAAGTTTTACCATATATTCTTTTTAAAAGAGTTAATTCTTTCTTACTTAGACTAACAAGAGCAGTTTTAAAAGTATCATCATCAACCGTTTTAAAAATTTTTCTTAAAGGAATATTTGTTATATCTGTACTTATTGTTGCCATAAATCTTCTTCTTTCACAATGCCTTCTATTATAAATATTAATGCTTAGTTTGGCAACTAGTAACCGTTCTTTTTTACAATTCTAATGGTCAAAATATTTAGAAGAATAAGAACAATAGTGCTAAAGACATTAGTATTGAAAAAAAGGCTAAAAGATAAGAATCTTCCTAATAAAATTTCGAGTAAGAGAGAGGAAAAAGTAATTATCTCCACTAGATATCTTACCTTCTTTAATAAATATTTCTTAGTTATAAAGGCACTTAAATAATTAAGAAAATTAATATAAAGATATAAATTTAACAGAAATAGAAATATATCTTTGAGAAAAGTAAAATTAAAGGCACTAATGAAGCTAAAACAAATTAGAAAAATGAAAAGAATTATACTAATTAACAGAAATGGTAATTTATTATCTTGATATCTTTTAGGAAGATTGGTCTTTTCAAAACGATGAGCATTCAAAAGATAAACTATAGTACCGATAAGTATCCCCTTTTCTAAATAAGTAAAAGTATTTAATTTTAAGAAAATAACATCTAAACTAGCAGTAATATTTTTAGAAAACTCCCAAAAATAAAGACCAGTTTGAAAAGAAAGAGCCTCCATATACTCATAAGTATGTAAAAAATAAATAATTATGATGAGGGCTATAGAGTTAATTAAACGATTATTCTTAAGATAATACTTCATTATGATCACCACTTTTATTATAAACTAAATAACTTTATTTTAGAAAAAAAACTCTACTTTTCAGCAGAATTTTTATAGTTTAAGATAGCTTTTTTTAAACCTAACCAAGGTAACATAGCACAGTGTTTTCGGTTTTGTTGTTTATAAATTTCACCATACGCTAAAGCCTCTTCTAAGTCTTCTGACTCGGTTCCATCTTCAATCATAGATTCATATTCTTCACTTAATCTTAAAGCTTCATCTAAACTTTTATTTTCTAGAATCTTAATCATAACCGAAGTAGCGGAAGTTGAAATAGCACAAGCTTCGCCATCAAAATAAATTTTCTTAATAATATTATCTTCTATCTTTAGATATATATCAATATTGTCTATACAAGACTCATTATTAGAATTCACTTTAATATAATCATTTTTATCAGTTGGTACTTCTTTATTGTAAGGATACATATAGTTATCCATAATAATTTCTCTTCTTAGTTCATTATCCATTATTATATCATCTCTTTTAATATTCTATTTTTATCACTTAGGAGTTCTACTAAACGATCAATTTCATCTTTGGTATTATAAAGATAAAGACTAACGCGACAAGTATTTCTAACGCCAACAGCATCTTTTAAGATTTTGGCACAGTGATTTCCGGCTCGAACGCAAATATTATATTTGTCTAAATAGACAGCAACATCTTGCGAAAAAATACCATCCACATTAAAGGCTATAATACCGGTATCTGCTTCCAAATTAATAATATCAATGTGTTTTAAGTCAACTAATTTGTTAATCAAATACTTACGAAGTTCGTGTTCATGATTATAAATATTATCCATTCCGATATTAGTTAAATAATCGATAGCAGCGCCAAGGCCAATCGCTCCGGCAATATTTGGAGTGCCAGCTTCCAGGCGAGTTGGTAAGTCTTTTAAATAAACTTCATTAATATTGTCAAATGATTCATTCATTCCCCCACCAAGATTAATTGGTTCCATATTACTAAGTAATTCTTCTTTACCATATAATACTCCAATACCAGTTGGACCACATAGTTTATGACCGGAAAAAGCTAGAAAATCACAATCTAAATCTTGAACATCAGTCTTCATATGAGGAACGCTTTGAGCCCCATCAACAACTAAAAAGGCATCATTTTCATGGGCAATTTTAGCTATTTCTTTAATTGGTCGTAAATCGCCAATAACATTCGTAACCATGGCTAAAGAAATAACCTTGGTATCTTTGGTAATACTTTTCTTGACATTTTCAATAGTCACATAATAATTAGCATCTAAAGGAATGTAATTAACCTTTAGATTTAATTCTTTAGCTAAACGAAACCAAGGCAAAACATTTGAAGCATGCTCTGACTTAGTTATTAAAATCTCATCACCAGGTTCTAAAATATTAGAGAAAAAACCAGTAGCAATATAATTTAAGGACTCAGTAGCACCACTAGTAAACACAATTTCTTTTCTACTCTTAGCATTAAGAAATTTTTGAACTTTATTTCTAGCTAGTTCATACTCGGTATCAACCTTTAAAGAAGTCTTATAGTCGCCACGATGAGCATTAGCAGTATATTCGGTATAATATTCTTCAATTTTTTTGACCACACTTAAAGGCTTTAAAGTAGTCGCCCCATTGTCTAAATATGTTATATTGTTAAAAAGAAAAGGAAAATCTTCTCTATGCATAAATAAACCTCCTATTTAATATTTTCTTTTAAAACACTCTTTAAGAAACCATCAACAATCAATTTAGTAGCAGTCTCATTATCAATACCTTTACTATTTAAGTAGAATAAATAATCTTTATCAATACTACTAATAGTGGTGTTATGAATAGCATTGACACTATCACTTCTAACAAGTAAATTAGGAACAATTTCATTTTCCGTATCATTAAGAGCAATAATTCTTAAGTTTTCCAAAATTTCATTATCTTTAGTATTTTCAGAAACCTTAGATGTTGCAATACTTTTGATTAAGCCTTCATCCTTAGTAACACCATGAAAATTAATCCTAGATGTATTTTGATTACCACTGATATTAGCATCTAATTTGATATTACTTGCCACTGAAGTTTCTAGGCTATAATTAAATTCGATGTAAGAGTCCGAAGGTGCTTCAATATCGAGGGTAAAGTTATTAATATTGGCATTTTTACGGTTATACAAAAGTTTACTATGTGGTTCCATAATAATCTTTAAATCTAAATCGGTATTATTATCATAATCATTGATTGTATTACTTCCACTGATATTTAAAATCAATTTAGAGGTCTTAATCTCTAGGTTTTGATAAGAGTTGTTGATGCTTACATTACTGTCTTTCACTAATAATTTATTCATAATTTTCCAAACCTCTTATAACATTTGTCCTAAATCGGTGTTAAAACCGTTTTCTTCGATTTTTTTAGCCACGGAAATATCACCAGTAAAGCTAATATGTTTGTCCTTAATAATATGAACAAAATCCGGTTTGATAATATCTAAAATATTACTATGATGTGTAATTATCAAGATACTAACCGTTTTATTTTGCGACTCGTAATAATCCATAATTGAGTTAGCACACACCTTTAAGGCATCGACATCAAGACCACTATCAAGCTCATCTAAAATTAAAAATTTAGGTTCTAACATCCACATATGCATGAGTTCATTTTTCTTCCGTTCACCGCCACTCATACCATCATTAATATTACGATGAATAAAGGAACTAGGTATATCTAAACGTTTACAAACTTCTTGAATTTTTTTATTAAATTTATATAAGTCAACAGAATGTCCCTCTCTATTAGCTAGGGCCATTCTAAGCATATCAGCATTAGTAACCCCTTCAATAGCTAACGGACTTTGGTTAATAAGCATAATCCCCATCTTGGCTCTAAGATCAGGAGCTAAATTAGTAATATCTTTATCCATAAACTTAATTGAACCCTTAGTAACTTCATACTTACTATCCCCCATAATAGCCTTACAGATACTGGATTTTCCGATACCATTTGGACCCATGATAGCATGAATCTCGCCTTCCTTGATTTCTAAATTAAAATCGTTTAACAATTCTTTGTCTTCAACTTTTAAACTTAAATTTTCAATTTTTAACATATTAATTGCCCCATTCTATAATTGTCTTTTGCTTTTTTCATCGTTATTTATTTTACCATAGTCTAATTAAAAAATACACTATTTATTGTAGCTTTTTCAAAAGTTTTTCAGAAAGCTACTAGACCTTATATAATAAGGAAATTTCCTAGTATTTAGGCTATCTTAGTATATAGATTATATACTAGTTTTTTTTAAACTACAAGTAATATTTGTTGTGAAAAATACTAAAAAAACTACCCAAGAAAAGTAAACTATAGTATAATGTTTGTGGTGATGCAAGTGAATTACCCAGGACTTAAAAAAGAATATGTTAAAATTAAACACAGTTATGGAAATCGTGGTATGGATTTAGAAACTTTGCTTAATGAGACTAACGAGTACTATTTAGAAAAGGATATAGCTATTATATATAAGAAGCCAACGCCAATAGGAATTAATAAGGTTCGGTTTGAAAATAATAAACAAGTAATAAAAGAAGCCTATTTTAAAAGTCAATCTACCCTTGATTATAATGGAATTTATAGAGGATATTACATTGATTTTGATGCTAAAGAGACTTTAAGTAAGACGGCATTTCCCTTATCGAATATTCATGAGCATCAGTTAGAACATATTAGAAGAATAGATAAGCATGGCGGGATTGCTTTTTTAATTATTAAGATGAATAGTGCTTATTTTATCTTAGGAGCAAGAAAAATCATTGAATTTGTGGATAATAATGAACGAAAGTCAATTCCTTATTCATATATTTTAGAGAATGGTTTGGAAATAAAAGAAGGATTTAGACCACCACTTGATTATATTAAGGGTGTTGATAAATTAATTAAGGAGATGGATTATGAAAAAGACAAGTAATACCAAGAAAAATATTAAAAGAAATATTTATAATATGAAAGTGAAAATGGATAGTCAAAATACTTATCAGAGGAAAAGAAAGCGTCAAAATAGACATATTATCCTTAGTCTCATTATGGTTTTATTAATTGGAATTATGATTTTAGGATTATTCGGGATTATTTATATTATTACTTCTGCCCCTAAATTCGATACTGATAAATTGTATAATACGAGTTCATCAATTCTTTATGCCAAAAATGACACAGAAATTGGGCGTTTAGGAGCAGAAAATCGCCAACTAGTTACTTATGATGAACTTCCACAGGTTTTGGTTGATGCGATTGTTGCTACGGAAGACTCGAGATATTTTCAACATAATGGTTTTGATATTGCAAGATTTATGAAAGCTTCGCTTGGTCAAGTAGCAGGAAACTCTAAAGCTGGTGGGGCTTCTACTATTACCATGCAGGTAGTCGGAATGGCTTTCACCGACCGAAAAGATGCCAAAGGTATAGCAGGAATTATCCGTAAATTTACCGATATTTATATGGCTATCTTTAAAGTTGAAAAACAATATACGAAAGAAGAAATCATTGAGTTTTATGTAAATACTCCTTGGTTAGGTTCAAATAATACATATGGAATTGAACAAGCTTCCCAAAGATATTTTGGTAAGAGTGTTAGAGATATTTCCTTACCAGAAGCTGCTATTCTTGCGGGAATATTTAATGCTCCATCTACTTATGATCCTTTCAAAAATATTGAAAACTGTACATCAAGACGTAACACGGTTTTAAATTTAATGTATCGTCACGGATATATTACGGAAGACCAATTAAATGATGCTAAAAGTATTCCTATTGAGTCTTTATTAAATCAAAATGTTGATGATGGCTTGAGCAAATATCAATGGTTTATTGATACTGTCCAAAATGATGTCATTGAAAAAACAGGTAAAGACCCTGCTAAAGTACCAATGAAAATTTATACGACTTTGGATACCACGGTTCAAGATGAATTAAATAATGCCGGAAATACTAATGCTTATTATAAATGGAAAAATAATAAAGAACAGTTATCAATGGTTGTTACCAGTGTCAGTGATGGTTCAGTAGTAGCCTTATATGGCGGTCGTAATCAAAATGGGGTTAAACAATTAAATCGAGCAACTTTAGAAAGATATCAACCAGGTTCAACTGCTAAGCCAATTGTAGATTATGGCCCAGCGATTGAATATAGTAATGCTTCTCCTGGAACTTATTATTTAGATGATCCAATGTCTTATTCTAATGGGCAGTCAATTAAAAACTCTGATAGTAGATACTTAGGAATGATAACGATGCGAGTTGCCCTATCCCGTTCGAGAAATATTCCAGCCTTACAAGCTTTCCAATCAGTAGATAAAGATAAAATAGCAAGTTTTGTTAATAGTTTAGGAATTAACTATGGCGATACTCTTTACGAATCGGCTTCAATTGGTTCTTTCGATACCGTCTCTGCTCTGCAAATGTCAGCAGCGTATGCTACATTTGCTAGAGGTGGTTACTACATCGAGCCATATACATTTACTAAAATTGAATTCATCGATAGTGGTGAAGAATATGAAAATAAATATAAAAAAGAAAAAGTTATGAGTGATTCAACCGCTTATATGATTAATAATATCTTGGTTACAGCTCACTCTTCTTATAGAGTTGGTGGTTCTTATAGTGTTAGTGGGACAGATATTGCTGCTAAGACTGGTACTTCTACATATGATGGTAATGCGGTTAGTGCCTTAGGTATTAAAACTCTACCATCTCGTGATAACTGGACTGTTTCCTACTCGCCTGATTATTCAATTAGTATGTGGTATGGATATGATCAGTTATATAAAGATGCTTATACGACAATGAATGGAGCCTTAGGTGTTAAGAATGCTCTAATGTCAAAAATTGCTAAGAAAATCTTTAAGAAAAATTCTCGTTTTGAAAAACCAAGTAGTGTTGTTGAGGTAGAAGTAGAAAAAGAAACCATCCCATTACAACTTCCTAGTGAATATACACCAAGCAATATGCGTATGACTGAGGTATTTAAAAAAGGAACAGAGCCAACGGAAACATCATTTAGATATCAAAAATTAGATGCTCCTACTAATGGCAAAGCTACAGCTAATGGTTCAACTATTTACCTATCATGGAATCCAATAAGTACGCCAAAAGCCATTGATAATAGTTATCTTCAAAGTTATTTTAATGATAACTATAAAATAAGCGCTAATAAGTATTATGAAGCTCGGCTTTCTTATAATAATCAATCAATTGGAGAATTAAGATATTCTATATACTTACAACAGAGTAATGGAACTTTACAATTCTTAGCAGAAACTAAGGAACCAAATTATACTTTCCAAGATAATGGTTCTGGTAATTATACGTTTATTGTTCAAGCTAATTATTCAATCTTTAAAGCTAATGCTTCTGACTATTTAAAAATTATTGCTGGTAGTGGTACTTCTAGTGTTAGTGAGATTTCTTTGAAAATTTCTAGTCAGGATGAATGTCGAACAAAGATTAGTAATACTTCATATTATAATGATAATACAACGATTACAGCTACGGATATTAATGGTAATAATGTTACTGATGATATTAAGGTTTTAGATAGTACCATCGTTAATACAGAAACTAATGAAAAAGTTAGTCGTATTAACTTATCTTTAGAAGGTAAATATAAAATCACTTATAATGTTAGCTACAATGGTAAAACTTATAGTACTTCTAGATTATTTACGATAGCAGAAACTTGTAGTACAGATTAGAAACTTCTTCGGAGGTTTCTTTTTTTTGGCATTTAAAAACCAACTTGATAGTAGTCGGTCTTAATTATTTATTTCCTTTATTTAGTTTTATTTGTTCTTTTATTATTTTAGCATTTTCACTCGTATAACCAATTAAGGTCTCATCGTTTTTATTAGCAATAGTATTAAAGATTTCATCGAACATTTCCATTCGTCCTTTAGTAATAGCAGGAACAGTAACTATATTAGAAGTTTTACCATCATTAGTAACAACCATAATTGATTTAGATGACTTAATACCATTTACTCTTTGTTCAAAGGGATATAGCCAAATGATATCTTCATAAGAAATAACCTTAAAAGTATTATTCATTAAGATAATATAACTTGGAGTTAAGTATAAATGAAGTTTTTCATAATAGAAGGCATCTTTATCTAGAGTTTCAGCATCTATATCTCTAATTTTTTCTAATGACATTTTCTTAATATTCTTTTGGAAACGATGAGTACTAATAAGTCCTAAGATGATTAAGAAAGTCCCAATAATAATTCCAAATAATGCTATAGTATATTGGAAGAAAGCAACCTCAGTATCAGGAGAAGTCATGTCTAAATAAATGCTTCCAAAGTAAGAATCATAATCAGCAATATTTATCTGATTATCAGGAAAAATCTCGTTATAAGTATCAATAGCAATCTTTTTAACATCAGTAGGAGTTACAGCCGAGATACCAATAAGTTTCTCCGTCTTATTATTAGCATATAAGCTATCATCACTTAATCGATTACTAGTTTCCTGGTCCATATAAGCAACATAAATATAATTTTCATCTTTAATAAAATAATATTTAGTATCGGTGTCATCGTAGCCCGCAAAAAGATAAGGATAACTGGTACTGTCGATATAAGTTAAAACCCCATCCTTATTATCTTGTTTTACAATGACATCATGCAGGCTAGGCATAGTCTTATGAGCATCAGTAGTCACTTTATTACCTAAGATTAAAAAGACAATTCCTAAGATAATAAGTAAAATTCCAATGATTAATTTTTGGTAATGATTCTTAAATTCTTGGATAATTATTGGATTAGTAAAATTTTTCATATAAACACACTCTTTCACATAATTTTATTGTACCAGATAAGATTTAAGACCTCAAGAAGATTTTAGCTCTCTTTTAATCCAAGTCATTAAAACTTGAACAATATAGTCGATTTCTTCTTTAGTAAGTTTTCTATTTTTAGGAATATGATGAATTTTCTCAAGACAACCTCGGCAACAACATCCACAAGCATGTTGGGCAATAAAAATAGGATGCACTTGACGCATAGGCGTTTGTTTACCATCGTTTTTAGGACTTTCTGGTGCTATGCGTTTTGTAATTATATCATAAGCATCCCTTTCTACTTTAATAATCCCCTTCTCTTTGACATAATCTTTCATTTCGCGATTTAAATGGAAAGAACCTCGAAACTTAGATTTACTTAAACTATCTAAAAGATTATCAATTATCATAACCATTCCCCATACTTTTTAATATAAACTTTCTTAACTAGTAAAACTAAAAGAAAATATAAATTTACAAGTGCAAATAAGATAAAATAGAAATAAAAGGGAAGAATAACAAAATTAAAGGACTTAATAGGACTTAAGATAACAGGCATAATAATAGTTAAAAGAAGCGAAAAGATAATAAGAATATTTAGTTTTTTAGATGCATTAGATTCCATAAAAGGAATTTTAGAAGTACGAATATTATAAATAATAGTTAGTTCAGTTACTAGACAAGTAATAAACCAAGCTGTTTGAAAGTAACTAGCCTTATCGATAGTATTATATTTAAAGATAAATAAGAAGATTAGGAAGGCTAAAGCATCAATAAGACTACTAGTAAGACCCATAATAAGCATAAAACGAGATATTCCTTTGACATCCCATTTACGAGGCGTTTTTAAATACTCAGGATCGACATTATCATCAGGGATTCCTAATTGAGAGAAGTCATAGATAAAATCTTGAATTAACATCTGAATAGGAATAAGGGGTAAGAATGGTAAGAAAATACTAGCTAACATAATACTAAAGACATCTCCTAAGTCGCCACTTAAAGCCATCTTAATATATTTAATAATATTACCATAGACTTTTCGACCTTCAAGAATACCATCATAGATGACATTTAATCCTGACTTTAAAAGAATAATATCACTAGTTTCTTTAGCGATACTAGCGGCTGTGTTAACGGAAATACCTACATCGGCACTTGATAAGGCGGGAGCGTCATTAACGCCATCACCCATATATCCAACGACATGACCAGTCTTTTTATAAAGATGTACTATTCTTTCTTTTTCTAATGGATTCATTCTTGCAAAGACATCGGTTGTTTCTAAGAGAGGAGTCAATTCTTCATCACTCATTTTTTCAATGTCACTGCCTAAAAGAATATTACCACTATTAAGACCGGCTAAAGAACATATATTTTTAGTAGCATAAGGATTATCACCGGTTAAGATTTTTACCTTGACGTTGATATTACTCAACTTATTTAAGATACTCTTAACGCCTTTTTTAGGTTCATCTAGAAAAGCAACAAAGCCGATAAAGACTAAGTTTTTTTCGGAAGATGAGTTAAATAATTCTTTTCCAGGATAAGTATCTTTTATAGCTAGGGCGATTACTTGCATTCCTTCGCTAGCTAAATCTTTAGCTTTACTAATAATATTATCCTTAATGTCTTTAGTTAATCCAACTACCCTATTTTCTAGCTTTACTTCTTGACAATCGGTTAATATTTCTTCTAAAGCTCCTTTAGTAATCATTAGATATTTATTTTTATTCTTAACGACAACGCTTTGTTTCTTTCGTGTATAGTCAAAGGGAATTTCATCGATTTTTTCATACTTAGTAGTTAAGGCTTCTATTCTATTTTTGGTTCCATAAGTAATAATAGCTTTATCGACTAAGTTTTTAATTCCGGTACTATAAGTACTATTAAGATAGGCATATTCTAAGACATTTTTACTTTCTTTACCGGTGGCATCAATATATTTTTCGAGGACTATTTTATTTTCGGTTAAGGTTCCTGTTTTATCGGTACAAAGAATATCTATTGACCCTAAATTTTCAATAGAGGTAATATCCTTTACTAAGACATCTTTTTTAGCTAGACGTTTACTTCCTTTAGATAGGTTAACATTAACTATCATTGGTAACATACTAGGAGTTATGCCTACTGCTACAGATAAAGCAAATAAAAGAGCTTCACTAAAATTCTTTTTGATAAGACCATCTACTATAATGACAAAAAGACAAACTAGTACCATATACTTAATTAATAATTTAGAGATACTTTTAATACCTTGAGTGAAATTAGTGTTATCTTTAGAAAATTTTATTTTACTACCTACTGATCCTAAATAAGTATCAAATCCCGTCTTTAAGACTAAACCGGTTCCTAGACCACTAACGACATTACTACTCATTAAGGCTATATTAGAAATATTAAATAAATCAGGATTATTATTATCTAGGGAAGTTTCTTTTTCGACTAAGATACTCTCACCGGTATAGTTGGCTTGGTTTAGGAATAAGTCTTTACTCTCGATAATTTTAATATCGGCTGGAATAATGGATCCGGCGTTAAGTTTTACGATATCACCAGGGACTACTTCTGTAATATTAAGTTCGGTCGGAGTATTATTTCTAATGACGGTTACTTTAGTTGTTACTTTTTTCTTAAGTTTTTGGTTAAATTTATTGATAGAATAGTCTTCAATAAAGCGAATACTAGCACTGATAAAGGCAATCAAAAGAATAATAATACTTCCCAGACTATCTTTTAAAAGAAAGTTAATAAGACTTAAGAAGATTAAAATTAAGATAAATTCATCTTTAAAGGAATCAATAAGAATCTTAAAGATACTTTTCTTATCATTCTTAATAGTAATATTTTTCCCTTTTAGTTCTAATAACTCTCTAGCATTCTTCGTACTTAATCCTTCTTCTTTAGTATGATATAAAGAGAATAATTCTTCTTTAGAACACTTGGCTAATTTTAAATACTCTTCTAGATAATCATTATTACTTTTAATATTATTATTATTTTTCATAGGCTACTTCCTTACTATATTAGTATAGCATAATCTTAAGAGTATTATCTATTTTTCCAAGAAAAAAACAAGTTTTTTAAGCTTGTTTTTCACGATATTTTTGAAGTAATAAAGGTGCGATGGTGAGAAATTTTTCTTCAGTTAAAGATTCTAGTTCTAAAGAGCCATTATTACTAGATACTTCTTTGATTATAAATTTATCCGTATTTATTTCATCTTTATCTAAATCACATTCTGTTAGTAAGACATAAACTTTATCTTCAGAAGTAACTTTTTCTAAGACATAATAAGTCTTGTTATTAGTTTTTATTATTCTATTTTTCATTAGCGAGATATCCCCTTTCCTACTTCAGCTACTTTTCCTAGGGATTTAACTACATCTTCAGGAATCCAAGCATAGCCCTTACCATCTGGTTGTAAAAAACTACACCAAACTTTCCCATTAACAGTAACTTTTTTATCTAGGGTTACGGCTTTACCGGCTTTGGTAAGTAAGTTAACGGCATCATTACTTCCGGAATAAACATAACCTTGGGGGATACTGCTTAAGTCATAGACTTCCCCGACATTTAAAGATGTTACGGCATCCGTGGGAATATCTACTTCGGGAACTTTAATTGGTTCCGTACTAGGAGTGCTAGGAGTATTACTACTAGCTAAAGATGGCGCCTTACTCTCGGCAATATTGGTCTTGGGAGTATTCAATTTATCAGTAACGTTTTGGAATACCGTCTTGCCTGTTACCATTTCGACAACGTTACCGGCTATATAACCAGCAGATACACCATTTAGGAAGAGATTAACTTCTTTTTGTTTTAGTTTTTCTTCAATCTTCTTTAAGCCACTTTGAATTTTTTCTGGCAATATTTTTTTTAATTTTTCATCAATTACTTGAGAAATAGTTCTAATTGGTTCTTTATCTTGATGTTTTTCATTATAAAGACTGATACCTTTATCGATAGCATTTATTGCCAACTTAGCAGTAGCAAGCCCCATGCGGATAGTACCAACACCAGGAACGCTTGATAACACTAGTCCGGTAGCTAAACCAGCTGCTAGAAAGCCGGCAGATTTAGCATAAGTTTTCCAGTCTTTACGAACATTACTAACTTTTTGTTTTTTACAAGCGTTAGTAATTTCAGTCATTAAAAGATTTTCAATCTCTTCTTTATCAGGAGCATCTTTGATTAAGTTAAATTCTTCTTGACTTTCAATGAAAGCTTTAAGTTCTTCGGGAGTAAATTCTTTTCCTTGGAAGTTTTTAATTGCTTTTTCTTTAATTTTATCTAAGCCATGAACAATATCAAGCTTTTCTTTAGCAGTCTCATATTCGGCAATGGCGTTTTTACTGTCAGTAATATAATCGATATCTTTTCTTAAAGGTTCAATACTCATTTCATTTTCTTTAATTTTCTTGGCCATTTCTTCTTGTTCGGATTTTAATTTTGTGGTCTTATCGATAATTTCTTGATATTCCTTAGCAAAATCTCTTTCATAAAAGTGTTTATGTAATTCTTCAAGATGATCTAATTCTTTTTCTCTTTTTATTCTTTCATCGGCAGGAAGACTATCTAATTTTTTTCTCTTTTCTTCAATATCAAGGGCAAAAATAGCATTGTTTTTTCGTAAATCATCAGGTAAATTTCTGAATTTAATTTCATTAAGATAAACACCTAATTCAGCTTTCTTAGCGGCTAATTTAGCCCTATCTTTTTCATTTTCTTTCTTAGTTTCTTCATCTTGATTTACTACTAACATAGCATCGCTATTTTTAAGATTTTCTTCTAAAACTTCTATCTCTTTTTGAATCTCGGCTACCTTATTATTTAATTCATCAACCGTTCCAATCTCTCTGGCGGTATTAGCATACTCAATTAAAGCATACTCTTTATTATGTTCAAAATCCAACTCTTCTTCTTTAATAGCTTTGGCACGAAGATTATCAACATAATCTACAAAATTAACAACAGCGGTACTTAAATTTTCTAGCTCTTTAGTATCCTTATGATCTTTTCTTAAATTCTCAATTTCAAAATTAATAGCTAAACTTTGATTCTTTAAGATATTTAAATTACTCGTATCTTTAGGCATTTTATCCAAGCCACATATATCAGGATATTTCTCTGCTAAGTTAGCAATCATATTTTTAACTTGAGTTTCTTGTTCAAATTCTATTTTGCCTTCTTTTAAAGCTTTATGATAATCTAAAGCTTTAAAATGAAGCTTTAGATATTCTTGAAATTCATGAAGTTCTTGGGCTTTTTTGGCTTCCTCTTCTAATTTTTTAATTTCTTCTTCGTGAGATTTTTTGGTTTCTTCTAGTGATGTTATTTCACCCTCTAGAGTTTCTATCTCACTACGAAGTTTTTTATCATCATATTTCTTAGCTAATAATTCTTTTAAGTTTTCTTTAATTTTTTGAATATCTTCATCAGTTGGAGTTTCTAAGCTATAGATAGATTTTACTACTTCACTTAAGGATTCCTTCGTCTGTGTTAATTTTTTTCTTTCTTCTTCACTTAAAGACTCATCTTTAAGCTTTTCATCTATTCCTTTAACTTCTTTACTTAAAAAGTCCATATAAGCTTTTCTAATCTTAATAGCACTTAAGTTTTTCGAATTTTCTAGTTCATTTAATTCTTCCATGTCTAGACCTCTTTTTCTTTCTTTAGTTTTTCACTAAACTCGGTTAATAATTCATCAATAAGAGTATTATCACTTAAGAAGATTACTTCGCCATCATCTTCTTCTAGACAATAAAATTCTTTAGTTGGTTCTTCACCTTTTAATTTATTAACAAATAAGTAATGTTTATTATTTTTATGAGTATCTTCTAGGATAATATAATCATTATCATTTAGAGTAAAGACACTGCCACTAGTCAAATCCATACTAGCCTCCTATTCTTTTTTAATAATACCATTTTTGCTAGTCTTTTGTCAATTTCTATCCCCTTAAGCGCCTATTCTTTAGAGAGTTATTTTCACTTAGGAAACGATTAAAAGTTGCGGGGGCTAATTCATCTTGATAGCCTTCGATTTCGGTAAAACTTGGTCGAAAGTCTACAACGCAGGGATTAGCTTCAATAATAAGATGATAGTTTTGAAAAGATAATAAAGTCTTAGTAATTAAGTCCTTTTTCTCTTCATAATTTTCAGGTAATATTAAAGTACAATGAAGATGGTTAACTTTTTCTGTTGTATTAAGGATGAGAATATTGCCCATCTTGGCACAAAAATATATTAAATCATAGATGTCTGTATTATAAGGTAAGCTTTGAAAAAAATTATTTTGAGGATAAGTTTCTTTTAAGAAATTAAGCAAGATTGAGGCATGAGTACCACTATAGTTATTGGCATATTCACTAGTCTTAATAAGTCCTAAGCCTTTAATTTCATTTTGAGAGTTTATAATTACGACACGATTATTATTTAACATAAAAATCCTTTCTTCTATAGTCTATTCTTTTTTTCCTAAAGTTAAAACATATTCGGCTTCTCCTTGAAAAGCATTATAGGATGGATTAGTTTTTTCTATCATTAATTTAGTAACATCAATGACTGTTAAATTATCTTTAGGAAGGTATTCTCTATAATAGTCATTTAGAATTAGTCCTAAGAGATTATTAATGGGGGTTAAGAGAAGTTCTAATTTAACAGCTAGTTGTTCTTGTTCATCTATTCTTACTAACCTTGGTTTTTGAAAATGCTTATAAATAGCATTCTCGTACTCTTTAAATAACTCCGTAAATAATGGTATTTCTTCCATTTTCTTTGGATAATTAATACTACTCAAGAACATATTAATCTTATGTTTAATAATACTAGTATTAAAATTGTTATATAAGTATCTAGCCTCGGTTAAAGGCATATCCCCAGTATTTCTTGATAAGACAATTGCTCTTATATCACTAGGATTAATCTTATGAAATACATATCTTTCATCAGGATGACCAGAGATGGAACAAGGTAGAGAGTTTTCTTTGGCATACGCAAGATTAGCTAAGTCAATAGGATTATATATCCTAATATTTTGGCAGACAAAAGTTATCCCGGTATTAATGAAGATTTCGGAAGCGGTATTATGTTCGGAGGTATTTCCTAAGGAAAATAATTTGGCAGGAACCACCGATATCCAGTAGTAACCGTTACCACCATTAAAGTTATTAACTCCTTGGAGATGTTCTGCTGCTAAGGCTGCTCTTGATAAGATGCCATTTTCTAAGACAGAATTAATCTTATAATAATCACACCCAATACTATGAAAAACACAACCTACTTCACTAGTTAAAAGCGTTGGATCTGGTCTTTTTAAAGTTAAATGATTATATAAAGCATTAAGTTCTCCGGCAAAGTTGGCTAGAGTCTTAGAGACGGGGTATGTTAGTCTTTCGACTTTTAAACTAGCAGGATCATAATCTCCAAAACGTTTACGGTCTAAGGCATCAGCATCTTTTAACATAAACGCTAATCTTTTATATCTTTCTTCATTTTCACTATTTATATCATAAAGACTAATATTAGTCTCTAAAAGATAAGGATAAGTTCCATAGTCTTGAGAATGAAAATCGGTAATAGCTTGTAAAATTCTAAGATTTTGCTGGTCTTTGTAAAAGCAATTATCTCTAAAGAAATTAATATTTTCAAAACGGATGGCACTAGTCCTGCCATGAGTCTCATCTTCAGTTTCGCCTACTCGCCCGATATCATGAAAAGCGGCAGCATCACATAAGATATTTAAGTCGGTACTACTTAAATCATTCTCAAGACCAATTATAAGAGCATATAACATAACCTTTTCACTATGATAAATCCCATGAAAATTACTCTTATAGAGATATTCTTTATGTAAATATAAATTTTCTAATTTTTCTAAGTAAAAGGTTTTAGCATCAGTACTTAAACCCGTCACTACCCTTTTTATTTCTTCAGTTTCACTTAATTTTATATCCCCTCTAAATATTCTTTCGATTATACTTCTTGTTGTCATATTCTTCGTTTTCTTTCTGTTCAATGGCTGGTAAGGCTGCGTATCCTAAGACGGTATTCATATCCATATCAAAATACTCTATATTACTTTGACGATCATAAGTAGGATCGAGATAACGCCATTCATTATCTATTTTTATTCTTAAGAGAGCGTGGTTGGTACCGCTCGAATTTTCTAAGTCATTATTATCATGACAGTAAACGGTTTGGCTTTCTAAACCCATCATAGAAGCCATAATATGTAAAAGATTAACAATTCCTTCACAGTTACCTTTCTTTAAACGATAAGTAATGAAACTATTATGTAAGTAAGTTAGACTTTGTTCATAATACTCAGGGATGGTTCCATTATTATTTTCTTTAATCTTTAAGTATTCATCATTTCTTTTTTTAATATCATTTATAGCTAAAGGAATAGAACGACCAAACTCGTAAAGATAATACATTTGTTCTTGACTAGAGGCATTATAAATACCACTATCATGAAGTTTTCGGTTTAGCTTAATATAAAGATCAGTTAGTTCTCCTAAAGTTATGGTTGTATAATTACTAAAGCCACTGGCTTCGGAGAATTTAATATCTCGATTAATTCCTCCGGTTAGGGCAGCATTATAGATGATATTGGCATATCTAGTAACAGTCTCTTTGGTTGAATTTTTCTTTAAGTCGTTTAAGAACCAAAGATAAGCATCAATATCGATTATACATCTTTTAGCATCTAAGGTATTGCTTAAGAATTGTTGAAACTCGGGAAAATCCATAATATGATTACCAACTAAACAGACATCCATTAGTTTATGTAAATTAGAAGCGCCATTGATTTTTTGAAGGCGAGGATTATTTATTAATACTAATCTTTTAAGATTTTCTAACCTTTCTAAGTTAATAGTCTTTAGATTAACATCATTAGTAATTTCTAATTCTTCCAGATTACTTAACGCTTCTAAAGGACTAAAGTCCACAATACTATTAGAGTAAGGATTATCATCATAAGTCCCATAAAATACTTCTCGGTAGTCCATACTACTAATTTTAACTTTCTTAAGATTAGGTAAGTATTTAAGGAAGGTTATATCACTAGCATTCTGTAAGTGAACCTTCGTAATAAGATTTAACTCCTCTTTGGTAAAACTTGTAAAAGCCGGATCAAAAATGGAATATCCTCGATTATATCCTAATTCTTGGAAAACATTATCAATCATAATGGCTATGCTTTGGGAAAAAGTCATAAAATCACACCCTTTTTTAACTTGAGGCTTATGATAACATAGTTGGTATTACTTGTCAAACTATTTTATTTACTCAAAGTGGCATCAAAGTCAAGGGCTGGTAAGTCTTCTCTCTGCGTATTTTTAAATATCCCGAGACTTAAACTACTTAAAAGAAATACCAAAATACTTAGAATACTTTCCATACCTAGAATATTTAAATACGTAATAATATTTAAGAAGAAATAACTACTAAGTAAGTAGGAATTTTTCTTCTTTTGATAAGTCTTACTATAGATAATTATATTTCCTAAGAATATTAAAGTATAAAGAATTTTACTTCTTATTAAGAAACTACTAAAGATAATAATTACTAGAGAAATATTTATAATTCTTTTAAAATCATTATTTTTCTTTTCTTTAGATGTTTTTATCTTTAGATAGTTTAAAATTCCTATAAAGATTAAACTTAATAAGGAGACAAAAATACTAAGTATTTGAAAGAAACTACGCCAAGTAAAGTTACTAGTATTTAAAGTATCTAGGATATTACCTTGGATATTATTACTACTTAGACTAACTAAGTCTTTATTAAATATTACTTTTAAGGAGATATCTTCTTTTAGATGATGATATTCTAAAGAGATTTTATCACTCTTAAAGGTTTTCTTATCTTTGGAGGTTATCACAAGGACTTTATCTTTCTTAGGAATATTAATTGTTATATGAAAGTTTTTAATCTCATAATTAGTCTTGGGAATATTTAACTCTAAAAGAGCTTTATCATCATAAAGAAGAACTTTATCTTTAAGAAGATATTTAAAATAATAAGCTTGGTCCGCTGAATTATAAATTCTTAAAGTAGTATCATTACTTCTGGGAATTAATAAGTAAAGATTGGTATCATTGGTCGTAGCTTTATTAGTTTTTAGAAATTCTTTAACTCCTAAGGAAGTAAAGTCATAAGTTTTATTTTTCTTAATACTGCCAACGGTTTCGAGAGTTAAGTTATCTTTAAGAGGTAAATTAGTCTCTAGATAGTCTAAAGTTTCTTTAGAATCAATAATATTTTCTACTAAAGTATCCCCACTAGCTTGAATGGTAATATTTAGATAATAATTATCAATAGACTGGGCCCCGATAAGGCTAGGCCACAATATAAAGATAAACATAATAAGTTTTTTCATAGTACTCCTTTTTATTCTTGTTAGACAAAATGAATAGTCCCAAGACTATTCAAGTTTGTTAGAAACGACCACCACCGCCGCCGCCGCCGAAGGAACCGCCGCCACTAGAGAAGCCACCGCCCCCACCGGAACCACTTGACCAAGAGCCACTTGATGAGGAGGAAGATTCACTAGCATATTTAGCACTTTGGGCACTGGCAACTGAAGTACGAACAGAATTGCTAATCATTTCATTAATATAATAATTAGTCATCCAAGAGTCATAATAATCTGGGGTAGCCATATTATATTCTTGGAATTTCATATCCATAACTTTAGATACTTCTTTAGCACAACCAAATAAGGTGGCAAAGACTAAGTATTTTTCCCAGAGAGTTATCTCCGGAACTTCTTTATCAGCAAAAGAGCCAAATTCTTTTAAGAACTTTTCTAAAGCTTTCCATTTCTTATAAGCAAGAGTCCCTTCATAAGTCTTTTTAACCGGAATAGCATACCAAATAAAGACAATGATAATAGCAAGAAGTAAGACTAAATAACCAAATACGGCGGATTTATACATAAGATTAGCGGCCGATATATAGATACTCATCACAAGACTAATAATACCAAGTCCCAAGAGACTAGAAGTAATTAGGGCTTTTCCCATATCTTCAGTAAAACTTTTTACATACTTATAGATAGCATAACCAATTAAAAGGAGAAAGCCAACGATAAATAACGGTGGAAAGAAACAACAGATGAAGAAACCAACGGATAGTACAATCCAGATGGTATTACTATTCTTACCAGTATTTTTTACATTAGTCTCATAGTAGTTACGGGCCATAGCATCTTCTAATGCTACTCTCTTATAGTCATCATAATACTTAGTAACACTCTTATAATTAGTCCTTGCATTTCTTTTCATCTCTTTAGTAGTAATACTACCTTGATGATTAAAAATTAAATCAACTAAGTAAGATTCTTTAGTCGAAAGATCTGATTTATCACTATTAAGAATAAGGTTATAATTCTTATTATCTATTTTTTCTTGCGTAATTACTTTTCTTCTAATTAAGTCCATAATAGTAGCAGACATGGCCTTCTCCGAAATATCCCTATTAAATAAGTAAGATACATCTTCTGGCGTAGCATCATCTGGTATCTCTCTTAAGTATTCATTATTAAAAGGAACTTCTGGGTCTTTTTTATATTTCTTATAAATAACTGTACATAAGTAAATTAGAAATCCAATAAGTCCAAGGGATACACCTAACCGAATATTATTATCTCTTTTCTCTTTTTGTTCTAAAAGTTTATAAAGATTATCTAAACGAGTTTGATACTCCATCTTAATGGTCTCATTATCTAAGATATTAACGGCAGCAGAAGCATTATTATAATTATTCATCGTAAGGCTTTTTTCTAAAGTATCTAAGGTTTCTTTAGCATATTCTTCTTCAATCGTATCTAATTTTTCTTTATAGATAGCTAACTCTTCTATATAAGAAGTCTTAATATCCCCATCCATTAGGATGTAAATAGCATTATAAGCTTTATTATAGTTTTCTCGGGTAATATCATTTTTAAAATTATTTAGGTACATTAAGGCAGTCTGTTGATTTTTAGCCTCATTTTGTCTTCTTTGTTCGTTAGCTTCTTCTGCTTTAATTTCTTCATAAGCAAGAATTTTATCTAAAGCATTGATGTTATATTTCTTAGTTGATGAATTAATCACCCTTGGATTAAAGGTACTTCTAATATCAATTGCGGTGTAACTAGAAAGATTAGTAATAGTAAATGTTACTTTCTCTTGGTTATCTATTTTAATTAGACCATTTAAAGGTCCATGCGCCCACGCTCTTAAGTCATTGGTATTGCCAGGGATATTTAAGGTAATATTTAAGTAATCAATATCTTCAACAAACTCAGAGCCAACAGCATTCCACCCGACTTCGCCAACATCATTAAACAAAATAGCCATATTCTTAAGACGATATTTTAAGTAAAAAGCTTTGTGTTTACGAGAAGGATTATAGATTAAGACATTTTTACCTTTATAATTAGAAGAACTCGTATAAACGCCATAATCTCCTTTAGAAGCATCTTCATCTTCATTAAAAGTATCGATATCTAAAGAGTTAAAGTTTCCACTAAAAGAAGTATTAGCGGAACCGATTTTTAAAATTTCTAGACCATTACCATTATGGATAGTGGAGCCGCCAAAGACTTGGGCATTCGGATTAAAAGTAGCAGCACTTGGATTAGTAAAGTTTATTTTTCTTTCAAAGCCATTATAAGAACCACTTAAAGTAAAGTATTCTTCGACTAATAAATCCCCATTACTTTCGATAGTAGCATTTATATAATATTTTTCCACACCATCTGCTAGTACTAAGATGGGTAAAAACAAGATAATTGTTAAAAGTCCTAAAAATTTTTTCATATCACACCTATATTTCTAATTATTTTAATTATATCATAGAAATTTTCTAATATGGAATATAAATACTACTTAATTATATAATTTATTAGGTGGGGTTATGTTTAATAATATTAAAAGAAAATTAATTATTTCTTTTTTGACGCTTTTTGTCTTAACGATAGTTTATTTATTTCCAAGTGAAGAGAGTCCTAAAAAAAATATTATCTATAAGGATGTTAATTATACTAATGTTTATCTTCTTAATAAGGATTTATTAGTAGAGACTAGCATCGTAAGTAAGGCAACATCGAATGATATTATAAGTAATATTAAAGATATTCTTAGTTCTTTAACTGTTAATAGTGAGAAAAGTAAGTATTTGGATAATAATTTTAAAGCCTTAATACCAGAGGGTACTCGTATCTTAGATGTTTCTTTAGATAAGGGGTTATTAAAGATTAATTTTAGTAAAGAAATCTTAAATATTGATGCTTCTTTAGAAGAGAAAATGATTGAGAGTATTATCTATTCTTTAACGAAGTTAGATGGTATTGAAAAAATTATGATCTTTGTAGAAGGAGAAAAGTTAGATAGTCTTCCCAATAGTAAGAAGGCTTTACCTATAGAACTTACTAAGTCTTATGGGATTAATAAAGTCTATGATGTTAATAATATATTCACAATGGATGTTTTAAATCTTTACTATTATATTAATATTGATGATAATTATCACTTAGTACCAGTTTCAATATTTACTAATAATAGTGATGATAAAGTAGAAGTTATTATCGAAGAATTAAAATCTTCTCCTATTCATCAATCGAATTTAATGAGTTTTTTAGCTAGTAATGCTACGCTTTTAGATTATGAAATCAAGGAAAATACAATTAAGTTAGAATTTAGTAGTTATATTTTAGATAATTTCTTTAGTGAAAAATTAATTGAGGAAGTTAAGTATGCTATTAGTGCTTCTTTGGGGGACACTTTAGGGGTTAAGGAAGTTAATTTTTTTGTAAATGGGGAGAAAATTTAAGAGTTTTTGCCTTTTTTTTATACTTTTACCTAATTTTAGACTTGCAAATCGTTTATATTTAGTTTATAATTTTAAATGTGCTGATTGATATGTTTCCATAGCTCAGCTGGATAGAGCATACGCCTTCTAAGCGTACGGTCGAGTGTTCGAATCACTCTGGAAACACCATTTAGAAATAAGGCCCCGTTAAGACGGGGTTTTTTAATACTTAATTTTTTATAGAAAAAGAAGAACTACACAGTCATTTGAATTAGTCAACAAAAAGTAGACACTAAAAAAGAATTTTTAGAACCCTAGTTCAGTTTTATACTGAATTGGGGTTT
>UQXO01000009.1 GCA_900545005.1 uncultured Mycoplasmatota bacterium | reverse complement strand
AATCCATTGTTTTGTACAATAGTGTTTATTATTTCTTGTATAGCATTAGGATTTGCTTATTATCAGGTTACTGGTGGTATTTATAAAATGGCTAATGCAAATAGTATTTTTGTTCCTATAGGAATAGGTGCTGTTTCAACTTTCTTTGTGTTTTGGTCTTTATCGGGATTGCTTTTAAAAATATTTATAAGTATGAAGAACACTTATTATAAAGGGTTAAATAGTTTCACCCTTAGACAGTTTTCAAGTAAAATAAATACTATGACTTTTTCGATGACAATAATATGTTTGATGTTATTTATAACGATTTGCGTGCTATCGAGTGCAATGTCTATGAAAATATCTATGACAAATAATTTGAAAAAATTGGCTCCAGCAGATGTTCAAATTGGTAAGTTTATAAATGTAACTGATTATGAGTATTATTCTGAAAAACAAATAGAAGATTCAAAAATTTCAATATATGATACACTTGAAAAATTAGGCTATGATGTAGATAACAAACTTAAAGATATAGTAAAACTTGATGTTTATAACTTTGATAATATTGACTTAAAAACCAGTATTGGATCTTACTATGATATTGCAAAGGATAAATATCCTTTAATGCCATACAATAAGAAGGAAAGTATTGTAAAGATAAGTGATTACAACAAAATTGCAAAATTGTTTGGACTAAAAGAATATACATTAAATGATGATGAATATTTTATTGTTGCTAATTATTCAGAATATGTAGAATTCAGGAATGAGGGACTTAAGGTAGATACAATACTTAATATAAATGAAAAGGAATTAAAACCAAAATATGATAGTTGTGTAGAAGGTTTTATTGCAATGAATTCAACATATTCAAATATGGGAGTTTTTGTTGTTCCTGATAATGCAGTAAATGATTCAATGAAAAAATATGAATATTTAACTGCTAATTATAATGTTACAGATATAAATGAGAAAAATCTTTCGGAAAAAGAGTTAAGTGAAATTTGCGAAGAAAATTCTAATAATACTGTTATTGATTTTGATTCTAAAATGACAATTAAAGAAAATAGTATTGGACTAGGTGCAATGGTTACCTTTATAGGATTATACTTAGGTATTATATTCTTAATTTCTTGTGCTGCAATTCTAGCACTTAAAGAATTATCGGAATCAAGTGATAATGTAGAAAAGTTTAATATGCTAAGAAAAATAGGCGTAGATGAAAAAATGATTAATAAAGCATTGTTTAGACAAATTGGTATATTTTTTATGTTTCCGTTATTAGTTGCAATTATACATTCTGTATTTGGAATTAAATTTTGTAATTTTTTGTTAAGTGCCTTTGGAGCCACTAATTTATTATCATCAATAATTGGTGTTGCAATATTTATTGTTGCAATTTATGGAGGATACTTCTTAGTAACTTATATTTGCAGTAAAAATATAATTAAGGAAAAATAACATATCTGATAAAACGATAAAAGAGGCTATTACAAGCCTCTTATTTTAATACTCCAATTTCTCCATATCAAATAATGGAGAGTCATAAAAATCTTTAAGTTCTATTTTTAAAGTTTTACATATTTTAAAGATAATTGTAGAACTTGGATTATCTACATTGTTTGCCAGTAATGCCCTTAATGTTGATGGCGCAATAGCAGATAATTCAACAAGTTTATTTGGAGTGTAATTATATTTGTTACATAATTCAAGTATTCTTAAAGTAATTGCTTCTTTAAATAACATTTTAAAACCAAACTTAACACTACAAAAATTCTAGTAGAAATCGGTTAGAATTATACGCCGATATCGAAATGATGGAAATAAATGGATTTGGAGGAGTAGTAAGAAATGTTTGAAGAATTATTAATAATCAGTACTATTTATTGTTGTTTTAATTATTATGTGCACAATTTCTAATTTGTATTCAAAAAAGAAAGAAGAAAAAAAGAAAAATATATAATGTTAAGGAATTCAATTAAAGAAGATTTAAAAGAGAACTTTATATCGGAAGAAGAATACTGGCAATATAATAAAGAGTATAGTGATAAAATTAAAAAGATAAAAGAAGATATACAATTATATGAGGAGGAAAAAGAAACAATAAAAAATAACGATACTGATTGGATGAATATATTTAAAAAGAAAGAAAAAATAAATGAACTAAATAGATTATTGATAGATGAGTTAATTGAAGATATTGTTGTTAGTGAAGATGGTAATATAAAAGTAATATTCAAATATGAAGATAAATATTTTGAGGCTCTTGACTTTATAAATAAACAAAAATATGATATAATACTTTCAAGTTAAAAACGAAAAACAAATACTTTTAAGTATTTTTTTTAATGATAGAATAGAAAGAAGTGATAAATAATGGATATGTATCAAAAAAGAGAAATGAGAAAAATTAATGAAGATAAAAAAAGTTTACAATCTACAAGTATTAACTGGTATCCGGGTCATATGGCTAAGACTAAGAAAATGTTAGAAGAGAAAAAAGACTTAATAGATGTTGTCTTAGAACTTGTTGATGCAAGGATTCCATATTCTTCTAAAATCAATGGAAGTGAAGAAATCTTGAAAACTAAACCCCATATTTTAGTAATGACTAAGTCTGATTTAGCAGATGATGTTGATACTAAAAAGTGGAGTAAATTTTATGAGACTAAAGGTTATACGGTAGTAAGTATTAATGCTGATGATAAAAACAGTCTTAAAAATTTAATAACTACCATTAATAAGGTAATGGCTGAAAAACTTGCTAAAAAGAAAGATAAAGGTAATAATAGCAATTTAATTCATGCTTGCGTTTTAGGAATTCCTAATGTCGGTAAGTCAACCTTAATAAATCGTTTAGCAGGAAGAAAAGTTAGTAAAGTAGGGAATAATCCCGGTGTTACGAGAAGTCTTACTTGGTTAAAGACAAATAGTAATATTGTTATTTTAGATACTCCTGGTATTTTATGGCCTAAACTAGAACAAGAGACTGTAGCTCTTAACTTAGCGGCTATGAGCGCTATCAAAGAAGATATTTTACCTTTAGATAAAGTGGCTTGTCATATTTTAACTAAATTAGCAACTTTTTATCCAGAAATCTTAAAAATGCGATATAATTTAGAAAGCATTACTGATTTTGAAGAAGCATATAATATCATTGCTAAAAAAATTGGGGCATTAAATAAAGGTGGCGAAGCTGACTATCGGAGAGTAAGCACCGCCATCATTAATGATATAAAATTAGAAAAAATTAAAAAAATTACCTTTGATAAGATAGAAGAGTGTTGTAGTGAGAAGTAAGAGTAAAGAACCTAGTGATAAAGAGAAAAAAGAGACCAAAAAGAAAACTAAAAAAAGTCCCGAACTTTTAAAATACGAAAAAGAATTATATAAACAAGGAGTAAAATTTATCTGTGGTGTTGATGAAGTTGGCCGTGGACCTTTAGTCGGACCCGTTGTAGCGGCCGCCGTTATTTTGCCTATCAATTATCATCTAGAAGGTTTAAATGACTCCAAAAAACTAAGTGAAAAGAAAAGAGAAGAATTATATCCTAAGATAATTAAAGATGCTATAGCTTATGGAATTGGTATGACTGATGCGAAAACTATTGATGAAATTAATATTTATGAAGCTACCAAGCTAGCGATGTATGAAGCCATTAATTCTTTGAAAATTAAGCCAGAACATGTCTTAATTGATGCGATGCCTTTAAATTTAGAAATGCCAAGTACCAGTATTATTCATGGAGACGCTACTTCCGCCTCTATTGCCGCTGCGAGTATTATTGCTAAAGTAACCAGAGATCATATGATGGATGATTTAGATGAACTTTATCCGATGTATGGCTTTAAGAAACATAAAGGTTATCCAACTAAATTTCATTTAGAAATGTTAGAAAAATATGGTCCCTTAGATAATTATCGTTTTAGTTATGGACCTGTTAAAAAATATAAAAAGTAATTTTATGGAGAAGGTAAGTTGTATGATTAAAAAAATTTATAATAACAAAGTAGTACGTTATAGTATTCTTTTGACTTTAGGAATATTCCTTTTAGAATTAATCTTTAAGATTATTATGGGTTTAAATATCTTTAATTGGTCCCTTTTAAGAATTCTTTTAGGAGCTATTATCTTAAGTAATATTATATCCCTTTTAATTAGTTTCTTAAAAAGAAAATATGCTAATATTATTGTCTGTTTAATTCTTTTAGCATTTAGCATTATATTTATTGCCCAAGGCGGGATGTATAATTACCTAGGAACTTTTATGTCTCTTGGTACGGCAAGTCAAGCTCATGCCGTTGAATATTTTATTGGGGATTTCTTTTCTATTCTTAATCCTTGGTTTTATACCCTTTTACTTATACCTCTTTTATACATTTTATACTTTATCTTTTTAGATAAAAAACTAATTAATAAGACTTATAAATATCGTTATAATGTCGTACGTTGTCTAACTACTTTTATAACCATTATTACTTGTGAATTTTATTATTTAACAATTACTTTAAGTTTTATGCAAGATAAAGTCCAAATTGTTAGCAATAAAGAACTCTTTAAGAATCCTTCTATGCAAAATATTGCCGTTAGTCAGTATGGTTTAATAGGCTATGAATTCTTAGATATTAAATCTCTAATCATTAAAGCTGAAGAAACTTCGGAAGTATTTAAAAAATCTGAACCAACGGAAGTAACAGATTATAGTAGAGTAATTGATGATACCATCTGGGAGACTGCTAACGAAAACGAGAAAAATAAAGATTATAAAACCTTAAATAGCTACTTTATGAGTAAAGAAATTACTAGTAAAAATGACTATACTGGCTTATTTAAGGGCAAAAATCTTGTTATTTTAATGATTGAATCCGGTAGTAATGTTTTAAAAAATTACCCAGAATATTTTCCTAATTTTGCTAAACTATATAATAATGGTTGGACTTGGGAAAATGCTTTTTCGCCAAGAAATGCTTGTTCGACTGGTAATAATGAGATGACCGGCATAACATCTTTATACACCATTAATAATACTTGTACTATTAATACTTATAAAGATAATACTTATTTTGAAGCTATCTTTAATCTTTTCAATAATGCTAGTTATAATACTAGTAGTTATCATGATTATACGGACCACTTCTATTATCGTAGTATTTATCATCCTAATATGGGAAGTAAAAATTACTATGATGTTACAAAATTAGGTATCAAACTAGGTAGTGAATATCAACCTTGGCCTAGTGATGTTGAATTTATTGAAAAAGCTACCCCTCATTTTATCAATGAAGATAAATATATGGCTTGGTTAACAACTGTTTCTAGTCATATGACTTATAAAAATTCTAGTAAAACAGGTGATATGTATTTAGACCTCTATAAAGATGAGGACTGGGATATTACAGCTAAAAGATATATGTCTAAATTAAAAATTGTTGATAATGCGATTGGCAAACTTTTGGATGAATTAGAAAGTTCTGGTAAACTAGAAGATACGGTTATAATGTTATTTGCTGATCATTATCCTTATGGATTAAGTAATGAATCTTTTGCTAGTATTGCTAAATATGATACTTCAAGTAATGGCGATACTGATAGAACTCCTTTTATCATTTATAATCCAAGTTTAACCCCAACTAAATTTGATGATTATACAACATTTGTTAATATCTTACCAACTATGGCTAATCTTTTTGATTTAGATTATGACCCTAGACTTTATGCAGGAACTGATCTTTTAAGTGATACTTATGATGGGGTTGTTGTATTTGCAGATGGGTCTTGGCGTACCGAAGTTGCTTATTATGATGCCACTAAAGGAAAAATTAACTATATTGGCGATGCCAAATATACTGATGAAGAGATAATCAAAATTAATACCAAGGTTAAAAATGAAATGAAAATGGATAATTTGGCTATTAAAACTAATTACTTTAAATATTTAAGTGGTATTTTAAAGACTGATGATACCGTTTTAGAAGAAAAAGAAAAATAATTCTTTTCTTTAAGGAAAATATATATGAAAATGAGTAAGGCAATTATTTTACTCATTTTTCTTTTTCTAAAGTTTTCTAAATTTGCTACTTGAAAAGCCTAACATACTATGTTAAGATTACAAGCGATTGTGTTTTTAATTAATTTTATATAAAGAGAGTGATATTATGGAAAAAAAGAAGAACTTAGTAATAGTAGAGTCCCCGGCTAAGAGTAAAACTATTGAAAAATACTTAGGCAGTGATTATAAAGTTGTATCTAGTAAAGGCCATATCAGAGACCTTTCAACTAAGGGAAAATATGGTCTTGGCATTGATGTTGAAAATGATTTTAAACCTGATTATGCGGCTATTAAAGGCAAATCGGCTACTATTAAAGAATTAAAAAAAGATGCTAAGGAAGCAAGTAGAATTTATTTGGCCAGCGACCCTGACCGTGAAGGAGAAGCTATTTCTTGGCATATATTTGATGCTTTAAAATTAAAAGATAAGGATTATGACCGTATTGAATTTCATGAAATAACAAAACCCGCTGTTTTAGAAGCCTTTAAACATCCTAGAAAAATTGATGATAATCTAGTTAAATCGCAAGAAACTAGAAGAATGTTAGATCGGATTATTGGTTTTAGATTATCTAAATTAATGCAATCAAAGACTGGTGGTAAATCCGCTGGTCGTGTCCAATCTGTTGCATTAAAACTAATTGTGGATAGAGAACGTGAGATAAAAGCTTTCATTCCTGAAGAATATTGGACTATTACTTCTGATTTTAAGGATTTTCAAGCTGACCTTTTTAAATACCAAACTGAAGATGTAGAAATTAAAACAGAAGCAGAAGCAGATGCCATTCTAGCTAAATTAGGTAAAGACTACAAAATAGAATCTGTTACTAAAAAAAGTAAAAAACGTCCATCTAAACCAATTTTTAAGACATCTACTTTACAACAAACCGCTGTTAATCGTTTAGGCTTTGCTTCTTCTAAAACAATGAAAGTCGCTCAAAAACTATATGAGGGTATCGATATCGGTAGCGAAACTATCGGTTTAATAACTTATATGCGTACCGACTCTGTTCGTATGTCCCCAATATTTATTAATGATACTCTAAAATATATTGAAGAAAATTACGGTAAAAAATATGTTGGTTCGGTTAAAGTTGGTAAAAAAGATGAAAATATGCAAGATGCCCACGAAGGTATTCGCCCAACTTCTATTAATCGTACCCCTGAGAGTTTAAAAAACTATTTAACTCCTGATGAATATAAACTTTATAGCATTATTTACTATAAGACTCTATCTAGTTTAATGGCTGATGCTAAGTTTGAAAGCACAACGGTTATTCTAGATAATAATGATTATAAATTTAAGACAACTGGTTCTATTTTGACTTTTGATGGTTATTTAAAAGTTTATGCTAAGTATGAAGATCAAGAAGATATTATTTTACCAGAATTACAAGAAGGAGAAATTTTAAGTACAGATGATGTAGCCAAAACTCAACACTTTACGAAACCTGCTCCAAGATATACAGAAAGTAGTTTAATTAAAGAATTAGAATCTTTAGGAATAGGCAGACCAAGTACTTATGCTACCATTATTGATACTTTAAAGACTAGAAGTTATGTAACCTTAGAAGATAAGAAATTTATACCAACCGAGATAGGTATTGAGACAACTGATAAACTTCAAGAAGGTTTTAGTAAAATAATTAATGTTAAATACACGGCTAATATGGAGAAAGATTTAGATTTAATTGCTGAAGATAAGTTAAATAATATTGAATTATTAAAGAAATTCTATGGTGAATTTGAGCCTTTGGTTCAAGATGCTTTCCATAATATGGAAAAGAAACCAGCCGAAGAAACGGGGGAGTTATGTCCCGAATGCAATAGTCCTTTGGTAATTAGAAATGGTCGCTTTGGTAAATTTACGGCTTGCTCTAATTATCCTACTTGTAAATATATTAAGAAAGAAAAACCAGTTCAAATTGAAATAATAGATTGTCCAAAGTGTGATGGTAAAATCTTACTAAAGAAAACAAGAAAAGGTAAAGACTTTTATGGATGTTCTAATTATCCTAAATGTGATTTTGCTAGTTGGTATGAACCAATTAATAAGTTCTGTCCAAAATGCAATAGTATTCTAGTTAAAAAGGGTAAAAAAATTGCTTGTTCTAACTCGGAATGTGATTTTGAAGAATAATATTATTTATTAGATTTTAAGTACAAAGTTAAGGCCTTGTACTTTTTTTGAGGTCTAAAAAGTGCTAAAATGTTAAAAGATGAGAGAAATTGAAAGGAAAACTACTTATGATGAATAAAGAAAATATCCCAGAAAGAATAAAATATCTGTGCGAAGTTTTAAATAAAGCAAATGTTGAATACTATGTTAATGATAATCCAACCCTAACAGATAATGAATATGATTCTCTTATGGATGAATTAATTAAGTTAGAGAAAGATTATCCTAAATACAAATTAAATAATTCTCCAACAAGTAAAGTTGGTAATGAGGTTATTGCCGAGTTTAAAAAAGTAACCCATCCGACTCCTATGTTTAGTTTAGCTGATGTCTTCAATTATGATGAAGTAAGAGACTTTGATGCTAAAGTTCGTAAGGAAGTAGGAGAAGTAGCTTATTCTTGTGAACTTAAAATGGATGGTTTAGCTGTATCACTTATTTATAAAGATGGAGCCTTTGTATCAGCTGCTACCCGTGGTGATGGAGTTATTGGGGAAGATATCACCCATAATGTTCGAACGATTAAAAAACTTCCTTTAACTTTACATAAGAAGATTGACCTTGAAGTTCGCGGGGAAATTTATATGCAAAAGAAAGTTTTTCATAGTCTTAATGAAGAACGAGAGCAAAAAAATCTTCCGTTATTCCAAAATCCCCGTAATGCTGCCGCCGGCTCTATTCGCCAATTAGATAGTAGTATTACTCGTGAACGTAATTTAGACATTGTTTTATACCATTTACCTAATACTAATCTATTACATCATTCCGATACCTTAGACCTTCTAAAAGAATGTGGTCTTCCTGTAAATCCTAATAACCGGATTTGTAAAAATATTGATGAAGTTTTAGCCTATATAGACTATTGGACTATTCATCGTCCCGAACTACCTTACGAAATCGATGGAATCGTTATTAAAGTTAATGACTTAGCAGCTCAAAAGTCGTTAGGTTATACGGTTAAATATCCTAAATGGGCTGTTGCCTATAAATTTCCAGCGGAAAAAGTTATTACTAAGTTAACAGATATTGTTTGTACCGTTGGTCGTACGGGTCAGATTACGCCTAATGCCGTTTTAGAACCTATTAAAGTTGCTGGTTCTACTATTAGAAGAGCAACTCTACATAATTATCCTTATATTGTTAGTAAAGATTTAAAAATTGGCGATTATGTTTATCTTCATAAAGCTGGTGATGTCATTCCAGAAGTAGTTGGCCCCGTTTTAGAACGTCGACCTAGCGATGCCAAAAACTATCAGATGATAACCGAGTGTCCAATCTGCGGGACTAAGTTAGAACTTACAGACTCTAAGATTGATTTATATTGTCCTAATATTTCTTGTCCAGCCAGGAAGATTAATGCTCTTATTCATTTTATTTCTCGAGATGCTATGAATATCGATGGACTTGGTGAACAAATTATAGAAGACTTTTATAATATGGGTTTAATTAAAGACATTCCTGATATCTATACTCTAAGTAAAGATAAAGAAGATTTAATTGAATTAGAAGGTTTTGGAAATAAATCAGTCAGCAACTTACTTATTTCTATCGAAAATAGTAAAAATAATTCTTTAGAACGTCTTTTAAATGGTCTTGGTATCAGTGGCGTCGGAGTGAAATCAGCTAAACTATTAGCATCTCGTTACGGTACTATGCGTAATCTAATGAATGCTTCGGCAGAAGAACTGGTTAAAATCAATGATATTGGTAACATCCTTGCTGAAAATATCAGTAATTACTTTGATAATCCTGCTAACCGAATCCTAATCTCTCGTTTAGAAGAACTGGGACTTAATATGACTTATCAAGGCGAAAAAACTATTATAGATAGTAATTTTCAAGATAAAAAGTTCGTTATTACTGGTACCATTTCCGGACTTAGTCGTGATGAAATAAAACATGAAATCGAACTACGTGGGGGAGTGACTAGTGAATCCGTTAGTAAAAAGACTGATGTTGTGATTGCAGGAAGCAATCCTGGGTCTAAATATGATAAAGCCATTAGTCTAGGAATTACTATTTGGGATGCGGCTACTTTAGAAAAGTATTTAAAGCTCCCTAGTAAAAATTAAAAATATATAGTATAATCAATTTACAGAAAGAGGTGTAATTTTGAAAAAATTTATCCGCAATAACAAAGCCATTTGCTTTATGCTTTTAATTATAATCGCTTGTGCTGCGATTAGTGTTGGTCTACTTTTAAAGTATTTTTACTTTGGTAATGGAGGGTCTAAATATGGAGATCGTTTAGATGGTATTGAAGCTGCTATTATCAGTGATGATAAGAAAAGTGAAGTAGTAAATAGTATCAAAGAAGGTAAAAATGTTAAAGATGCCACTGTTACTATAACTGGTAAAATCATTTATATTCGTATTGCTTTTGAAGCCGGCGCTGATTTAGATACTTCTAAGTCTATAGCCGTTAAATCCTTAGAGCAATTTAGTGAAGAGGAAAAGAAATTCTATGATGTTCACTTTACTTTAGTTAGTGAAAAAACTGATACAAATGAAGGCTTTACGATTATGGGAGCTAAAAATGTCAATGGTACCAACCTTATTTGGACTAATAACAACACTGTAAGTGATGGTGAGTAAGATGACCAAAAAATTTAAACTTATTTTGACCTCATTTATCGGTATTATTATAATTACATTGGTTTCTCTTATTCTAGTTCGTATTTTAAATGATCCTAATAAACTAACTGTTGAAGAAAATAAATGGATTAATAATAGTCTTTCGACCGTTTTAAATGTTAATGTTTTAAATGACCTTGATGTTTTTGGAAGTAGTGGTTCTGGTGTGTTCTACGACTTCTTAAATGACTTAGGAAAAGAGTATAACTTAAAGATTAATCCCGTAACTTATACGACTAAAGATTCTAGTGTCAGTAGTGGTTTTATTAGTACCACCGCTCCTGATGATAAGTTTGTTAAATTCTATGCTGATAATTATGTCTTAATTAAGAAAGAATATATCTATTTTAATGACTTATCAGCTCTTAATAATCTTAAGATTGGTATCTTAAAGAGTGATGAAGACTATTTAAAAAGTTACTTGAAAAATAACCAATCCCTAGAATTTGTTACTTACGATTCTTATAATGATTTAAAGACTAATTTAGAAAAAGGCCTTGATTACATTATGGTTCCTAAGTATGAATTTGCTAAGTATGTCTTAGAGAAGAATTATAATATTGTCTATGAATTTAGTGATATTAAAAAATACTATGGTTATTATATGTTAGATGATAACTTCAGTAGTATTGTGAAAAAATACTTTAGCAAATGGGCTAGTCGTAAATACCAAAATAGTTATAATACTAATTTGAAAAACACCTTAGTAAGTGCCATCAAATTATCGGAAGTTGAGCAAAAAGAACTTGTATCGCGTGTTTATAACTATGGTTTTGTCAATAATAATCCTTATGAAATTATCTTAGGCGGTAACTACGGAGGAATTATTTCAGTTTACTTAAAAAACTTTAGTGATATGGCAGGTATCGATTTTAAATATGTTAAATATCGTACTTATAAACAACTAACTAATGCGATTAATAGTAATTCTATTGACCTTTATTTTAACTATTATACTTTAACAAATAATTATACCAGTATTAATACTAACCTTGATATTAAGTATTATATTATCGCTCCTCGTGGTAATGATATTGTCGTGGACTCGCTAAATTCTCTACAGAATAAGACTGTTTATGCGATGCAAGATAGTATCATCTATGATAATTTAAAGAATATTAATAATATCGACTTAAAGACTTATAAGAAAACTAGTGAATTAAAGAAATTATCTAAGGATAGTATTGTTGTCTTAGATTATGATACTTATTTAGATTTAGCTAATACCACTCTTAAAAATTATAGTCCTCGTTATGCCGGTAGTCTAAATACTCCTTATACTTTTAGAATTAGAGAAGATAATGCTTTTGCTAAGTTATTTAAAGCTTATATAGCCCTTACTGATGCTAAACAGATTAGAGTTACGGGTCTAAATAGTTATAAAATGACTTTAGAAAGTGGAACTATCTTAGGAACTATTGCTAAATATATCCTTTATTTTCTAATTATCTTTGTTATTCTTATGTATGCTTTATATCGTCGAGCAAGAAAGATAAAGATTTCTAAGAAGATTAAAAAAGAAGAAAAGTTGCGTTATATTGACCAATTAACTTCATTAAAAAACCGTAATTATTTGATGGAAAATGCTTCATCTTGGAATAAGAATACCATTTATCCACAGGCAATGGTTGTTATTGACTTAAATAAAATTCAAGAGATTAATGATACTTTAGGATATGAGAAGGGTGATATTCAAATTAAAGCCGCTGCTAATATTCTCATTAGAACACAACTAGATAATAGTGATATCATTCGTACTGATGGTACTGAATTCCTGGTTTACTTAGTAGGATACGACGAAAGACAAGTAGTAAGTTATATTAAAAAATTATATAAAGAATTAAAAAATTTACCATATAACTTTGGTGCATCGATTGGTCATAGTATGATTGATAGTGATAAAAAACTAATTGAAGATGCTTTAAACGAAGCCGTTGAAGATATGAAGAAAACTAAGCAAGAAAACAGTGCTAAGGAGTAGTAATGAAACCAAAAGAGTTTATTAAAAACTTTTATAGTGTCTTAAATAGACCAGAAATGCTAATCTTACCTGGTCATCTTGCTTTTTCTTTTATCCTTTCAATCGTACCCATCTTGACCTTGATTGGTTATGGAGCTGCAGGACTTAACTTATCCATCGATTTTATTGAAGAGTTTATTACGAAAGCTTTTGGGAGTAATATCAGTGCGATGATTATCCCAATCGTTTCTGTAAGTGGCTTATCCTTATCATTCTTTGTAACACTTTTTGTCGGTTTTCTTACCGCTTCATCCGGAGCATCTGCTATCATTATTACATCCAATATGATTTATGGTATTAAAGATAAAGGCTATATCTATCGTAAAATTAAGTCATTAGTGATGACGGTCTTTATAGTCTTTCTATTTCTTTTTATCTTAATCTTCCCATTATTTGGTAATAAAATTATTAGTCTGGTTGAATATGTTAATCTAAACCCTGTTGTAACGGAACAACTAAAAAGTATTTTTCACTTTTTACAAGGGCCATTCGCCTTATTTGTTATTTTCTTATTTATTAAGATTATCTATGCGATGGCACCTGATGTTAAAATTCCTTCGAAAAACCTTACCTATGGCGCTATTTTTACTTCAATTGGTTGGTCTTTGGTGACTTGGCTTTATTCCTTTTACATTAATAATTATGCCCATTATTCAGTCTTTTATGGCGGACTTGCTAACTTAGTAATTCTCTTACTATGGTTTTATTTGCTAGCTAATATTTTTGTGATTGGTATGGCTCTTAATTATCGGAAGAGTGAAATTAAATTAGAGGAGTAATCTTCTAATTTTTTGTTTCCTTGTTTACAAAGGAAACGAATTCTTGGTATAATGTGAATATAAAAGAAATAAGAAGGTATGAATATGAATAATGATATGAAAAGTAATGTCTTTAGTGATGAAAATGATATATTTAATTCTGGTAATTCTCAAAGTACGGTTAATTCCCCCAATAATAATATTTCAAGCAATCAAACAATGAGTAATAAAGTTATAAATTCTGGTGTTCCTAATCCAGGGAATAATGCTGATAATCGTAGTAATAATATATCCCAAAATAATGGGGGTATCCAAGCTACTATGAGTAATCAAAATAATTCTCCAATTCCAGGGACGGTAGTAACACCAGGGACTATGAGTAATCAAGTTAATCAGGTAAATCAAAATACGGGGAATGTTCCAAATAATAATCAGACTCAAGGGACTAAAGAAACTCCAAATACTAATCAAATTCCCGTAAACAATGGTCCTGAGATGCCTAAACTCAATGGGGATGAGACTATTGGAATGATGAAAAAAGATACGCAAAAGAGTCCAGTTGCCATACTTATTTTGTTTGTGGCTCTAATCCTAAGTGTTTTCTTAATACCTCAGATAACTCCTTACTTTAGTGATGTTTTAAAGATATTTCATATTGATGATAATAGTTCTATCTATGATAATAATCGAAAAGATAATCCTATTGAAAATAACACTAATAAAGACCAGAACGACAATAATTTAAATAACGATGAAACAAAAATAACTTATTATGATTTAAAAGAAGATACAGAGATAACTTTTGGAAACTTAAAAATATCTAACTTTCTTAAGACAACCGAAGGTAATAACTTTTACTTATCTTATAAAATTTTAAATAATGGGGAAACTTCTTATAGTTTTAGAAATCATAAGATTTATTTTGATTTTTATAATGACTCTAAGACATATTTAGGAAGAATTCTAATTAATATGGATACTTTAGCTAGTAAAGAAGAGACTACCTTAAAAAGTCCTGTTAGTGAGACCGAGTATAATCAAGCTATAAGTTTTGAAGTTTTAGAACGTACTTCAGCTGATTATCAAAGTGTAACCTTAAAGAATAATAAACTAACTTGTACTAATAGTAATCATACGATAGTTTATACTTTTAATAGTAATAACCTCGTTGGCTTAGATGATACTTTTGATTATACTTTTATTACTAATGATGATGCTTATGCTAAATATTCTCTTGATACTCAGAATACAGTAAATGAGTTAAATAAAGCTGTGGGCGTTTCGGCAGGTTTTGTTAATAAAGAAAATGGTTTTATTAAGACCGTTCGCATTGATTATAGTGCTACTGAAGAAAATTTTACTAAATACGACCGACTATATTATCCTAAGAATGAAAAGGCTAGTACTATTAACTATGAATTAGAATCTATTGGCTATAAGTGTGATTAGAAAGACTAACTTATGAATTATACATTTTATATTAATGATTTTGAAGGACCATTAGATGTCCTTTTACATTTGGTTAAACAAGCGAAGATGGATATCTATGAGATTAATCTCTTTACCTTGATTAAAGAATACTTGGACTTTATCAAAGAAATGCAAGACTTAAATATAGATGTTGCTAGTGAATACTTAAGTATGGCTAGTGAGCTTGTCCATCTAAAGAGTAAAATGCTTGTTAATAAACAGGATGATTCGGAAGAAGAAACTGATGATGAGTTTAGTATTAAGAGTGAAGAAGATTTAAGAAAAAAATTATTAGAGTACGAAAATATCAAAAATATTACCGGAACTTTTAAAAATTTAGAATCTAAGAGAAGTGAGATTTACACAAGATTTCCAGAGAGTCTAAAAGAGTATTATGAGCCAAGTGAGGTTCCTAAAGGACTATATGATGCCGATACTCTTTATAAAGCTTTTTTAGAAGTTGAAAAGAAATTAAAGCTTGCTAAACCCTTAGATACGACTATTACTAAAAAAGAAATAAGTGTTGAACAAAGAACTCAAGAAATTAAAAATATCTTAAAAGTTCGGGGAAAAGTTGACTTTTATTCTCTTTTTACTATTAATACTAAAGAATATATTGTCATAACATTTCTAACCATTTTAACAATGAGTAAAAACAAAGAACTAAAAATATCTCAAGAAGATAATTTTAGTCCTATTATAGTGGAGGGTTTATATGAATAAAGAAGGTATCCTAGAGGGATTATTATTTGTCACCGGCGATGATGGGTTAACTTTAAAACAAATAAGTGAATTATTAAGTGAAGATATCCCTACTTGTAAAGAAATATTACTTTCTTTAAAACAAGCCTATGAGAATGATAATCGAGGGATTAGAATTAGTTATCTTGGCGATGCTTTTAAACTAACGACTAAAAAAGAACATAAAGAGTATTATCAGAAGTTGATTTGTAATCCAACGACTAATACTTTGTCTCAAGCGGCCTTAGAGACTTTAGCCATTATTGCTTACAATCAACCAATTACCCGCATTGAAATAGATGAATTACGGGGCGTTAATAATACTTGGTTAATTAGAAAACTAGTGGCTAAAGGCTTAATCAAAGAAGTAGGAAAGTCAAGTTTACCAGGGCGTCCTAATCTTTATGGGACTACTAGTGACTTTTTAGATTATTTTGGTTTGTCAACTCTTAAAGATTTACCCAAGATTGAGACTACTACGGAAGAAAAAGCAACTGGTGACTTATTTAATTCTATTTATAAGGAAGAAGTTAAATGATTATAACGAATAATACTTATCAGAATATTACTAATCTTGAGATGGATAATAATACTTATGAAGCTTGCATTTTTAGTAATATTTCCATAGATGATATAGTTCTTACTAATACTACTTTTAAATCTTGTAACTTTAGTAATAGTACCTTTTCTAATTGTGGGTTTCATCAGGTTAAGTTTATAAATTGTAATTTGCTTGGGACTTCTATCTTCGAGTGTACTTTAAAGAATGTAATAGTCCAGGAATCTAATGGTCTTTATCTTAATATAGGTAAGTCTAAAATCGAAAATACTAGCTTTATAACTAGTAATCTAAAAGAAATGCGTCTTATTGGATGTACTGAGAAAAATCTTGTCTTTAATAATTGTCGATTGGACAAAATGACTGTTTCTGATACTAAATTACAGGGCGTTGATTTATCAACTAATGAGATTAATGGAATGATTTTTAAAGTTTCGGATATTAAGGGCTCTTTTATTTCTCCTGAACAAGCTATCAGTTTAATTAATAATTTCGGCTTAATAGTTAAATATTAAATAAAATTATCTATAAAATAAAAATTAAAAGAATAAAAAGGTTCGTTTATGAAAAAATCAGTTCAAATTATTTTAATTATAGTAGGGGTACTTCTTATTATCTTAATACCAGTCTTTTGTATACTAAATTAAATAATGATTATCAAAAGAGACATAATACTAAAGAGGTATATTATCCTCAAGAAGAATTAAAGATTAGAGATAATATTTCTTTAGAAATTAATTCTCCTGTACTAACTGCTTATGAATTATTTTCTAATGATATTAAAGAATCTTATGTCATTAAATACTACTTAGATGGGAAAGAAATAGAAGTATCATCTTATGATAAAGTAGGAACTTATGACGTTGTGGTTACTATAAATAATAAAAATTATAAGACTACTTTAACTATCCAGGATACTACTAAACCAGATTTAAAATTAAAGGAAGTTACTATTAACGAAGGAGAAACCTATAAAATAGAAGATTTTATAAATAGTTGTACGGATAATAGTGGCGATTCTTGTACCTATGCATATCAAAATCAAGTAGATTATTCTAAAGAAGGGACTTATGATATAACAATTATTGCTAAAGATAATAGTAATAATGAAATCATAGCTACTACTAAACTATTGATTAAGAAAAAAAGTTCTAGTGTCCCTAAGAATAATAATTCGGGAAGTAATAAAACTTCTAATAATCAGACTAAAGAAGAAGATAATAATCCAAATAAACCTAAATTTATAGAGACAAAAAAAGATGTTTCTACGACTAGTGAAGACTTTAAATATGGAGTAAAAATTAATAAGACAACCACAACTACTTATGATTTATATAATGATGGTACGACTAAAAATCAGAAGACTAATACCAAAACAACCTATGATTATTCTAACTATCAAGCAACGGCCAAAGACTTATTACCAGAGGCTATCGAAAATCGGAGTAAATATGCGGCCGAAGCCAATGAAGTCCTAGAAAATACTAATATCTATCGTGAAGAGTTAGGACTTCAAAAATTGGCACTTGATGAAGATTTAATGAAGGTAGCAATGATAAGAGCTATGGAAATTGGCTACGGTAATAAACTAAGTCATATGCGTCCTAATGGAGACTTTTGTTTTTCTGTTGCTGATGAACTAGGATATGGTGATTTCTGGGGAGAAAACTTAGCATGTGGACAGAAAAGTGGCAAACAAGCTACTACTTGGTGGCGTAATTCTCCTGGTCATTATATGAATATGGTTGGTGATTATACCAAACTTGGCGTTGGCGTTTTAAAATTTAATGGTCGGTACTTGTGGGTTCAAGTATTTGCTTAAGAAAATAAAATTTATTTCAAAAATTAAGTATTATAGTGAAATTTTAGTATCTATTTAAACTATTATTTGCTATAATACTTATATGCCTGTGTGGCGGAATTGGTAGACGCGCTGGACTCAAAATCCAGTGGTAGCAATATCGTGTGGGTCCGAGTCCCACCACAGGCACCAAATAAGTCTTTGAAAGTCCCATTTATTGGGGCTTTTTTTGAAAAATACTGCCAAATTACTGCGACATAAAGCTAGCAATAGATAGATAAATGTCTTATAATAAGGTTGGTGATAAAAATGAATATATTAGATGGTAGACAAGCTAAAATAGAAATATTAAAATCCTTAAAAGCAGAAATTAAAGAGTTAAATACTAAACTAGGTCTTGTAGTAATTCAAGTGGGTGAAGTGCCTGCTAGTAGCGTTTATGTCCGTCAAAAGGAGAAAATGGCATCTAGTCTTAATTACAACTTTCGTCATTATAAATTAAGAGAAGATATTAGGGAAGAAGAATTATTAAACTTAATTAGTAAATTAAATCAAGATGACAATGTTGATGGTATTTTAGTGCAGATGCCAATTCCAAGACACTTAAATGCTAAAAGAATTCAAAATGCTATTAGCCCTTTAAAAGATGTCGATGGATTAACGGATATCAATATGGGAAAATTAGTCCATGGTACCGATTCTTTAGTTCCTTGTACGCCAGCTGGTATCCTAGATTTATTAAACTTAAATAATATTGATGTCGCCGGAAAAAATGTCGTTATTGTTGGTCGAAGTGATTTAGTTGGCAAACCACTTGCGGCTCTTTTAACTAATCAAAATGCTACTGTGACTTTATGTCATTCTAAGACTAATAATTTAAAAGAATATACAACACTTGCCGATATCTTAGTAGTAGCTATTGGTAGACCAAATTTAATAACTAAAGATTATGTTAAAGAGGGTAGTGTAGTTATCGATGTTGGCATCAATCGTTTAGAAAATAATAAATTATGCGGTGATGTTGATTTTGCCTCGGTTGCTCCAATCGCCTCCTATATAACCCCAGTTCCAGGAGGAGTTGGTCCTATGACTGTAGCTGAATTAGCTAAAAACACTTATAAAGCTCGTATCTTAAGAAAAAAATAATGCAAAAGTGAGAATAGAACCTCAAAAGATTTTATTCTTTTTTATTTCTTTGCTAAATTTTACATAACTTTCTGAAATTACTTGTTTTTTTTCCAAGATTATTGTAATTTATGTATCTATAAGAATAGCCCCATCTAAGAAATTTTTCCTTATTATATATAGTAGTTTTTGCTTCTTTTTAAAGAAAATTATTTTTAAAATTTTACAGATTGCTATAAAGGGTACTTTTGTTAGAATATCTCTTAAGAAAAGAGTTGCTTATGGAGTACGATTTAAAATATAATGAACAACCAGATGAATTTGCTATCGACTTAACTATTCAAAGTCGTCTTCGAAAATATGTTAATAAACATTTTTACCCAGCATTTGCTATTTCAATGTTGTGTCCAATCTATTTAATGGGTGGGGCCATAAGAGATTTATTAATGGCTAAGAAACCTAAAGATTTAGACTTTGTCATAGTAGGAGAAGAGTATAAAGAATGGGTATTAAAAGTCTTTAAGAAATTTAATATTGATTATACTTTTAATCGCTTGGGAGGCTTTAGCATAAATTATCAAGAGACTAAGATTGTTTGATAACCTTATAATATTTTTAAAAGATAGAAAGTTTAATAAAAAAGAAAAAGATAAATATTATGACTTTTCAGTTGCTTTATATGTTCATGGAATTATAAATGATAAAGAAATCAAAGATATAAAAGATAATTATGATTATTCGAAGGAAAAAGAGTCTAAAAATAAAAATGATGATTTCAAATTATAATATGAGAAAAACATTAATTTATATGGTAAAATATTAATTAGAAAACAACTAATAGAAAGGATTTGATTTAATGAAAAATAATTTGATCCAAACTGAAGTAGATGTTAAAGAAAGTACAATTAAAGTTTTGCAAATTGATGGTCATGAGTATATTTCTTTAACTGATTTAGCACAAACCCCAACCGATGAAAGTCCTGCTGATGTAGTAAAAAAAGGTGATGTATAATGGATAATATTCAAAAAATAATGAATGTAATGGAACAAATTGAATATGGCTTTTTAGATGATAATGGAAATAATATTTGTGATAGTGTGGATTTTAATAAAGTGTATTATTTAATGTCACCAGAAGAATTAGTAAATAAGAAAATTGGAGTATGTTGGGACCAAGTAGAATTAGAAAGAAAACTATTTGAGAAAAATAATATAAAAAATGAAACTTATTTTATTTATATAGATGATAAAAACAATTTACCATCGCATACTTTTCTTGTCTATTATATGGATAATAAGGTCTATTGGTTTGAACATTCGTGGTTTGATGAAAAAGGTATTCATGAATACAATAACTTAAATGAGTTACTAAATGATATTAAAATAAAATTTGTTAAAAGTAGAGAAAATGAAGTTTCAAAAGATTTGAATGTTCTTATATATAAATATAATAAACCAAATTATAATATTTCCTATGATGAATTTTATAATTACATTTTTACTCAAAAGAAAATATTTAATTTTAAAATAGAAAATGCCACAATTAATGATTTGGATAGAATAAAATATTATAAATTAAAATCAATTGTTGAATATGCTAAAAATTTATCAGAAGAAGAAATGACAAAAATAGATAATTATATATGTAAAAGTGTACCGGCTTTAATAAAAGAGTATAAAAATATAATTTATAATAAAAAAATCATAGGTAGTATTTTGGTTAGAAAAATAGATGAAGGTTTATTGTTGGATGAGATTTTTATTGAGAAAGAATATAGAAATAATGGTATTGGTTCTTCTATAATAAAAAATTATGTCCTTGATAATGACGATAATATTTATCTTTGGGTATATAAAGACAATATCAAAGCTTTTAATTTGTATAAGAAGTTAGGATTTAAAATTAAGGAAGAAACAAATAGCCGATATTATATGGAATCTCAAAAAAATTAATGATTTTAAAAGAAATGTAAATGTCAATTGCCCTTGTGAAGAGTTGTAGATATCTACGGCATTCACCCCAAATAGAACTTGTAAAAGCTGAGTAGAAACGAATAATTTCTATTTAGCTTTTTTTAACTTGAAAAATTTAAAAAGTACTATCATTAATTATTGCTCTTGAAAATACTATTTGATAGAATACGGTTAAGAGCAGGTGATACTTATGAATATATTATTAGCGTGGTTAATAACTTCCGCTGAGTTTTTACTTATTGATACGGCCAATAGTTTAAGAATATTTAAAACACTGGCAGATCAGGGTTTAAAGATTGATTATGATAAGTTTTGTGAATTTTATGATAATTTAAATGATGATTCAAAAGATTGTTTATATAAAATGTTTATACCTTTTTATAATTTTTATAAGACTTATACTGATATAAGAGATTATAATATTCTTTATCCTTATTTAATTAAAGAAATGTATGCCTTAGGACTTTTAGAGAACATGAGTGATTTTGAACTTCGGGAATATCAAAAAAATCCCAGTATTATAAATGCTCTTAGAGTTCCCCTTGTTTGTGCTAAAAGATTAGAAAATGCTTATGTGTGGGAACTTCAAAATCAAGAATATTCTAGTACTATTTGGTTTGAATTAAGTAATAAAAAGGGTTTAGAAGCCATTGATATATTACAAGTAAAGGGGTTTCTTGCTAAGATGAAACCAGAAGAAATAAAAGAAATTATTGAGACTTATATTGTTGAAGATGCCATTAGTAAAAGTATCAAAAGTCTTATAGATTCAGAAGAATTACCGGAAGAAGAGAAAAAAATAATAGCAAGTATTTATTATGATGTGTTTAAAGAAGATGAAGAAGAATCTAAAGAAATAAAATTAACTAAAAAGAAAAAGTGAAAGGTAGATATTATGAACTATTATAAATTTATTGAAAAGTATAAAAATATATCATATCAAGAGAAAAAAATAACCGAAATAGATATTTTAATCTTTAGTCAATTAGCTTATCTTCCCCTGGATAACATTGATTTTACTGATAATAAAAAATATAGTTTAATCGAAATTGCTAATAAAATTAACCGTAAAATATTTTTAGAATCTTTAATTGCTCAACGTGCCGCCTTAAGTCTTTTAGATTCTATTAAAAATTTTCCAAGATTTCAAGATGTTTTTGTTACTAATTATGAATATCAAACTGATAAAAACTCTCAGTTTGGAGCTGTTTCCTTTTTATTACCAGATAAAAACGTTATCATTGCTTATCAGGGAACAGATAATACTATTTCAGGCTGGAAGGAAGATGCTATTCTATCTTATAAGTATCCTACTACTTCGCAAGTCTTAGCGGGCTTCTATGCTGAAAAAATCATTAATACTTATAAACGTCCGGTTCTCATTTGTGGTCATTCTAAAGGAGGTAATTTAGCTTTAGTCGGGGCGATGCGCTTGTCTTTACTAAAAAAATTAGCAGTTAAAGAAATATATTCTTTTGATGGCCCTGGTCTTCGTGAAAACGAGTTTAACAGTATAAACTATAAATTAATGAAGAAAAAACTTCATAATATCATTCCTGATGAATCAATGGTCGGCGTTCTTTTCAATCAAGAAAATTTAGATGTTATTAAAAGTGATGCCAAAGGAATTATGCAGCATGCTGCTACCTCATGGCAAGTATCCGATGACAAATTCCTTCGAACTAATAAAAGTGCTTTAAGTGACAATCTTGATAAAGCTATTTATGATTGGCTTGAACACTACGACTTAGAAGAAAGAAAACTAATTATTGATGAGACTTTCGGTCTTTTAGAAAAGAGTAATATTAAAAAAGTTAGTGATATCTCTGATAATTATTTAAAAAGCATTCTAGAAGTCTTAAAAGCCTCTAAGACTCTTGATAATCATACTAAAGTTGTTATAATGAATTGTTTAAAACTTTTAAGTACCACCTTATCTAAAACCCTAATTAATATGGAAATTGCCAAGATTAAAAATGCTATTAAGATAAAAAAATAGCGACTTTCGTGAACTTACCTAGAAAATAATGTCATTATTTGTTATAATCATCTTATAAGATAAGGATGAAGTAATATGAACGATACAACCGATATTAAAAACTTTTATAATGCTGATAAATATTTCTTAGTAGATACCATTAATGGAACTTTAAAAGCAAGTAATATTAATTTAAAAGCAATTCCTAACAGTCCTATTAACTTAAAGGGACGTATGACTTATAAAGTCTTAAGTAAAAAAAGAATAGAAGAAAAAGATTCTGATAAAGAAATATATACCTCTGTAGAAACCTTAGGCTTTTTAAGAACATCTTTTGATCCTTATCAAGAAGACTTAGATGTTATTAATTACGAAGTTTTAAAGTTATTAGGAATTAATGCTATGCCAGCTTTTCATCTTTTGACAAAAGAAAAATTAAGAGGATCAATTCTTATTAGTTCACTTACCCTAAAAGATGAAATATATACTATAGAAGATTTATCTAAAAGAATGGTAATGTTAATTAAGGAAGAAAAAAGAGCTATTCCAACCTTTTTAGCTAATTATATTCATTTGAATGCCTCTTCTAAGAGTAGTCCTCTAATAGACACTAATCTAATCAAAGAAATAATTGATTTTCCTATAAATATTATTAGTTATGTCTTTAATTTAGATAGTAAATCTCTTTATAAAATTAAAAATACTTATATAAATTATTTACTAGGACAGCTTCTTTTAAATCAAAATCAAATTAATCTTAATACTTATGGTATTTATTATAATAAAGAAAATAATATAATTAATTTAATTCCTTTATATAATTATAATAATACTTTAGAGAAAAATGAGTCTGTAAGTCTTAATAATAAATATGTTGATAAAGAGGTCTTAATAGATACATTGTATACTTATTACTATGATTTCTTTAAAGACATTAGTAGGGGACTTAATGAAAATGTCTCCGCTTATAAGAAGAGTATTGGAATGATTATTGATAATAATACATCCAGTAAATATGCTAAAATAATTACGGAAAATCTTTTCGGTAATATTGACCATTTAACAAATGAAGAAGAAGAACATCGTCTAAGCTTTGGTGAATCAAGAATTGATATGGCTTTGACCCAGACAAGTATTAATCTTAATGCGGTTAACCGTAATCAAGAAGTTAGAAATAAATATGAAGAGAGCCATTATAAAGTCTTATTAGAGCCTCCTAAAGAAGAATCCGAAGAAAAAGAAGTTAATATCAAAGTAGAAGCGGAAAAACCCCCGAAAAAAAGCCATTATGGCAGCATCTTTTTAGCAATATTTATCATCTTAATCATTTTAGCCATTGGTTTTGCAGCTTATTACTTCTTAATTAACTATTTAGATTGATTTTTTACTGGTTTTATGATAAAACAAGCTTAGGTGATTGAATATGTTAGTTACGGTGGAAAAACAAAGTATTGGCTCTGTATATGCAAAAGTTTTAGAATTTAAAAGAAAATTTCACGGCGGGATTGCTTGGCGTCTAAAGAAACATTCTGATGTGGTGGAAAAACACTTGAATCCCGGTGAGGAAGTAATCTATGCTTTTCCAGCCCAGAAGAATGATACTCACAAAGATATTTTCAGTACAGCTGTTGTTGCTCTAACTAATAAGCGAATCTTAATTGGCCAAGCTCGTGTGTTTGTTGGTTATGCCCTTACTTCAATTACTCCCGATTTGTTTAATGATTTAGAAGTCTACGAAGGACTTATCTGGGGAATGATAACTATTGATACGGTTAAAGAAATGGTTAATTTATCTAATATTGATAAAAAAGCTTTAACGGAGATTGAAACTAATATTACGGAATTTATGATGGAAGAAAAGAAAAAATATATCCAAAAAACCGATTAACACAAACTAAAAAGTCACATATCTTATTATTAGGATGTGATTTTTTATGTATGATAAGTATACCGTTGGTTACAATGAGTCTTTAAATGATATAGCTAGTCGCTTTAATACGACTAAAGAAGAGCTAATGAGCATTAATAATCTTTATGATGAAGTAATGTTAAGAGCCGGAATGGATATTGCTGTTCCTGCAAGTAATGATTATTTTACTACCTATACTGTCAATAGTGGTGATAATCTTTATGCGATTGCTCGTCGTTATAATATTAATCCTACTTTACTAGCAGCCTTAAATGGCTTAAATATGGATGATTATATCTATCCTAATCAGAAGATAATGATTCCAAAGAGTGGTTATAGCTTTTATATCACTAAAGATGGAGATACTCTAAGTATTGTGGCTGATAAATTTAAAAGAAATGCTGATGAAATTATTAAAATGAATCAGACAATCTACTTACTACCAGGTCAGTTAATGATTAATAAAACTAATAAATAAAGAATTCATTTTGAAAAAATAGGTCCCGAGATTATCGTGGACTCTTTTATTTTATCTTTTTAAATGGTATACTAAAATAGAATAGGAGCGTTCATATGATAATAAGAAAACCTTTTAAGTTCTTAATTGAACATTTTAAGACTATTAATATTATGATGATGTTATTAATTGGCTTTGTGACTTTTAAACTTTTTAATTTGATGCATTTTTTTGGAACCTTTGTATCTAATAGTTATACTACCAAAGAAGTAGAGCTTTCTTTCCATTACATTGGCTACTTATTACCAATTGCCTTACTGGTTATCATCCTCATGAATATTATTATCTTTATTTTGTTTAAGAGTAAAGATAAAGATACGAAACTTTATTTAACTGGGGCTATCTTTTATACGATTCTTTTTGTCTTTACTTTTATCTACCGGGGTACTTTAGATAATTTTGAATTCAATACGATTACCAGTCAAACCGGATTATTATACCGTGATATTTCAAAATTTACTTTTTATCCTAACTTTATTTTCTTAATCTTTTATTTTCTGAATGTCATTGGGTTTGACTTAACTACTTTTGAGTTTACTAATCTTCGAGATGATATTGATATTGCTAAAGAAGATGATGCTGAAATTGAAATTGGTGTCCAGTTAGAAGACTATAAGATTAAGAGATTCTTAAATAAAAAGTTGCGTGAATTTAAGTATTATATCATTGATAACAAGTTAGTTTTTATGGGACTTGGTGGTATCTTAGGATTAGTTCTAATTGTCTTCTTAATTAATGGTATCATCAAATTAAATAATAATGTGCGGATTGATAAGGCTTTTACTTATAGTAATTTTAATATTACCGTCGAAAATTCTTATCTAACGAAATTAGATTACGGGGGAAATACCTTAAGTGATAAGTATCATTATTTAGTCTTAGTCTTATCAGTTACAAATAAAAGTAAGACTCCTAAAGAATTAGATACCGATAATTTCTGGTTACAACTTGGTAATACTTATGTTTATCCTATCTTAGATAAATCTACTTATTTTAAAGACCTTGGTGAACCTTATTATAAAGATAAGATTGAATCTCATAAGACTCATAAATACGTTTTATGTTATAGTATCCTTGATAATGAGATTAGTAATTCTTATACGATTAAAATTCTAGATAGCGTTAAATATGTTAATGGAGAAGGAACTCCTAGTTATAAGACTTTAAAAGTATCACCTAAAGAAAATGATACTGTTATAGATAAGGGAAATTATTCTTTAAAAGAGAGTATTGATTTAGAAACTACTACTTTGAAGAATTCTAGTATTATTATTGATGATTATAATCTAACCGATAATTATACTTATGAATATAATTACTGTCAGGGTGATAATTGTACTCTTAAGAAGAATGCTATTACTAATAATAGTAATACTAAAAAGACTTTAATAGTCTTAGATAGTTTAGTTTCTTTAGATAATACTAGTAATTATAGCATGTATGGAAGTAATGACTTCTATAATAACTTTGTTACTTTTGAATATATTTATAATGATAATACATATACTAGTAGTGTAACTGATAAATCGGCTTCTAATGATATAAGTGGTAATAAAGTCTTAGAAGTTGATTATAATATGAAATATGCTACTTCTATTAAGATGATTATTACTATTCGTAATATGAAGTATACAATATCTCTATTATGATTTATTAGTTTTGATATAAATAGAATACGCCAAACTTAGTGTATTCTTTTTAATTATCCTAAAAATAGTCAGTAAAATCCCTCAAAAAAAGGTCAGTACATACAAAATTTTACCTTTTCTAGTGTATTTTTTCTTCTTATGATATAATTTAGGAGAACTAAAAAAGGAGATTTATGAACAATTTACAAATAGAATCTAGTATTAAAGGTATTTATCTTGATGTTAATTATATATCTGTAAAGATGCCGAAAGCCTTAGTAGTCATTTTACATGGAATGAGTGAACATAAAGAAAGGTATAATTATTTTTTAGAAAAGTTAGCTAAGGAAGGGTATTTACCAGTTATCTATGATCATCGTGGTCATGGGAAAAGTGTTAAAAATCCAGAAGACTTAGGGTACTTTTATAGTGATGATGCCGCACTTTTAGTTGAAGATGTTCATATAGTTATTAGTTATTTTAAAGAAAAATATCCTCATTTGGCAGTCATTTTATTCTCGCATAGTATGGGAACTTTAATAGGTCGTAATTATATTAGTAAGTATGATGATGAGATTACCAAATTAATTCTTTGTGGTCCTCCAACTAAAAACAATCTAGTGGATATAGGATTGTTAGTGGCTAAATTAGCTAATATCTTTGGTAATTCAAGAAAGCCTAATGAATTTTTAAATAAGCTTTCTATAGAAAGTTTTAATAAGAATTATAAGTATCCTAATGAGTGGTTAAGTAAAAATGAGAAGAATGTGACTAACTATAATAGTGATCCTTTATGTGGTTTTATCTTTACGACTAATGGTTTCTTAAATCTTTTTAGTCTTCAAAAGCATGCTTTTAAGAAGAAAGATTATCTAGTGAAGAATAAATCTTTAGATATTCTTTTACTAGCAGGGACTTGTGATCCTGTTATAATAAGTATTAAAAAGTTTAAAGAGTTAGAAAAATTTTTAAAAGAGTTAGGATATAGAAATGTTACATCAAAAGTATATCCTCATTTAAGACATGATTTAATTCAAGAAGAAGAAAAAGATATAATTATTCATGATATCTTAGAGTTTATAAGAAAGTAGGAGTCTTATGAAAAAGAAAATATTATTAGATATAGATGAAGTATTTTGCTTCTCTGGTTATTTAGAGTTTGTTAATGAGTTTTTAAATACTAATTATACGATTGATGATTTTACGGAGTATTATATTGATGAAGTAGCTATTCCCAAAGCTAGAAAACAAGAATTTTATCAGTTTATAAGTACAAAGGATCAGTATGAGAATCCTGTTCTTTTACCAGGAACTTTAGAGACTATTAAAATCTTAAGTAAGTATTATGATATATATCCTTGTAGTGATTGTCGTAATCCTTTTGATTTAAAAAACTCCGGAAGAATATTTAAGAGTAAGTTTGAACTTCTTTATCGTTTAATTCCCGAAGATGTTATTCCTCCTAAGAACTATATATTTACAGGAGCCAAAGATATCTGTAGAGCAGATATTCAAATAGATGATTTAGTCTCTAATTTAAATCCGGCTATTCCAATTAGAATCCTATTTCCTTCATATCATAATAAAAATATATCTAATGAAGAGTTAAAAGAAAAGGGTATCTTAAGAGCAGGATATGATTATCATACAGGATGGCAAGAAGTAGCTAAAATCTTGTTAGATCCCAAAGTATTAGAAGAAAAGGAATATTTTTAATGAAGAAAATATTTCTAATAGTTTTTATCTTTCTTTTTTCTTCTTCTGTTCATGCTTTAAGTCTAAAAGAAATAAAAGAAGAACTTTTGAATACTTCTACCTATCATATGTATACCAATATGGGAGATACTAGTATCTATATTACAAAAGATACCCTCACTATTAAGTATCCCACTCTTAATCCCGATAATAATAAATCTATAGTAGTTAAATATATTTTAGAAGATAATATTCTTATGACTAGTTTTACAGGAAATATAAATAATCGTTTTGACATCTTAGATAATCCTGATACTTGGACCTTAGAACTCATTGATATTATAGCTCTTAGTAATGGTAATACTTCGGAAGAGATAAAAAGTATTACCAAGTCTTATTTAAAAGATGCTAAGTTTTCTGATGATAATATTGAAGTATCTTATGAAGATTATGATATTATTAATTTAAATGGTGAAGAAGAGAAGAGTAGTCTTTTTAAAAGTTTTAAGATAAGTTTAGATTATAAGATTAAAGAAGATAAACTAGATAAAGAAGTATCTTCTATTGAATTAGTAAAACTATCTAAGAGTAAAGTGACTTTAAAACTTACTAGTACTTTAGATAATGCTACTTGTACTTTGTATTATAAAGATTCTTTAGATGATATCCTATATATGAAAGTATCTGAAGTAAATTGTGGTAAGAAAGATAAAGATACGAAGATAACTATTGATATAAAGGATAATACTAAGACTTATTATTTTCTAAGTTATATAGATAATCATCCTTTAGAAAGTAATATTCTGGAGATTAAACCTTATTCTAAAGATTATAAACTTCCTATTGTCCTTGGAAGTATAACTATCTTAAGTATTATAATAATCCTAAGCAAAATAAAAACTTACAAAAGAAAAGATTTGTAAGCTGAATTTCTAACGATAGGGTAGTTGAATAGTATTTCATAAATCAATAATTTTTATACAATAGCTCTTTTTAGAGTTTTTACAAATTTTTTCTGCAATGATGGCTTAGCAAATTGTTCTTCTAATATCAAGACACTATTTTTATATCTACTATATGCTTTGTCATAGTTTCCAAGTTCGATTTGTTCAACGCAATAGTCGACTATATTATCATAAATATAATCATAAATAATATTAGACTTTTCTTCAGTATTAATACTTTCAACGATTATGGGGGCTACTTCATAATAATGTTTTATATCTTCTTTTGATACAAAATTATCTCTAAACCATCTTAATACTGTTAATTCATAACAGTTATCATCAAAATTTTCCTTAAAATATTTCATACAAGCTGTAGTTAAATAGCATTTAACATCAGTATGTTCTGTATTACCACTAGTTGTATCTATGATGTGTGCTGATTTTGAATCACTATCAACTGCAATGTGAATTGATTCATGTGGACCTTTGGGATCTGATGTATACACATCTATTTTAGTATAATATTTATCACTATTTGGGGTAGTTGCTTTTATTATTGGCTTTTCATTCGACATTTTTATCACTCTCTTTCTTTAAATTAGATATAATTTTACCAATTTGGAATATGGAATAAGATATACCTTCCATATGGAATTCATTTTCAAATTCGACTAAGCATAATTCTAGTTGCGAAATGATAGATTCTATTTCTTTGTACTCATTTGCAATTAATTTATAGTTATTGGTTTCATAATCATTTTTCCAATTCTTTATGTTTGTATAAGCGTAGTTTATATATTCAATTATTTGCTGTTTAGTTAATTCAAAATATATCTTATCTTCTAAACTATTAGCTTCTTCTATATCTTGCTTTAAATTTAATAATGCATAGTTCAAATTTTTAGAAAGTTCCAAATTGGTTTTTTGGTTTTCTTTCATCAATTATCCTTTCCTAAATAACATTATATACCCAAAATGACAAAAAAACCAACTATTTCTAGTTAGCATTTATTACTCTCAGAAGTTGATTTCCGAGTTTCTTATCAATTTGGAGCAGGCAACGGGAATCGGACCCGCATCCTAAGCTTGGGAAGCTTATATTCTACCACTAAACTATGCCTGCATATTAGAAAAGCTCCTTGGGGAGCTTATTTTTTTATTGGAGGGACCTACCAGATTTGAACTGGTGATGGGGGAGTTGCAGTCCCGTGCCTTACCACTTGGCTAAAGTCCCAACACATTTTTAATTCTATCTTAAAATAGTCATTTTGTCAATTAGACATCTTGCTATTTACTATTATTTTATGAGATTTTAGTTAAAAAATGTGTAAAAATTACTTAATTACTTTTGTTTGCTTCATTAGTTCTAGTTTTTGAGTCTTTAAATCCTCGTAAGTAATGACTTCTTCACAATAGTAATTAGCAAAAGTAGGAGTATCTTCTAAAGCCTTTTCGCTCTTAAAGGTCTCATCACTTTCAACTAAACTTCCTACCGGTTCAATGACACTTGGTGATATTAGTAAATAGCTTTTTTCGTCGTTTCTTTTTATTCTTTTTAATTTCTCTTCAAAAGTCATAATTGCTCCTTAATCTTGTTCTTTATAATATCACATAATATGCAAATAGAATATAAAAAGTTGGAGGTCAACCCCCAACTAAATATTATCAATATTAGCGCGAATAGAAATTCCAGGATATCTCTTTACTAAAATTCTTTTCATACCTTTACACTGCATAGGACTAAAATCACTTTCTTTTAGATGCATATCACTTAAGATAAGATTACCTAAATAGTTTTTAGCTGCTAATACTTCTTCAGCATTCTTATCTAAACCATAAAATTTAGCTAATTTATTAAAATCTTCTTTTATTTTAGCCAACTTTACTCGATGAGTAGCTTCCCAATAAGCCGCATTTTCTTCTTCTTTTCTCGTTATACCATCATGAATAGCATGAGGATTAGGTTTTTGCTCCTCTAAAACGGCTTCTTTGGCTAATCTATCCATTTCTTTTTTTCTTAATTCATCATTAATTCTTGATAAATAGACATCACTATCGCCAATATACTTAGGATTTTCTTTTTCAATATCAAAAGCAAAAACGGGAAAACTAGTACCATTAACATTTCCATAGATATTAAACTCGATTGGATTATTAAAGTTTTCAACTGTACTTAAGATAATTCCATTACTATTATCATTTAATAATCTTTTAGTACGCATACAAATATTATAGATACATACTTTCTTATATAAATCTAATCTTTTTAAAACTTCTCTTTCTTGCTCTTGAATACTAGGATCATATGCTGATATTTCTAAGCCAATTAAAGCTTCTAAATAAGAATAAGCATCACTAGATAATAACCACTTATAGTCATTTAAAGTCTCAAGTAGAGCTTTTTCACTTTCTAAAATACTATTACCATTTTTTGAATTAAACATTTTATACCCTCCATGTAAGTCTATGCTTACAACCTAATCGTAACATATAAAATCTTAAAAGAAAATAAAAATAATTCTTTTTAAGTAATATATTCTATTTATACTAGAGAAAAATGCTTTAAAGATAATTAAAAACCAAGAGTACCTTAATAAAAGTATCATTGTAGAGGTCTTAAGATACTTTTTTTCTTAAGACTAAAATGCTACAATAATACTAGGAGAACTTATGAGACTAAAGAAGAAAGATATCTTAATATTTATTATTATATTCATTTATACAGGAATTTTAATTACTTATAGTAATGCGGATAATGATCTAATCTGGAACTATGGATTTTCCTATAATTTTGCCAATCATTTACTTATGTATAAAGACTATAATATGGTAATTACGCCTTTATATCCTTTCTTAGGTGGCATTTTAATGAGAATTCTAGGGAATAATTTTTTGATTTTTAATCTCTATAATACTATTCTAAGTACCATATTATATTATTATCTTTATAAGAAATATCCTCATACTTTTATTCCTAGTATTATTTTGATTAGCTTTATTTTAAGACCTAGTTATAACTTCTTAGTCCTTTTTTTAGTTCTTATCCTTCTTAACATTAAAGAAGAAAAAGATTTTTTTATTGGTTTTATCTTAGGACTTCTTTTCCTGACTAAACAATCATTTATCCTTTTAATATTACCTTCCATTTACTTAATTACGAAACCCAAAAGACTATTTAAAAGAATAGGAGCCTTTTTTCTACCTTGTCTTTTCTTTCTAATCTATTTTATTCTTACTAATACTTTCTTAGATTTTTTAAATTATACTTTTCTAGGACTTTTTTCTTTTAGTAGTAAGAATAGTTTCTTTAATCTAGGAACGATATTTATCTTAAGTCTTATTATTTATCTTTTTCTTTATTATCTTAAGACTAAGGACATTAAAGTCTTATACTTAATTACTTATCAAATAATGGCTTATCCTATATTTAATACGATGCATATTATCTTAAGTATTATCCCCGTAATTATTTATTTTTTAGATAAACTAGTTAAAAAGAAAAAATATAATCTTAATTACCTAAGATATTTTAATTACTTTGTTAGTATCTTATTAATTTGTCCTGTGCTTTCTATTCCTTTACAGTATCTTAATAAAGATTTAGTAGAGGGAGAAAATGCTTTAGAATATAAAGATATTTCTCGTAGTTATTTAGTCAATAAAGATTTATTCTTAAAAGAAGTACCTAATCTTAATAATACTTATTTTCTTATGTATGATGCTTATATATATAAATACTTGCTTAATAATCCCATTACATCTTATGATTTACTTTTAAATGGAAACTTAGGCTATAATGGGGAAGAAAGAGTAATAGATTATTTTAATTCTTTAGATAGTAATACTTATTTTGTTCTTAATAGAGTTTATACAGGTGGTCAACTTTCTAAGAATATTGATGCTTATATTAGAAATCATTATCTTAAAGTTAAAGATTTTCATGAGTTTACTCTTTATAAAAAATCGCTTTAAGTTAAGAGGATATTATTTTTATGAAGGAAGATTTCTACTTTTTTAGTCTTTAAAAAGTTTACTAATTATGATATTCTTGTGATAGTAGAAAGGATTTAATATGAAATATATCTGTCAGAAATGTAGCTTTATTTATGATGAAGTTGCTACTAAAGTAAAATTTAATACTCTAGAGGACTATAAGTGTCCTAAGTGCGGAGCTTCTAAAGAAGAATTTAAGAAAGATACTTCGAATGCAATTTGGGTAGAGAAGAATAACTGTTCTTTAAAATTTGATTCCGATAAATGTACTAATTGTGGTCTTTGTAAAAGAACTTGTGAAAATACCGTAGGAATTAAATATAACCGTGATGATGTCAAAAGACCAGTTTGTATTAACTGTGGTCAGTGTATTTTAAATTGTCCTTTTAATGCTCTTGATACGAAAAATGATTATGATGAAGTTATAAGACTTTTAGAAGATAAAGAAAATATTTTAACTATTTCGGTTGCTCCTGCTATCAGAACTAGTATCGGGGAAGAATTTGGTTTAGAGGCAGGGACTATTGTCACTAAAAAATTAGTAACTGCCCTTAAAAAGCTCGGCTTTAAATATGTCTTTGATTTAACTTTTGGGGCTGATTTAACAGTTATGGAAGAAGCTATGGAGTTAGTAAACCGCTTAAATCATCAAGAAAAGCTGCCTATTCTTACTTCTTGTTGTCCTTCGTGGGTTAAGTATGCCGAAATCTATCATCCAGAATTATTAAATAATCTTTCAAGTACCAAAAGTCCTATTATGATGCAAGCTAGTATCATCAATGAGTATTTCTTTTCTAAGATTAAAAAAGACTCAAAAAAAATTATTAACGTTATGTTAGCTCCTTGCACAGCTAAAAAAATGGAAATCAAAAGACCAGAACTTCCTGGGATGGATTATTGTCTAACGACCCATGAAATGTCCTTAATGTTAAAAAAACTAAATATTGATTTAAAAACACAAGAAGAGACTGACTTTGATAAGGTTTTAGCAGATGGTTCTGGAGCCGGGAATATCTTTGGCACTAGTGGCGGCGTTTTAGAAGCTACTATGAGAACTTTTTATTACTATCTAACTGGGACTGATGCTGATGCTAACTTCTTAGAATTTAAAAGTATAAGAGGCTTTGATGGTCTAAGAGAAGCTACCATTCGTATCGCCAATAAAACTTATCAAGTAGCATCTGTCTATGGACTTCCTAATCTAGAAAAGTTACTTCCTAATTTAGATAAATATATTATGATTGAAGTTATGAACTGTCCGAATGGTTGCATTGGCGGTGGTGGTCAACCCAAATTAATCCTTCCTAAACAAAAAGAGGCTCGAGAGAAGAGAGCTACTAGTCTTTACAATATTGATAAAGAAAAAAATATTCGCCTAAGTTATCGTAATCCGGATATTTTAAGATTATATAGTAACTATTTAAAATATCCTGGTAGTCAAATTGCTAAAACTCTTCTCCATACTACTTTTAAACCAAATGATACTTATTTTAAGAAGGGGATAGTAAAAAAAGAACCCTATATAAATAATGAAAATATTCCTAGATGATTATGTTCTTATAGATATATATAAACTAAATTGAATAATAAAGCAAGTCTTTTTGGCAAAGAAAAAATGACTTGGTAAGTTTAAAAATAGTAAAAAAATGCGAGATTTCGCTTCAAAATGCAAAAAAATTGCAATTTTTTGCATTTTTTTTGCAATTTTTGAATTAAATTAGGGGGGTATCCCTAATATATTATATATAGAGGGATAAATTTTATGGCAATGGTAAGTAATGAAGAAATTAATGCAATTAGAAATAATTGTAACATCGTTGATGTCATCTCCAGTTATATACCCGTGACTTTAAAAGGTAAAGATTATAAATGTGTTTGTCCATTTCACGATGATCACTCACCTAGTATGAGCATCTCGACATCCAAACAGATTTATAAATGTTTTTCTTGTGGAGCCGCTGGTAATGTATTCACATTTGTCGAAAACTACGAAAACGTTTCTTTCATTGAAGCCGTTAGAATAGTTGCTGATAAAATTGGGTATAATTTAACTGGCAGTATCAAAAAAGAGGTCGTTCTTAAATATCAAAAAGAATATGATCTTATGGAATTGGTTAACAAGTATTATGAGAATAACTTGAATACGAAAAGTGGTTTAAGTGCCAAGGACTATCTTTATAAGCGGGGTTTAAAAGACGAAGATATTAAAAACTTTCGGATTGGGTTGGCTCTAGATAATAATGTCTTAGCAAGCATTTTAGTACCCAAAGGCTATACTCTTGATAATTTAGAGGCTTTGGGACTTATTAATAGGGGTGAAGATAAAGTCTACGATACTTTCCGTGGAAGAATTACTTTTCCTCTTTGCGATGATTATGGTCATATTATTGGTTATTCAGCTCGTATCTATAGAGGGGAAAATTTAGCTAAATATATTAATACAAAAGAAACTTATCTTTATAAGAAAGGTAACTTCCTTTACAATTATCATCTAGCTAAAGAAGAGGCCAAAAGAAGTGGTAAGTTAATTATCGTCGAAGGACAGATGGATGCTATAAGACTTTATATTAATGGGGTAAAAAATGTTATTGCTCTTATGGGAACGGCCTTGACTAAAGAACAAATTGATTTAATTAAGCGATTACGCCCAATCGTTATTCTGGCTTTAGATGGGGATGAAGCGGGGGAAACAGCTACTTTAAAAAATGGGGATTTATTAAGAAAAAGTGGTGTAGCGGTTGAAGTTGTAAGAATCAGTTTAAAAAAAGATCCCGATGAATATGTTTTTACCTACGGAATTGATGGCTATAAGAAGATGCTTGCTGGTGCGATTGAATTCTTCGATTTTAAATTAAAGACTCTAGGTACTAAGATAGATACCAATAATACAAAAGAGTTTACGGATTTTATTAATCAAATCTTAGAAGATATTAAAGAAAATAATGATCCTATCTATCAAGATTTATGTCTAACTAAACTAAGCAATATTTCTCAGGTGGATAAAGAGGTTTTAAAAGAGCGTTTAAATGAAATGGAATCTTTAAAGAATATTGCAGTCGAAGTCTTTAAAACGAAAGAAAATAGGAAAGAAGAGAAAGAGCCCCAGATAACGCTTTTGGATAAAATTACTAGGGAATTGCTCTATTATATGTTAAATGATCGACACTATGTCGAAGAATATCAAGAAAAAATTGGCTTTTTTCCTAATAAAATTTACCGAAGTATTGCAAATGAAATTGTCTTTTTCACTGAGAAGAATTATAATATAACAGTTGCCGATTTTATTACCTATATTTCTTATAATGAAGAATTAAGTAATGAAGTCGAAAAGATAATAGCCGATGATAAAGATTTAAATGAAGATAATTTTCTGTTGACAGTAAAAAGCTATCAAAGAGAGAAGGATAGGGAAGATATTGCAAGGTTAACCAAAGCTCTTAGCGATGAAATGGATTTACAAAAAAAATTAGCACTCGCTAATCAGATTATAAAAATTAAAAAAGGAAGTGTGATGTAATTATGAATAAAGAATTACAAAAGGTATTAGAAAAATTAATTGAAATTAATAAAGAACAAGGATATGTTAGTTATGAAAATGTAGCGGTTATTGTTCGTGAAAATGGACTAACTCCCAAAGATGTTAAAGTTCTATATAAAGAATTAAGCGAGCAAAATATAGCTTTAAAAGATGTTAAAGCAGCTCCAAAAAAGACTACGACAAAAACAACTGCTAAGAAAGAAGCAAAAGTTGAGACAAAATCTGAAACTAAAAAGGCTGCTGTTTCTGAGATAAAACCACTAAAAGACCGTGAAAAAGAGTTAATTGCTCTAGGTAAAAAGCAAGGATTTATTACTTATGAAACTCTAGCTGAACATTTAAAAGGCTTAGATTTGGATGCTGATGCTCTAGATGAATTATATAACGCCTTAATTGATAATCATATTGATATTGTAAGTGATGATGACTCTTCTTCATCGAATAAACCAGAGACTGAAGAACTAGTTTTAACTGATGAAGAGTTAACTAAAGATGTTAACATTAATGATCCAGTTCGCATGTATCTAAAAGAAATTGGTAAGATTCCTTTACTTACTATGGAAGAAGAAATGAAGTATTCGGTAGCGGCGGCTGCTGGCGATGAGGATGCTAAAAGAATTTTAGCGGAATCTAACTTACGTTTAGTGGTTTCTATTGCTAAAAGATACGTTGGACGTGGCTTACTCTTCCTAGATTTAATTCAAGAAGGAAATATTGGTCTAATGAAAGCCGTTGAAAAGTTCGATTATGATAAAGGCTTTAAATTCTCAACTTATGCTACTTGGTGGATTAGACAAGCCATCACTCGTGCTTTAGCTGATCAAGCTCGTACAATTCGCGTTCCTGTTCATATGGTTGAGACTATTAATAAGATGGCTCGTATTCAACGTCAAATGACTCTAGAACTTAATAGAGAACCAACTGAAGAAGAAATTGCTAAAAAGATGGGAATTTCGGTGGAAAAGGTTCGCGAAGTTATTAAAATTAGCCAAGATCCTGTTTCTTTAGAAACTCCAATCGGGGAAGAAGATGATTCTCATTTAGGCGATTTCATCAAAGATGAATTATCCATGTCACCAGAAGAATATGCCACTAATGAGATTTTAAAAGAGGAAATTAAGAGTGTCTTATTAACTCTCCAAGAAAGAGAACAAGAAGTACTTGAACTTCGTTTCGGTTTAGTTGATGGTACTAGTCATACTTTAGAAGAAGTTGGCAAGAAGTTTAATGTTACTCGTGAACGCATTAGACAAATTGAAGCTAAGGCTTTAAGAAAATTAAGACATCCATCCCGTGCTAAAAAATTAAAGGATTTCTTAACTGACTAATGCTATGCCTTCGTTTAAAAGCTATTGCTTCTTTTTTAAATCCTACTGACAAAGTGGCCGATATCGGTGCTGACCACGGCTACTTGGGTATCTATGTAACCCAAAATAAACTAGTAGATAGTATCATTCTAACAGATATTAAAGAAACAGCCTTACAATCTGCTCGTAAGAATGTAGCTAAAGCTAAATTAAATATTCCTTTAATTGTAACTGATGGCCTCAAGGAACTTGATACGGAAAATCTTAATACTTTAGTCATCAGTGGTATGGGAACTAGTACAATCCTTCATATTCTAAGTAATCAAGAGAAAATTAAACCAATAAAAAAGTTGATTCTACAATCAAATAATGATTTAGAAATCTTAAGAAGAAGAGTAACTTCTTTAGGATATAATCTCATAGATGAAAAGACTGTTTTTGATAAAGGCTTCTGGTATATTGTTTGTTTATTTGTGAAAAATAGTGCTAACATCCTTGATGAAGAAATAATAAAATATGGTATCTTAAAAAAAGATAAAATTCCTTACTACGAATATCTTCTAAAGAAGAATAAAACTATTCTTAATAATATCCAAAAAGAAAATCCCAATTCAAAGACTATTAAGATTCTTGAAAGAGAACAAAAAGATTTAGAAAATCTATTGGAAAAAAGTGGGCGTATTTAAACTGCTAGTTTCAATGATTTTAGCATCAACCGTACTTGCTTGAGTACTTTTTTCTTTGAAATTTGTTGGGGAACTTGGCGTATCTGGTTTATTAAATTCCTTAAAAACACTTAAAATTCCACTGGCATTCCTAATGATAGGTTTAATTTGTTTATATAAAGGTAAAGCTTGATTGACAATATTTAAAGTTTTGGATAAACCACCAATAATTTTTCCTAATGACAAACTATTAAAATTACTTGGATACATAAAACCACCTTCTAAAATAGTATATGAAAAATAGTTTTATTATTGTCTTAAATTTGCTATAATGATTACAATAGGTGGTAATGATATGGATCAAGAAACTCTTAATAATACTTTTAATCCTGACAATAATTCTGAAGTAAATAATTCTAATTTGACTTCAAAAGAAACTTCTAGTTTTCATCAAATTAATGCTTCAAATAATGTTATAGAAAAACAAACTAATAACGATACTTTAAATAATCAAGATGTAGGGACGGTTGCTTCTTCTTTAGATAATCAAACTCAAGGTAATAATGAGAATCAAACTAATAATCAAGATGAAGGAAAACCCTTAGATAAAGGTGTACCTTCTAATGATATTAATTCTAAGAAAGCTAATCAGGTTACAGATAATAAAACAAAGAAATCAAAGACTAAAAGTGAATCTAGTTTTTTGCAGGAATTTTTCTTAAGTATCTTAAATATTTTTTATCTAGCATATCGTGGCATTTCTTATCCCTTATCAACTTTATTTAATGCTTCATCAAAGACGGTTGATGAGGCTTATCAACAAGCTAAGTTTATGAATAAGAAAAAAGAGAAAAAAAGTGATGATTTAGAAGTTATTGTCAAAAAAATTAAAGATTTCTTAGGTATAACGCAAAAAGAAGTGTTGCGTTTAGAAGAAGAAAGAAGAAAATTACAGTTGGAACTTCAACAACCAGATGCTAACATTCCTGATAAAGCTAAAGTTTATCGTTACAAAATTAAAAATTTAGATGGTAAAATTGAGTATGGCAACTTTACAGCTTTAACTAAAATGGATGTTAACTCATTTCTTCTAAATGAAGGAGTTGAAGTTTATCAAATTGAAAATAATAAATGGATTGATTTCATTTATGGTGATTCTTCAATGGTTGGATCAAAATGGTCAACTAAAGACCTGATTTTCTGGTTAACACAGTTATCAACTTATATTAAAGCAGGTATTACCTTAAATGATGCCATTAAAATTTTAATTAATCAATATGCTAAACAAAAAGATAAAAAAATTACGATGCAAGCCATCGCTTACGAGTTAACAATGGGAAATTCATTCTCCAATGCTTTAGAAAAACAAGGTTCAAAATTTCCAACATTACTTATCAACATGTTAAAAGCAGCCGAGGCTACTGGAGATTTAGAGGCTACTTTAGATGATATGTCTAATTATTATACGGAGATGGAAACGACAAAGAAACAAATGATTAGTGCAATGACTTATCCTTCTATCGTTATTATTTTTGCAATTGTGGTAGTTTGCTTTATTATTCTTTATGTAGTACCTCAATTTGAGGATATTTATTCATCTAATGGAGTTGAAATTAAGGGGATGACCGCTTTAGTTCTTGCTGCTAGCCAATTCTTAAAGACTAAAGCTTGGATTCTTTTAATTCTTATTATAATAGCGATTATTCTCTTTGTTATGGCTTATAAGAAGGTTAAAGCATTTAGAAAAACGGTTCAGCAGATTTTGATGCATATTCCGGTAATTAAAAATATTATCATTTATAATGAAATAGCCATATTTACTAAAACTTTTGCTTCCTTATTAAAAAATAATGTTTATATTACACAGAGTGTTGAAATTTTAAGCAAAATAACTAATAATGAGATTTATAAGGAGATAATGTATAATACGATTAACAACATCGTAACAGGAGATAAGATTTCCAAAGCCTTTAAGAACCATTGGGCAGTTCCTGATGTTGCTTATAATATGATAGTAACAGGAGAATCGACTGGTGAATTAGCTGAAATGATGGATCGGGTTAGTCACTACTATCAAGAACAACATGCCTCAATGGTTAATAACATTAAGAGCTTTATTGAACCTCTTACTATTGTTTTCTTAGCAGTGGTAGTTGGAGGTATAATTATTTCCATTTTAGTACCAATGTTTGATATGTATAATAATGTTTCAGGAGGGACAATGTAATGAATATAATTATTGCTATCTATATCTTTATTATTGGAACCATAATGGGTTCCTTCTTTAATGTAGTTGCCCATCGTTTAAGTAATAATGAATCCATTATTAAGCCTGGTAGCCACTGTGAATCATGTCAGCACTTACTTAAATGGTATGAACTAATACCTATTATTTCTTTTTTGATTCAAGGTGGTAGGTGTAGACAATGTCACACCAAATTATCCTGGTGGTATCCTTTAATTGAGATAATTACAGGTCTTTTCTACTTATTTAGTTATCTTTACTTCGGCTTATCTCCTGACTTCTTCATTAGTCTAGTGATTTCTAGTGTCTTAGTAATTACTTGTATTACTGATTTTAATTATCTTATTATTTTAGATGAACCTTTAGTAATTGGTAGTATCCTTATTATCCTTATTACCTTAATCACTAGTGGTCTTGTTGACACTTTAATTGCCATTCTAAGTGGATTATTATTGTTCTTCTTTATGTTATTAGTTAAAATCTTAGGAGATAAAGCTTTTAAAAGAGAGTCTTTAGGTGGTGGTGACATTAAGTTATCCTTCTTTATTGGATTATCCCTAGGATATAAATTAGCTTTTGTCAATCTAGTTTTAGCAAGTTTACTTACTTTACCGATTGCCTTTTATTATTTAGTTAAATATAAAGATAGGGAAGTTCCTTTTGGACCTTTCTTAATCATTTCGAATTTTATTATCTTTGTTTTTGCTAGTCCCATCTTAGAATTTATTGATTATTTAATTATGTTTTAAACTGTTTTCTTTGGAGAATAGTTTTTTTATAAGTTTGGACCCCCCCAGGGGGTATACAACGACTTTATGGAGGTTATTTTATAAGGAGTATTAGTAATGATATCTTAAGAAATCATTTATCGACTTGTGTTGTTACGAAGATAAAAGAAGGCGATACTAGTGTCGTTGATGAAGTAATGGAATTGGTGAGTAGATTAAACTGATGATTAAGTTTGTTAAAGTAGGTGATTCTATCCAATGTCAAAATTGTGGTAATATGTTTAAAATCGATGAATTAGATAGCTTAGAACTTGGTGGTTGTAACCAAATTGCTATTATTAATAAAAAAAAAAGATGGCCAAATAACGATTATCTCAGATGAATTAAAGGCTTTAAAGAGTAAATTTACTAATTGGCAAGACTCTAAGGTTGTTTAAATAAAAAAATTTTAAAAATGTAACTTAGTTGTAACTTTAAATATCATATAATGTCTTTAAGAAAAGGAGATTACTATGGAAATTTTAAGAGTAGAAAATTTAACCAAAATATATGGTAAAAAAGAAACCCAAGTTGTAGCCTTAGATAATGTTTCATTTAGCGTTAAAAAGGGTGAATTTGTGGCTATTGTAGGAGCCTCTGGTTCGGGGAAATCTACACTTTTACATTTAATCGGCGGCGTAGATAGACCAACTAAAGGTAAAGTTTATATTGACGGTAAAGATATATTTGCCTTAGATGATGATAAACTAGCTATTTTCAGACGTCGTCAAATTGGCTTGATTTATCAGTTTTATAATTTAATACCAATTTTAAATGTGGAGGAGAATATTACTTTGCCTTTAGCGCTCGATAATCGTAAGGTTAGTAATGAAGAACTAGAAAACATGTTAAGCCATTTAGGCTTAGAAAAAAGAAGATATCATCTTCCTAATGAATTAAGTGGTGGTCAACAACAAAGAACCAGTATCGGTAGAGCCCTTATAACTAGACCAACTATTGTTTTAGCCGATGAACCAACGGGTAACTTAGATTCTAAATCTAGTGATGAAATTGTAGCACTTTTAAAGAAATCTAACAAAGAATTAAAACAAACCATTATTATGATTACCCATAACTTAGAAATTGCAAAGATGGCCGATCGAATTATTAAAATTGAAGATGGTAAAATTGTAAGTGAGGCTTAATATGGACTTACTAAATAAATTAACTATTAAAAATTTAAAATTTAATAAGAAACGCACCATTGTAACTATTATCGGTATTATCTTATCCGTTGCTCTAGTAAGTGCAGTGGCTACTATGTATTCTAGTGCCATAAATTCTTTAATTAATTATGAAATATATGAGTTTGGTAACTTTCATTATGAATATCAAGATGTTTCTAAAGAAGATATTCAAAATATTCAAAATAACCTTGGAATTGCGGCTACTTATCTAACTAGTAATATTGGTTATGCTAAGTTAAATGATTCTAAAAATGAATATAAACCTTATGCTTATATAAAAGCCTTTAGTAAAGAATCTCTAGATAATCTTTCAGTTCATTTAGTTGAGGGGAGATTACCAGAAAATGCTTCGGAAATAATAATTCCTACCCACTTAAAAACGAATGGACGGATAAATCTAAAAGTCGGAGATTATATTACTTTAGATGTTGGCAAAAGAGTAGGAAATGGTTATCTTTTAGATCAAAATGAAGAATATGATCCGGATAATAATGAACATCTTATCGATACGAATAGTAAAACTTACAAAATTGTTGGTATTGCCCAAAGACCTAATCGTACCATTGAGCCTTATAAAGCTCCGGGTTATACCTTTATTACTTATTTAGATTCTAAAGATATTCCCGATAAAGTAGATGTTTATGCCAAGTATAATAAAACCGGTTTAAAAAATCATGTTAAAGTGACAGCTAATATCTTAGGAGTAGAACCGGACCTTTTACAAAAATTCTTAAAGTCAGATTATCTTAGTGCTTCTGAATATGATAGGCTTAAGATCCAAATGAAAAATAGTAAATATCAGTTTAATAGTAATAACTATCTCATAACTTTAGAAACTAATCCGTTAGATGAAAGTACTACCAGGAGTTTAGGTACGGTTGTCTTAATAGTTTGTCTAATTATTGTTTTTACTTCTGTATTTTGTATCAAAAATAGTTTTGACATTTCTATTACCGAGAAAACCAAACAATATGGAATGTTAAGAAGTGTTGGGGCCACTAAAAAACAAATTCGCCAAAATGTCTTTTATGAAGCCTCTATCTTGGGACTTATTGGTATTCCTTTAGGTTTATTATTTGGACTTTTAGCGGCTTATATTCTAGTAATAATTAGTAATTTCTTCTTAAATAAGATGATGTCTGGTGGTCTTAAATTAACATTTTCTTATTCACCCTTAGTTTTATTATTTACGATTGGTCTAGGAATCATAACTATTTACTTTTCGGCCTTTAAAAGTGCTAAGCGAGCTAGTAAAATCTCACCTATTGACTCGATTAAAAACAGTGCTGACCTTAAAATTAAGGCTCGAAAATTAAAAACTCCCAAGTTAATTAGTAAAATCTTTGGAGTTGGTGGTGAAATATCTTATAAAAATCAACAACGCAATAAGAAAAAATATCGAACTACTGTTATTTCCATTGCTATTTCGGTTTGTACTTTCATTGCTTTAGCATCCTTTATGTCTCTTGCTTTCCAAAGTATTAGAGAAGAATTAGGTTCTTCGGACTATAATATTTATCTATCGGTTAAAAATAGTAATGATACTACTTATCAAAAACTTTTAGAAACTACTAAACTAGATAATATTAAAGATGTTGTTGTTAGAAAGACAAGCATTTTTGGTGTTTCTAATACCCATTATAGTAAGGATTATCTAGAGTGGCATAACCTCGAATTAAGTGATGATATTGATGCTTATATAACTATTTTTTCTCTTAATGATGAGGCTTATAAAAAATATCTTCAGACTTTAAACTTAGACTATGAAACCATTAAAGATAAAGGCATTTTAATAGATAAATATCCGATGATTAAATATGAAAACGAAACAAATAAAGAAAAAAGTAGAATTCTTAGGGAGTTTGATTTTCAAGTCGGTGATACGATTAAAGGAAACATTTCCGATAATCCTACTTCAATAGTAGTCGGTGCCTTAAGCGATAAATATCCTTTTGGGCTAGAAAATTACAATCAACCTATATTAGTTGTAAGTGAAGATTTATATAAAACTTTACCAACTAAAAGTACCTATATAGTGGCCCTATATTATTCAACTGCGGCTTCTAAACTTCAAGATGAGATAGAAGAAATTGTAAATAATGAAGATTATGAACTTTATAACACTGAAGAACGAGTAGAGATGATGCGTAACTTCTATATCTTAGTAGGTATCTTCTTATACGGCTTTATTATTGTTATTTCCCTTATTGGAATAACTAATATCTTTAATACTATTACAACTAGTATGCAACTTAGAAGAAGTGAATTTGCTACTTTAAAAAGTATAGGTATGACTACCAAAGAATTCTCCAAAATGATTCGTTTAGAAAGTATCTTTATGACTGTTAAATCTCTAATAGTAGGTATTATCTTAGGTACTGGTTTATCCGTTTTAATCTATCATTATCTAGCCAGCAGTGATTTCTCGGGTTATAAATTACCAATAATTCCGATTATAATTAGTATTATGGCTGTTTACCTTTTAATTACCTTACTGATGAAATATTCATTAAGAAAAATAAATAAACAGAATATTATTGAAACTATTAGAAACGAAAATATTTAGAAAAGGGTTTAAAGCCCTTTTCTTTAACTATAAAAAATTATAAGATATAAAAAAGGAGTGCTTTCTATGCAAATATTATTAATTGAAGATAATTTAACTATTATAAAAGGTTTAACTTATACCTTAAAGCAAAATAACTATGAAGTTTATGCTTGTAAAAATCTCTTAGAAGCCACATCTTATTTAAAAGATAATCCTAAGATAAACTTAATTATTTTAGATGTAACCTTACCGGACGGTAATGGCTTTACTTTCTTTACCGATAATCTAAAAACTTTAAATATTCCCACTATCTTTTTAACCGCTAAAGATGAGGAAGATGATATTGTAAGAGGTCTTGAAATAGGAGCCGAAGACTATTTAACTAAGCCTTTTTCAACCAAAGAATTACTGGCTCGTATTAATAAAATCTTATTACGCCAAAAGCATAATAGTATTTTAAAAGTCAGGGATATAAGTTTTGATATGGATAAAATGTTAGTTTATAAAGATACTACTAAACTCGAATTAACCCCCTTAGAGTTAAAACTTCTGCATCTTTTATTTTTAAATCTAAACAAGCTCGTAAGTCGTAATACTATTTTAGATAAAATTTATGAATGGACTGGTAATGATGTTGATAGCCATACCATAACTGTATATTTCCAAAGAATAAGACAAAAATTAGGAACCGATATTATTTCGACCGTTAAAGGTTTAGGTTACAGGATTGATTATGAAAAATAAAGAAAAATTAAAAAAGTTTTTAATAATTTTAAGTTTATATACGATTTTTATTATCATTTTAACCTATGGTATTAATAAATATGAATACCAAGTATATAAAGATAATTTTGATACCAAAATAACTAGTATTATTTTAAAAATTAAAGAAGATTATCCCGATATTACAGATGAAGAACTATATAATATTTTAAAAAGTTCTAAAAAAGATGGTAAAGTCCTGGAACAATATAGTCTAACTATTGATAATAAATCTCTTCTTAAAGAAAATGATAATAAATTTCAGCAATTCTTAGTAACTAATATTACGATAGTCTTTGTAAGTACCATCTTCCTTATCTTCTTATTCTTAAGATTTAATGCTAAAAAAGATCGAGAGATTAATAAAATTACCAAGTGTTTAGAAGAAATAAATAAAAGAAATTATAAGATTGATATAGAAGAAATGTCGGAAGATGAACTATCTATTTTAAAAAATGAATTATATAAAGTAACTATTAAATTAAAAGAAGATGCAGAAAATTCTAAACAAGCCAAAAAAGATTTAAAAGATACCTTAGCCGATATTTCTCATCAATTAAAGACTCCTATTACTTCTATTTTAATTATTTTAGATAATATTATTGATAACCCAGATATGGATAAGAATACCAGAGAAGACTTTATAAGAGATATTAAAAGAGAACTTCTTAACATGAACTTTTTAGCTCTAAATTTATTAAAGCTATCGAAGTTAGATTCCAATACGGTTCATTTTCTAAAAAAAGAGGTTTCTTTAAACGAGATAGTAACCTCTTCCATAAAGAATGTTTCGCCTTTATGTGACTTAAAAAATATAACGATTGTCAAGAATCTTGAATCTGGTATTAAAATCAACTGTGATTTAAACTGGCAAGTCGAGGCGATTACAAATATCTTAAAAAATTGTGTCGAACACTCTAATGAAAATAGTAAAATTGATATAATGACTACTACTAATAAAGTTTATACTAGTATCGAGATAAGAGATTATGGCCCCGGAATTAGTCAAAAAGATTTACCTCATATTTTTGAAAGATTTTATAAAGGGGCAAGTTCATCTTCCAATAGTATCGGCATCGGTCTGTCTCTTGCCAAAAAAATCATTGAAAGTAATAATGGTCTTATTATGGTAGATACTAGTAAGAAAGGTACCACTTTTACCATAAAGTACTTCTATTAAAGAAACTTTACTATCCTAATTAAATATGGTATTTTAGTGTTGAGGTGAAAAACTATATGCAAAAGAATCTAATTACCAAGATTATCTTAGCGCTTCTTCTTATCAGTTTAATTATTACCGTGGTAATCCTAGGTATTAAGTTAAATCAGAAAGATGAAGTAAAAGTCTATGAGCTAAAAGGTGAGAGTGAGAATTTTTCTTATACTGATGGTCTTTTCCTTAACTCATCTATTCAAAATATCTTCTCTTATGGAACTTTCCATATTAAAAATACTAATATTAAAGATGAAGATATCATAGCCATTGAATTTAAGATTGATGATGATTTTCTAAGTGGTCAAAACTCTATTCCTCAAGGAAATTTGATTGAAAGTACTAAGTACAAGGAATTATTTAAAAAAGAAGATTATACCGATAGTAAGTTTACTATTACTGTTACTTATTTTCTTGCTAATAATACTACTACTGAGATAATAGACTTAACAAAAGAACGTCTCCTAGATAAAAATAATATCCAAGAAGAGGAAAATTCTATTGGCATAGATAATTCTAGTGATAACGAGGGAAAAAAACTCTATGAAGAACAAGCTCTGAAAGCTCAAACTCTTCTTAATAAAGGTTTTACTTATAACGGCCGTTACCAGTTAGAACGTAAGCTTGATGATGGTAGTAGAATCTCTCTAAGAACTGATGGTAGTAATTTCGTTTACTATAATAAAGACCATAATTATCGAGTAGAATCCTATATTATGCATAATATTCATACTTATACCGATGATGAAATGTCATTTAGCTATAATGCTGATACTAATGAGATTACTTGTCATAGTAAGAAGTGTCCAAATGATGCTTATGAAGATATTAAAGACTATTTAGAAATTTATAACTCCCTATGGAATTAATAAAGGCTTAATAGTCTTTTTTAGTTCTAAAGAGATAGCTATCACATAAAATTAGGTAGTAAGAGAGTGTGATAAGATGAAAGATAATGTAATAATTCCCTTAGCTACCCGTGGTAATGGGGATATCTATTTAGGCGTAGTAGGAGCCGTTAGGACGGGTAAATCTAGTTTTATTAAGAAAGTTATTGAGAACTTAATTGTTCCTAATATTGAAGATGAAACCCAAAAGAAAAGATGCCTTGATGAAATACCGCAGAGTGCTGGTGGTAAAAATATTATGACGACCGAGCCTAAATTCGTTCCTAGTAACGGCGCCAATATTAAGATTGAAGACTTCAGTTGTAATGTGAAACTTATTGACTGTGTTGGTTATGTTATACCAAATGCTACCGGTTACGAAGATGAAAATGGTAATCCCAGAATGATTATAACTCCCTGGTTTTCCGAACCAATTAGTCTTGAAGAAGCCGCTTCTATTGGAACTGAAAAAGTCATTAAAGACCATTCTACTATTGGTATCGTAGTTACGACGGATGGAACCATTGGAGACTTAAAGAGAAGTGACTACATTGAAGCCGAAGCTCGTTGTATTAATGAATTAAAGAATATTGGTAAACCCTTTATTGTCATATTAAATAGTAAAACTCCTAGTAGTAATGAGTGCTTAAGTATTGCTAAAGAAATTAAAGAAAACTATGATGTTCCGGTTATGCCTTTATCCGTTTTAGATATGCGAGAGGCTGATATCTATGAAGTCTTAAAGACAGCATTGTATGAGTATCCTGTTTTAGATATTGAATTTTCCATCCCAGAGTGGGTATCTATCTTAGATAATAAAAATGATATTAAGAAACACTACTTAGAACTTATTAGAAATAGCACTTTAGAAATTAAAAAGTTAAAAGATGTTGATAACTTAATTACTTATTTTGAAAATTCTAAGTACATAAATAAAGCCTATATTAGTAAGTTAGATAGTGGGACAGGTACAGTTATGGTTAACTTAGACTCTTCGGATGAACTATATAATGCGACTTTACAAGAATTCATCGGTAGTGAAGTTACGACCAAAGCTTCCATGTTAAAAGTATTTGCTAGTTATAAAGATAATAAAAATGAACTAGATGGTATAAAAAGTGCCTTAAAACAAGCTAAATCAACCGGATACGGAATCGTTTACCCAAGTCTTAAAGATATGAAGTTAGATACCCCAGAAGTTATTAAACAAGGTAGTCGTTATGGGGTAAAACTACGAGCCGTTGCTAGTTCCATTCATTTAATGCGGGTAGATGTTACCTCAACCTTTGAACCGATTATTGGTAGTGAACTCCAAAGTAAAGAGTTAATCAATTATATTATGAAAGATTATGAGACTGACCCTCAAAGTATCTGGAAGAGTGAAATTTTCGGTCGCAGTCTAGATACTATCGTTCAAGAAGGTATTCAAGCTAAATTATCCATTATGCCCCAAAATACCCGTTATAAATTAAGTCAAACTGTTACGAAGATTGTCAACAAAGGCGCCAACAACCTAATAGCTATCGTTATTTAGTGTCTAATAAATGTCAAATAATCTAAAAATAAGACTAAAAACAAGAATAATTAGTCTTATTTTTTTATAAAAACCAAGAAAATTACAGGAAAATGGGTTAAATATCATTTTTTCCCTTGATTTACCTTATCTATTTGTGCTAAATTCTATATGTAAGGATTGTAGTCCTTATAACATAATTACATTATAATAGGAGGACATAATTATGGGAAAAACTGAATTAGTTGAATTTATTGCTGCTAAAGCAGGTTTAACAAAAGCTGATGCTCTTCGTGCTGTTGATGCTTTTCAAGAAGGCATAGTAGAAGGACTTAAAAAAGAAGGAAAGGTTAGTCTAGTTGGTTTCGGTACATTTAGTGCTAAAAAACGTGAAGCTAGAGATGGTATTAATCCATTAACAAAAGAACCTTTACATATTCCTGCTAAGACTGTTGCTTCATTCAAAGCAGGTTCAAAATTAAAAGACGCTTTAAACTAATTTAATTTTAAGAGACTAATTGTAAATATTAGTCTTTTTTTTGATTCTATTTTATGATATACTTCCAAGTAGAAGATAAGAGGTTGTTATGAAGAAGAAAAGTAGGGTTAAAAGTGCTTTTACAATCCCTGAATTATTGGCGGTCATTGTTATTTTAAGTATTTTAGTTCTAATATCGGCTGCTACTTATAATGGTATTAGTGCTCGTATTAAGAAGACAGCTCTTGAGGAAAAAATAAAATATTTAGAAGAGAAAGTTTATGCTTATGCTACTGACTATGATATAGAAGATACAACTACCAGTGTTAATAATCTTTTGAATCTTGGTTATGTCAATGCTGATCACCCTGAAAATCCAGAGTATCAGAAAGTTGATAATCCTCTTACTGGTGGTTTCTTAGACTGTATGACTTTTACAATAAAAAAAGACTTAGCAGACTATAATATTACCTATGATATAGATAGTTCTTGCAATACCGTTACGACGGAAGAACAACAAAATAGTCTAAAAATTCATAAATATATTAAAGAAAATGATACTTATCAAGAGATTTTAGATGATGATACATGGGTTAATAAGCCTATCTATGTTCTAGTAGATTTTAAAGAAGCTAATTTTAATCTTTTAGATAATAAAATAACTTATCAATTAGGACCCACTACTGAAGAGAAAACTCCTGATATCCCTGGGAGCTCCTCTAAAAGAATCATTTGTGATACGATTAATACTGATGAGCCTGATACAACTTGTCTTAATGTTTATAAAGCCTCATCGAGTTTACTTCTTAATACTAAATTAACTGTTAAGATGAATATTACTTATTTAAATAATATTACCTATGAAAATACCACTGGTTTAGTATCAGTTAAGACTAAGTTAAAGTTTGATATTGAAAAACCAAGTCTATCTTATAGTACTATTTCTTCTTATACGACTGGTAGTGTTCCCGTATCTTTAAGTGCTAGTGATGGGGAAGGTTCAGGAATAGCTGGTTATTATTTTGATGATGTTGATATTACGAGTAATGATGAATTTCGTTCTTTAAATGAATTTACGGCTCCCAAGAATGGGACTTACTATGCTTATGCTCTTGATAAAGCTGGTAATCGATCAGATGGAGTTATCATCAAAATAAATAATATTGATACTGAAGGACCTAGTATCAAACTAGATTATGAACATCGAAATAACTGGACAATGCAAGATTTTAATTTAACCTTTGGATGTGATTCTGATAGTAAAACTGGTTGTCAAGATGAAGTTATCTATTCAATTTATGATACTTCTAATGGATATCGCACTTCTATAAAAGAAAATGTTGTCGTTAAAGCAAGAACCGTTTCTGATACTATCAGTGTTCCTAATGATAAATATATTAATACGATTGATTTAATCTTTACGGTTAAAGATAATCTTAATAATCAAGTTACAAAAGAAGTAAAAGGAATTAAAGTCTTAATTGATAAAGTAAATCCGAAGGCTACTATTAAGATAGATAAAACTGAAGATAGAGGCTTGATTCGTCTAAAGGGATATTGGTTTATAGTTACTGTTTATTCTGAGAACACCCCTCCAAGTGGAATTGATTCTAATCGTTATGGTTTTTCTACTAGTAAAACTAATCTTGATGAATTAAAAAATATGTCAGCCGATGAATCAGATAAGTATTTCTTTAGTGGACAAACTTATTCTTATTACTTAAAGAAAAAACAAAGTCGGACTTTTGCCGCTCGAGTAGTTTCCAAAAGCGGAGTTGCCGGTTATACCGGTGGGCAAACCAATGGTAAAGGTTGCACTAATTATTTAGGTTATACTATCATTGGCGGTTTAATTGGTGGCTTTATTGGTGGTTTTATTGGTTGGGCTTTGTGTGCTCATAAATAGGAGGATTTATGAAAAAGAAAGGAATCTTAATTGGCATCCTTGCTCTAATAATTATCATATTTCTGGGAATTCTATATTTTAATGATGATACTAGAATATATAAAGAGACAGTAAATGCTACTTATGAGGCTTTAGATAATACTTTAGACAAATATCAAAATATAATTGGTTTTCTTAATGAAGATAAAAAAATGTCTTTAGAGCTTAATGATTCTAAAGAAAAATTTAATTTAGATTTACTGTTAAGTTCTTGGAATGAAAATATTTATGCTAATTTGAAATATCATAATCAAGACTGGGCTTATCTTTATACAAATAATACTTCTTATCTAAAGAAGAATAATATTTATCAAGCTTTTGATTATGAAGTTAAAGAATGTGAAGAGTGTAGTCCTACTTCTTTAAATACTATTTTAAGTAATACTTTTTCTCCCAGTAATGTTACATCTAAAGATTTAAAAGTTATCTTAAAAGATTTAAAAACTACTATTAATAAATCTTGGCATCAGAATTATATTACTAAAAGAAAAATAAAGGGTAATAATAATACCGAGGTATTATATTCTTATTTAATTAATAAAAATTCTTTTGGAGATTTAATTACAAAGATTAATAATAATAAGTCTTTGAAAGATAATATCTTTAAGACCTTTCCTAATCTTTTAAGTAATTATGGTATAACTAAAGAAAATTTTAATGAATTAAAAGATAACGATATCCTGGGAACTTTAAATATTCATAAGATTAATAAAAAAGTTACAAAAATAGAATTAACTATTCAAGATGGTTTTAGTTTAACTATTGATTTAACTAAGACTTTAACTATCTACTATAAAAGTAATTCTCTTAGTTTAAGAAGTATAATTAGCCCTAATAATAGTAATATTGTATTATATAGTAGTAATAATAAATCTTTAGAACTAAATATTAATGAACAACAAAATTCTACTTTACTAGAATATAATATGTATAATAATTTAAATACTAATAAAGGTTCAATTGAGATAAATAAAGATAATGTAAATTTAAAGACAAGTAAATTCAATTTGAATATAAATTATCAAGAAAATAATAATCTTACTTTACCAGAAAATGTAAAATCTGATAAAATGAATCCTAAAGAGGTAGAAGATTATTGGAATGAATTTAAGAATGTTCTTACGGAAAATACTATCTTTAAAGAAGTAATAGAATATTTACAAGACTTAGATGTCTTAGAAAGAGGATAATATGAAAAAGAATAAAGGATTTACTATTCCTGAACTCTTAGCAGTCATTGTCATTTTAGGAATTTTAATGACTGTGGCCATTGCTAGTTATAACGGAATAAGTAAAAAAGTCAAAGAAAATAGTTTGACTCAAAAAATAAACTATTTACAAGAAAAAGCATATGAGTATGCTAGTGATAATAATGTCAAAAGTGCGACTATTTCAGTTGCTCATCTAATCGAATTAGGTTATATTGCTGCAGATCATCCCGAAAATGCCGATATGGAAAAAGTTGATAATCCTGTTAATGGGGAATACTTAGACTGTGTAACATTTGATATTGAAAAGGATATGGACGATTATAAGGTTAAAACTAATTTAGAAGGTAACTGTGAAGTTGTCTTAAGCGAAGAAAGAGAAGCTAAAGTTACTATGAGTAAGTATGTCAAAGTAAACGGTGCTTATCAACCAGTAAGTGATTGGGTTGGTCAAAATGTTTATGTAATGGTAAAATTAGATAGTAGTCTTAATCTAGCTAAATATCCATTAGTTAATAATCAGATAACTTATACTGTTGGAGGTAGTAGTTATAATAAGAGTGGTACTTATTGTACTGATATTGCGATGAATGATTCATCTAACTGTAATAATATTTATGAAGTAAGTACAGATTTAATTTATAATAATAAAGTTACCGCCACTTTAGAATTTATAGATAGAGAAAAAGAAAATAACACTTTTAAGATTATTAAGGAAGCTGAAGTTAGAATCGATAAAGAAAAACCTAATCTAAAAGTTACATTTAATACAGCTTATACAGGAGATAGTGTTCCCGTAAGTCTTGTTGGTGAAGATGGTAGTGGTTCCGGTATTTATGGATACTACTTAAGTAAAAATCCTCTTCCAAATGATGCTACTAAAGACTATTTTACTCGTATTAATGGCAGCGATGGTAAGTACAATTATGAAACTCATGTTAATGAAAATGCTACTTATTATGCTTATACCATTGATAATACCGGTAATATTTCGAATAGAGAAACTATGGTTATAAATAATATTGATACTTCCGGTCCCGAACCATTTGCTAATTATAATAGTAATAAGCCTTGGACTAATGATGAAACTCTAACTGTTGGTTTTGGTTGTCAAAAAGATGCTAAAAACGATCAAACTGGTTGTGCTGATAAAGTTACATACTCAGTTTATGATATATCTAATGGTTATGAATCACCAATTGTAAAAGATGTGACAGTAAATGCCCGTAGTGTATCTTATACCTTCAAAGTGGATATTGGAAAAAATATGCGTACTGCTCGTATTAGATTTACTATTTGGGATAATTTAGGTCATTCTACTAATCATACTTATGATATTCCTGTTAAGATTGATAGGGTAACTCCTGATATTGCAATAGATATTGATAAAAGTCGTGATTCCGGGTGGTTTGGTCTTGTAACTTATGGTTATAATTACTATTTTACATTAGATATTAAAAATTCTGATAAGATTATAAGCGGTATTAAGACGGCTGGGTTCTGGCAGACTGGTACTAAACTTGAGGAGTTTGAAAAGGACCCAAATAATCCATATTGGGATAGCGTTTTTGGAAATAGTACTTATTGGAGTACTTATGTATCAAAGGGTAGCGAAATACGTTTTGCCGGTCGAGCTGTTACCGGAGCGGGAACGCCAAGATTTGCAACTGCCGTTGCTACTGGTAAAGGTTGTACTGATTATGCTGGTTCTGCAGTCGCTGGTGGCGCTCTTGGGGCTACTGGTACTGGATTGTTAATTCTTGGTGGAATCCTCGGTGGTCCTGCTGGTTGGCTATTGGCCGGTGGTGGCCTTTTGGGTGCTATCTTCGGAGCCGGATTGTGTGCTGCTAATTAGAAAGGAAAGAAGAAAATGAAAAAGCAAACTAAACAAGATTTTATTATAATCGGTAGTATTCTTCTTTTCTTACTACTCGGTTTAATAGTTTATATAAATTTAAATGACAAAGTAAAACCTTTTAAAATGGTTATTACTAAGTCTTTTGATTATCTAGATAAGGGGGTAGAAGCTTTAAAAAATGTCCCTGATATTATGAAAGATAATCAAGTTTCTTTAGAACTTTCCGATTCTAAAGAAACAATCAACTTTAATCTAGATTTTTCTCCTAAGAGTAAGTATATAAAACTAGATACTGCTCTTGGAGATAATAAATTAACATACTATTATCAAAACAATAATAGCTATATAAAAAGTCCTAGTCTTACTAATACTTACAGTGTTAATTATAATTTTAGTGCTTGTAATGATACAGAGTGTTTAGATAATGTGGCTAATATTAATGATATTATCGAAAATAGTTTTTTAACTCCTAATATTAATTATAATATTCTTAAAGAAACTGAGAGTTCTTTAAAGAAAGTAATGTTAAAATCTCTAGAGAAAAGATATATTACTAAGAAGAATATAACTACTAGTATTAATAATAAAGACACTAAAGTTACTAAGTATTCTTATGTCTTAAATAAAAGTTCTTTAACTAGTGTTATTAATAATATTAATAATAATAAATCTCTTAAAGATAATTTATTTACTTTATTTGGTAATTATTTTGCTTCTGCTGGTATTACTAAAGATAATTTTAAAGATATAATAGGGACTAAAGATAATTTTGGTACTTTAAATATCTATATGATTGGTAATCGTATTGCTAAGGTAAATCTAAGTATTGTTGAAGGAATTAATATAACTGTTAATATTGATGATAATTTAACGACAATTGAGTATACGTTATCTAATGAGATTTCTGGAAAAATAACGGTAAATAATAATACGCATAAGACTAATATAGCTTATTATTATAAGGGTAATAATTCCATAGTATTAGATGCTTCGATGGAAAATAAACTACTAAGTATTGATTATAATATATATGTGGGAAGTAAGAAGTATACTGGTACTATGAGTAATGAAACTTTAGAAGATAGTAATGATTCTTTGAAAGGTATCTTAAAGATAAATGATATTACTCTTAAATATGATTTAAAAGCTTTGGATAATTTAGCTAAAGATGAGATTACTAATTATACTAAGGATTTTAATGATAATGATAAAAAAGCCTTAGAAGATATTATCAGTGCATTTGAAAATGATAATCTAATTAAGGGTATTATAGAGGGAATAAAAGCTTTAGAAAATTAACTTCTAAAGTTTTTTTAATTTCCACTAAATTCCATTATAAAAAGAGTAAATCCTTCTCATAATATAATTGAGGTGATGAATATGTGGCCTAAAATGGTCTCAACTAAAGACTTAGCTTATCTAGAAGATATGTTAAGTTGGAATAATACTCTAAAGAGTAAATTAATTTATTTCGTCGATGAATGTTTCGATGAAGACTTATGTCCTTACTTAGAGAAAGTAATTAATACTGTTGATAATAATATCAAAGGATTAACCAAAGTCTTAGAAAGTGGGGAAAAGTATGGAAAGTAAAGCTATGTTAAATGATGTCTTAGCAAGTATTAAGAATATGGTTGTTAACTATAGTATTGCTTTAAATGAAGCATCAAGTGAATTTATTTATAAGGAATATTTAAAAGAGTTTATGGAACTTTCTAGTCTAGCGAAAGAATTATATAACTTAGAGTACTCCCTAGAATGGGTAACTCTTAAGGAAGCAAATAGTAAAGATATTAAAACTCTTCTTACGAAACAAAAAAGTCAAAATAATTAGCACTTACTACTTGACAGTGCTAATAAAAAGTGGTATAACATAATCGTAAGGAAAAAAGATATCCTTACTAGGTATAATATTGTATTAGTGAAAGGAAATGATTTATATGATGTTAGTACCAAATAGAGATTTTGATTTATTTGATGATATTTTTGGAGATTCATTCTTTAGAAAAAGCGAAAGCAAAATGATGAAGACGGATATCCGTGAAGATAAAGATAATTATGTGATAGATATTGATCTACCAGGCTTTGATAAAAAGAATATTAAGATTGATATTACCGATGGTTATTTAACTATTAATGCGAAAGTTAATAATGAAGACAACGATAGCAAGAAAGGTAAATACATTAGAAAAGAAAGATACTATGGTGAATGCTCACGTAGCTTCTACATTGGCGATGAAGTAAAGCCAGAAAATGTTAAAGCTAATTTCAAGAATGGTATTTTAACTTTAGAAGTTCCTAAGGTAGAAAATAAAGGAAAATTACCAGAAAAGAAATACATTGAAATTGGTGAATAAAGGGACATCCAAAAGGGTGCCTCTTTTCTTTTTTGTAAACTTTTTTTCACAAAAACCGCTTGACTTTAGTAGATAATAATGATAACATATGGAGAAATTGAGGGGATGAATGGGTTTATGGAAATTTTAAATTATGGGAATATTGATTATTGGAAACTTTTAGACTTACCGAGTGTGGATAGTAAGCATCCGGTAGCAAAGGATGCTACCTTGGCGATGATTAAGTATGCTTTTATTAGTCGTTTTGCTATTGTTAAGACTTTAATTGAAAAGCATGATTGTACTTATGATTATAGTACTCTATTAGATATTGTTAATGCTTATGCTAATCTTAGTGATCCTGAAAAGTTTTACAAATATAATTGTTATAGACAAGAAGAATGTGCTTATGATATTTCTGATGAATATTATGGTTATGAAAATGTCTTTACTAAAGATTTAAGTGCTGATGATCAAAATATTTTTGTGGAGTTTGTTTGGACTCAATTAAATTACTTTTCTGATTTAATTAAAAAATGCCAAATCACTTCCAAAGAAGAACTTAATATTTTACAAGCTTTGGAACTTGCATTAAAAGAGACTTATTTAAATGAAAGTTCAAAAAAAGTTAAAGATGACAATAATCTAACTCATAAATTAAAATAGACTATTTACTATCTTAGTAAGTAGTTTTTTATGCTATAATACTCTTAGAGAGAGTGTTGTTATATGAATAGTATATTAAATGTTAAAGAAAAACCGGTCCTAGAATTTACTGATACCATCAAAATAGAAGATTTACTTCGAGCTTCCCAATGTTTTCCTAGAATTTATTGGTCTTTAGTATGGCGGTATCTTCTAATCTATAGCTTTATCCCTCTTATCTTTGGTGCTTATTTTCGTAGTCTACTTATCTTCATAATAGTCTTATTTATTATAGGACTATACGTTTTAGTTAAAATTAAACTAGAATATAATAAAATCTTAACAAAAGAATTTACTCAAAAATATCCTGAGAAAGAGTATTATACTAATGAATATAGTTTCTATAGTGATTATTTTATTATGACCAATGAAACTCAAGCTTCTAAGTATTACTATAAAGACTTTACTAAGTTTATAGAAACTAACCTTAATATTCATCTGGAGAATAAAAAACTCAATATAGTTATTACTTTTAATAAGTCTGAATGTCCTTTAGAGCTTATTCCTCTTCTTAAAGAAAAATTAACCAATTTAGAAAAAAATCCTCAAAAGAAAATATTTAATATTTCTGATAAAAAGAAGAGTAATGCTATTCTTACAATTTTATTTGTCTTATCTATTTTAAGCATCTATGGTGCCTTATTCTGTGTTTTAAAGACTAGTAGTAGTAAAGATCCTTTAGATATGGAAAGAAATATGTGGATTTTATATACTTGGTTACCAATTCCTCTTCTTTCGATTATTATGGGCTTTAGATATCAACAATCTAATGAGAACTCTAATAAGAATATCATCGTTGGGATTCTTGTTTCTATCTTTTTACTAATCTTTGGTTCTTTTAGTTTTCTTTTTAATGATGATCTATCTTTTGAATATGATACTATAATGAATATTAATCGTTCTCGAGAACTTCATATGAATATTAGTTATCCTGGTAACTTAGGCCTTAAGACTTCTAATTATAAAGTGACTATTGTTACTTATCAAAGTGATGAAATCCCTACTATTGAAGAACAAATTAAAAATAACTCCCATTGGTTAAAACTATCTGATATTAAAGAATATTTAAAAGACAATCTTCCATCTAAACTAATGACCTCTAAAGATGCTTATTATCTTATCTATAATAAAACCTCTAATGAATATAATAGTATTCTAGAAGGAGAAAACGAGATAGAAGTAATTATCTTTAATCCAAGTACATATTCCCTAGAAATACATACCTTCACCTTAGAAAAGTAATATTTTTAAGAAAAAATTTCTTTAGCAACTAAAATTCTCAATACTTCAACCTAAAAGTGGTAGAGGGCAACCAGTGGAATAATATACAATTTTCTTAGAAAAGGAGAATTTTTATGAATAGCACATTAGCAGAAAACTTAAAAAAAATCAGAAAGAAACATAAACTTAGTCAAGAAGACTTAGCTAGTATCTTAGGAGTATCAAGACAAGCCATTAGTAAATGGGAGTCAAAAGTAGCCTATCCCGAGATGGATAAAATAATGATGCTTTGTAATAAGTTTAATCTTAATATAGATGATTTACTCCATAAAGATATCGAAGCTATTGAAGATAAGAAAATATCAAAGAAAGTATTTGATAATTATCTTGATAAAGTTTTTAACTCTATTACTGACAGTATTGAATTGTTCTACCGAATGACCTTAAAATCTAAAGTAAAACTAATCTTTGAGACTATTATTATCATTAGTATCTTATTTATTATTTGGTTACTAGGAGCCCATCTGGGTGACTTTCTAGTCTATTATCTTTTAAAGAATATAAATCACTCAGTATATAAATTTATCTATAATACCTTAGGAAGTCTTTACTTACTCTTAGGCCTTCTCTTTAATCTTATAATTATTATTAAACTTTATAAGTCTAGGTATTTATCTAGTTACCAGAGTGTCTTAAAAGAGAAGTCTTTAGAAGACTCTAAGTCCCTAGAACTTATTAAAACTCCTAGAATTATTATTAAGAATACTAGTTCTAATGATGATTATTTCTTTGCGATAATCTATAATCTTTTAAAAGGAATAATCAAAGGAATAACCTTCTTCCTAGTAGTTTTAATATCTATAGGGTTAGTATTATTATGTATTAGTCTTATGATATCCTTCTTAATAACTAAATCCGGTCTCTTCTTTATAGGAGTTTTAGGAAGTATAATATCTTTAAGTGTTATTAGTATTATGATTATCCTAGTCTTATTAAACTTTATCTTTAGTAGAACTAGTAATATGAAAATAATAATTAATATGTTCTTAATAAGTCTTATCATCTTTGGTATCTCTAGTGGTTTAGCTATTACTAGTATATTAAATTTTAAAGATAGTTTAACTAATCTTAAGTATGTAGATACCAAAGATATAGAAGTATCTATGGATAATAACTTATCTTTAAATAATCTAAGTAAGATAGAATATATTGAAGATAATAGAGATAATCTAAGAATAGAATATCAAATAAATAAAGCCTGTACTCTAGATTACTTAAATATCCATGGTAGTCTAAAACTATATAGTAGATGTTCCAATAAGAAGGAATTATTTAAAGAATTATTAAATAGTCTTAATAATCAAGAAATCTATAACTTTGAAGATACTATTCATGAGATTAGTAATATCAAAGTCTATGCTAGTCCTGAAAACATAGAAGTCTTAAAAGAAAATAGCAAATAAAAACCATTAACTAAAAGTTTCTAAGTTAATGTTTTTTTTCATCTTCTTTAAATAATTCATTAATATCAATATTTAAAACGGTCACAAAACGCCATAAGGTACCAAGTGAGAAGGTTTGATGATTTTTACTTTCAATATTAGAAATAAACTGAGTAGAGTAGGACATCTTTTCTGCTAACTGCTCTTGGGTATAGCCTTTTTCTTTACGGATTCTCTTAATATTTTTACTTACTAATTCATAAACATAGTTTTCATCACTACGATCAAACATACCCTCACCACCAATCAATAATTGTATCTATCTGCTATTAATAATTTTCTCATTTCTTTAGAAAAATATGCCTACTCCATTCGAGTAAGTTATGTTATAATAAGATTAGAGATAAAGATGTTTATCTTTAATTAAAAAGTATGCTTGTATAGGTATTTTTTGATTTAGTAGTGAGTAGTGAAAGGAGGTATAAAATGAATAATGATAAGAAATTTTGTGAATTCTGTGGCAATGAAGTTTACATAGATGCTGTAATGTGTCCTAAATGCGGGCGTCAACTAGAAGAATTAAAGTCGGATGCTGATAAAAAAAGTTCTAATCCTCAGATAATTATTAATAATAATAATCAAAATAATAATCAAGTCATTGGGGGTAATGTCAGAAAATGCGATAAATGGGTAGCGTTTTTACTGTGTTTTTTCTTAGGCTATTTTGGCGCTCATAAATTTTATGAAGGAAAAACAGGAACGGGAATATTATATTTATTAACGTTTGGTTTATGCGGTATCGGTTGGATTATTGATACCATTGTAATTCTATGTAAACCAGATCCATATTACGTTTAGAAAAAGAGGTAAAGAGGTAAAATGAAGTTTTGTAAGTATTGTGGAGAACAAATTCCTAAAGAAAGTATTGTCTGTCCCAAATGTGGTCGACAATTACAAGTCGTAAAGGAAAATAAAGAAATAAAAGCAGAAGTAAAAGAAAATTCGCAAATAAGTGAAAAAAAGAAATTCTATGCAGAAATATGGTTTATGTGGGTAATGCTTATTGTCTTTGCACCCGTTGGTATCTTTTTTATGTGGAAATTTCATCCGGAAATGAAAAAGAAGACTAAGGTTATTTTAACGATAGTCTTTGCATTTATATTTTTGATTTTTATATCTGTAAATAATAGCGATAATAATTCTTCTGATACCGGCACTAATACGGGTACTAGTACAGGAACTGAAAACAAACCAGCAACGCCAAAAGCTGAAGTTACTGTTATCGATTTTAGCACGATGACTGAAGATAGTATTAATTCTTGGTGTACTGAAAAGAAAGTTAAATGTAACATTACTAGTGACTATTCGGATACCATTCCTAAAGGAGGTTTTGTTAGTCAAAGTGCTACTATTAATGCAGTAATTCATGAAGGGGATAAAATAACAATTATCTATTCTTTAGGAAAGAAACCAACAACTGGAGAAACTAATGCTTTGAAAAAGGCCGAAACATATTCTTCTGTTATGCATATGTCCAAGAAAAGAATTTATAAACAACTTACTTCTGAATATGGCGAAGGTTTTACTGCGGCCGAAGCTCAATATGCTATAGATAACATTAAGGCAGACTGGAACGCCAACGCTTTAGCAACCGCTAAGAATTATCAAGAAACAATGAGTATGTCTAAATCAGCTATATATAAACAACTTATATCGGAATATGGTGAAGAATTCACTAAAGACGAAGCCCAGTATGCAATAGATCATTTAGATGATTAACAAAAAAGGCATTTAAGGTCCATAATGACCGTAAATGTCTTTTTAAGTGTGCTGCATACAGTATATAAAGTTTTGGGAAAAATATCAATCGATTCGTTCACTTTCTGTTCACATCGGCTCTTTTTGTCACTTTTTAAAGAAAAAGCTATAAATTTATCTTGGATTGGAGCGAATCACATACAAGTTACGAACTAAATTCTCTTTCTAAAAACATTATATACAAAATTTTCCCAAATTTCATTGAAAGTATATAAAGTTATCAAATTAAATGATATAATTTGTTTGAAATTACAAATAACTTATTTTAAGGATGTGGTTATATATGTTAGATATTAATTTTAATCAGATTATTGAAATGATTGAAAAGCGAAAAAATAATGCTTACAGAAAAGTAAATGAAGAAATGATTTTATTGTATTTAGAAGT
>UQXO01000008.1 GCA_900545005.1 uncultured Mycoplasmatota bacterium | reverse complement strand
ACGCGAGCTGGGTTCAGAACGTCGTGAGACAGTTCGGTCCCTATCCGTCGTGGGCGTAGGAAAATTGAGGAGAGCTGATTCTAGTACGAGAGGACCGAATTGGACATACCTCTGGTGTATCTGTTGTAACGCCAGTTGCAGTGCAGAGTATCTATGTATGGAAAGGATAATCGCTGAAAGCATCTAAGCGAGAAGCCTCCTCCAAGATGAATTTTCCCATATTTTATATAGTAAGTATCCTTGTAGACTACGAGGTTGATAGGCTAGAGGTGGAAGCATAGTGATATGTTGAGCTGACTAGTACTAATAATACGAGGATTTAATCACAATATTATTTCTATATTGATGAAGTTGCATTATCTTGTTTTTAAAGGACAAAATCCTTTATAGGTGACTATGGCTAAGTGGATACACCTCTTCCCATCCCGAACAGAGTAGTTAAGCACTTAAACGCCGAAAATAGTGAATGCGAAGATAGGAAGTTGCCTATTTTTTTTTGCGTTAATTTAAGGGAATTGTTGAAAATAATTGTTAATTTTAAATGATTTTTGATATACTATTGTCAAGGTGATATAAATGGAATATAAATATGTTAGTAAATCAATTGAAGATACAATGAGTTTAGCTGAGAATATTGAATCAGAGAAATTTCCAGGAATGATAATTTGTTTAAATGGGGAATTAGGTAGTGGTAAAACTGTATTTGTTAAAGGTTTCGCCGCATCTTTAGGAATTAAAGATACTATCACTAGTCCAACATTTAATTTAGTAAAAGAATATAATGGTGAAGCAAAACTTTATCATATGGATGTGTATAGATTGCAGGATGCCTGCGAAACAGTAGGATTTGATGACTACTTTGATGGTCAAGCTATTTCAATCATTGAATGGTCAGAATTAATATGTGATTGTTTGCCAAAAGAACGTTTAGAAATATCTTTTGTGATAGTTGATGAAAACACCAGAGTTTTAAAAATAAAACCATATGGCGAAAAATATGAAGAATTGTGTGAGGCAGTATTGTAAAAACTGTCTTTTTTAATGCCAATTTTTAAATTTAATGCTATAATTAGTTGTGGAAAAGAGGAAGAATATGTATACTTTATTTATTGATACACATTTTAAAGATGTAAAATTAGGACTTTATCGTGATGAAAAATTATTAAAAATTAGTGAAGCAACTGAATTTTCTTCTACAAGTCAGACTGTACTGCCAATGATAAGAAGTATTCTAAAAGACATTGACATAGATATTATGGACCTGGGCAAGATAATTGTGTGTAATGGTCCTGGGTCATTTACTGGAATTCGTATTGGCGTGACTATAGCAAAAACAATAGCATATTGCTTGAATATTCCAATTTATACTATTAACTTTTTACAAATAGCTGCTTTAAATAATAAAGGTGAAAATACTTATGCCGTTTTAGAAAATAATGGTTATTATATGGCTAAATTTCAAGATGATAAAATGACTAGTCCAATCAAATATGTAAAATCTAAAGATACCAATGGCACAATCATTAATGAAAAGATTGATTATCAAAAATTAATAATATATCCTTACCTTGAAAAAAGCGATTGCTTTAACGCTAATCCTTTGTATATTAAGACAATTGAGGTCCAAAGTGATAAGAGAAGTTAGTTATGAAGACTTACAATACATATATGATTTAGGAAAAGAATTAGATCCTAAATATGCTGATCTTTATGATTTGAGAAAAGTATTAGCTGATAAAAATCAAAAAATTTATGGGTATTATAAAAATAATACCATTTTAGGATTTATTCACCTAACAATTTCTTTTGATGAAGCTGATATTGTTGATATTAACATCCAAAAGGATTTTCGTAATCAAGGATTAGGATCATCCATGATTAATTATGCTTTATGTACAAATAACTTAAAAAAAATAAACTTAGAAGTAAGAGAAAATAATATTAATGCCATAAAATTTTATGAAAAATTAGGTTTTGTTAAAGTAAGAACAATTAAAAATTATTATGGTAATGAAAACGCATTTTTTATGATAAAAGTGTTATAATAAAAACCAATTAAAAGAAAAGGAAGTAGACAAAGATGAAAGACGTATTTATTTTAGCAATTGAATCAAGTTGTGATGAAACCAGTGTTGCTATCGTCAAAAACGGCAAGGAAGTAGTAGCTTTAACAATCAATACGCAAATAAAAGTTCATGAAAATTATGGTGGTGTTGTTCCCGAGATTGCCTCCCGTATGCATACTGAAAATATTACCATTGTACTAAATGAAACTTTAAAGAAAGCTAATATGAGTATCAAAGATATTGATGCGATTGCCGTTACATATGGCCCTGGCTTAATGGGAAGTTTGCTAGTCGGCGTTGAAGCAGCTAAAACTATTTCATTGGTTTATAACAAACCCTTAATTGCCGTAAATCATTTAGCAGGTCATATTTATGCTAATAACTTAGAAAACACAATGCAATTTCCTCTTCTTGCTTTAATTATAAGTGGCGGTCATACAGATATTGTTTATATGCCTGAGGACTATAAATTTGAGGTATTAGGAAGTACTTTAGATGATGCGATTGGAGAGGTATACGATAAAGCAGCTCGAGTTTTAGGCTTAAAATACCCTGGTGGACCTAATGTAGAGAAAATGGCTTTAAATGGCAAGCCTAGTTACAAATTACCAATTCCTATGTATGATGATTCGTTTAATTTGAGCTTTAGTGGTCTTAAGTCAAGTATTATTAATTTAGTACATAATGAGACTCAAAGGAATAATGCTATTAATAAAGAAGATTTGGCTTGTTCTTTTCAGACTACGGCTACTGATGAATTAGTTCGTAAGTTGGAACTTGCTATTAAGAAGACTAATATAAAGAATGTTATTATTGCCGGTGGGGTTTCTGCTAATATGTATATTCGCAAGAAGATTACAAAAATGGCTCAAAAATACGATGTAAATGTTACTGTTCCTAAACTACTTTACTGTACTGATAATGCGGCAATGATTGGAGCTGCAGCATATCCATTATACTTAAAAAGAAAATTTGTTGACTTAGATTTGAATGCTAGTCCTAACGAGAATTTATATTAAAACATAAAATTGCATATTGTAAATAATTGCGTTTTAAGATATACTTATAATAGTACGGAGGTTTCTTATGAAGACTAAGGAAACGGTAAAACACACTATCTTATATATATCGATAGCACTAATACTTATAACAACGGCATTCACAGCATCAAGAGCATTTTATTTAGCTAAAATAAATGTAACAGATACCATTAATCCATCTACTGTTACTAATGCAAATTTGGATATTGAATTTTTAACTAGTCAATATATAAACGAACCAAGAATGATGTTAATTAATGATGCTGATAGACAAAACAGTAGAGCTTATACCAACTTTACTATTACTTCAAAATCAACTTCGACTATGACAGCTAATTATACTTTATACTTAACTGACTTTACTATTTCTACTAATTTTATATCGGAAGATTTTAAATGGGAATTAACTAAAAAGGGAGACTCTGGCGAAACTACTATAGCAACTGGTAATTTTAGCAATGCAGTTAGTGGTAAAGATTATACTTTGACAACTGATGAAATTACTATTAGTCCATCTGAGACACAACAATATGTCTTTAGAATTTGGTTAAGTTATGCCGACCGAGATCAATCTAATCTCTTAGAGGGCTCTTTCAGTGGTAAGATTGGCTTAACAACAGGTAAAATAACTAAACAATAGGAGTAATTACTTTGCAAAAGATAGGAATAGCATTAGAAGGCGGTGGCTTAAAAGGAAGTTACCAGATAGGAGCTTACTATGCTTTTTTAGCTTGTCATATAAAAATAAACGGTATTGTAGGTACTTCAATCGGCTCTTTTAATGCTTGCTTAATTGCCGCTCATCAAGAAGAAAAATTACTTGAGTTATGGCAAAATCTTCATCCAGAGACTCTTCTCGATATTAATAAAGAACTAGTAGATTATGTAAATGGTAAAAATACAAGACTTAGTGGTTTTAAAGGTTTAAATAAGACTATTTTGAGTACACTTAAGACTAGAGGATTACAAACAGACAAATTAAAAATTTTAGCTAATAATATAATTGATAAAGAAAAATTATATAATAGTAAGATTGATTTTGGTTTAGTAACTGTTCGTCTTCATGATTTAAGTCCTGTTTATGTTTATAAGAATGACATTCCTAAGGAAAAATTAGTCGATTATTTAATAGCAAGTTGTTCTTTGCCAATTTTTAAATTAACTCCATTAATTGATAAACATATTTATGTCGATGGTGGTTTTTATGATAATTGTCCTGTTAGTATGCTAATTAATCAAGGATACGATAAAATCTATGAAATAAAAATCAATGGTATTGGTCATAATAGGAAAGTTAATCATCAAAAATATAATATTACAACCATCAAACCATCTCGGAATATTTGTAAAATCCTAGAGATGAATTATGATAAAATTGAAGAAAATATTCTGCTGGGATATTATGATACTTTACGAGTTTTAAAAAACTATGATGGTTATAAGTTTAGCTTTTATCGTACATCCGAGTGGTATCTTAAATATTTAACTAGAAAAGTAAGTAAAAGAGCAATTAATCGTTTGAAGAATTTATTCAAAGTAGCAACCATTAGAGAAATAGTGATTAAATCTATAGAATATACTTTAGAAAAAGAAAAGTATAATTATTATGAAATATATTATCTACCATCTATAATTAGGAAAATTAAAAAGAATATACCATCAAAACCAAAAAATATGGTCTATAAATTTATATTAACCTTGAGAATTATTTAAGGCTATATTATAATATTTAACGAAAGAAAAGGAGATTTTATGGGAAGAGCATATGAAGTTAGAAAAGCAAGTATTCAAAAGACTGGTGCTGCTAGAGGAAAAATTTATACCAACTTTGCTAAAGAATTATATTTGGCAGCTAAGGGAAACCCTGATATTGATACTAATATAAAATTAAAAAGATTAGTTGAAAAAGCAAAGAAACAGGAAGTCCCTTCAGATATTATTAAACGCGCTATTGACAAGGCTAAGGGTGCAGGTCAAGAAGATTATCAAACCGTTGTATATGAAGGTTTCGGACCAGGAGCTTCAACTCTAATTATTAAGACTTTAACCGATAATGTAAATCGTACGGTTGGGGAAGTAAGAGCAGCTTTCAATAAAGTTCATAAGAGCTTAGGAGTTAATAATTCGGTATCATATAATTATGATTATCTAAATGTTGTATCTTTTCATACTGACAAAGAAGAAGAAATTTTAATGGCTCTTTTAGAAGCTGGTATTGAACCTGTTGATGAAAGTTATGAAGATGATCTTATGACCGTTTCTGTTAATCCAACTGATCAACATAGCTTGAAAGATGTTATTGAAAGTATTATTCCCGATGTTGATTATGAATTTGATGAAATTGGTTGGTTTGCGAAAGAAGAAGTAGAGCTTAATGAAGAAGATAAAATGTTATTTGAAAGATTGTATAATCTTTTAGATGATATTGATGATGTTACTGATATTTATCATAATGTTAAGAACTTCTAGAGTTCTTTTTTCATATGTTCTTCACAATAATATAATAGAATAATCACGGAAAAAGGAGGATGTTTATGAAAATTTTAGTCGTTGATGATGAAGAGTTAATTAGAAATGTTATTAAAGAATACTTGATAAATGATTCTTATGAAGTAGATGAAGCCGATAATGGTTTAGAAGCAATTGAAATGGCTAAAAATAATAACTATGATTTAATTGTTATGGATATAATGATGCCAAAGATGGATGGCTATCAGGCGTGTAAGGAAATTAAAAAAATAAAAGATATTCCTTTTATTATGCTGTCAGCTCGTAGTGAAGAGTATGATAAACTTATTGGCTTTGACTTAGGAATAGATGATTATGTTACGAAACCATTTAGTCCAAAAGAATTAGTAGCACGTATTAAAGCTATTTTAAAAAGAAATTGTGGCACTAACAATACCTATACCTTCGAAGGACTTACAATTAATGACTTGGCACATGAAGTAAAAGTGGATGGAAAGAGAGTTAATTTAACACCTAAAGAATATGAATTACTAAAATATATGATAACTAATAAGAATATTGCTTTATCAAGAGAGCAGTTACTAACCAATATTTGGGGATACGACTTTTTTGGGGATGACCGCACTATCGATACCCATATTAAAACGCTTAGAAATAATCTCGGAAAGTATCGTAAATTTATTGTAACGGTACGAGCTATAGGATATAAATTTGAATATCAAAACTAAGATAGCTAATATCCGTAATTCTCTTCACTTTAAAACTCTTGAATACTTAATAGTCTTTTCCATCTCCATTTTACTATTACTCTGGTTTGTTCAAATCATCTTCTTTCGTGTCTACTATGAGAAATATCAAATTAGTTATATGAATGAATTGGTTGAACAGGTTAAAAATATAGATAATTCAAGTATATTAAGTTCTATTGATGACATTTCTTTAGATAATAATATCTGTTTAGAATATGTTGATAACTGGGGGAATAAGTATTACTTTAATAATAAGACTACCTCTTGTCTTTTAGGAAAAAATAAAAATATTGATAAAGAATTAGTTAAGATAAAACAATCACAAGAGGAAATATATTTTGAAAAAATCTTAAACCCACTTAATAACAGTACATCTCTTTTGTATGGTATTAAGAAAAATAATGGCTATGTATTCCTGTTTACTTCCCTAGAAGATATAGGCACTACAACCTCTTTAATTAAAAGTCAATTAATTTATTTAACTCTTTTAACAATTTTACTTTCGATTGTGATTGCGATGTTTTTGTCTCGAAGAATTGCTAAGCCTATCAGTGATATGACTAAAAAAGCGACTAAATTAGCTGATGGTAATTATAACTTAGTCTTTAAAAACACTGGCATTAATGAACTTGATGAACTAGCAAATTCCTTAAATTACTTAGAGCAAGAAGTTTCTAAAACTGATACTTATCGTCGGGACTTAATGGCTAATGTTTCTCATGATTTAAAAACTCCTCTAACGATGATTAAGGCTTATGCTGAGATGATAAAAGACATAACTATTGATGATAAGGAAAAAACTATTAAGAATTTAGATGTCATTATTGAAGAAACTGAACGTTTGAACATTTTAGTTAATGATATTCTAGAACTTAGTAAACTTCAAAATAATCAGGATAATCTGGATATCGAAGAATTTGATATTGTCTTACTTATTAAAGATATTCTTCGTAGATATGAAATTATTAAAGAGACAGAGAACTATAATTTAATTCTTGAAAGTCCGGAGAGTATTATAGTTAAAGCTGATAAGAAACGTATTAGTCAGGTTATTTATAATCTTATTAATAATGCCGTTAACTATACTGGGGATGATTTAAAAGTGATTGTTAGACTGACTGAAGAAAGTAAAGATTGCCTAGTAGAAATAATTGATACAGGGAAGGGAATTGATGAAGAAGATCTTCAAAATATTTGGAACCGTTACTATAAACAAGAAAAAAATCATAAACGAAATGTCATTGGGACTGGTTTAGGTTTATCAATAGTTAAAAACATCTTAGAGCAGCATCACTTTGATTACGGGGTAAAGAGTATTAAAAATCATGGTACCACTTTCTATTTTAAAATAAAAAAATAACTTTCACTAGTTTTTCACATATTTTTCATAATTAATTGGTACTATGTAAATGTGAAAGGAAGTTTGATATAGAAAATAGAAAAAGGTAATTAAAAGATGTAAAAAATTTAATTATTATATAATTTAGTATCTTAAAGATACAAAGATAGGCTAGAAAAGCCGAATCAAACGCTTGTGGACATTAATAGATATATTGAATATTAGTGGTAGAAGCAAGAAATCATAATATATATTATGATAATTCATATATAAACCCTATACAATTAAGATAACATATAAACAATAAACTCACACTTTTTAAGAAAGGTAACTCCTTTCTTATTTTTTTTGCTATTTATTAATCTTAGCACATACTATTGCATTAGAAAATCAATTTTGGTAAAATTAAAAAAGGTGAAATTTATGTTTTGGAAATACTTGATCGTTTTTTTAATTTCAATGGTTCCTATCATTGAATTAAGAGGAGCTATTCCTTATGCCGTAGGTTTTGGCTTACCTCTACTTCCTTCTTATATTATTGCGGTTCTTGGTAATATGTTGCCAGTACCTCTTATTTTCTTTTTTGCTCGTAAAATTTTGGAGTGGGGAAAAGATAAAAAAATTATTGGCAAGTTCTTTACTTTCTGCTTAGAAAAAGGAAATAAAGGCGGTCAAAAACTCTTATCTAAGGCTGGTAGAAGTGCTTATTTAGCCTTATTCTTGTTTGTGGGTATTCCACTACCAGGAACTGGTGCTTGGACTGGCACCTTAGCCGCATCACTTTTAAATCTAGACTTCAAAAAAAGTGTTATTTCAATAATGGCGGGAGTTGTTTTAGCAGGAATTATTATGGGGGTCTTATCTTTAGGAATCTTTAATATCTTTTAAAAAAACATCATTTCTGATGTAATCAATAAGATTCATCGTGAATGATGTTCTTTTCATACTAACTATTCTGTTATTTTAACAGGTTCAGCATATTCTTGACCTCTAGTATCTACTAAAGTTTTTACAATTTTTAAATTTTTCTTTAATTTACCAGAACTTGTATCACTTACCGTCTCACTAGTGGCAATCTTATCAACAATATCCATTCCATCAATGACTTTACCAAAAGCAGCATAGTTATTGTCTAGATAAGATGCAGTATCTAACATAATGAAAAATTGACTACCGGCAGAATCATTATCATTGCTTCTTGCCATTGAAACAATGCCCTTAGTATGTTTTAGGGTATTAGTAAATTTATTATTGGTAAATTCGCCCTTTATCGTATAGCCTGGACCACCGGTACCATCACCCTTTGGATCACCACCCTGTAAAACAAAACCAGGTACTAAACGATGGAAGGAATTATTATCATAAAAGCCAGCCTTAACTAAAGAAATAAAATTATTCACTGTATTTGGGGCCATCTTCGGATATAATTCTATTACAATCGCTCCATATCCTTCAATTTGCATAGCTACTAAAGGATTATCAGTCTCATAATTACTAAGATTAATCTCATTTCCTGATTGATTAAAATCAATTCCTAAAAGATTAACTTTTTCCTTATTCTCACAGCCGGTACAAAATAAAATTATACTGACAAGAAACACTCCTAAAAATTTTTTCATATCCTATCCTTTCTTTCTATAAAATAGTATAACATAGATTAAATTTATGGTACAATACATTAATACTCCTAAAAGAAAGGAAGGTTTTATGAACGAAAATAAAAATTATATCTCTATAGATGATCGATTTGCCATAGAAGCTTTATTAACATCATTATGCTCTAAAGATCCTAACTGTCAGGTTGGAGCAGTTCTTGTATCTAAAGATAATCGTATATTATCGACTGGCTATAATGGGACTCCTAATGGTATTAGTGATAAGGATTTTCCTTGGCAAAAGGAAGGAAGTTTCTTAGATACGAAGTATGCTTATGTTGTTCATGCTGAAAAGAATGCAATCTTCGGGTTTACGGGGGATCGTACCCTTCTTAAAGGCTCCAAGCTCTATACAACTTTATTTCCATGTAACGAATGTATGAAAACGATTATTCAAGTCGGTATAACAGAAATAATTTATTTAGATAATCATAATTTTCATAAAGATATTTATGAAGCCTCAAGAAGACTAGTAGCCATTCATAATCAAGATTCTAGATATCCTAAAATCACTTTAAGACCATATCAAATCTCTTTAGAAGCCCAAATGCTAATGACAAGATCCCTTTTTAAAAATAGAACTCTAATAGACTTAGAACCAGAAGAAGAAACCTTAAAGAGATGTCTAGTTAAAGATAAAAATTAGTAGTACAATAAATATAGAAAGAAGAATTAAATATGTTAAATATAGTTTTATTTGAACCAGAAATACCTCAGAATACTGGAAATATTATGCGTACCTGTGTTGCCACGCATACTAAGTTGCATTTAATTAAACCGTTAGGATTTTCTTTAGATGAGAAATATATTAAAAGAAGTGGGGTTAACTATATTCAGTATTGTGATTATACTGTTTATGAAAATATTGAAGATTTTTTTGAGAAAAATAAAGGTACTTATTATTTTTTGACTCGTTATGGTCATAAGCCTCATACTTCTTTTGATTATTCTAATAAAGATGAGAATATTTATTTCTTTTTTGGTAAAGAATCCACAGGTATTCCTCCTAAGATCTTGAAACCTTATATTGATAAGTGTATGCGTATCCCAATGACTGATAAAGTAAGAGCTTTAAACCTTTCTAATACGGTTGCTATTGTCCTTTATGAAGCACTAAGACAACAAGACTATCTTGACTTACTAAGAGATGAACCTCATAAATCAAAGACTTTTATCGAAGATAGTACCGACTAATAACTAGTAAATTATCATACTTTGTGATACCATAATAGTGGTGATATTATGTATAATTGTCGAAAATGTGGACACGCCTTACCATCCAATAGTGCCCTTTGTCCAAATTGTGGTACTATGATGGATAGTAGGCAACTGGCTATAAAAAAAAGCCTTAATTCTCCTAACAGTGCTTATCTCGAGAAGCTAGAAGCTATTAAAAATAAAAATATAATGAATAGAAATGAAGAAATAAGCAATACTAATGTAATAGGATATGCCGTTTTTATAATTGCTATTTTCCTTTTATTAGCACTTATAATTGGACTTGCCATTATCCATAGAAACTGAGGAGCCATGATAACATTTCTAGTATGCATAAAAATCTTTTTTGGACGGTTGTTAGATGTCAGTATTGGAACTATCCGAACGATATTTTCAGTCAAAGGAAAAAGATTAATAGCTGCCTTTTTAGCTTTTTTTGAAGTTCTAATTTGGTATTATGTTGCTAGAAGCGCTTTAAATACAACTCTTACTAGTGTGTTGGTCCCTATTAGCTATTCTTTAGGATATGCGACAGGTACTTATATTGGAACTTACTTAAGTCAAGTTATCATCAAAGGAAATACTTCTGTTCAGATAATTACTAGTAAAGCAACCAAAGAAAACTTAGCCTTAATTAGGAAATCAGGCTTTGCCGTTACAACCATTGATGTTTATGATTCTTATGATGATAAAAAGAAAAAACTTCTCTTAATGGAAGTTCAAAATCAAAAGATATCTGCTTTAAATGAATTAATTAATTCTATTGATAAAAAAGCTTTTATAACTTATAAAGAAACGCAAAATATCTATAATGGTTTCTTAAAATAAAAGATTCTTAATATTGTTTGGATACTAGGAATCTTTTTCTATATATTTAATTAATTCTTCACAATACAGCTTTATATGTTCCTTAGTTTCTTCTTTACTACAACCGACATTTAAAAATAATTGGGGATCCGTATATTCAATTTCCATCACTAGGTAGCTATTATCTTTTTTAATCAAATCAATTCGAGCATAAAAAGCTTTTCTTAGTTCTGGAATACTTAAAACGTTCTTTGAAATACTAATTATTTCTTCATCAAGATTTTTTAAAAGCTCAACTGTATCATTTTGAGTAAAAACACTAGGATATCTTCTAACTCCATAAGCTATCTTGCCATTTAGGGCTATTACCGAAACTTCGCCATCTTTTACATCAGAAATAAATTCTTGCATAATAAGCTTATTTTTCTTTGTCAAAAAGCTAAACTTTTCTTCTAACTCCGTTAAAGTAATATTATTTTTGCTGGTGCCATTCAAAACATAAGTGTTATTTCCGCTGGCAGAAATACTTGGTTTAACGACTACTATCTTTCCTACAAATGTCTTTTTTAAGCATTTTTTAACATTCATTAAGAAATCTTTATCTTTACTTATAAATACTGAATTTATATGGGGAATATCATAACTCATAAATAAATTATACTGTTCTTCTTTATCAATATTTTTTTTCATTATGCGAACTGGATTTATTGTTCGAACCTTGTCTTTCTCTAAAGCTTTTAAAAAATCATTAAATTTCTTCGGGTTATCCTGATATCCCCAGATACTTTTAATTAAATAAATTGCTTCTTTATCTACTTTTTCAGTCTCATAACATACAATTTTAACATCAAATCCTTGCTTTTTTAATTCTCTTAGAATTAAAACATCTTCTCCACATTTATAAGCCCATTTAGTTGTTGAAACAATTCTAATCTTGACATTTTTTTTATGACTAAAGAAATGTTCGATGTTTGCAAGTCCTAATTCTTTTTTTAAATAGAGCATATGTTTTATCTTGCGTAAGTTCATATTAAACCTTTCTATTTTAATTTGTTAAGAGCTTTTTTCATAATATAGAAATTATTAATTAAAGCTTTAGTATCCAATCCGAAGTTTACACGTCCAATTATCTCTTCTTCATAAGGCCAAGACATATTGGAGCCCATAATAATTTTAATCTTTGTTAATTTGTAAAGAAATTTGATAAAGTCCATATCATTGCTAATTACGCTATCATTATACTTCTTTCCTCGAAAGTAGGTAAAGTCAACAATTGCAAAGAAACCACTTTCTGGAATAGTATTGTCCCTTAATTTTAAATGTGGAATACCTTTTTTTATGTAATTTCTAATCTCTGGATTTTTGATATATTTATCTATCTCATAATTTATTTTCTTTTTTCTTTTTTCATCTTTAATATAATCGATTCCATAGATTAAGGCTTCTAAAAGACTTAAACGGTACTGATAAATCTTTAAAATCTTTCCTAAGTACCTTTTGGCTTCTCTTTCTCTTCTTTTAGAACCATTAAATACTCCCGTAACGGCTGCTACTTGTAAGACACTCATAGAGTCTAAGGATTCTTCTATTTCATTGGCTAGCATTCTTATGACTTCTTCTGGTCCGACGATAAAGCCAGCTCTTAAGGAAGCTAATCCGTAAGCTTTAGAAATACCCATCAAAGAGATAGTATTATTAAATAACCCTGGAATACTCATCATTGGTAAAGCCTTTTCTTTATAAGATAAATCTCTATATATTAAATCATCAATTACAAAGACCCCATTATTCTTACAAACTAACCCAATCTCTCGGAGTAACCCTTCATCCTTTTTACTCATTACTTTTCCTAAAGGATTATGAGGATTTTCATTAAGAAAAGCCTTAACTCTAGGGATATATTCTTTTCCCTTGTATTTCTTAGCTAGGTCTTGATTGATTTCTTTGATTTTTTTATCTAACTTGGCCGGATTAGGTAGAAAGCTATCTTCTTCCTCTAAAGGAATAACTAAAGCCCGATTACCAATAATCTCAGGTTTAACAGCAAATAATCCGTAGTTAGGACCAGTCATCAAGACAACATCATCATCTTTTAAAAGGGCTTTTAGAATCAAATGAAAAGCATGCGTTGTTGAGTAAGTAAAAAGAATGTTATTAATACCTATCTCTTTTTTTTCAGATGTATTTGTAATAATTTCTTCTTTTTTTAGATAATCCACTATCTTTTGGCGATCAAAACGCGATCCTTCGGCATTCGGATACCAATAAAGATTACTTCTTCTTAAAGTCCATCTAATGCTTCTCAAAGCTCCTTTAAAAGGTTTATAACGTAAGGGAGTGCCACTATGTAAACCATCATATTCAAAAATATTAGGAATTTTATCATCTTCTAACTTTTTTAAATCTTCATTAAGAATAACAAAGCCATCCGTAATCTTTTTAATATCTGGTGAAAATTCTTTATTATCAGGGCGTACTCCTAGAGTATGAATCGGCTCTTTATATAAAGGATGCTCCTCTAGAAAATTATCTAGGGCGACCGAATTTTTTTCCTGAATATTACGTTCTTCAATATCATTGTATCCCAAAAGATGTTTTAAAGTCTTTTTTATCTTTTCTTGCATAGTATCTGCCTTTCTAGTAACTTCTTGCCTCATTATAACAAAAAATTCTCTTATATTAAAGTTCTTCCGGCATTTCTTTTAAGATAAATTTTTATACCGATACTACTTGCTATTTTATTTAATTTATTCTATTCTATAAGATACAATTGTCTTTAGAAACTTTTCATTATTTATATAGGACATATTTCTTAAGTAATGTCCCAGTTTAAAAAGAAAAATTTCTTGTAAATATCTGGAATTGTGCTATAATTAAATTACAGATTTAAGTGGGCAGAAAATTCCCACTTTTAATTTTATAGAGGTACTATGGAAGAAAAATTAAATGAACTTAGAAAGTTAGTTGAAGAAAGTCTGAAGACAAAAGAAATTATGGTTACTGATATTTTTTATCATAAAGAGAATAATTATAATTTTTTGACAATAGAATTAGATAAAATAAATGGTATTGACTTAGATGAAATTGTTGAGGCAACCAATATTATTAATCCTATTGTTGATAAGATGGACTTTATTGACGAATCTTATATCTTAGATGTTATAAGTAAAGAAAGAGGCGAGTAGTATGAAGAAAAAAGAAAGTGAAAAAGTAGTAGATAGCGGTTTAGAATTTTTAAAAGCCCTAAATTTGGTAACTGAAGAAAAGGGAATTTCTAAAGATTTAATAATTGATGCGATGAAACAAGCTTTGATGACTGCTTATAAGAAAAATTATGATGCGAGAACTAATGTAAGAGTTGATTTTGATGAGTTAACTGGCAAGTTTAAGGTTATTTCTTATTATGTGGTTGTTGATGATTATATTGATTCAACCTATGAGACTGATGAAGAAGGTAATGAGATTGAAATTCCTCCAGAGATTAATCCTGATGCTCAAATGCTTTTAGAAGATGCTAAAGAAATAGACCCTGATATTAAAGTTGGGGATACTATTGAAAAAGAAGTAACTCCTCATAATTTTGGCCGTGTTGCGGCTGGGGCTGCCAAACAAGTAGTAACTCAAAGAATTAGAGAAGCTGAAAAAGAGTCAATTGTTAATGAGTTTGGAGATAAACAAGATGAAATGTTAGTGGGAATGCTAGCAATGGAAGACCAAAGAAACTATTATGTTGATTTAGGTCGTGCTCGTGGAATTTTACCAAAGAGTGAGATGATTCCTGGTGAAGAAGTTAAGATGGGATCTTCAATTAAAGTTTATGTTACTAAAGTTGAAGCCGGAACTAAAGGACCATTAATTCTTTTATCAAGAAAACATTATGGTTTTGTTAAACGTTTATTTGAATCAGAAATTCCTGAGTTAGCTGATGGTACGGTTATCTTATATCAAGTTGCTAGAGAACCAGGTATTCGTTCAAAGGTTGCTGTTTACTCAACTAATGATAAAGTAGATGCCATCGGGGCTTGCATTGGTGCTCGTGGCAGTCGAATTGCTAATATCTTAAAAGAATTAAACGGTGAAAAAGTTGATTTAGTTAAATATAGTAATGATCCAGCTGAATTTATTAAAAATGCAATGGCTCCAGCCAAAAATGTCATTGTTTCAATTAAAGATGAAGAAAAGCGTGAAGCTTTAGTCGTTGTTGATAATGATAACTTGAAGTTAGCCATTGGTCGTAAGGCTATTAATGTTCGTTTAGCTAGCAAATTAACGAGATATAAATTAGAAGTTAAAACGATGGAAGATATCCAAAAAGAGGGCAATAAATAATGAAAAAAGTTCCTTTAAGAATGTGTGTTGTCACCAGAAATCGTGAAGACAAAAGAAATTTACTACGAATTGTTAAAGACCAAGAAAATAACGTTTTTGTTGATGTAACAGGTAAGCAAAATGGTAAAGGAGCCTATATAACTAAATCAAAAGAGGTCTTAGAGATGGCTAAAAAAAATAAAGCCTTAGACCGTGCCTTAGAGTGTGAAGTACCAGAAAGTATTTATGAGGAAATAGAAAAATATATATAAGAAAGAGGTGGGGACTTTATGATGAGTGTAAAAGAGTATGCAAATGATACAAATCATACAGTTGCTGAGATTTTAAAAAAATGTGAAGAATTAGGAATCAAAGTTAAAAATGGGGATGATTTTCTTAGCGATGATGATATCATTATTTTAGATAATGCTATCAACTTAATTTCAAGTGCAATTGATACATCTTTAGAAGAGGAGGATGTTATTGATGAAGCAGTTGAAGATATCATGGAAACAACTAACATTAAGAAATCTTATGAGTCTGGTGATAAAAAGCAAAAATTAAAAAAGAAAAGTGAAATAGCCTCTTCCAAAGCTGAATTTCTTAATAAAAGAAAAGAAATGTATAAGAACAAATCAAAATTAAAGAAGAATGCTAAGGAAGATAATATTATTTTATATCATGATAATATGACTGTAGGAGATTTAGCTGAGGCTATTGGTTGTAGTGGTGCTAATCTTATTACAAAGTTAATGGCTAATGGGATTATGTCTAATCTAACGATGAGTATTTCTTTTGAAGATGCTGAAGTTGTGGCTTTAGAATACAATAAAGTCTTAAAGAAGGATACAACCCAAGATATAACAAACTTCGAAGAATATGAAATTGTAGATTCTAAAGAAGATTTAGTTAAAAGACCACCAGTTGTTACCATTATGGGTCATGTCGACCATGGTAAGACAACTCTATTAGATACTATTCGTCATTCTAAAGTTACCGCTAGTGAATTTGGCGGTATTACTCAAGCTATTGGTGCTTATCAAATTATGCATAAGGGGGAACCTATAACCTTCATTGATACCCCTGGTCATGCTGCCTTCACGGCTATGCGTGCGCGTGGGACTAGTGTAACCGATATTGTTATTATCATTGTTGCCGCTGATGATGGGGTTATGCCTCAAACTAAAGAAGCAATTGACCATGCGAAAGCCGCTAAAGTACCTATTATTGTAGCAGTTAACAAGATGGATAAACCAGATGCTAACCCAGAAAAGGTTATGGAAGAAATGGCTGCGTTAAATATTACACCTGAAGAATGGGGTGGCGAATATCCATTCGTTAAGATTTCGGCCCAAACTGGAGAAAACATTGATAAACTATTAGAAACTATCCTTGCTACTGCAGAAATGCTTGATTTAAAAGCTAATCCTAATCGTTATGCAGTTGGGTCTGTTATTGAATCCAAATTAGATAAACATATCGGTGGGGTTGCATCTATCTTAATCCAAAATGGTACTTTAAGAATTGGCGATCCAATCGTAATTGGGAACAACTATGGTAAAGTAAGAACTATGAAGAATGATCTTGGCGTTGATGTTGTTAGTGCTGGACCTTCAACTCCGGTAGAAATAACCGGTCTTCAAGGTAATCCTGAAGCAGGGGACAAATTTATGAGCTTTGAATCGGAAACACAAGCTAAAGAAGTTGCTGAAAAACGTCGCCTTATCGCCCGTGATCAAAAATTCAAAAAAGAAAATATTTCTTTAGACTCATTATTCCAAGCTATTGATGAAGGTACTAAAGAAATTAACGTTATTTTGAAAACTGATGTCAAAGGAAGCGAAGAAGCTCTTAAAAATTCTTTACAAAAAATCGATGTTAAGGGTGTTAAAATTAACGTTATTCGTAGTGATATTGGGACAATTACCGAAAGCGATGTTGTTTTAGCTAATGCTTCCAACGCGATAATTATTGGCTTTAATGTTTCTCCTTCTAATCAGACTAAGGATATGGCTAAAGAATATGGTGTTGATATTCGTTTATATAATATCATCTATAAGGCTATTGAAGATATGGAATCTGCTATGCAAGGACTTTTAGATCCTGAATTTGAAGAGAAAATCTTTGGACACGCCGAAATAAGAAAGATATTTACTTTCTCCAAAGTTGGGAAAATTGCTGGATCTTATGTAACTGATGGTCTAATTAAAGCTAACTCTAAGATTAGAGTTGTTCGCGATGGCATTGTTATTCATGATGGTATGATTTCTGGTCTTCAAAGAGGAAAAGAATCTGTTAAAGAAGTCAAAAAAGGCTTTGAATGTGGTATTACCTTAGAAAATTATAGTGATTTAAAAGAACAAGATGTCTTAGAATGCTATGATATGGTTGAGGTTAAAAGATGAATTTAGTTAAACAAAAAAGAATATCTAGTAATATTCAAAAAGCTTTATGTGAGATTATTTTGGAAGAAAGTCATGATTCCATTTTAAAGAATATCACTATTACAGCCTGTGAAGTTACTAATGACTTATCTTTTTGCAAAGTATTCTTTACTAGTCTTAATGATACTGATACATCCTCTTTAGAACGAGAATTAAACGATGATACCGCTAAATACCTTCGCAGTGAACTAGCATCGAAGATTGAAATTAGAAATACTCCAAAGTTAATATTTAAGTATGATAATTCTATTGCTTACGGTGATAATATTGAAAAAATTCTTAAAAGAATCAAAGAGGAAGAAAAATGATTTTAAATGTATGTAAAGAAGCTAATATGACTTCCCGTGATGTTGTTAATATAATATCGAAGCATCTACATACGAAGAAAGTAGGACACACAGGAACGCTAGATCCTCTAGCCACTGGTGTCCTTCTTATTTGCACTCATCACGATACGAAATTAGTAGATATTATTACAGCTGCTAAGAAAGAATATGTAGCAACTATGCAGCTCGGTCTTCAAACTGATACCGGTGATATTACTGGTAAAATTCTTAATAAAGCTCCTTACAAAGTTACTAAAACGCAAGTAGAAAAAGCTTTAAAAAGTTTCTTGGGTGATAGTTTACAAACTGTTCCTATTTACTCTGCTGTCAAAATAAATGGGAAAAAGCTTTATGAATATGCCAGAACTAATGAGACCGTTACCTTACCAACTAGAAATATTCATATTTATGATATTGAATTATTGTCTTTTAAAGATGATACTATTAAATTTAGAGTAGAAGTGTCTAAAGGTACTTATATTCGTAGTCTAATCGAGGATATTGCTAAAACCTTAGGAACTTTAGGGACTATGACTAGTCTTACTAGAACTAAACAAGGAGACTTTTCTCTAGAAAATGCTTATACTATAGATGACATTTTAAATGATAATTATCAAGAAATACCATTATTGACTGTTTTAAAAGACTATCCGGTTTACAAATTAAATAAAAATGAATACTTTCAAGTGAAAAATGGAGTTAAATTAAGTTTAAATAGGGATGACAAAATAATTACTATGGTGTATAATAACAAACCGATTGCACTTTATAAGAAAGATGAAACTATTTATCGAGTTTATAAAATGCTAGAAGTAGCTGCTTAAATAAGCAAAAGGGGGAATTGGAATGTTATTTTTTAATAAAATGTCACAGACAAACTTTATCGAATATTTATATTTAGTTAAAGGTATAAAATACTATAATGACAATTACGGTAACATCAGAAGTCAAGAAGCTCCCGTAGTTGTTCGTTTCTTACCACATGAAAATCACTTTGGAATTGTTCGAAAGAATGAAAAAGATGGTAAAGTCGTTATTGTCAATGAAAATACTAATCTAGAGACAATTTTAAATAATCTTACAAGTGATACTTATTTAGTTAAAGCAGAAGACCTTAACTATACCAACTATACAACTTATGAAAAATTAGATGAATTATATCCGAGTAAGAAGAAACTATTTAAGAAAGTAGCATAATAAAACCCAGGACCAAAGTCCTGGGTTTAAAAAAAGACCAAATTAATTAGCCTTTAGAATAGTTCTAGCTTCTCTTGCTGAAGTCTTAATTTTAACACCATTAACAGTGATAGTAATCATATTTGGTTTTTGAAAATGATTAGTCTTGTTAAGAGCATGACTTCTTCTATTCATAGATTTAGGTTTTTTATTTGTAACTTTAATAGCCATAAGTATTCCTCCTTTGTTCATTTGTCTAGTAAATTCTACCATAACAAGTGGTATATTGTCAAATGAAATGTTATAATATTTCCAGGAGATACAATGGACACAAAGATATATAATATATTAAATTTACTAGAAGAAAATAATTATGAATGCTATATTGTTGGGGGTTACGTCCGTGATGCCATAATGAATAAAAAAAGTTCTGATATTGACATATGTACTACGGCTTCTGTTAAAGAATTAAGTGGTCTGTTAAAAGGGAGCATCAATAATGCGATGTATGGTGCCTTCAAGATGAATATTCCTCCCTATAACATTGATATTACTACTTACCGAGTTGAATTTTCCTATAATAAGAGACATCCAACTATTACTTATACCGATGATATAAACTGTGATATTAAAAGAAGAGACTTTACGATTAATGCTATTTTAATGGATAAAAATGGTAATATTAAAGACTTATTGGGTGGCTTAGAAGATATTAGAAATAAAAAAATTCGAGCAATTGGAAATCCTAATGAAAAATTCATCGAAGACCCTTTACGAATGTTAAGAGCATTACGTTTTTATGCAACCTTAAACTTTTCTATTGAAAAAGAAACTTTAAATGCTCTTAAGAAGAATAAAGAACTACTAAGTACCTTATCAAAAACTAGGATTAAAAGTGAACTAGATAAAATCTTATTAAGCCACAATGTCGTTAAATCGCTTGATTACTTAAAAAAACTAGGTATCTTAAAAATCCTTAATATCAAATATAAAAAGCTTAAGAAAGTTGATGATCTTTGCGGTATGTATGCTCAACTAGAAGTACCATCAGACTATCCTTTTACTAAAAAAGAACAAAATAATATAAAAACTATTCAAAAAATTTTAAAATATGGTAAGATAGATAACACCGTTATATATAACTATGGTTTGTACTATGCAATGACCTCTGGTCTTATTAAAGGAATTGATCGAAAAGTAATTGCTCAAAAAGAAAAAGATATTCCTATCCATAATCGTAAAGAAATAGCCATAACCTATGAAGAAGTAATAAATCTAGGTATTTCTAAAAATAAACTAAATAAAGTTTATAGTGATCTAGAGAAGCAAATTCTTCTTCGTAAATTAAGAAATGATAAAGTAATCTTGACTAATTATATAACAAAGAATAAAAAAAGGTGGTGTAATGATGCAAAACTTAAGTGAGATATTAAAAGCTCCCAATCTTATTATTAGCGAGTTACTAATTAAGAATATACCCAAAGACCTATCCTTAAACGACTTTTTAGTTTTCTTAGAACTAATTAATAATAAAAAAGATTTTTTCGATTGTAGTCAGATTGCCAACAGTCTCGGTCTTAAGGAAGAAGAAGTGATGACCTCCTTTAATAATTTAATCTTGAAAGAAATAATTCAATATAAGACTACCAAAGAGAATAATCAAATTAAAGAAATAATTTCTTTAGATAAGTTTTATAATCAGATAATTCTTAATCTTCAGAAGACTAAAGAAGAACAGACTTCTAATAATATTTATGATGTCTTTCAGAAGGAACTAGTACGTAGTCTTTCCCCTATTGAATATGAATATATTAATAACTGGTTAGAAAAAGGACTTAATGAAGAATTGATTATTGGCGCTTTGAAGGAAGCTATTATCAGTGGAGCCAAGAACTTTCGATATATCGATAGAATCCTCTTTGATTGGCAAAAGAAAGGTTACCAAAGTATGAATGATGTAGCATCTTCTAGAAAAAAAGAATCTCGTATAGTATCAGAAGAAAATTCTAATCAGTCTACCTCTGAATACTTTGATTATGATTGGTTAAATGATGATGAAGAGTAATGTTAATGCTATTTTAGAAAAATTAGATTTGATGATTCCTAATCCTAAATGTGAATTAGAGTATTCAAAACCCTATGAACTTTTGATGGCGACAGTCTTATCTGCCCAGTGTACCGATTCTCGAGTTAATCAAGTTACCAAGGTTTTGTGGGACCATTTTACACTTGCGACTTTAGCATCAGCCCCAATAAAAGAAGTCGAAAGAATTATTTATCCTGTTGGGACTTATCATAATAAAGCTCATTATCTTATTGATATAGCAAACCGTCTTATAAAAGACCATAATGGTGAGGTTCCAAATGACTTTAATTATCTAGTAACTTTACCGGGTGTGGGCAGAAAAACTGCTAATGTTGTTTTATCTAATATCTATGATAGGCCTGCCATTGCAGTTGATACTCACGTTTATCGCACTTCGCATCGTTTGGGATTGGTTCCCAAGAACAAAAATGTTTATGAGACAGAACAATATTTGATGAAAGTCATTCCTCAGGATAAATGGAGTCGTTTGCATCATCAACTAGTTCTTTTAGGCCGTTATACTTGTAAAGCAAAAAATCCTCTTTGTGAAAATTGCTTATTGAAGGAGTATTGTCATTATGAAAAATAAAACTGAAGAAGAGAATAATCATTATAAGACTATTTTAGGAGCTTATTACGGAGTAATGTTAATGGATGAGTATCCTCTTAAGGCTTATATCTTAAAGAATATTGAAAACTTAAGACTTAATTATCTTCAAAATAAAAATATTCCAACTGATCTTATTAAGTCTGAGGTAGTTAATAAAGTCTCTAAGAAGACTAAACTTCAAGATGCCCTATATATTTTAAATGAATTAGATGAAGATAAAGAATTGATGCATATGATTAAAAGAAAAATTAGAGAATTAGAAAGTGAGAATGATTAAGATGGATGAATATTGTATGATTGAAATAGCTTTTGATAACTTAGAAGAGACCAAAAGAACGATTAATGCTCTTTTAGAAGAAAAATTAGTCAGCAGTTGTCAGGTGATTGAAAGTGAATCAACTTGGCTATGGCATCAAGAAGTAGAGACCGCTAAGGAATATCTCCTATTTGTTAAGACTAAGAAAAATCTTTCTACAAAGATTTATAATCTAGTTCGTAAATATCATAGTTATGAGACTTTTGAATTTGCTATTATTCCCATTACTTCAACTAGTAAAAATTATCTTTCGTGGATTAATAACGAAGTAAGAGGAAAAGAATATTAAGAATTAAAAAAAGTTAAAGTTGAGAAAAAAATTTAATAGAAGACATCCTGGTAAGGGCGTCTCTTTTTTTACATTTTAAGCCCTTTGTCTAAAAATAATACACCATATCATAATTGTTTATTGTATAAAATTTTTAGAATTGTATAATTCTATTTATAGAAAATAAAGGAGGAATTATTATGTATTACGGAGCAGGAACTTATGAAGCTTTTGCCCATCCTGAAAAACCGATTGGTGTAGATAAAAAGAAAGCTTATATTATTGGTACGGGTCTAGCCGGCTTATCAGCAGCTTTCTATTTAGTTCGTGATGGACAAATGAAAGGGGAAAATATTCATCTTCTAGAAAAATTAGAGCTTGCTGGTGGGTCATGTGATGGTCGCAAAGATATTACCAAGGGTTTTTATATGCGTGGCGGTCGCGAAATGGATAATCATTTTGAGTGTATGTGGGATATGTATAGAGATGTACCTTCCATTGAAAATCCCGAAATATCAGTCTTAGATGAGTATTATTGGTTAAATAAACATGATCCCAACTACTCATTATGTCGCGCTACTATCGCTTGTGGTAAAGACGCTCATACTGACAAGTTATTTAAATTAGATAAGAAATCCGCTTTAGCGTTATCCAAGTTATTTATTACACCAGAAAGTGAGCTAGAGGATAAGAAAATATCTGAAGTATTACCAAGTAGTTTTTGGAATACTAATTTCTGGTTATATTGGCAGACTATGTTTGCTTTTCAGAAATGGTCATCAGCACTAGAGATGAAAAGATATCTATGCCGTTATGTTCATCATATTGATGGCTTACCCGACTTTTCAGCTTTAAGATTTACTAAGTATAATCAATATGAATCAATGATTTTACCTTTGACTAAATATTTAGAAAGTCATGGGGTTAAGATTGAATACGGTATTGATGTTAAGAATGTTATTATTGAGACTAGAGGTCAAAAAAGATTAGCTAAAGAAATAAAATATCTTAAAGATAATGAAGAAAAGAGTATTCCTTTAACAGAAAATGATTTAGTCTTTATTACGAATGGTTGTTGTACAGATACTTCTTGTTATGGGGATCAATTTACTGCTCCAGATTTATCTAAAATTAAGAATGGTTGTGGTGAATCTTGGGATATGTGGAAGAATATTGCTAATCAAGCTAACAATGGTGAATTTGGTAATCCCATGAAATTCTGCAGTGACATTGAGGCAACTAATTGGATGAGTGCTACCATTGCAACTAGTGATGAAGAAATTATCAACCATATTATAGCTATTTGTAAACGTGATCCTAGAAATGGTAAAGTTACAACGGGTGGAATAATTACGGTTAAAGATAGTGTTGATAATTGGTATCTTTCATGGACAATTAATCGTCAACCTCAGTTTAAGAGCCAAGATAAAGGAATGGTTTTAATCTGGGTTTATTCGCTTAATACTAATAAGAAAGGTAATTTCGTTAAGAAACCAATGCGTGAATGTACTGGTAGTGAAGTCTGCGAAGAATGGCTTTATCATATTGGCTTCCCTGGAGATAAAATTAAAGAATATGCTGAAGAAAAGTGTAATACTACTACTGCTTATATGCCTTATATTAATGCTTTCTTCCAACCTCGTAAGAAAAGTGATCGCCCACTTGTCGTACCAACTGGCTCTCTTAACTTTGCATTTATCGGTCAATTTGCAGAAACGCCAAGAGATACTATTTTTACCACGGAATATTCTATTCGTACGGGCATGGAAGCAGTTTATACTCTTCTTAATGTCGACCGTGCAGTTCCCGAAGTTTGGGGTAGCTGTTATGATGTTCGCGAACTTTTAAAAGCCGCTTATTATGCTGTGGATAAAAAGTCACTTGATGAGTTACCACTAAGTCTAGTTGAAAAAGAAATGGTGAAAGTATTACTTAAAAAAGTAAAAAATACCGATATCGAACTTCTTCTTAAGGAAAGTGGTCTCTTAAAATAAACCCAAACCCAAAAACTATTACTTTAAATATTTTATATAGTCTTTCTAGTCTTTCCTGATTAGAAAGATTTTTATTTTTCCTAAAAGAAAGCAGGTTAGAATAATTATTTTTATCTTTAGATGTTAAGACTATGATTTTTCGCTTTAATTTAATTCAAAGGATTATTATTTTTCTCTTGTCAAAATAACTTTTTAAGAGTATTCTACTATATACTTTAGATGATATCCTTCTAGGAATATTTTCATTATTATATATAAGGCTTAAATTATTAAAAACGAAGACTTTGTTGATAGGTTTTTAAATCTCTTGCAATTAATAATACCCTTGCTTAAGATAAATATTCTAAAGTATAATAATGGCAGGTGAATTTATGAGTAGTTTAACAACAAAAAAAGCAATATCTTATGCCCTTAAAGATTTATTAAAGACTAATCCTTTTAGCAAGATAACTATTAATGATATAGCAGCGTCTTGTAATATCAATAGACAAACGTTTTACTATCATTTTCTAGATAAAGAAGATTTGGTTGAATGGATTTGCAAAGAGGAAATAGGTAGTGTCCTTGATAATCAAGATACCATTAAGTCTTGGCAAGAAAAGTTTTTATCTATCTTTGCTTTAATGCTTAAGGAAAAGAATTTTATTATTAATATTTATCACTCTGTTTCTTTAGAGATATTAAGAGAAAGTCTTTATCGTTTGGTGTATCCGATTATGTATGAAGAGATAGCAAACATTTCTAAAGGTTACCAGCTTTCTGAAAAAGACAAATGTTTCATAACTGATTTTTATAAGTATGCCTTTGTAGCTATTGTTTTAGACTGGGTAAAAAATGATATGACTGAAGAACCTAGGATTATTGTGGATAAAGTTAGTACTTTGGTAAGTGGTACAATTTTGCATGCCTGTTTATCATTAAAATCTTAAAAAATGCAAATGTCTCTTTTTATGCGACCATTTCTACTTTCAGATGTGTTATACTGAATTTACAAAGAGAAGTATAACTATATAAATACTTTTCTTAAAATGAGTTAACGAGGTAAAATATGAATGAAACAATTATTAAAGAACTAACAAAAATTTTAAATATAAAAGAGAATCAAGTTAATGCTGTCTTAAAGCTTTTAAGTGAAGGGGCTACCATTCCATTTATTGCCCGATATCGTAAAGAAGTAACTGGTAATTTGAATGAAGATGAAATTCGTGCGATTGATGAGACATATCGTTATCAAGAAAATCTTCTAAAAAAGAAAGAAGATACGATAAGACTTATTGATGAAAAAGGCTTATTAACGGAAGAAATTAAAAATAGTATTAAAGAGGCTAATAAACTAGCTGAAATAGAAGATATTTATCGTCCTTTTAAAGAAAAGAAAAAGACCAAGGCTACGGAGGCTATCAAAGCCGGATTGGAGCCTTTAGCTAAAAAAATAATGGCTTTCCCGCTTAAAGGAAGTATGGAAACTTTAGCAAGTGGTTATAATATGGATGTCAATAAAGCTATTGAAGGAGCAGGCTATATCATTGCCGAATGGATAAGTGATAATGCTTCAAGCCGTAAATATATTAGAAATTTTATTTTTAATACGGGCTTTTTAGTTTCTAATAAGAAAAAAAATAGCGAAGATGACAAAAAGATATATGAAATGTATTATGAATTTCGAGAAAAAATTAAATATGCTAAACATTTTCATATCTTAGCAATGAATCGTGGTGAAGATGAAAAGATTTTAAGTATCAGCCTAGATTATGACTTTGATGCTATTCTTCAAAATCAAGAGACGAAGTTTATTAAGAATAAGGCTTCTTTTGTTTGTGAAACAGTTAAGAATGCGATTAAGGATGCTTTAAAGAGATTGATTTTACCTAGTATCGAAAGAGAAATCAGAGCTGAATTAACCGAGGAAGCTTCTAAGAAAGCTATTTTAACTTTCCAAGATAATCTTGAACACTTGCTATTAACTCCCCCAATTAAAAATTCTCGTGTCTTAGGATTTGATCCCGCTTTCCGTACTGGTTGTAAATTAGCCGTGTTATCACCGAGTGGTGCATTAGAGACAATAGCCGTTATTTATCCCCATGAACCAGTAAATGATAAAGTAGGTGCCGCTAAGACTTTACTTGAGATAATTAATAAATATCACATAGATATTATTGCTATTGGTAATGGGACAGCTTCTCGTGAATCAGAAAAATTTGTTAGTGAAACTATTAAAGGTACTAATTGTAAATACATTATCGTTAGTGAAGCTGGGGCAAGCGTATATTCGGCCTCACCACTTGCTAAAGAAGAATTTCCTGATTTAACTGTCGAAAAGCGAAGTGCTGTATCTATCGGTCGCCGTTTGCAAGACCCTTTATCAGAACTAATTAAAATTGATCCTAAGTCAATTGGCGTAGGGGAATATCAGTATGACGTTAATCAAAAAGAATTAGCAAGTAGTCTTGATTTTACCGTCTTAAAGGTTGTAAATGAAGTCGGAGTTAACGTTAATACAGCAAGTCCTTCGATCTTAAAATATGTTTCCGGATTAACCAAACCAGCCATTACTAAACTGTTAAATGCTAAACCTTTCAAAACCAGAGAGGATATTGCTAGTATCAAAGGGATAAGTCCTAAGACTTATGAACAGGCTATTGGTTTCTTACGAATTAAGGATGGTTTAAATCCTCTTGATAATACGAGTATTCATCCAGAATCCTATAATGTCGCAAATGAAATTTTGCAAGAATTAAATTTATCACTTAAAAATATTAATACCGAGGAATTTAAAAATACAATCAAAAAGGTCAATCCTAATAATTTGGCAAATAAGTTAAATACTGATATCTATACAATTACAGATATCCTAAAAGAATTAGAAAATCCCGGACTTGATATTCGTGAAAATTTAGATGCTCCAATATTAAAAAGTGATATCTTAACGATTGATGATTTAAGGATGGGGATGCAGCTTGAAGGAACAGTGCGCAATGTTACTTCTTTTGGGGCTTTCATCGATATCGGTCTTCATGATGATGGTCTTGTTCATATTTCTAAGATGAGTAAGAACTTCGTTCGAGATCCCAAAGACATTGTTAAAGTCGGTCAGATTGTTAAAGTTTATGTTTGTGATATAAATAAAGAAAAAAATAAAGTCGGATTATCATTAATTCCGATAGAATAGGTGGTCTTATGCCAGGAAAAAGGAGTAGTAAGAGTAGTAAAATTAAATCTAATATGTCTAAAACATTTGAAAAGAGTAACTTTATCTTAACGAAGTTTAAGATGACTCCAATTAACTTAATTTTTATAACGTTCTTGAACTTAGTTTCTTTAGAATTTCTCTTTAAATGGTTAGTTTTTGGCTTTTCTAGTATTTTTAAGATAAATAACCTCTTTTTACTCATCTTTTTGTTTCCAATAAGTGGTATCATCGTATTTATCAGCCATATTACTAAAAGTTCTAAGAAGAATAAAATAATTTATTTTTTAATCCTTGGACTTTTAACTATCTGGTATGCTATTGCCCTAATCTTTAAGAAAGTTTTTAATACTTATTTTTGTCTTTCCCTCTTTGGCTTATCCGATCAAGCTATTGCTTTTTCCCAAACGGCCATTATTGAAATTCTAAAGAATATTATTCCTCTATTAATTCTTTTTCTTCCGTTTATTTTAAGCTTTCTATATTCTAAATACTTGGATTTTAGTAAACCAAGTAATAAGAAAAGCATCATCAACCTATTAACAATTCTTTTAAGCATAATTGTTTTAAATATAATTACTTATCAAACTAAAGATAAAGAAAATTCTTTGTATAGTAAGTTCCATGGTCTTAATAATAATGCTCTTAATGTGGAAACCATAGGAGTCTTACCAGCCTTTTATTTGGATTTTAAAGATGTAGTTATGAATAATCATAAAGATATAGAAATTGAAATACCAAGTATTGATGAAGATAATAATCAAAATGAAGAAGAAAGACCTAATGAAGAAACTTATTCTTATAATATCCTAGATATCGATTTTGATAATCTAGTTAGTGGTGAAAAAAATAAGACCCTTCTTAATATGCATAAATATTTGAAGAGTGATAAAGGTACCTTAAAAAATGAATATACTGGTCTTTTTAAAGATAAAAATTTAATAGTTATTACAGCTGAAAGTCTAAATACTATTGGTATTCGGGCTGATGTAACACCGACTTTATATAAGTTGGCAACCGAAGGTTTTAATTTCACTAACTTTTATACTCCTATAAACTTAAGCACTATTGGGGGTGAATTTCAAAATTTAACCGGATTATTTGCTAATCTTAATGACTTAAATAAATATTTTAGAAAAGGAACTAATTATTTTCCTTTTGGACTAGGAACAACCTTTAAAAATAGTGGCTATGATGTTAAAGCGTATCACGCTAATGATGCTTATTTTCAAGACCGTAACGTTTATTTAAAAAATATGGGCTTTAATTACTTTAAAGCTAAAAATACAGGTCTTGAAAAACTAATGGATTGTAATAAGTGGCCTCAAAGTGATGAAGAAATGCTTAATGTTACCATTCCTGAATATCTGAACTCTGATAAATTTTTAATCTACTATGTTTCCGTTTCTTCCCATATGCCTTATTCCAAAAATGGCAATGCCATCGTCAATAAAAATTGGTCTTTAGTAAAAAATTTAGACTATAGTGAAGAAGCTAAAGGCTATCTAGCTAGTGTTATTGAATTAGATAAAGCGGTTTCTAGTCTTATAAAGTCGTTAGAGGAAAATAATAAACTAGATGATACTGTTATTGCGATTATTCCTGATCATTATCCCTATAGTTTAAGCCTTAATGCGATAAATGAATTATCCGATTATAAAAGAGATGATACGATTGAGGTTAATCATAATACCTTGATTATCTGGAATACTAAAACCCCAGGAGTTACCATTAATAAAACGGCTAGTCAATTAGACTTTTTACCAACAATATATAATCTTTTTGATGTTGCTTATGACTCTCGCTTATTTATGGGAAAAGATATTTTATCTTCGGAGCTAGGACTAGTTTATTTTCAAAATAAAAGTTGGGTTAGTGATAAGGGAACTTATTTAGCTAGTCAGGATAAATTTATTCCTAAAGATGGAGTAAGTGTAGATGATGAGTATGTCGATAATATTAATAAAACTGTTGCTAATCGTATGCGCCTGAGTAAACTTATAATTGAAAATGATTATTATGCTAAAGTGCTAAAAAACTAATTGAAATTTTAAGAAATTGGAAAGAGCGTATATACAAATAAAAAAAATTAAAGTAAAATTAAGAAAAAGATGAAAGAAAGGCATCAATATAATTGATGAAGTAAAAATATGTGTGGAATTGCGGGATTTGTAGATAAAACAATCAAAAATAAAAAGAAAGTCATAAAAGATATGGCTGAACGAATTAAATATCGTGGTCCGGATGGTGAAGGTTACTTTATTGATGATGAAGTAGCACTTGCGCATCGAAGACTTGCCATTATTGACCTTTCTAGTGGCGGTCAACCTCAATATAATGAAGACAATTCTTTAGTCATTGTCTTTAATGGTGAAATTTATAACTTTGTCGAATTAAAAGAAGAGTTAATCAAGGCAGGTCATAAGTTTCGTAATAAAAGTGATACTGAAGTTATAATTCATGGTTATGAAGAATGGGGGACTGAAGTAACAAAACACTTGCGTGGAATGTTTGCCTTTGCTATTTGGGATACTAAACAAAAGACTTTGTTTATCGCTCGAGATGGTTTTGGAATTAAGCCTTTGTACTATGCTAAATTTGGGAGTAGTTTTATGTTTGCTTCCGAAATTAAAGCTTTCTTAGATCATCCTAAGTTTAAGAAGGAATTAAATAAAGAAATCTTAAGTAGTTATTTATGCTTTAACTCAACACCAACGGAAGAAACATTCTTTAAAGGTGTTTATCGCGTAGAACCAGGATATCAAATTCTTTATAAGAACGGTAAAATTAATAAAATGCGATTCTTTAAATTAGAATTTGATGAAACTAATGAAGATATGGATACAATAGTTAAAAGAATAAGAACAGCTATGGCATCATCTGTTAAATATCACCAGATTAGTGATGTTGAAGTTGGATCATTCTTATCAAGTGGGATTGATTCATCCTACTTAGTATCTCTTGCTAGACCAGATAAAACTTTTACGGTTGGCTATGATAATCCTAAGTATGATGAGATAAAGTATGCTAAAGACTTAGCTGATAAATTAGGAATAGAAAATAAATCGAAAAAGATAACTAAAGAAGAGTATATGAAGGCATTTCCTAATATTATGTATCATATGGATGAACCCTTAGCAGACCCTTCCGCTATTGCTTTATATTTTGTTGCCGAGATAGCCTCTAAGGATGTAAAAGTAGTAACTTCGGGGGAAGGAGCAGATGAGTTATTTGGAGGGTACTTATCATATCGTGAAGAAATAGATCAATCTTGGTATATGAAGATACCTTATCCAATTAGACACGCAGCATCCTTAGTAGCCGGCTTATTTCCAGAAGTTCGAGGATTTAACTTTATTTATCGTCGTGGTCGTAAATTAGAAGATTATAATATTGGTTTAGGACGCGTATTTCGTGATGAAGAAGCAATGAAAATTGTTAATTTTAAGAATCAGATTAATACTAAAGATATTGTAGCTCCCCTTTATATGGAATATAAAGATAGTAGTAATTTAGTTAAAAGACAAGTAATTGATTATTATTATTGGTTAGTTCAAGATTTTTTACATGCGGTTGACAGAAATACGATGATGTTCGGTTTGGAAGCCAGGACCCCTTTCCTAGATAAAGAAGTTTATGAAGTAGCCAGACACTTACCAACTTATGCGAAAATTAATAAAGAGACTACAAAACCAGCCTTAAGACTGGCAGCTAAAGAGTCTATTCCAACGGAAGCCTATAAAAAGAAAAAACTAGGATTTCCGGTTCCTTTAAGAGAATGGATTAGAGAAGATGATTTATATCAAGAGATAAAAAATAAATTTGATAGTCCAGTTGCTAAAGAAATATTTAATCATGAACGTATTATAAAACTTTTAGAAGACCATAAATCTGGTAAGAAAGATTGTTATAAGAAAGTTTGGACTATTTATACTTTCTTGGTATGGTATGACCAATTTTTTGCCTAAAATTTTTAGTTAAAAAGACTTGCTTAATCCTAATAAGTTAGTATATAATATGACTTGTAAACGCAAAAAGAAATTTAAAAGTAGTAGTATAAAAGATTATTTTAGAGAGTTTGTGGTTGGTGAAAACAAATATAATTACTATATGAACTTGTTTAGATTAGTTTAAATGGGTAATTCCTATAAAGATTGAGAGTATAATATTAAGGTGGTACCACGTAAATTCGTCCTTATGGGATGTCTTTACGTGTTTTTTAATCCTAAGAAAGTTGGTGATTGTATGGATACAATTTGGGAAAATTTAATCTTCTTTATAGTTGTTTTCTTAATAGTGTATATATTCTGTTACTATATTGCAGGACGTATTAAGGTTCCTAAAGAAAAGAATAAAGATAAGATTAAAGGTAAGAAGAAAGAAAAACAATTTAAATATACTAATGAAGGTAAGTTAATGATGATTCGCTATAACTTAGATGAAAAGAAAGTTGATTATCGTGAATTATTAAGATGGACAAGTTTCTGTAACGCCTTCGTAATTAGTTTAACTTGTACAATAATTTGTAATATTCCACTGAAAATGTATTATCAATTAGCTATTGGCTTTGTTATTCTCTTTGGATTAATTTATAGTATTTTTGAAATAGTTGGAAGACATTTAAATAAGAAATGGGGAAAAGAAAATGGAAAGTAATTATAAAAAAATTGAAACAAAATGGCAAAAATATTGGGAAGAACACGAAACTTTTAAAGCTGTAACTGGTAGTAGTAAGAAACCTTATTATTGCTTAGTAGAGTTTCCTTATCCATCTGGAGCTGGTCTTCATGTTGGTCATGTTCGTAGTTATACCGCTCTTGATGCCTTGTCAAGAATGAAAAGAATGCAAGGATATAATGTTTTGTTTCCAATGGGATGGGATGCCTTTGGCGCGCCAGCAGAACAATATGCCATTAAAAATCATGTTCATCCTAAAGAAGCAGTTAAAACTAATATCGCTAACTTTAAGAAACAAATGCAATCTTTAGGATTTAGTTTTGACTGGAGTCGTGAATTCTCAACAACAGATCCTGAATATTACAAGTGGACCCAATGGCAATTCTTACAATTCTATAAACATGATATGGCCTATAAAGCTACTGTGCCCGTTAATTGGTGTCCTAATTGTAAGACTGTTTTGTCTAATGAAGATGCTGCTGGTGGTGTTTGTGAAAGATGTGGGAGTCCAGTTGTTCAAAAAGAAAAATCACAATGGATGCTACGTATGAGTAACTACGCTGAAGACTTACTTAAAGGTCTAGATGATACTAATTTTGCTCCTAAAGTTAAATTAGGCCAAATTAACTGGATAGGTAAATCAACCGGAGTTGAAGTTGATATCGATATCGTTGGTGGCGGTAAATTTCAAATATTTACTACCTGTATTGAAACTATCTATGGTATTACTTTCTTTGTTATTGCGCCGGATGGTAAACTTATTAAAGATTTAATGCCTCGTGTCGAAAATAAAGATGAAGTTAATGCTTATATTGAAGAAACTGCTAAGAAATCTAATATGGATCGTACCGAACTTAATAAAGGTAAGACCGGTTGTTTAGTTAAAGGTATTAAAGCCATTAATCCTGTTACTGGCGCCGAAGTTCCTATATTCTTAGGAGATTTTGTTCTAGGCGATTATGGTACAGGGGCAGTTATGGCCGTTCCCGCTCATGACCAAAGAGACTATGAGTATGCTAAAGTTCATAATATTCCAATGCTTGAAGTTATAACTGGCGGTGATATTACTAAGGCCGCTTATGCTAAAGAAGAATATCTAAATAATGAAGATGCTAAGCTTATTAACAGTGCCCAGTTTACAGGCCTTTCTGTTATGGATGCTAAAGAAGCTATTACTAAATACTTAGAAGAAAAGGGTATTGCCCGTCGTGTAAATAACTATAAGATGCGTGATTGGATTTTCTCTCGTCAAAGATTCTGGGGCGAACCAATCCCTATGATCTATTGTGAAAAATGTGGTTGGCAACCAGTACCAGAAGAAGAGCTTCCTTTGTTACTTCCTGATGTAGCTGAGTACGAACCAACTGACAATGGTGAATCTCCACTTGCTAAGATTACTGATTGGGTAAATTGTCAATGTCCAAAGTGTGGTGGCGATGCCAAAAGGGAGACCGATACAATGCCTAACTGGGCTGGCTCTAGTTGGTATTTCTTAAGATTTATGGATGCTCATAATGATTCATGCTTTGCTGATTACGATGCTATGAAGTATTGGAACCATGTTGATTGGTATAACGGAGGGATGGAACATACCGCTAGACACTTACTTTATGCCAGATTCTGGGTTCAATTCCTATATAATATTGGTTTAGTTCCTCATAAAGAAATGATTTGGACTCGTGTATCTCACGGAATGGTCTTAGGACCTGATAATCAAAAGATGAGTAAGTCCAAAGGAAATGTAATTAATCCTGATGATATTGTTAATGAATACGGAGCTGATATCTTAAGAGTTTATGAAATGTTTATGGGAGATTATCAAATGGATGCTCCATGGTCAACCGACTCCTTAAGAGGATGTAAACGTTTCGTTGAAAAGGTTATTCGTTTGAAAGATAAAGTTAATAAAGAGACTGGTTATTCTATAGACTTAGAAGGCATACAACACAAGACAATTAAGAAAGTTACTAATGATATGACAACAATGGGTTATAATACCGTTGTTTCCAGTCTTATGATATTAGCGAATGCTTATGATGCTAAAGATGAAATTACTCCTTTAGACTATAACTTGTTACTTACCTTACTTAATCCAATGGCTCCTCATATTACGGAAGAACTTAATGAACAAATTGGCTTTAAACCCATCTGTGAGAGAAAGTGGCCTACTTATGATGAAGAAAAGACTATTGATGAAGAAAAAGAAATTGGCGTCCAAGTTAATGGTAAACTACGTGCCACAATTAAAGTTAATATTAATGATTCTGAAGAAATGTTAAAAGAAAAGGCTTTAGCCGAAGATAATGTTAAGAAATTTACTGAAGGAAAAGAAATCATTAAAGTTATTGCTATCAAAGGAAAAATTGTTAATATTGTCGTTAAATAAAAAGGATTTACTTTGTTTGTAAGTCCTTTTCTTCTGCCTTAAAGAGGGGGCGATTTTTAATTTCTAAATGATAAGTATCTTGATTACTTAACATATCATAAAGACAACTGCCTTTAAGTTCCATATGATAGCACCTAGTTCCTTTATAATTTTCTTTGATTTTATTCTTCTTTAAATACTCTTGACCTTTATTATTAAAGCCTAAAATTCTTAAGTATTCTTCATTAGGATAATCCTTTTTAAGTCCTAATATAATATGGATAAACATTCTATTTAAACGATTATAAGTATATCTTTTAGTCTTTAATTTCTTAATTAATTCCTCAAGAGAGTTACATTCGAGAATGATTTTCTTCAAAAGATTATCAATTCCTTCATTAACATCTAAATAATTATCTAAGTTATCTAAAGTCATTATCTTACTCTTTAGCAGTTTAAAATATAAAGAATAATCTATTCTTATTAACTCTTTATAACAAGGAGTATACTTACTGACATCTTCCTCACGATAAAATCTATCTCTTATATTACTAGCACTTATAATATTATCATCACTAACGGTATCTAAATAATTGTTAGTTCTCTTAATAGTTACTGCTTTTATATTAGGATTTATCTTGTTTATAGCTTTTAGATAAGAAATTCCTAGTAAATCATTAGACTTAAAAGAAAAATTAACTTCTAAAGCTTTAGCCAAAGCCGATGGATAATTATTCCCCAACTTTAAATATTTCCTAACATTCTCCTGATATAAAGGACTTTCTTGTTTTAAAGCCAGTTTGTGTAGAAATTCTATATTATTGCTTTCACTGCCAAAGACAAGTGTATCTATTCCTAAACTATTTAAAATCTTAATACTTTGATAAGCAAAAATATCGCCACTTTGAACAGTGTATATAAGAGGTAACTCAACGATAAGATCGATGCCATATTCCAGACTAATCTTAACTTTATCTTGTTTTGATAAAATACTTATGTCTCCTCTTTGGGTAAAGTAACTACCTAGACACAAAATAATCAAACTATCGGGAAAAATCTCTTTAATTTTTTTAATTTGGTACCTATGACCGTTATGGAAAGGATTATATTCTGCGATTAAACCTATTATTTTCATAAAATCATCTCAATTTCTAGTTTTGAGTATAAATGTATAAACCAAAATAATCAAGGAAATATTGTTGCATTAATGAACTTTTTAGTTTATAATCTTAGGTACCAAGGAGTTGGTGCTTGATGGAATTTGATCTAAATAAAATTACAGAACAAGGAATTTTAATTGACACTAGTATATCATTTGATGAAGAATATCTTCATTTAAGTACTATCAAAAGATTAGATGATGTTAAAGTTAAAGGACGCCTTTATTATAGCTTGACTAAAGAAGTTATCTTCAGTGGTAAAGTACAAGGAACGATGATTTTAACTGATGGTTATAGCGGTGAAGATATTGATTATCCTTTTCTAATTGAACTTGATGAAATATTAGCTGATTTCTCCCAAGAAGTTGCAAAAAACGCCAAAAAGACCCAAAATACACTTGACCTAAAAGAAGTTTTATGGGAGAATATTGTACTGGAAGTTCCCATTGTTGCAACAAAAAATAATAAATTATCAAAAACAAAAGGCGAGTTTTGGGAAGTAAGAGATGAAAATTCCAAAAAAGATGATCCAAGATTAGAGTGCTTTAGAGCTCTACTTGATGAAGGGAAGGAGTGAAATTATGGCAGTTCCATTTAGAAGAACAAGTAAAACTAAAAAAAGAATGCGTCGTACTCACTTAAAAAAAGAAGTTGGAGCATTAACTACATGTCCTAAATGTGGTGCTACTATCCAACCTCATCGTGCATGTATGGCATGTGGGTTCTACAAAGGCAAAGATGTTTTAAATAACGAAACTACAGAAGAAACTACTAAATAGTTTTACACTACTATTGTAATAATGGTAGTTTTTTTTAATATTTTTATAATATATGTTATACTATATCCATAGGAGGATATTATGATTTGGATTATTGTGATAATAGTTGTTCTTTTAATACTTTATGTTATTGGTACTTATAACAATCTAGTTGGGTTACGTAATAAAGTAAAAGACCAATGGGCACAAATTGACGTTCAATTGAAAAGAAGATTTGATTTAATTCCTAACTTAGTCGAAACTGTTAAAGGCTATGCATCTCATGAAAAAGGTACTCTTGAAGCTGTAGTTAAAGCTCGTAATGAATACTTATCAAGTGATACTCCCGAAGATAAGATGAAAGCCAATGATGACTTAAATAAAGTTGTTACTAAGTTATTTGCCTTAGCAGAAAGTTATCCAGAGTTAAAAGCTGATGCTAGCTTTAGGGAATTGCAAACCACTTTAACTGAAACAGAAGATAAAATTTCTTATGCTCGCCAATTCTACAATGATGTTGCTATGAAGTATAATAATAAAATTGAAATGTTCCCAAGCAATATTGTTGCTGGTATGTTTAATTTTAAAACTAGTGCTTATTTCAATGCAACTGCAGAAGAACGTGAAAATGTTAAAGTTAAATTTTAGGGAAGAAACAATTCTTCTTTTTTCTTACCCTTAATAAAAATCATTCTTAAAGTAATGGTTTCTCTTAAAACTTATAAGTCATTAAGTTAAAAGAAGAATATATTTGCAGTTAATTTCCAAAAAGGTTGAAGAAACTCATATTGTTAAAAAACAACTTCTCTAATTATCTTAAATCAATAGTTTTAGTATTAAATTTTAGGTTTTTTACTATTTACCAAGCCTCATAACTTGTGGTATATTAAGGACATAGGGTGATGCTATGCGCGGAAAAATCATTGTCGTTGAGGGAACTGAATGTTCGGGAAAAGATACTCAAGTTCATTTATTAGTACAAAGACTTCGTAAAGAAGGAAGAAAAGTTGAACACTTTGCTTTTCCTATGTATGATTCGCCTTCTGGGCGAATTATTGGAGGACCTTATATGGGTAAGGACTATATTTGTTCTTCTTACTTTAAAGAACCAATTACCGAGGTAGATCCTAAAGTGGCTGCTCTTTATTATGCTGCTGATCGTAGATATAATCTAAAGATGATTGAAAGTTATTTGGATGAAGGCTATGATGTGATTTTAGATCGCTATGTTGAATCTAATATGGCTTGTCAAGGTTGTAAAATCTCTGATAAGAATGAAAGAATAAAGCTTTATAAGTGGTTAGAAACCTTAGAATATGATCTTTTAGAACTCCCACGACCTGATTTTACGATTCTCCTTTATATGCCTTATCAAATGGTTATGGAATTAAAGCGAGGTCGCATTGGTTATGATGATACGAAAGATTCCCCAACTTATATTAAGAATAGTGAAGAAACTTATCTTGAATTAGCTGAGCTTAATCATCATCACATAATAAAATGTACAAAAAATAATCATTTAAAAGATGTCTTAGATATTCACGAAGAAATATATGACTTAATAAAAAAAGAAGTATTTAAATAAGACTAGAAAGGACTATTATGGACTTAATAACCAGCCTTGATAATAAGAAAATTAAATATCTAAATAAACTTAAAGATAAGAAATTTCGTGATACGGAAGGCTTATTTATCATTGAAACAGAAAACTTAATTGAAGAGGCTTGTCAAAGTAATCTCTTAGAAGAAGTTTATCTTTTAGAAGATAGTAATCTAGAATTTGAGGTGCCAACATACTATGTTACGAAAGAAGTTATGCAAAAAATTTCTAGTTTAAAAAGTCCTAGCAAGTGTCTAGGCGTTGTAAAAAAGATAACCCCAAGAGATTATCAAAATCGCCTACTTATCTTAGATAACATCCAAGACCCAGGAAATCTTGGAACCATTATCCGAAGTGCAGTCGCTTTTAATATCGATACAATTGTACTTGGCAATACTTGCGTTGATTTATACAATGATAAGACTATTCGCGCTAGTGAAGGAATGCTTTTTAAGATTAATATTTTAAGAAAAGACTTAACATCTTTTTTAGAAGAGTTAAAAAAGAATAATTATACTCTTTATGGGACTGATGTAACCGGTGGCAAGGTTTTAAATACTGTAACATTTTCTTCTAAGTGCGGAATTGTAATAGGTAGTGAAGGCAAAGGAATTAGCCCCGAGATTAAAAAACTAATTAATCAAAATATCTATATCCCCATGTCTTATCAAACCGAAAGCTTAAATGCTTCTGTAGCGGCCTCTATTATTATGTATGAAATGAGTAAAAAAGACTATGAATAATTATGTTTGTATTGGTAAAATTGTTAATACTCATGGTATTAAGGGTGAACTTAGGATTTTAAGTGATTTTGAATATAAAGATAAAGTATTCAAGAATAATGTATCTTTGTATGTTGGTTCTTTAAAGAAAGAATATGTCATAAATAGTTATCGTCATCATAAGATATTTGAGATGGTAACTTTTAAGGGATATAATAATATTAATGAAGTCTTAGAATTAAAAGGACAATTAGTTTATATTAATAGGAGTATCTTAAAGATAAACGAAGATGATTATTTACTAAATGACTTAATTGGAATGGAAGTATTTGATAATGATGAACTTTTAGGAGTAGTAAAAGACTATTATCTAGATAATGGTAATACTCTTTTAGAAATAAAAGGTAAGAAGATATTTTATATTCCTTTGAAATCTGATTATATAAAAAATGTAGATGTTAAGAATAAGAAAATTATAACTAATAATGGGGGTGCTTTAATCTTATGAAAATAGATATATTAACATTGTTTCCTGAGATGATAAGTGGTTATTTTAATGAATCAATTATCAAAAGAAGTGTTGAAAAAGGTCTTGTAGAAATAAATCTTCATAATTTTAGAAAATTTTCTGTAAGATCAAATAATCAAGTAGATGATACTCCTTACGGAGGAGGCGCGGGAATGGTCTTACAATGTGACCCTATATTTAAGTGTGTAGAATCCTTAAAAACTCCTGATAGTATCGTTATCTTAGTAACTCCAGATGGTAAAACTTATAATCAAAAAATAGCTAAAGAATTAAAATTAAAAAAACACTTAATCATTATTTGTGGTCATTATGAAGGCTTTGATGAACGCATTAGAACCATTGCTGATTTAGAACTTAGTATCGGGGATTATATTTTAACTGGTGGGGAATTAGCAGCGTGTGTTATAACCGATTCTGTGGTAAGACTTCTAAGTGGTGCTATTAACGAAGAATCTTTAAATAGTGAATCATTTGAAGACAATCTTTTGGATTATCCTACCTATACTAAGCCAGCTGTTTATCAAAATATGGCTGTTCCCGAAGTATTACTTAGTGGTGATCATCAAAAAATAGCTAAGTGGCGTGAAGAAATGCGAGTTAAAAAAACCCAAGAACGTCGTCCGGATTTATTAGAAAGAAGATAACTATGGCTTATATTCTAAGTAAAAATAATGAAAAATTATCCCTTTATAGTACTCCTCATCTCGAAGGATGTGAGTTTAAACCTAAAAAGAATAAAACTATTATCAGCGTTAATAAAGTTCTAGTAGTTGATAAATCTTTAACTGATAATATCTTGTCTATTAAATTTAATGATAAATTTAAAGCCTTACTTAAATATGCCATGTATGTAATAAATAATGAAGATGCCACTAGTACCGATACGGCCATTGTCTTAGATGAAGTAGCCATGTTAAAAGGAATATTACTTAATCGTTATCAAAAATTCTTGAGTAAAGAAAAAGAAAGATTATTCTTAGAAAAATTAAGATTAATTGAAAATCAAATTCGTAGTAAAGATTTTGCTATTAAGATGAGTTCATTTAGAAGCGAATCTGAGACGATGAGAAGTGGTAAGTCTAGATAATATTTATACTTAAGGGTTATACTCTTAAGTGTTTTTAATAGTAAAAACTGTGTAATTTAGCAATTTTAACTTTAATCTCGCAATAATATGTAAATGGTAAAATTAAATTGAAAAAATGGTCGACTTTTTGCTTTTAAAATTATTTTTTTCAACTACTTGCGCATAAATAAAAAAAATTATATAATACTCTTATAAGATAGGAGGAATAATAATATATGAAAGAAGCAACTGGTGAATTAAATATGACTGTTGTAACAGTAGTAGCTATTGCTGCTGTCGCTGCATTCTTCTATGCCTTTGTATGGCCTAATATTCAAGGAAGTATTAAAGCTAGTACACATTGCTCTCAAGCTGTTCAATGCGACTCAAGTTATGTGTGCCATTATACAGATGAAAATGGTGATGTATCAGAAGATACTATTAACTGCAAGTCATATTACGAAAGAGCAGATGGAAACAACAAAGACAATTAATAAATAGGAGAATAAGATATGAAAGAAGCCACTGGAGAACTAAATTTAACGGTAATAGTAGTAATGGCCGTAGCAGCGCTAATGGCTTTTTTCTATACGCTTATCTGGCCAACCATAAAAAATAATATGACAGCCAATACTAAGTGCCAAGCGGCTATTTGTGAAAAATGCACTGATCCAGAAGGCTGTAAAACTGTACAATGCTGGTATAAAGATCCCGATAAAAAATTCAACTGCGTATGGAAGGGGTAATGGAAAATGAAAGAATCAATTGGAGTATTAAGTTTAACTAATATTGTTATTTTATTTATCTTAGTGTTTACTGGCTATTTATGTATAATGTTAAATCAAACTAAAGCTTATAACGTTAAGAATGAAATAATTACCATTATTCAGAAACATAATGGTTTAGGTGATGATGCCTTAACGGAGATCAAAGAATATATGGATAAAGTCGGATATCGCTCTACCGGTAGATGTGATACAGTTGATTATAATGACGGTAGTATTACTTCTAAAGCTATTCAAACTAGTGGAGAATTAACTGATAGTGATAAAGGAATGATTTGTATTACTACTCATAGCATTAACTATAATCTTAATGACCCAACTGGTCAATTTCCCAATGCTGCTTATTATGATGTTAAAGTATTCTTTGCTCTAGATATGCCTATTATCAATAGTGTTTTTAATTTCAATTTAAGAGGAAATACCAAGATTGTTTATTGTCCTAAAGAAAATGGGGGTTGTAGCTGATGAAAGAATCTATGAGTGCAACCTGGGAATTTCAAATAATAATTATCTTTGTTTTAATCTTTGTCTCTTACTTAACAGTCTCTGTTAGTTATTATAAAGTATTTAAAGCTAAAAATGATGTAATAAGTATTATCGAAAGAAAAGAAGGATTAACTGAAGGACCTACTGGCGCTATTGGGATTATTAATAATTATCTTATTAGTAATGGTTATAGTGCTAAAGGACATTGTGCTGCTGGAAGTTATGGAGCTAATAGCCTTGACACCACAGATAATTCTGGTTTTACTTATGTTTTGGATGGAGATAATAGTAAATATTATTATTGTGTTAAAAAAACAACTAACTATTATGAGGGTAAATTAGGCCGTAGTTACTATGATGTCAATCTCTTCTTTTCATTGAATTTACCTGTTATTGGGGATATAATAGATTTCGGAGCCAAAGGCACTACTATCGAAATGGATGCTACTTATGATTGTAATAATAGTAGGTGTCTATTTAGATATTAGTAAGAAAGGAAAATAAAATGAATGTAATAATATCTAATCGTTATAGTGAAATGCTAACTAATTTGCCTATCGACATTATTAAAAATGTTCGTGGTGAATATGATGCCGATGTCATTGTTAGTAATTTTCAAAATTTTTTCTTTAATAAAATGATTTTAGATATCACAGCTGTAAAAAATTATAAAGATATAAACAATATCCAAAAGTTATCATTTGGACTTGATATGAATAAGGTTATATTACTTCTAGATGATTCTAAAGAAGTAAATTCACCTACATACTTATCAGAATTAGTATCTATGGGAATTTATAACTTTACTAGAAGTATTGATTCTTTAGTATATTTAATTGATAATCCTAACACCTATAAAGATGTAGCTAGATATCATATGTTAGGAGGAACTCCTAATAGTAATATGAATGTTAATTTAGAACCAGGTAGTATGAATTCTAACTTCCTAAATGACTCTATTAATAGAGTATTTATGGGAAGTAGAGTAATCGCTATTAAGAATTTAACTGAACATGCTGGTGCTACCACCTTAACTTATATGTTGAAAAAACAATTAGAAGGTAATTATAAGACTTTAGCTATTGAAGTAGATAAGAATGATTTTATGTACTTTAATGATCAAGATATGCGTAGTGTTACAACTAGTGAGTTAGATTCTATTATTAAGAATCCAAATAATACTTATGATATTATCTTAGTTGATATTAATGAGTCTCCTAAAGTAGCCTCTATTAGTGAAGTGCTTCATTTAATAGAACCTTCTACTATTAAGTTAAATAAGTTAATAAGAACTGATCGAATGGTTTTAACTAAGATGAAGAATTATAAATTAATACTCAATAAGTGTCTATTATCTGATAAAGATGTTAAAGACTTTGAATATGAATCACGTTGTAAGGTCTTTGAAACAATTCCTCCTTTAGATGATAAGAAAGAAAAGAACCCTATTCTTAATAACTTACTATATAAAATGGGATTTGATAAACAAACCCCTACTAGTGGGGCTAAAAAGCCTGTAGGTAAGTTATTTGGTATCGTTAAGGATGAGTAATCTTCTTGACAATGTATATATTTTAGTGTAATATTTATTTAGAGAAATGAGGAGATGTTTATGTCATTAGGTATGTTAATAAATGTTCTTGAAGATCAAGTGACTGCCGGTTCTGTTTGCGAACAGTTACAATCATTTTTAGTATTAGTTGGCTATGTTGTAACAATTTTTAAGATTGTTATTCCTCTACTATTAATAATCTTCGGTATGTTAGATGTTGGTAAATCAGTAGTTGCTGGTAAACCAGATGAAGTAACTAAGCATTTAAAAGAATTTGCAATGCGTTGTGTAGCAGGTATTTTAGTATTCTTTATTCCATCAATTGTTGGGGCATTAATGACGGCAGTTGCCGGTACACCATCAAGTGATACTACTAAAACAGATGATGCAAAGGGTTGGAGATGCTGCTGGTCATACGTTTTAGGCGAAAAAAATTCACCATATTGTAACAATTAGAAATTTAAATGATATTTTAATTTAAATATCATTTTTTTTATGCTATAATCTAGGGGTGAGAGGTACTTTATGAAGAAACAAATAGTAATTTATATAGCAGCAACTGTCTTAATATTTTTTCTTGGCTTGAAAACTACTTATGCTAGAACTATAAGCAATGACCACAGTTTCATATTATTTTCTAATTATTCAAAATGTGAACCTGAAAATGATGATGGTCAGGATATGGGGTGGGATTATTTGAAGTTGGATACAACTGATAGTGGAATACCAATTGTTTATGTCACTGAGATACCTAAAATGGGATCACCCACAATTCATTTAATTTGTGACGGAAATTTCGAAACTGTAAAAGTTGAGAATACAGCTAAACTATTTGATGATAAAATTTTAAGAGATAATAATTTTGATAATAACTCCAATAACACTTCCAGTAATAATAATAACTCCCAAGATGGTTATGATGATAACAATACAACTTGTGGCGGTCTTCTTGGCGACCAAACTAAATCTAATACAGTAGCACATTTTTTAGCTCAAACTTTAAAGTTTATTCAATTTTGCGGTCCTATATTAGTAATTGTTACTACTATTTTAGATTTAATTAAAGCTACTACAAGCGGCGATAAAGACGCTTTGCAAAAAATGCTTAAAAAAACCGCTCAAAGAGTCATATATGCAGTTTTATTATTTGTTTTTCCTAGCATTTTGGACATTATTTTAAAATGGACAAATATATATGGGACTTGTGGAATATTAAGCTGAAAGGAGTTATAAAATGTTTATCTTAAAAAATGATTTATTATATTATCTTAAAAATTTAGATATTGGCGGCTTCTTAATGAAGTTAATTAGATATTTATTTTTGATAATTGATAGCGCAATATATAGTTTCATTTCTTACGCTTATCAAATGTTTAGCTTTATGAGCCAAATTAGAATTTTTGAAAGCGATGAAATGAAAGATATAGCTAATCGAGTATATATTTTAATTGGCGTAATAGCAATGTTCTTTGTCGCTTATGCCTTGATATGTGCGATTATTAATCCCGAAAATGCAACAAAAGGCAAAAATTCATCTATTACAGGAATTGTGAAAAACATAATCTTTGCAATAATCGGAATAGCTATAGTGCCAAGTATATTTAATTATGCATATGATTTTCAAAAAACTGTATTGTGCAGTAATTTAATAGAAAAGCTTTTTCTTGGAAATAATGTGAATAGTGATAGTGATTCCAATGCAAATATGGGAAATCAGCTAGAACTACTTTTATTTAAGAGTTTTTATTATATTGCAAAATATGAAGAAGATACTGGTGATGGAACCACAATTAGCAACACTAATGGAGTTGATGATTCAGTATGGGCAACTGTAGCTCAGAACATTACAAACTACAACAATAATAAAAGCTTATATGATGCTTTCCAATCGATTGAATCTGGAGAGGGTACTATAGCTGAAGAACTGAATGGCTTCGATGTTTCTGTTCATGAAGGAACAATTAAATATTTATTTTTATTGTCGACAATTGCCGGTTTATATTGTGCATATGTTTTACTTGGCTTCGTTATAGATATGGGTGTGCGTTCTGTAAAATTGGCATATTTGCAATTGATAGCGCCGCTACCTATATTTTCTATGGTAATTCCAGGTCAAAAGAAAGTATTCGATAATTGGTTAAAGAAAACAACATCTTGTTTTATGGAAGTTTTTGTAAGAGTTATAGCAATGACTTTTGCCTTCTATGCTATAAAATATTTAAGACCATGGATATTTGGTAAGGGTATGAACGAAGTTGTTTGTGGTGCAAATACAATTGGGGGAGCAACAAAATTATTAGCTCAGGCCGTATATATATTAGGTATATTTGCGTTCTTAAAACAACTACCTAAATTTATTTCAGATTTATTACCAGGATTTGATAGCAAAGGATTTAAGCTTGGACTTGGCAACGCATTGGCTGAAACAGGTGGTCTTCAAATGCTTGGCGCAGCTGGTGGAATGGTTACGGCAGGTACCAGAAATCTTAGTGCAACTGGTCGAAAAGTTTGGAATAATGCTTCTACTGCTTGGAAGAACGGAGATAAAAAAGGGGCAATATTTAAAGGCTTAGGTGGTGCTGCAGCAACCGCTGCTTCAACTGTAGCCGGTGCTGCAAGCGGAGGTGCTAGAGCATTCATTAAAGGCAAAGACTCTAAAAAATGGAGTGATGTTGCTAAATACGCAGGAGAAGGCGCTGATGCAGCAATGGAAGCAAAATTAAAAAGAGAGGAATACAGAGACGCTCATAATGATGGCAAACCATTTTGGAACGCTAGAGCACATTTAAACGATGTTAGGAGCAAAGTTGGAAGCTTTTTATCTCCAGATGAGGCAATGTATTCTCACTTACAGAAATCTAATAAAAATATATCAACTGTAACAGATGCATTAAAAGCCGCTGACACTGCCGCTGGAGACGTTGTGACAAAGAACGAAAGTAATGCAAAGTTTATAGTTAAAAAATTCAAATTTAAGGATAGCTCTGGTATAGAGCATGATGTAGACAATAATAGTTACACTATTGCAGAGTTGAGGAAAATGGCTGAGCATCAGTCTGAAATTGCAAAACAAACTGGTAATCAATATGATATGGCAAAAGCAATATCAATGCAAAATCAATTAGATGCCATAATTAAGGCTGGAAAAAAAGAAGTATTATCTGGAAATCTTGGTACAGATGAAGGATTAGATGGTAAACAACATATGAATGCAGCGGTTTACAACTCACTAAAATCTGTAAAATCGGCGTTAGAAGAAAACAAATCAGAAATACTAAATAATATCGGATATGATCAAGGAACGCCAGCCTATGATATGGCCATAAATGCGATTGACAAAACATTGAGTGTTAATATATCTGATAATAATCCTGATGCCTTTAAGGATTTAGGAGAAATAATTTCTGGCAAAAATGGCCTTTCAACAATTGCAAATACATCTAAAAATCATGTTACAGCCGAAATGAATGAGTTGGCAAATAAGATTCAAGAAAAAAAAGATAGTTCGAAAAAATAATAGGAGGACATAGGATTGGATAACTTTTTAATACCGGCAAATTCAAAGAAGTCACAATTAATATTTGGCTTCTTTACATTGCCAGATTTAATTGTATTTTGTTTAGGAGCCGCAGTAACAATTACTTTATTAATATTCATTGATACTAGTAATTTGTGGATTATACTTTTAGAATGTACTCCTCTACTAATTTCAGGGTTTTTGGTTATGCCAGTTATTTATTACCATAATGTTATGACACTTATTGGTAATATATTTGCATTCTTCTTTAATCAAAGAATGTATAAATGGAAAGGTTGGTGTGTTAAAGATGCCTACGGTCGAGAAGACAAATGGAACCAATAAATATTGTGAAGATTGGTTGCCAGTGAAAAATATTACAAATGGAATGATTCAATTGGAAAATGGTTATTTTGTTTGCGGTATCAAAATAGAACCTAAAAACATCTTTATACTAGATGAAGGCTCTAGAAATAATGTCATTGTCCAATTAAGAAATTTCTATAATACAATTGATTTTGAGTTTTGGATGGTAATTGCAGATAGGCCTGTTGATATAAATTTATACCTAGCTCAACTACAAGTTTTATATAATAAAACTCAAAATAATATAACTAGAAAATTAATAATGCAAGATATTAACAAGGCTAATGCTTTTATGGGAGCAGAATATAATGTCGTTGATACAGAATATTTCTTCTTATTTAAAGAAAAAAGAATGGATTTAATTCAAAAAAAATTAAGAATATTAATGAGTGGCTTAGCAAACTGTGGATTAAATTCAATGCAAGTATCAAATAATGATTTAAGAATGATTTTAGATAATTTCTTAAATGGCGGCAAGCAAACTAATTTTGGGACGGTGATGTTTTAATGTTAAATATTAAAAGCGAATTAGCACCTAAGGGTATGAAATTTAATGTAACTGATTTCATGATTAGTGGTAAGTATTGTACAATATTTACTGTAGTTAGCTTCCCAAAGTATATTGCCCCTGGTTATCTTTCAGACTTAACAAATATTAGTGGGGTAAAGGTTGTTGTTAAACATATACCACTCGGTAATGAAACAATGCAAAAGATGCTTAATAAAGAAATAGCTGATTTAAAGCAGAGATATCAAAATGAAAAAGATAGAACCATTCAAGAAAGAATTCGACAAGATTATGAATCTTTAGAACAATTTGTTCAGATGCTTGCAGCAACTCAATCCAGAGTATTTGATTTTCAATTACATATTATGGTTATGGGAGATTCAAAGGAAGACTTGGAAAATAAAAAAATGAATGTCAGAAGCTTCTTAGATGCTATGGGTATGGTTGGCGTTCAACTTATGTTTGAACAAGAAAAAGTTCTTAAATCAATTTTGCCAATCTTTCCAAAGCAAGATATAGAAGATAGAATAGGTACTCCAATTCCAAGTCCAACTATTGCAGCTATGTATCCATTTATTTTTGATAGTGTAAAAGACGTAGGTAATTCAACATTATTTGGCGTTGATTACTCTGGTGGTGTGGTACTATTCAATCAATTCTTATATCAAGTAAAAAAGGAACACAATAGAAATAATGCTAATATGATTATTTTAGGTACATCTGGTTCTGGTAAATCAACAGCAGCTAAATTACTACTTCGTAGCCATATCAGAAATGGCTACAAAGTAGTAGCTATTGACCCAGAAGGCGAACTTGAAGATATGTGTCATTTCCTAGGAGGAAACTTTATTGATTTAGGTAAAGGTGGTCAATTTGGAATGATAAATCCGTTAGAGGTAGTAATGGATGCAGATGAAGAAGATATCGCTCAAGGTTTAGGATATACTATTTTAACTAGAGCTATCCAATCTCAAAAAGCATTCATGAAATACTATTCACCGGATATTGAAGAAGATGTTCTTACAATGTTTAGTGAAGTATTACAAGATACTTATCGTAGATTTAAAATTGATTTTAATACAGATTTTTCTACTTTAACTAGTAATGATTATCCAACATTTGATGATTTATATGCTACTATCCGTGGTAGATTATTATCAATGCCTGATAAAACCAGAGAAAGAGATGTACTAGAAAGATTAGAATTAAAAATAAGACCATTTACAAATGAATTAAGATATTATTTTAATGGACATACCACATTAGATATTGATAGTGATTTCATTGTATTTAATATTAGAGATTTAATGAATACTGATGATAATATTAGAAATGCTGTATTCTTCAATATCTTAAAATATGCTTGGGGCTTATGTTTAGATAAGTCGGTAACATCAGTTCTTTCCGTAGACGAAGCCCATGTATTATTATCATCAAGAAATGAATTAGGAGCTGAGTTCTTAGCACAAATTCAACGCCGTAGTCGTAAATATAATAGTGGTACTATTATAATTACTCAACAACCAACAGATTTTGCTGCTCCTAACTTAATTATGCATGGTAAAGCTATATTCGATAACGCGTCATACTACTTGGTAATGGGTTTAAAGAAACAAGCTGTTGATGATTTATCATTACTTATTGACTTAAACGAAGCGGAAAAAAATAATATTAAATATTATAACCAAGGGCAAGGACTATTTATATGCGGTGCAAGACGAATGCAAATATACGTAATTTGCACAAATGAAGAACTAGATTCATTTGGCTCTGGCGGTGGATTATAGTAAGCAGTTTTTACTGCTTTTTTTCTATAATTATGATAAAATAAAGTGGAAATAAGGCGGTGAAGTAAATGCAAAATGATAACGAGAAAAAAATAAATCCTAAGGAAAACCATAGCCAAGACAGCTTACCAAAAGTAAACTTAAGACAAAATGAAAATAATACCAACAATGAGATTAAAAAAACAGTCACTGCCACTGGAGAACCTATTAATGGAATACCAGGTTCAAAACATACATCCGAAATAGGAAACTCAATTACAAATGCAACAAATAGTAATTTAAAATCTGAGAAACCTAATGAAAAAACAAACGATTACAAAACTGCACCAAATATTGGTTTTAATAGTCAAAAATTACCAAATCATAATATTAAGGAAAAGCCGAAACAAAGTTCAAATAAACAATCATTAGAAAAAAGTTCTGAAAAAAAGGAACCATTAGACAAGTCAACAAAAAATCCTAAAAATCCGAACTTTGATAAAAATACTGGTTTAAAAAATCCGACTAAACGGTTACCAAGTCAAAAGAAATATTCAAAACATGCTAAAAATGATGAAAACTCATCAAATAACACATCAGAGGAAAATAAGCAAAAAAAGCCATTTGATGGTCTAAAAAGTCAATTAGCTAACAGACTTTTAAATCGAAATAAAAAAAGAGAAGAAATATCAGAAAATGAATCAGAAGAAACAACTGGACAAGAGGTTTTAAATTCTATTGGTGGCAATATAAAACAATTATTGGGGATTATTGCTGGTTTCATAGGTATGACACCATTTGCTATTTCTGGGTTATTAATTGCGTTAGTCGTTATAGTTATATGTGCTATTATTGTACCAATAATTTCTTCATTATCATTTTATGGTGAGGATGACAATGGTACTGTTTGCTTTGTTGCTTCACCTTGTACAAGTGTAATTTTAAAAGATGGCGATAACGAGAAAAAATATGCCTTAGATGAATATATAGCTGGCGCAATGGTAAATCATTATGATTATTCAAACATTGCTAAGTTTTCTGTCCTTGGTTCCTCAGTAGATGATAACCTATTGAAAGCTTTAGCAGTAATAATACACTCTGATTTATCAATATATGCAACTTATGATGGTGAAACTGAAACATGTACTATTGATTCAAGTATGGTTTTTAGTTCAATCTATGAGCCGCCCGAAGATACTAATTCTAATACTGAAAATTCATCTGACAAAACCGATGATACCGGTGATGAAGAAGGAGATGCCATTTCTGGTGTAGGTGCTGAAAATACTAATTCTACAACTGATAATGGTCAAGAGAATAGTACACAAGAAACATCTCAAGAAAAGAAATATTATGATCAAGCCAAGCAAGCAGCTAACGCTGTAATTTCTGAAGTCGTTGACATATATAATGAAGATATTGATTTGTTTTATTCAAATTATATAAAAGTTTTGCATGATGCAGTAGATGCAAAAAAAGACTACAAAGGAATTGTAAGAGCTTACATAAGAAATAGTCCAAATTATACCAGCACAGATGATGATGCTTCGGATGATGATTCATCTGATAATGATAGTGCTGATATAGCAAATACATCTTCGGATACTAAAGTTAATACAATCGGAATATATCCAATATGTCATTTTGACATAAATAGAACATCTAAAGAAAAAACATATTATTCTGATAATATTTGTTCTACAGTAGTAGTTAATGACCAATATTCGCATGGCGAAATATATAGTGGTACTTATACAATTGACGATTTTATCGCTGGTACTGTTTACGCTGAAGCAAGAGCTTGGTATAAAACCCCAGAAATGATGAAGGCTCAGGCTGTAGCTGCTAGAACATACTTAGTTAATAGAGCAAGAGTGGAAAATGGTACATGTTACATAACAACGAGCACATCAACGATGTCGTTTACAAAGAATACCATTCCAGAAATCGATGCTGCTGTAAAAGAAACAAGTGGCGAATATATAATGGTAAATGGCGGGATATCAAAGGAAGCTGAATGGGATGCCTTAAGAGTTGTTGGAACGAGTGGCAGTAACTATATAATCGCACAAAAAAATCAACTTGTTCCTAAGGCATGGTTAGATGCTCCTGGAAGACTATTTAATTCTATAGAATGGTACAATAGATATAGTCATGGCCGTGGAATGAGTCAATATGGTGCTTATTACTTGGCAAGCGTTCAAAATAAGACTTATAAAGAAATAATAAATTATTATTATGGTGGTGATGTTAGCATTATTGCTCAAACAAATAAAAATGGTTATGCTATGCCATTAAGTACATTTACATATATTTCTGGAGAAATTCATGATCGATGCGATGATGCACATACATATAGAAATCACAAAGGCATTGATTTTGCCGCCCCAAAAGGAACACCAGTCTATGCGGCACACTCTGGAACTGTCTCAAAATTATACAATACAACTTTCCAGTGTTATCCAAATTGCACCGATAATCAAAAGCCAGGCTTTGGAGTAGCAATCGATAACGGTGATGGGACAACGAGTTATTATTTTCATTTCAGTAGTAGAGAAAATCTTGCTATCGGTCAACAAGTCGAATTAGGTGAAAAATTAGGAGAAGTAGGTAATACGGGAAATACTTATGGCGCTAGTGGCGGATATCACCTACACTATCAAGTATTAGGTACATCCGATGGTTCTGTAAAAAATCCACGTGATTATTTACCAATGGATGAGAAAGGATATGGATTATGTTACGATCCTCGAAAATCAAATTAGTTTGTTTGTTATTGTGTACTGTTCTATTAAGTGGATGTGAGGCCACTTATACAATAACAATTAATAAAGACACTATAGATGAAAAGATAGAAGTTTTAGATAGAGTTGTTTCAAATAGAACAGTAACTGATATAATGGACAATTATAAAAAAAAATATCCTGTATATAATGTAGATGGTGTAATAGATGAGGATGACTTATATACAACTCATGAAAATGCTGATTATTACAAACAAACATATAATATAAATAATTCAAATTATAATTTATTCTATGAATATACTTATCCAATTAATAAATATAAGTCTGCTAATTCAATTAATTACTATTATGACTACAAGGATATTTCTTACAAAAATAATGTATTAAAACTATCAACAGGAAGTCCTAATAATAGATTAAAGTATGATAGTCTGTTTACAAATTTAACAGTTAATATAATCACTGATTATGTAGTAACTAACAATAATGCTGATTCTGTTGTTGGCAATCGATATATGTGGTATTTTAATAAAAATAATAACAATGAAAAACGCATTAATTTTGAAGTGGATTTAACACAAACTCAGCAAGAATTAAAAGAAAATACTAAGATTCAAAATAAAAAGAAAAAACTGATTATACCAATAGTGCTATTAGTAGTGTTTATATACATAGTAGCTGTTATAGTTATTATAAGTAAAAAAAGAACAAAAGAGGTCTAAATGCAAAGAAATTTTAAAATAATAATAGTCTTAATTGGATTAATATTTTTAAGTACAGGATGTAGTGCAACGTACTATGCAGAAATAACTAATAAAAGTATAACTGAAAATATAAATATTGTTGAAACATCCACTAAAACGTACCAAAATGCCTATAAATATACATACGGAAATCTAGATGATTTTTATGAAAGCAGATCATATATATCAAATTATATTAATGACAGAATAAATAACTATGTCGATAATTATTACATCAATAAAGATAACTATAGAAGAGATAATAAAGTAAGACAAAATGATATGTATAGTTCAGAGTATAGATATGCAATAAAAAATGAATCTAAAGAATTGCAACTAAAAAATAATTTATTTATAAACAATGTTATAAAAGATAGCATTATCATTAATGACAATAGTATAATACTTCATATAGATAATATTCCAAATGGATTATTAGATGAGATAGATGATGTAACTTTATCTATTTATACAGAATTAACAGTAACATCTAATAATGCTGACTCTGTAGAAAATAATACATATACGTGGAATTTAGATAAAAATAATTATCTAAATAAAAAAATATCTTTATATATCGAAAGACCGCAAGCAGAAAAAAATCCAGAAGATGATAAGAAAAATAATAATACGAGTAATAAAAAGGATAATACAGCTTTTCATATTATCTTTATCATTGGTCTTTATTTAGTCATAATAATTGCTGTCGTAAACTTCTTTAATAAAAAGAAAAAATTATTCTAGTTATCTTTTAACTATTATAGTATAATATGAATAGAAATTGGGTGTTTAAAAGTGAAATTCAGAATATCTAAAAAAGACTTAATAATATTAGCAGTTTTTCTAGTGCTTTTACTATATTTGTGTGCTGTTGGAGTAGTTAACTTTGTAACCTTTGGAGCTACAGGTACTTTAGCTGGATTAAATCCAATACCAGCATTCACACAGTATTTAGCACTTACACTATTACTATACATTGTATGTGTAATAGTTATTTTTGCATCTGTCTCTTCTTATGTTTTTGAAAGAAAAGGTAAAAAGGGAATAGGGTTAGTTGTTGAAGACAAAGTAGAAACGGGATACTCATCTTGGGCTAAAGATAAGGATATTAAAACCGATAGAGGTATAGAGGCTGTTGATTATACAGCACCAACTGTTAAAGCTGCTGGTATTCCTTTAATTTATGATACTAAGAAACATCAAGTATGGGTTGATAATGGTGAATATCATACCGTTGTAATCGGTGCTTCTGGTTCCGGTAAATCACAATGTATTGTTAAACCATTGGTTAACTTACTTGCCAAAAAAGGTGAGTCAATGATTATTACCGATCCTAAAGGCGAATTATATACTTCTGCTGCTCATCGTTTAAAAGACTTAGGTTATAACGTTATCGTTTTAAACTTTCGTGATCCATTAAAAGGAAATGCTTGGAACCCGTTAACATTACCATATCAATATATGAAAATGGGAAATATGGATAAAGCTACTGAACTTTTAGATGATGTTGCCTTAAATATTCTTTATGATCCTAATAATAAGGGTGAACCTTTCTGGGAAAAAAGTGCTGCTGACTTTTTCTCAGGATTAGCACTAGGACTTTTTGAAGATGCTAAAGAAGAGGAAATTAACATTAATTCTATTAGTGTTATGTCAACATCTGGCGAAGATCGTTTAGGACCTTCTACTTATACTAAAGAATACTTTACAATGAAAGGTGAAGCTTCATCTGCTTATACCTTTGCCTCAAATACAATTAATGCTCCTAGTGATACTAAAGGTGGTATCATGTCAACATTTAGACAGAAAATCCGTCTATTTGCATCCCGTCAAAACCTATCCGAGATGTTAGGTCATAGTGACTTTAGTATCCTAGATATCGGTAAACAAAAGACAGCTGTTTTTATCGTTATTCATGATGAAAAAACAACTTATCATGCTTTAGCTACCATCTTTATTAAGCAGGCTTATGAAACCTTAATTGATGTTGCCCAAAAGAATGGTGGTAAATTACCTATTAGAACTAACTTCATTCTAGATGAGTTTGCTAATATGCCTCCATTAAAAGATGTCGATTCAATGGTAACCGCTGCTCGTAGCCGTGATATGCGTTTTACCTTTATTATTCAAAACTTTGCTCAGTTAAATGATGTTTACGGCAAAGAAGTAGCTGAAGTAATTCGTGGTAACTGTGGTAATACTATTTACTTAATATCAAGTGAACTTGCTGCTTTAGAAGAGATAAGTAAAATGTGTGGCGAAGTTAAATCTAAAGAAAAAGATAAGACTGCCTCAACGCCATTAGTAACCGTATCCGACCTACAAAAATTTAAAATGGGTGAAGCTTTGCTTATTAGAATGCGTAAAGGTCCCTTCAAAACTAAGTTACAATTTGATTATAAAACAAACTGGGGTTATGAGCAGATTGATGAACCATTCCCAGAAAGAGCGGCTAAGCCAGTTGCCCTATTCGATATAAAAGCTTTTGTTAAAGAAAAGAAAAAGGAACAATCTTTAAATAATCCCCAAGCAAATAATAACCCATTTGGTCCTAATCTATTTGATAATCCATTTGGTAGTTCCCCATTTGGAGGTGCTAATCCCTTTGGCACTTCTACTAATCCTTTTGGACCATCTAATCCTTTTGAAACAACATCTACTAGTAGTCCTAGTACACCAAGCGGAGGACTTGATTTAGATGCTATGTTAAAAGATATTGATCGTAAGATAGCAGAATTAGATGCTGAAGAAGCCAAAGAAAAAGAAGCCAATGCCAAGAAAGAAGAGACACCTAAACTTCCAGAAACAGAAGTTAAAGAACCAGCACTTAAGAACACTCTTCAAGAATTGTCAAGTATTGGTTTAGATAATTTAACTAATAACTCTTTATTTAATGATATCCAAGAACCACAGCAAGAAATAAAACCAGAAATTAAAGAAGAAGAAGTCATTACTAAAGAACCAAAACAAGTAGTAGAGCCTAAACCAATTGAAGCTCCTACAGTCAAACCTGAACCAATCAATTTTGGACATAACCTAGATAAAAATGAAGAACTATCTCCAATTAACAACACCAAAACTGATTTTAATGACTTTAACAAATCAGATATAGATACACTATTAGCAAATCTTTTGGGCTCTAATAATAAAGAAGAAGAAACTCAAAAAGTAAAAGAAGCTAAAACAGAAGAGGTAAAACCACTTCCAAAAGTAGAAATACCAAAGGAACCTTCAGTAGAGCCTATTAAAGAAGAACCAATCATAAATAATAGTGAAATTCTAGAAGAAGTTCCCCAATATAACCCTAATGCTAGTCTAAGAGACTTATTATATAATCCTCAAAATGCGAATATTAAGGAAAATAATAATGTCTTTATTAATGAAGATTTAATTAATAAGGAAAAGGATAATTATTTAAAAAGTACTATAAGTAGTCCTGTTAAGGAAGAACCAGTAAAAGAAGAAATAATTAAAGAAGAACCAATTAAAAAAGAAGTAAAACCAGTAACTAATGAAGTAATTAAAAGTGAAGATAAACCTATAATCAATGTTAAACCTGATGATATTAAAATAGATGATAATATATCTGATGATGAATTCTTTGATGACTTCTTCGGGGAAGATTAATACTTAACTTAAAAATAACTCTTTTCATAAAATAAGATGAAAGGAGTTTTTTATGCAATCAATAAGTATTAAAGATTACCATAATAGTATGGGACCATTAATTGATGTTGAAGATGCAAATACCTATAAAATAAAACATATAAACGGAGCAATTAATATACCTTATTTAGAATTGTCTTATCACTTTCAAAATCTACTAGATAAGAATAAACATTATTATATATATTGCAATGCTGGTCACAAGAGTAGGAGAATTGTTTCTATTTTGGAGATATATGGTTATCAGGTGACCCAAGTCCTTCTTTAATAGTCATATGCAAATTTACAAATTATAAATTTTAGCAAAAAGGGGTTGAAATAATTTTTCAAATTTGCTATTATGTAATCATAGAGGAGGATAAAAAATCATGGAGAAGAAAAATGTTATCTTTTTAAGTGTAATAGCTGTTGCTACACTATTAACTGCCGTAATCGGTACAACATTTGCATACTTCACTGCAAGTATTACTACTAGTAATGCTGATAATTCAAAGACTGAAGTTAAAACTAAGGTAATTGCTAGTGCTGTAATGGATATGGGTAGTAAGGTAACTGCTACTGATGCACTACCTGGATTTAAAACTGTTAAACCCGTTACTGTAACTGGGTCTGGTCATGCTGGTGATGAACCTGCTAATGCAACCATAACTGTTACACCTACCCTTGGTGATTTTGCTACTGATGTAACTTGGAAATTATATAAATCAGCAACTGCTATCACTTGTACTTCAAGCCCTGTAACTACTGGGACTCAATACTATGATAATGCAACTTGCACAATTCCAGAAGGTGCTGAAGTAGTTATTGATGCCGGTGGCGCTGCTGCTAAATCACTTAATGTTTCAGTAAATTACAACACTTCAGATAGTTACTATCTAGTAGTTGAATATGCTAATAAAGAAAATCAAAATACTCAAGTTGGTAAATCATTTAGCATTGATATGTCATTTGCACCAAAAGCTAACTAGTTTATAGCGATTTAAGACTTAACGATTATGTGTTAGGTCTTTTTTTGACGGTAAAAATTAAATTAAATTATTTTTATGTCTTTTTATGTTTGTTTAAGAAAATTTACTTTTGGAAATACAAAAATAGCCGGCTTTAGTTCTTGATAAAAAAGAATAATTTTGCTATTATTATACTAGGTGATATCGTATGAAGGATAAAAAAGGTTTAGAAAAGGGTATATATACTGGAATTAGTGCTTTTCTTTTAATGGTTGGAATTATTACTTTAACAATAACAACATCATATGCTTACTTTGCTTCTAAAATTACAGTAATAAATCCTGATAATTCTAAGAGTGAGTTTACCACGGCCAATATTACTGCTGAGTACTCAGATGGTAATGCTATTACTTTATCTAATGCCATTCCTGGTACTTCTAGTGCCATAAAAACAATAAAATTTACTAATACCGGTAATATTAACCTTGCTTATAAGATAAATTGGGCTACCATTACTAATACTGGTATAACCGGACTAAAATATACTATTACTTGTGATAAGACCGCTACTGGAACCGGTGAACAACTTGCGATGCCAAGTACAGCTAGTAACCTAATAACAGGAACTATTGCTCCAAATGCTACTAACACCTGTCAACTACAGATTTTCTATACTGATACTGATGCTGATCAAACTAACGAAATGGGTAAAACTTTTAGTGCAACCCTAGAAGCCGTAGCAGCTCCTACTGAATAGTTTAGGAGTTTAATTATGATAAATAAAAATGAATCAGAAAAAATAAAAAGTAAATTCTTAAATAGTTTATATGACTATATGAATAAAGATAAAAAAGAACGGAATTTGATTCTTACAATGATGGTTTCCAGCTTTGTAATAGCACTTATATTTACAGCTATCTCATCCATAATGATATATATATCTTATGAAAAGAGCGTAAATAATGAAAATGTTAATCAAGTTAATATTGTAGAAGGAGAGAGTACAAATGAATAAGAAAGATAATAATATAACTCCAATAGATTTACCAAAGACTAAAGAAGAGTTGAATTCTATTGAACCGGAAAAAACACTTGAAACAGAAAATGATCAAAATAAAAAAGATAAAAAAAGAATAAAACGCATCATCAGAATTATTATCATTATTATTATTCTTTTACTTCTTTTAATTGGCTGTTGTGCTTCTAGAAAACATCGTTGGTGGTTAAATATAGATATTAATAAAGATAATATTCCGGAAGTTAACTTAGATAAAAATGATAATGGTAAGTGTGATGCTAACTGTTCTAAATGGTTTAGTAAAAAGCCTTACCTAAATATTACTTATAGTAAAACAAAATTGGATGAAGTATTCTTTAATATTGATACTGATGGTGATGGTAAACCAGATAAAAACTTAATGAATCAAGATATTAACGGTGATGGTAAATGCGATTTAAACTGTGATACAGATAATGATGGTTGGCCCGATATTAACATTGATATTGACGGTGATGGTAAAGCTGATATAAACATTGATGTTGATGGGGATGGAAAAGCTGATACTAATATTGATACTAATGATAACGCTAAACCAGACATGAATTTAGATATTAATAAGGATGGAATTCCTGATATTAATGTTGATAAAGATAAAGATGGAAAAGCTGATTGGAATAAAATGAATCAAGATACCAATGGTGATGGTAAGTGTGATTTAAACTGTGATACGAATGGCGATGAATGGCCTGATGTTAATATTGATATCGATGGTGATGGTAAACCTGATATAAACATTGATACGAATGGTAATGGTAAACCCGATACAAATTTAGATATTAATAAAGATGGAGTTCCTGATGTTAACGTTGATAAAGATAAAGATGGAAAAGCTGATTGGAACAAAATGAATCAAGATACCAATGGTGATGGTAAGTGTGATTTAAACTGTGATACTGATGGTAATGAATGGCCTGATGTTAATATTGATATTGATGGTGATGGTAAACCAGACTTAAATATAGATACCAATGGTGATGGTAAACCTGATACAAATTTAGATATTAATAAAGATGGAGTTCCTGATGTTAACGTTGATAAAGATAAAGATGGCAAAGCTGATTGGAATAAAACTAACCAAGATACTAATGGAGACGGTAAATGTGATTTAAACTGTGATACCGATGGCGATGGTTGGCCTGATAAAAATATTGATATCGATGGTGATGGTAAACCAGATTTAAATATCGACACCAACGGCAATGGTTATCCCGATACAAATTTAGATATTGATAAAGATGGTAAATGTGATGTAAACTGTGATAAAGATAAAGATGGTAAAGCTGATTGGAATAAAATGAACCAAGATACCAATGGCGACGGCAAGTGTGATTTAAACTGTGATACTAACGGTGATGAATGGCCTGATAAAAATATTGATATCGATGGTGATGGTAAACCAGATTTAAATATTGACACTAATGGCGATGGCAAATGCGACTTAAATTGTGATACTAATAAAGATGGTAAACCAGATGTGAATATTGATACTAATAACAACGGACTTCCTGATACAAATCTTGACTTAGATAAAGATAATAAACCTGATATTAATGTTGATAAAGATAAAGATGGTAAAGCCGATTGGAATAAAACTAACCAGGATACCAATGGTGATGGTAAATGCGATTTAAACTGTGATACCGACGGTAATGAATGGCCAGATAAAAACATAGATTTAGATGGCGATGGTAAACCAGACTTAAATATTGACACTAACGGGAATGGCTATCCTGATACTAACTTAGATATTGATAAAGATGGCAAATGTGATGTAAACTGCGATACCGATGGCGATGGTAAAGGTGATTGGAATAAAATGAATCAAGATACCAACGGCGATGGTAAATGCGATTTAAACTGCGATACCGACGGTGATGAATGGCCAGATAAAAACATAGATTTAGATGGCGATGGTAAACCAGACTTGAATATTGACACTAACGGGAATGGGAATCCCGATACTAACCTAGATATTAATAAAGATGGCAAATGTAATGTAAACTGTGATACCGATGGCGATGGTAAAGGTGATTGGAATAAAATGAATCAAGATACCAACGGCGACGGTAAATGTGATTTAAACTGTGATACTAATGGTGATGAATGGCCAGATAAAAACATAGACCTAGACGGTGATGGTAAACCAGACTTAAATATTGATACTAATGGCGATGGTAAATGCGATATTAATTGTGATACTAATAAAGATGGTAAATGCGATTATAACTGTGATACGAATGGTGATGGTAAGTGCGATACCAAATGTAACGAAACAGAAATCATTATTGGTGAGAACTTCTTTATTAAAGACTTAATTGTTTTACAAGCTAAAGATATTGGACCAGGTTGGAATGGTAGTCAAACTTTCAAAATAATTAATAATACTAGTGATACCGTAAATTATAATCTAAGATGGAAAAATGTTATTAATACATTTACTTATGATAATAATTTAGATTATACCATTACTAGAAATGGTAATCTTGTTGGAACTTCTAAGACTCCATACATCGAATCTAACTTATTAGAAAATGAAACTATAGATCCAAATAGTGAAATAACATACACAATCAATTATGAATTTAAAGAAAATAATCAGAATCAAAATATTGATCAAGGTAAATTATTTAGTACTAATTTAGAATTAATAGTTAAGTAAAATAGAAGGGGTGAACAGTGTGACAAATAAAAACGTCGGCAAAAAATCCGTGTTTAGAATGATAATAGATATCGTTAGTTGGACAATTTTTGCCCTTCTAATGTTACTAGCAGCCTTTCTAATCTATTATGTTATAGCAACTAATATCTACGCCAGAAAAGGCGAAAGATTTAAACCAATTGTATCCTTATATACAATTATATCCGGGTCAATGCTACCAACCATTCAAGTTTATGATGTAGTTGTTAATCAAAGAATAGATGATCCAACCAAACTTCAAGAAGGAGATATAATAACCTTTATTTCTCAAAGTAAAATTAACTATGGTGAAACCATAACTCATAGAATAATTAAAGTAACTTATGAAGATGGAAAATATTATTATACTACTAAGGGAGATTATAACTTAGTACCAGATGAATCTCCCGTTGAATATAATAATGTAATAGGAAAAGTAATTCTAAAAATACCTCAATTAGGACAAGTCCAATTCTTCTTACTTAAACAAGGCGCTAAACTATTCTTGATATTAATACCAGCCTTTGGTGTCTTAATCTATGATTTACTAAAGATGCTAAATTTATTTGGCACTAAGAAAAAAGTAGATGAATCATTAAAGACTAAAGATTATAAATTAACAAAAGAAGAAGAAGAAGACTTAAAGAAAAAAATTAAAGAACGATTAATTAATAAAGATAATACTATCGAAAATAAAAAAGATGTAAAAGAATTAGAAAGCTCATCAGAAAATAATAATTCTCTAGAAGATACTAAAGAGGAAATAAATTCTTATGAAGATATTGCTAAGGTAGAAGAACCTAAAAAAATAGAGACAACTACTTTAGAAGAAAATAAAGAATCAAAACCAACTCAAAATACTGTTATAACGAGTTTTGAAAAAGAAGATGGAAGTTCATCAAAACTAGAAGAATCTAAAAAAGAATTAAATTCAAATATTAAACATTCTAATAAAAATAGTAATCATAATCGTTCAAAACAATCTACATACAAAACTAAAAAGACTAATATTCAAAAGAAGAATAATTATGGTACTAATAATTCTAAGAAAAAAACAACATCTAAGAAAGTAAATAATAATTCTAAAAATCAAAATAATAAGCAAGATATAGATATTGATAAAGTCCTAGAAAAAATTAAAGAAAAAAAATACTGAGAACATTCTTGGTATTTTTTGTACCTATTTTTTATCTAAGAACATATATTAGTACCAGGGGATATTTATGAATTTTAATGATGATTTTTTTAAGAAAGTCGAAAAGAAGACTAAAGTAAATAAAAAAACTATTCTTGATTTAGCAGAAAAATTAAATAATGGAAATATGAAAGATGAGAGTACAATAAGAGAAGTAATAGGCACTTTATCAAAGATGACTGGAAAAAATGTCTCTAAAGAGAAGGAAGACAGAATAATTGATACAATTTTAAAAGATAAAGTTCCAAAAAGTATTGATAAAATGTTTTAAGATTTGGTAATTTATGGTATAATTATTCATTAATTAAAGTGAGTGAGTAATTATATGGAATTTGAAAAAATAGGACAATTTTTAAGAGCGTTAAGAAAAGAAAGAAATTTAACTCAAGATCAGTTAGCGGCCGAATTAAACTTCGATAGAAGTGTTATATCAAGATGGGAGTGTTCTAAAAAATTACCATCAGTTGAAAATATAGATGCACTAGCTAAGTTTTATAATGTTAGTATCAATGAACTTGTTTATGGTGCTAGGATGAATAAAGGTAATGCTAGAGATATTAGAAACGTTCCTATTAGAATTATTAGCGAGAGTGAAAGAAGGATTCATCGCATTCGGATGTCTTGTTTAATAACGGTTATCGCTGCAATTATTGCTGCATTAACAATCTACTTTGTTTCTAATTATAATTCTATTAAAGTTTATCGAGTCGGTGGTTCGACTGAAAATTATGTTGTTAAAAACACTTTGATGATTATTTCTAAACATCGTTCTTATTTAAACTTTGGTGAGATAGATAATATTGGTAATGATGAAGATACTATCTCTTATGATAATTATGAATTATATGTTAAAAATGGTGATACTAAAATAATTCTTGCTAATCGTGAAGATGGTGATTTAGTAGAAGGTTTAGAGAAGATTGATAATTATTTGAATTTTAATAACATTAAGAAATTTATTAATAATATCTATATCGATATTTATGATGATGATGACAATATAGTTACGATGAAATTAGAAGCAACTTTAGAAATGACTAATAATAAAATTTTTTATATTAATGATGACGATGCTAGAAATACTGAAATAGAAAAAACTAAAGCAGGAAATAAAAATTTGCCAAAATTCGTAAGAAAAAATTTTAAGTATGATGAAGAAAAAGATTTATATACTTATTCAAAAATTATTGATGATGAAAATATTAAATTAGAATATAATCCTAAATCAAAAAAATTATTTGTTAATAAAAATGATTATAAATATTCGGTCGATTATTCTAGTGAAATATTAACTATTTTTGACTTTGATAATAAACGTCATCAAAATATACTTTATGATTTAAAAAGTGAAAAATGTTTAAGTAACAATTGTGCAGACTTTATTAATGTAATAAACGAGCTAAAAAATATGCTAAAAAAATAGCGGATTTTTGCTAAAAATGCGGATGTGCCAAAATGGCACATTTTTTTCTTACACTTTGTGCTATACTGAAAGCGTGGAAAGGAGAGAAATATAGTGAAGAAATTATTACCTCTATTGCTTCTATCTACAGCAGTAATTGGTGTAGTAAAAGTAAATGCAGAAAGTAGTAGTAATGATTATTATTATACTAATCCCAATGGTATAAATTTAACTGAAAAGGAATATAACCTTGTTAAAAATATGTTCGATGAGCGTTTTTTAGAAGTTATGAACCAAGAAGATTATAATTATATTAATAGATTAGATGTTAATAATCGTGATGTTGAATTAAAAACAGAAGAACCTACTTATATCGGTTCCAGATCAACTTATTTAGAAACTCAAGCTAAAAAATTAGTGATAAGTAAATCATGTGATACGGATAGTTGTATTATCGCAATTTCTAATACTTGGAAATATATTCCTAGAGTAAAAAGTTATGATGTAATCGGTGCGATGTTAGTTGGCACTACATTTAAAGGAAGTTCCTCAACGATTTTTAAATTTGATTCTACTAACTATGTATGTAATAATTATGTTGATGCTTCCAATGGTACAGGATGTTCATACAAACTTGATTCAAATGCAACTGAAGTATTTTATGCTTATCAGACATTTGTAGTTTATAAAGGCGGTAATGTATATGCGAGTTATCAACATGCGGGGAAAAGTGTTTCATTGAGCACTAGTAAAAACTATCGTTTCCACATTAATGGTTATGGCAATGTATTCTTATTCAATACTAACGCTGGGAAGGACGCATATGATGCAATGGGCGGCGTATATATTACAACCTAATGCAGCATTGCAAAAAATCCACAACCTGTGGTTTGGTAAAAGCCAAGAAGAGATGCTACGCGACAAAATAGTACCTCGTAAAAAAATCAATCAGTCTCAAAGTAATAGCATTACTAACAATGTTGTTATATTAACGGAAGGATGTGAAATATCAGAACTAAGCTCATATATTAATTTATTATAACAATTAATTGATTAGTTAAATTTATTTTGAGATGCAAAGAACCAAAAGTCAAAAAATGTAAAATGTAAAAATTCCAGAAACCAAAATATAAACCCATACTATGACTTCTGGTTCTTTTTTTTGCAAAAAAAATCTTACTCGTTACGAATAAGATTATTTTTTAATTTCCATAATAACAGGAATAATAGTAGGACGACGACCAGTTAAGTTGTTAATAAATGGATGTAATTCTAAAATTATTGTATTTCTTAAATCAACATAATTATAGTCATTATTACGTAGATATGAATTAACAACATCACTAATTTTTCTTTCAATTGCACTTATTAATTCAATATTTTCATTAACAAGAACAAATCCTCTGGTTGTAACATTTGGTTTAATTAATAACTTTTTAGTAAATGGATTAATATTTAAAATAGTTACTAAAATACCGTCTCTACTCATTAATTTTCTATCTTTAATAACAACTGAACCAATATCACCAATTCTTGAACCATCAACATAAACATCACCAGCTTGAATACTAGGCCCCCTATGAACGCCACTTTTATCTAAGACTAGAGTATCACCATTTTGAAGAACAAATGTGTTTTCAGCTTTAACGCCACATAAAGTAGCCGTTTCTGCTTGTTTTTTTAGCATTCGATATTCACCATGCATTGGCATAAAATATTCTGGTTTAATAAGTCTTAACATTAATTTTTGCTCTTCTTGATTAGCATGCCCCGAAGTATGAACATTACTTAAATCTTGATTAGTAAATACTTTAACTCCTTTTAAATACAACTTGTTGATAACATTGTTGATACTTGAAGCATTTCCTGGAATAGCACTTGATGAAAATACCACTAAATCATCAGGTAATAGACTAATTTGTTTATGAGTTCCATTAGCAATTCTTGATAAAGCTGCTAGAGGTTCACCTTGAGTACCTGTGCATAAAATACATACTTCATTATGTTTCATATCCTTAGCTTGATTAGCATCAATAAATATTGATTTATCTTTGATAAGTTCATTATTAAGAGCAATTTCAATTGCATTTTCCATTGAGCGTCCAAAAGTTATAATTTTTCTATTATTAGCTTGGCAAGATTCAATGATATGTTTTAAACGATAAATATTTGAGGCAAATGTTGCAATAATAACGCGACCATTATGAGCACTTATAATATCCGTAATTTGTTCATCAACAACCGATTCACTCTTAGAGAAACCCTCACTTAAGGAGTTGGTTGAATCGGCCATTAAAAGTTTTACTCCTTCACTTCCTAATTTAGCCATTTTGTGAATATTAGCCATTGGCCCGATAGGAGTCAAATCAAACTTATAATCTCCTGTCTCAAAGATAACCCCATTTGGCGTATGTAATACTACTGCATAGCTATCAGGAATAGAGTGGGTAATACTTACAAATTCAATATTAAAATACTTAGTCTTAATATTGTAATCTTCATTAATAATTACCATATTCTTATAAGTGATATTTCTATCTACTAATTTTTTTTCAATTAAATCAGCAGCAATCTTCGGAGCATATATTACTGGTATTTCTATGTTTTGGAGTAAAAATGATATTCCTCCAATATGATCTTCATGACCATGCGTAATAATAAGTCCTTTAATCTTATCATTATTTTCTTTTAAGAACGTTGTATCTTGAATAACATAATCAACTCCTAAAAGATCAGATTCAGGAAACATAACGCCTGCATCAATTATAAATATTTCATTATTATGCATAAAAGCATACATATTTTTGCCGACTTCACCTAGTCCGCCTAGGGCTACTACATAAGTAGCATCTTTTTCAAATTTCATATAATCCTTCTTTCAAGTTCCGTAAATGTAAATATAGTATAGCAAAAAAAAGCTTTTTTAGCAATAAACTCTAAAAAGTAAATTAGAATAATCTAATCATAAAAGTAAAACCTATTCAAAAATAATGGCTCTTCTCGGCACTTAATAATTATTAACTAGACTACAAATAAAAAAACTAACTATTTCTAGTTAGAAATTTATTATGCTCGAATTTATAAAGAATCGAGTTATATATCAAACTGGTGCCTACTGTAAGAATCGAACTTACTTTTAATCCTTACCATGGATTTGTAATACCATTATACTAAGAAGGCCTAAATAAACTATACCATATAATTAAAACGCCCACAAGTATTTTTTTAGAAAACATATCATACGATAGGTGATTGTATGAATATATTTTTAGAGATGAATGTAATTCTCCAAGCATTTCTTGCCGCTACTTTTACTTTCTTAATTACATCTTTAGGTTCTGCTCTTGTTTTTTGTTTTAAAAAAGTTAATAAAAACATTTCCGACATAATTTTAGGTATATCCGCTGGAATTATGTTGGCAGCTTCTTACTTCTCGCTATTAAATCCTGCTATTGAGAGTGCTAAAACACTTTCTAATTGTGCTGCTTTGGTAGTAGCTTTTGGTTTCTTTTTAGGAGGACTTCTTCTTTTTACAACTGATAAAATATTCTCAAAATTAATGAAAAAGAAGAAGAAAAAAGATAACTCCAAAAAGATTTTTCTTCTAGTTAGTTCTATAACCATTCATAATATTCCCGAAGGGTTATCTATTGGAGTTGCTTTTGGTTCGGTTTTTTACGGGTTACCAGGAGCCACCACACTAGCTGCCTTAGGACTCGCACTTGGCATTGGTCTTCAAAATTTTCCGGAAGGATGTGCAGTTAGTTTACCCTTAAGACAAGCCGGTATGTCAAGAATGAAAGCTTTTCTAATTGGAGCCTTAAGTGGTCTGGTTGAACCAATCGCGGCTGTTATCGGAGCAATTTTAGTACTTAAAGTTCAATTTGTTATGCCTATTTTACTTTCTTTTGCTGCTGGTGCCATGATTTATGTCATTGTGGAAGAGTTAATTCCTGAGTCACAACAAAATTCCAACCAAGATATTGTCACTTTATATACATTAGTTGGATTTATTATTATGATGATTTTAGATGTCGCTTTAGGATAAAAGTTTACTAGCAGAAATAATATTTCTTAAAACAACAAAATTCATCCAAATTAGTCAATTTATTTTGGCTAATTTTAATTTTTATAGTATAATCGATTATGGAGGTAGAAGATGAAAAGAATATGTAACTTGTTAATTGTCTTAGTACTTTTAGTGGTTCCCGTAATTTGCCTAGCTGAAGGAGAAAAGAAAGCTGTTGATATTTATATCTTTTATGGTAAAACTTGTCCTCATTGTGAAGAATTTTTCACTTGGACTAAAAGTTTAAGTAAAGAAGAAAAGGCTAAATTTAATTTAGTAAAGTATGAGACTTGGTATAATACTACTAATAGTAATGCTTTAACTAAAGTCGCTGAACATTTTGGCGATGATAAATCTGAAAGTGGCTATGGTGTTCCTTATATTATTATTGGTAAGACTCGTTTTAGTGGTTTTGGTGATACTAATAAAGACCAAGTTTTAGCAGCCATTGATGAATATTATAATCAAGACGAACGTACTAATTTAATAGAAGAATTAGGACTAACCGTCGAAGCTGATGCTCCTGAGAAGGTTGAAAAAACCAAAACAGCTGTTGTTATAGCCGTTGTTTTTGCCATTTGTGTTGGAGCAGGAGCTTTAATTTATACCGTAAGCAAGTCAGAAGAGTGATTTGCTTACTTTTTAAAAAACAACTAGAAAGTAGGAAAATTTATGATAAATATCCAATTAAGTCCGAATGGATTTGTAAAAGATGGTTTATATGACCAAAAGAAAGCTTTAGAAGAAGCAGGAGTTCGTGCTGCCGTATGTGTTGCCAAGAGTAAGAATAATAAATTGACCACCACTACGGATATCCGTGCGAATAATAGCAAAGCTAACCTTATTAGAAGGGGGTTATCCACAATTAGTTTATCCCATACAACGCCAACTGAACAAGAAAGTGTTAGTTTGGAAATAACAGGTATCTCCAGAAGATTATGTTTAATTTTAAACAATGAAAAAGAATATGCTGCTGATGAACTATCTCTTCGTTATACCGAGGTTCAAGAAAGTCCTTATAATACTAGCCTAGAGATATCTCTTTACTATAAATGGTTAGAAATCTTTAAGAAAATCATAACTAAAGATTATTGGGATTGGTTCCGTAAACAGACTAAAACCGACCATGGAGCCGAAGTTAATATTACCAAAAAAGCCCAAGAAAATGCCCGTAACTTCCTAGGACTTGCTACGCGTACCAGTCTAACTTATACAGTGCCTTTTGCTCAAATTAATAAAATAGCTTATATGATGGAAAAAGTTATTGCTAATCCTTTAGATGATTTTGAAAAATCTTGTATTCCAGAGATGCAAGAATTCTTGACAGCTTTAAAAGAAAAGAAAGTCTTACTTACCAAAAATGACATCTATGAAATGGTTACCACTGATGAAGCCTTAAAGACCGAAATGAATTTAAGAGGTCAAAATATACCATACCTTTCTTATAAAGAAAATGATTCTTTATTCTATCAAGATACTAAGAATGTCAATCTATCTTTATTTGCCAAAAGAAATAAATGGAGTACCATCGAAGATTCTAGTGAAGTAACCTTATCTAACATATCATATAATAACTATCAGTCTTTAGCGTGTCTTGCTCAAAATCAAAGACATCGTACAATCGATTTAGAAATGAAAGTTCCAGAAGATAATATCACTTATACCATTCCGTTATTTTTAGAGGGATATCCTGATTTGACTAAGGAATACTTAGAAGACTTAGCAAAAATTACAGCTACTTATCCTTTAGGAATGAAAGTTAAAGTCAATATGAATGCTACTTATGCTAATCTTTTTAACTATGTTACGAAAGAAAGATGTTGTATGATGGCTCAAAATGAGATAGCTAATATGTATACATTTGAAATAATTCCTTATATCTATAATAGTCTTTTAGAACTTGCTAATACTACTACCGATGAAGAAAAGAAAAATCTTTATCTAGCTAAAGCTCTTATGGTTAAGGAATACTTAAATAAATATCGTTGTAGCTTCCCAGACTATCATTGTCCTAGTCCTTGTAAAAGTATTAATCTTAAAAGAAAGTTATAATTTTAAAAATATCTAAAAAGAATAAAGGGTTTAAAGAAAGGAATATTTATATGAATAATAAAAAAGGAAGACTAATTGTTATTGAAGGAGCTTGTGATGGGATTGGAAAATCCACTCAATTAGAAATGTTAAAAAAAGAGTTTAAGAGTGATTGTTATACTCACCATTTTCCTAGTTACGGTTTTGCTTCTGCTAATATGGTTAATCTATTTTTAAAAAAGAAATTAGGAGATTTAAAAGACATTCCTGATGAGGCTGCAGAGCTTTATTATGCTATTGATAGAGAATATGTTTGGCGTAATTATTTGAAGAAAGAGATTGATGAAGGAAAGACTGTTATCTTAGACCGTTATACTACTTCTAGTTTTATTTATCAGACTTTAAAATGTCAAGATGAAGATGCTAAAAAAGATATGATTGCTCAAATTCAGGCCCTGGAATACGGTTATCTAAAGATTGGGGACCCTGATTTAGTTATTTTCTTAAATGGGGACTTTGCTACAGTTACGAGATTGCGTTTAGCTAGAACGGATAATGCCGGTTTTCAAAAAGACATTTTTGAGGCGAAGACAGAGACACAAAGGCAACTTTACGAAAATGCTCAGTTTGTTAGTAATTATCTTAAATGGTACCAAGTTATGGTTACTGAAAATGATAATATGCGTTCCCAAGAGGCTATTCATGAAGATATAATGAGATTAGTTAGTAAGAAATGAATTTATCCTCGGATTTACTTGATAAGTTTTGCTACTATGTTTTTAATTTAATTAAATACTATCTTTCCAAGAAAATTACTCCTGATCTACTAATTGATGATATTAAAGAATTATCTTCTGATTGCTTAAATGATTTAATAAATATGGGTATTAAGGGATTTATTTTGGATTTAGATGAGACTTTATGATTTAATCAAGAAGAGATACCAACATATAATAAAGAATGGCTTTTTATGGCTAAGAGAAAACTGAAGATTATTATTCTTAGTAATGGGTATTGTGCTTCGACAGAAAAATATCTTAAGAGTATGGATATTGCTTATCTAGGATTAGCTTATAAACCCTGGAAAAGAAATTTCCAAAGAGCCTTAAAGTCTCTTCTATTAAGTCCTTCGGAAGTTTTAATGGTTGGTGATGATTATTTCTCTGATATCTATGGTGGCAAAAGAAGTAATCTTGGGACAGTTTTAGTTCGAAAGAAAATTAAATAATTAAAGATATTTTATCTAGAGAGTTGAAGTGATAAAGTAAAAGTAGACACATAAAAAGAATGTGATCTACTTTTCTTTTGTTATAATTGAATTAAGGAGAT
>UQXO01000007.1 GCA_900545005.1 uncultured Mycoplasmatota bacterium | reverse complement strand
ATATATTTCATGATTTAATATCTTGTTTTCTATTTGTTGATATGTTTTATCTATTTCTTCTATCATATCTACTCCTTCCTACGGACTATAAGTCTCTATTTTTAATTTATTATTTTTAATCTTAAACATAATACTACCGTCTTCATCGGTTCTATATATTTTTGAGTTATTCAGATTATTTACAGCTTCTTTATTCGGATGACCATAACGATTATTTTTTCCTACACTAATTATAGAATACTTAGGATTTATTTCATTAATAAACTCTTTACTACTACTAGTCTTACTACCATGATGCCCTACTTTTAAGATGGTTATCTTTTCTGGATTATATTTCTTTATAATATCTGTCTCTCTAGTACTTGAGGCATCACCCATATATAGAAAAGTATAATCTAAATACTTAAAATAAGTTACTAAAGAGTTATCATTTTCATTGTCATATAGACTACTGTTTAAAAAATTAAATGTATAGTAAGGTGCTTTTAAAGACTTTAAACCTTTATAGTAATTTACTTTCTTTTGTTCTAATTTAAGTTTTAAAGACTCTTCTAATTCATCGTAATCATCATAATTAAAATAAACATTCTTTATCTTAAAATTATCGACTAGATAAGTAGCATTACCAATATGATCATAATCGCCATGACTAATAAGTAAATTATCTATTTTCTTAATATTAAGACTATGCATAAATCTAATGATGTTTTTAATCGTATAGTTATTAGTATCCCTAGTTAGACCACCCGTATCAATCATTGTGACGTCTTTCTTCTTAGGACTTATAATAAGACTACAATCTCCTTGATTAACATCTAGATAATAGATATTTAAACTAGTTATAGAGTTATATTTTAAAGGATATAAACATAAGATAAGAGTAGTTATTAAATAGCAATAAATATTCTGATATTTAGAAAGAAGATAAATACTTATATAGTAGATAATAATTACTAAAATACTCATTTTAGGAAAGATAATATTAAGACTAATCTGACTAAAAAGAAAAGTAAGAAGTTCTAAGAGAGTTATTAAGACTTTTAGAAGAGGCAAAAGAAAAGGAAAGATAAAGGTTAAGAGACAACAAGGATAAAAGATAATACTAATAAAGGGAACATAAATTAGGTTATAGATAGGACTCAGCAAGTTATAAGTATAATTTAGGGAGATACTTATTGGTAAAGACCAGATGGTTGCTATTAGAGTGGTTTTAAGGGCTTTTAGAATTTTATTCTTCGTTTGATCATTAAAATACAAAAGACCAAAGGTACATAAAGAAGAATAAAGAAATCCTATATCATAAAGAAAATGGGGATTTATTAGAAGTAAAAAACTAGTACTTAGGATTAACACTTGATATGTTGGTAAAGTTATCTTTTGCTTGAAGATAATAGGTAAAAGATGCATAAAGATATAAAGAGTCAAGGCTCTTAGGATACTAGCCGGAAAGTTTATTAGAGAAGCATAAAGAGTAAGAAAGATAATGATAAGAAGAGTTCTAATATGCGGAAGAACTTTTAGTTTTTTTAAAAGATGTTCTAGTAACAGAGTAAATATTTGTAAATGAAGCCCAGAGATAGCAAAAAGATGAATAACTCCTAAGTTAGCTAGGGTCTCATAAGTATCTTGGTCTATCTCTTTTTTTCCATAGATTAACATAGTTAAATAACCAGTATCATCAAGAGACTTAGTTCTTTGGTAAAGAAGATTTTGAACTTGGTAATAAGGATTAGTATTTTTCTTTAGAAGAGTAATATCTTCAATCGTAAATAAATAATATATTTCTTTATGATAAAGATATTCTTGATAGTTAAAAGTATTAGGAATAGTATTCTTACTAGGGAGTTTTAATTTTCCTGTTAAAGTTATGATATCTCCAAGAGTAATACTAGGTATCTTCTTGTCTGAGTTTAAATATTTAGTAGCTAGAATTTTTTCTTTCTTCTTATCTTTAATAGTCATAATAGTATAAGTTATCTTATCAGTCTTTACTTGATAATCTATAATATAACCTGTTAGATTGGTTTCATTAATATCATAGATAGAAGTATTTCTTTGGATAGTGCTTCTAAAATATGCTAGAAAAACAACTAAGATAATAAGAAGTAAAATAGTAAAATTAGATAGTAATGTTGTCTTTGATTTTAGCAAATAAAGCATCTCCTATCCCCGAAATATTTTTTATTTCTTCAATAGTCTTAAAGGAACCGTTAGTATTTCGATAGTCAATAATATCTTGGGCTTTTGCCTCGCCGATTCCACTTAGTTTAGTTAGTTCTTCTTTGGAAGCTGTATTAAGATTGATTTTTAAGTTTAGAGTTGCACTAGATGTATCATTAGAAGTATTACTATTATCAGGAATAGCTGCGTTATTAGGAATTTCGGTCGTAGTGGTGGTTGTCTTATCGGTTGTACTTTTAATAACTTCATTTTTCTTGGGAACATAAATAACCATCGCCGCACTTACAGGCTTACTTAAGTTTATTGTCGTCGTATCTGCATTCTTAAGAAGGCCACCAGCTAATTTTAGACAGTCATTAACTATCGAGGTTTTACTTACTTCGTAGACACCTGGTTTTTTAACATAGCCTTTAATATCAACATAATACTTTTCTTCGGGAATACTTTCTAATTCTTTAGTTTCTTCTTTACTACTCTCTTCTAGATGATTATCTGGTAGAGTAACCGTTTCTTTAGAATATTGATTACTCAAATAGTAAGTATTATAAAGACTAAATCCTAAAGAAGTTAAACTTAAAAGAAACATAATAATTAAAAGAAAATATTTCTGTAAAAAAGACTTTACTAAGTCAAAATAAAAATTCATGATTTATCACCTCCTATATATATATATTAGAAATAAATCACGAATTTTTTTCATAAATTGATAATTTTCGCACGAAATTTGCTATTTTTTGTCTCAATAGCGATTTTTTCGGTAATTCCAATCATCATAATGGCATTAATAGCAAAGGAACCACCATAGCTAAAGAAGGGTAAAGGTACTCCCGTTAGGGGCATAAGTCCTAAGACGCCTAAAAGGTTAACTAGGATATGAAGTCCTAGGTAGCAAGCGGTACCATAAGCAATTAAACAGTTACTAACTGTTAGAGCGTTTTTAGCAATTTTTAAGATTTCTCTTAACATAATGATATAGCCTAAGATAATTAAGATGCCGGTAACGAGTCCTAGTTCTTCAACGATGATTGGGAATATAAAGTCAGTATGAGCTTCGGGTAGATATAGATATTTCTGGGTTGAATTACCAAAGCCTAGGCCAAATAGGCCACCATTTTTAATAGCAATATAACCATTACAAACTTGATATCCTAGACGTTCGTTTCTTTTTTCACTACTACAAGGGGCTAGAAAGGAAAAACGTGATAGCTGATATTCAGTAAATATTTTATCTTTAAAAGCCATACAGAGACTGATTCCCACTATTCCGATAATTAAAAGTCCAAGGCAAGCTTGATGATGATTTTTCTTAGGCATTGGGACACTTAAGAATATCATTAAAGATAAGGCTCCAATAATAATAGCACTACCTAAATCGGGTTGTTTTAAGACTAAAAGAGCAATTATCATAGCAACACATAAAGGTAAAAAATAAATAATCGTCCTAGACTCTTTTTTCTTTACTAATTTTTCATAAGATGTTGCTAGATAGATAATAATAATAGACTTAGCAAATTCGGCCGGCTGGAGATTAAAGAAACCTAAATCGTACCATCCCTTAGTACCATTAGTAATTTTACCGGCAAGAAGCAGTCCTACTAGTGAGGCTCCAATTCCTATTACTAAGGGATACGAAAAGTACTTATAAGATCCTAAGGGAAATCTAGTTACAATAATAGTAACAAAGATACTAATAATTAAAATAGCTACTTGTCTTAGAAAATAATAATTACTGGCCACTCCTTGCTTTAAGACCGTTAAGACACTAGAAGCACTATAAATCATAATACATCCTAAGATTGAATAAAGAATAGTAAGTCCCAAAAGAGATAGATTCATTTTTGATAAAAGCTTTTTCATAATATCCTCCTACAATATAATAGCATAAATTATACTCATTTTGTTTTCTAGTTCATCTATTGTGTCAAAAAAATTGTCAACCCATAAAATATAATAGATACATAAAGGAGGTATAAGTATGTATTATTATGGAAATAATGGCTACTACGGCGGCTACGGTTATCAAAATCCTTGTAGTACTTATGTTGGTACCACGGCAGGTTATGGTTATGGCTACGGGGCTGCTATTTGGATCGTTTTATTTATTCTTTTAGTAATCATCATCGGGGCTGGCTGGACTTTTGGTGGCAATAATAATCGTTAGAGAGTTTTCTCTCTTTTTTCTTTTACCCTCTTTATTTTTATTTGGTTTTTTGATAAAATACCAATGAATGTGGGGTGGAAATTGATGAAATTACCAGAAATAGTTATTCTTGATGAAAAAGAAAAGATTTTACATGAAAAAGCTAAACCAGTAACAGAATTTCCCTTAGCTAAAGAAGATCAAAAGAAAATTGATGATATGATTAAATATCTAACAATGAGTCAGATAGATGAATATGCCGAAAAATATGACTTAAGACCGGGTATGGGGCTTGCTTATCCCCAAATTGGCGTGGCTAAAAGAATATTTGTCATAGTTGATGAGGTCGAAAAAGGCAAATTTGAAAATTATGTTATCATTAATCCGAAGATTGTTTCTCAAAGTGAAGAATTAATCTATGTTGGTGAGGGTGAAGGGTGTCTATCGGTTAATCGCGAAGTCGAGGGCATTGTACCAAGAGCGGCTCGTGTTACAGTGGAATATAACGATTATAATGGGGATACTTATCGTATTCGTGTTCGTGAAGATATAGCGGTAGCTTTTCAACATGAAATTGACCATTTAGATGGTATTTTATTTGTCGATAAGATTGATAAGAAGAATCCTTTTAAAGACAAAGAATTAATGCGAGAGATTTAATTCTTTAGAAGGTTTAAAAAAATAGTGAGCTTACATAAGTTCACTATTTTTTAGTTGTAATTTTACTAGTTACTTCGATATTTTTATCAACTATAACCCCATCAGTAAAGGTACCATTCTGATAGATATTATTTTCTAAAGTACCACTACTCTTCCCGTCTTTTAAAAGACTATAAGTTCCTTTAGTTAAAGACTTCGTACTAATAATGATGCTACTAGCATCATCCGTCGCTAAGAAAGTTAATATTTCTTCTTTTTTACTATTCATTAAACTTAAAATACTATCTTTTTTTATTATATCTTTTAACTTCAAACAAATAGTATAGTTTTTAGAACTAGTAATTGGAGCCTCATAGATATCTTTGCCTAAAGCAAGCAAAGTACCACCGTTTATCTCATAACCATTTACGGTATCGATTGGAGAATCTTCTTCGGTTCCGGTAAGATAGATAGTACCGCCATCGATAATAATATTTTGTTTAGATTTTAAATTAGTAAGACTACTATTAATAGTTAGATAACCATTGGTAATATTAATTAATCCCCCATCACTAGAGGTAACGATGCCATATTTTTTGGCCTTAATTTGGACATTACCACTACTTAGAGTAAAATCATTACTAGAAACATTAATTCCCATACTCTGGTTACCCTCAATATTTAAAGTACCATTGCCTTTAAGCTCTAAAGGACCAGTAGAATAAATAACACTATCATAGTTAGATGAACCAGCATCACTAAGAGTATTAATCGTATTCTCTAGAGTCTCAATCTTTAACTTACCACTACCAAGATTTACAATACTAGCCATATCTTGGGACTTAATATTAACATTGTTTAAAGAAAGAGTAATATCCCCATTACAATTGACAATAATCGTATGGGTAAATTCACCCGTTAAATTATAAGTACCTCCTCTTGTTAAAGAAATATTGGTGCTATAATCATTTAAGTTAATATCTTTATCAGTAACTTCTGTTCCTTCTAATTTTTTTGCGTCTTTATCATTATTATTGCCATTAGGTTTTTCTTCAACTATACTATCAGCCGGTAAGAAGGTAATAGGTTTAATTGTCAAATATAAAATAGTACTAGTTAATCCTAAACTTAATATTAGATAAACTCCTATTTTAGCCAAAGGAAAAAAGGTCAAATGAAATGTTAAATAATTAAATCCAGAAAAGATAAGAAAGAAAGCTATTTGTAGACTAATAATAATTAAAATACTCATGATTATAGTAGTAAAAATCTGAATACCTCTAGTCTTATAAGAAGTTTTAACGGTATCAGAATTATTATAACCATCACTAGGAAATTGGTAATTATAATCACTACCTCCTATAGATTCACTATACTTATCATTATAACTAGAATCAACATTTTCTTTAGCAGTTAAGTCCTGATACAAAATCATACTAAAACTTAAGAACAGTAACATCACAGTAATTAGAATTATATTTTTATTTTTTCTTTGCATAAAGTATCACTCCTACAGATTTAATTTTAGATATTAATTGTGAAAAATAAATGAAAAAAAGACTAAGAAAGTCTAATTATGAAAATAATATACTTAAAACGGCAGTAGCTTCATCCTTAGATAAAGGAAGTAAATCATTGCCCTCTACTCTTCTTAAAAGCAAATCATGATAATCCATTTCATTAGTTAAGTATACATATTTATGATTATTAAAATTAATTTCTTTAACAATCAAGTAGATTTTACCATCTAAAGTATAAAAATCAATTGTATCATTCATATTCATAAAGCTTTACCACTTTCTTTTGTCTCATCTATTAAATAGATATTTTGTTCTAAATTTTTAATTCCCTCAGCGTAAGGTATTCCTGTCATAACCCCAGTTTTAATACTCTTACCACTTTGCATATAGTTTTGGTAAGCACTACCATTTATTTCACTACCTGGTCCTTTAAAATAACTTTCCATAAATTCAGGTTGGCTTAAATTATAGTAAGTTTCATAAAGTCCTTTAGGCTCGCCGCAAAGACTAATCGCATAAATGGCCTGGTCGTGACTTAATCCTTTTCCGGCATCTTTACCATCACTATTTTTACTATAAGTAGTTAAATAATTAATTAAATCATCATAACCTTTTTGGTTACTTGTTTCAATATAAAATTCACCTTTCTCATTCGTACCACTTATAAATTCTGAATTATTTTCAAAACTTGGATCCATAGCGACAATTTGTTCTACTAAATCTCGCGTTTCTTGCATTGCAGTTGCTAAAGCAACCTCAGGACCTATTTTATCTTTAGCCATTTTATAGCCCATAGCCGCAAGTGCCGTAGCTCCAAGAAGTTTTAAGAAGGTACGACGGTCCATTTTCTTACTTTCTTTGGAAACTCCCTGATATTCTTTACCTTCATAATCTATCTTGAAGTCTGTTACTTTAGGAGCTTCGAGATTAGGAGCCACTTTATTTTCATAGTGATGCTTATTAGCAAAATTAATTACTTCATCATCTTGAATTTGACTACGATGATTATTAACTATATCACTAAAAACATCGTTATTTTTATTTTCCATATTATATCACCTACTATAATGATAGCATTCTTAGACTTTTTTCGCAACTAAAATTATATTTCCTTGGGCAAATTCATCACAAGTTTGAATATATAAAAACTTTCCTAAATCATCATAATTATCGGTTACTTTAACAATCTCATAAGTTAGATCAATTCCTTTATAATTAATAGTAATTAAATTATTCATAGCTTGGAAATTAATATCTTGATAAGAAAATAAAATATTAAAAGGAAGGTCATATTTTGCCGAACTATGACCATATATATAACAATTGGTATCCTCTAATAAACTGCAACGATAATCAACAAATATAGCCCCAAACTTATCTTCTTTTTTCTCATAATCATGATTTAAGTAATAAGTATTATTATCAGTCTGAACTAAAAGATAGGTTTTATTAGCAAGAGTTATACTTCCTACGATATCAGTATTCATCTTTTTAGTATAATCATCTTTATAAGAACTTTTTGCCATTACATTATAAGTCTTAGTATTAGCATAACTAAATTTTATTCTTACTAGACACACGATAATTAAGATAAAATTCAGTAGAAGTAATAAAGTTAATAATCTTCTAATACTCTTATTTTCTAGCATATTTTATCTTAGCTCCTATTAAAAGTAAAAAAGAAACTATTAAACTATAAAAAGGCCAATTACTATCAGTTACACCTGTATATAGATTATCATTAGGAATAATATTATCTACCGGAATCTCATTAACTAAATCATACATATAATAGACTTCTTGTAATTTTTCAATGTAGGTACCACTCTTATTGCCATCTATTCGGATTAATTTATATCCCGGAAAAGTCTTTTCTTCAGTTTCATACTCCTTATCAATTTCATCTTCATAGGTAACAGTATCACTTAAAAGATTACCTAAAGAATCAATATAATAAGCTTTAACTTTTCCATACTTAATTTCTTTATCAAAAGATAAACCTATATCAACACCATAAGTAAATAAAGTAAAGGAGTTTCTGGTTAAAGGACCATTTAAATGGAAATAGAAGGGATCTAAAGAGGTCTCACTTGTTTTAGGAATCGTAATAGAACGTAAAGCTGTATTTATATTTTGATAGCTTTCTTCTTTCCTAGAATATGCTCCTACTGAATAGATATTATTATCTAAATCTTTCTTATCATTATATTTCATTGATAATAGAGTGTTATAGAAGTAATTATGATGAAATTCAATTAGATTTTTATTAGTCTCCGGAATCTTACTATTTCTACTGATATTAGTCCATATCTTATTAATATATTTGGGGGTTAAATCTTCTAAAGACTTAAAATTAGTCCCATAATTTTTATTAAAATAATCAATATAATATTTATCTAACTCCGAAATACCACTATAACCTAAGGCTTGAAGTTTAGCCTCGATATTCTCATCTTTAATTTGTTCATCGGTTAAGTCTTTCCCCTCATATAAAAATTTTAAAGGCTCGGAATTATAGAGGCGATACATAGTAGAAAAAACCGGAATATAAGCATTATTATAGCTTAGAATATCTTTATAGGATTCTTTAGCTTCGACGGGTTTTAAATATAGGGAATTATCTTGATAAGTATAGTTATTATTACTTAAATTAATGATTTTTAGAGTATAAGTTCTGGTATCTCCGGGCATAGAGACATCATGTTCATTAGAAAAAACATTAGGTTTTATATTTAAAATTTTTCCTTTAAAATTTTCAGGGATAGTAATAGTTTCTACACACTCTTTTTTCACACAGATTAAGTTTTTCGTAAGACCATTGCTTTCTAACATCGTATCATTATAGGGAGCATCCCATTTTCCTTTAGCCGAAACATTCATTAGACTTAGGACAATTACTGCTGGTATAAATACTTTTTTCATAATTATTCTCTCTTTCTTTCGAGATAATCATACTATTTATGATTGTCGGATTTTGCTGAAGAAAGTCTCATACATGAAAAAAAAGACTATTTGCTAGTCTTCATTACTTCTTTTAAAAATGATAAAGCCACCTTTTTTTCTAGGGGGGTCTTTATATCAACAAGCTTTATTTCTTTATTACTTACTTTTTCATATAAAGAATAATATACTTGCAGTTTATTATCTATTAGATTTTTATCGGTATAGATAATATAGTTTTTCTTCGTATATTCTTCATCATAATAGGTTGCTATAACATAATAAGTTATATTATTATTTACAAATCTTAAATCTTCCATAATGCCTCACTTTAATCTTAAAGACTTAATTACTACTCTTTTCGGCTGATTATTATCTATAGTCTTAACCATTAAAATACTAGGAATAGGCTCAAAAGTTGGCTCAGTAGTGCGAATATTTTCGGAAACTACATAAGGTTCATTATTATTATTAACATCATAGGCAATATAAGATTCTTCCGTTTTATAACCTAATTTATCATCATAGTTTAAGACATATCCATCAGGTAATTCATATAATTTAGGACTATAAACGGCGAAGATGCCATTCTCAATATTATATTCATCAGTATTAATTTTAGTTATCTGATGCTCGTAACCAACAATCCTTGTTAATAAACAAATATTGTCGTTATGATTAACGGTATATTCATTAATTGCCACCACTAAACTGCCTGTTACCACCAAGGCTAATAAAGCGCTACTAGCATATTTTTTTATCTTTTTAATTTCTATTTTCATCATGATCCTCTTTTCTGCAAGTTCTAATTATAAGTTATCATTTTGTAAATTACAAGTTATTTTTTCTAATTTCACAAGACTTTCACAATTAGGAAGAAAAAGAGCGATAATTTTAATCTTAGAAAGAAAAAAAGACGAATAAACGCCTTCTAAATTGAATCAATATTTATCTTTACTTTACCTAATTTCATGATGTAAGCCTTGGCTTGAACAAGAACACGGATGGAATTAGCCATCTTACCACCTTTTCCAATTACACTAGAACGGTCAGTGTCGCTAACTAAAACTTCCAAAACCAGACCATCTTCAAACTTAAATTCGCTAACACGAACTTTATCGGGATTACTAACAATTGATTTAACTAGGTATTCAGTAAATTCTCTTAATTCCATAAATTAGTTTTCTTTCTTTTTTGAATCAGCATACTTCTTCATAATGCCTTCGTGAGCTAGAATATTTTTAACTGTATCAGTTGGTTCAGCCCCATTATTTAACCATTTAAGAGCTTTTTCTTCATCAACAGTAACTACTGCTGGAGTCTTAATAGGATTATAAGTACCAACAGTTTCAATAAATCTACCATCTCTAGGACATCTAGAGTCAGCGGCTACAATTCTATAAAATGGTTTTTGTTTAGAACCCATTCTTTTTAATCTTAATTTAACAGCCATAATTGTTCCTCCTTCTTTCAATGTACTTTTATTTTAACACTTGCTATATCATCTGTCAATCTTTTTTAGTTAACAGACACTTTTTTATGATAACTTGCTAAGAAAAAAAGGAAGAATTATTCTCCCTTAACAATATTGATAGCAGCACGCATTTTCATATCATATTTAACCATGTCTAAGCCACCAAATTCTTTTAATAAATCTTCTTTAGTCATGCCGTAGTTTTTAGCCATTTCTTCAGCTTTAGCTTCAGCATCTTTATCACTAACTTCAATCTTTTCTACTTTAGCCACATTCTCAAGTAAGAATCTTTCTTTTACTCTCTTAGTAGCCATTTCTTCATATTGTTTATGCAAGTCTTCATGAGTCATCCCTGTAAATTGCATGTATTGTTCTAAAGTAATACCATTCATTTTTAGTTGTTCACTCATTTGATCAATCATTCTATGAATTTCATCATCAATAATCTCAGGATTAATTTCAACTTTCATATTAGAAGTAGCAGCCTCTAAGCATTCATCAATATATTTATTTTCAATATCAGCTTCTTTACGAGTCTTAATTTGTTCTTTAATTTTAGCTTCTAATTCTTCTTTAGTCTTAACATCATCATAGCCTAAATCTTTAAAGAAATCTTCATTAATTTCGGGTAAAACTTTTTCTTTAATAATATTAACTTTAACTTTGAAAGTTACATTTTTACCTTTAAGTTCTTCAGTATAGTTTTCAGGGAAAGTTAAGTTTAAATCTTTTTCTTCACCTGTACTCATTCCAATTAAGCCTTCTTCAAAACCGGGAATAAAAGTATGAGAGCCAATTTCTAATGGATAGTTTTCAGCTTTACCACCTTCAAATGGCTTACCATTTAAGAAACCTTCAAAATCAATTACAACAGTATTACCATTTTCTACTTTACCAGTTTCTTTAACTTGGATTTCCGCATATTTAGCTTGTAATTTTTCTATTTCTTCTTTTACTTCTTTAGCTGTTACTTTCGCTGTTTCTTTTTTAATACCTAAGTTTTTATAAGCTCCTAACTTAACTTCGGGACTAGAAATAAAAGTATATTCAATGCTAATGGCATCTTTACTAATATTTTTAATATCAATTGATGGTTGAACTACAGGAATTTCTTTTACTTCATCGAAAACTTTCTTATATTCCGTAGTAAGTAAAATATCGATAGCATCATTATACAAAGGTTCTACCCCGTTTTTGCTAACGAACATATCAAAAGGAACCATTCCTTTTCTAAAACCATCAACAGTTACATCTTTCTTAATTTTATCATAAGCACTGCCAATAGCTTTAGTCCATACTTCCCCATTATATTCTTTTACGATTTTCTTTACATTATTCATAAAATCTTCCTTTTCTAATAACTTCTATATTATATCTTATTCTTTTCTATTTTACCAACAAAATTAAGCAATCTTAACGATTTTTACATCATAAGAGCCATTAGGAGTAACAACATTAACAGTTTCTCCTGCTTTGTGACCTAAAATAGCTTTTCCGATTGGTGATTCATTAGAAATCTTATTGGCAAAAGGATCAGCTTCCATTGAGCCAACAATAGAGTATTCTTCTTCTTCATCATCATCTATATAGTTTAAAACTACACTAGAACCAACACTAACAGTGTCTTTAGAATTACCATCCATAACTTGGCAATGTTCTAGTTTAAATTCTAATTCCTTAATTCTTGCTTCTACTTGAGCTTGTTCATTACGAGCCGCATCATATTCAGCATTTTCCGATAAGTCCCCTAAGCTTCTTGCTTCTTGAAGAGCAGCAATTACTTCTGGTCTTTTATTTAATTTTAAATCATTCAATTCAGTTTCTAACGCCAAATATCCTTGAGGTGTTATTAGAATTGTTTGTTCTTTTGTCATTTTTATTCTCTCCTCTAAAAAATTATCTATCTAAGGATACTACAAATAGAATTAAATGTCAAACACTTTTAGTCTCAACATATCCATTTTCTCTAGTGGTACACTGGTCTTAAATTTAATTATTTCTCTGGGATGACGAGCAACTTCTAAAGGTTTACCCTCTTCATCAAAAATCTCAGGAACCGTGATAGTTACAGGTTTCTTATGGGGTCCAATGATTTCAATGACATCACCAGTCTTAAAATAATTTCTTTGTTCTATTGTAGCTTCTAATTTATCCTTATCATATTCTATTACAATACCTAAAAAATCTTGATTACTTATTTCTGTACGATCTTGATAATATTGTTCAGTCTCTTTGGGATGTCCCTGAAAAAACTGAGGTACAGAGTCTCTATTCGCACAGCGATTAAGAATTTTTTTGGAATACTCTAAATACTTTGGGGTAATTGTATTATCTAAGGTTTTATCAATAATACTACGATACATCGAAATAACAGTAGCAATATAATATATACTTCGCATACGGCCTTCAACTTTAAAAGAATTAACTCCTACGGCAATCATCTCTTTAATATATTTGGCCATATTTAAGTCTTTAGGCATCATTGTAAAATCATTAGGATACTTATTAGTCGTAAAGACATATCTACATACCTGACTACAACCACCTCTATTAGAATCTCTATTCGTAGCATAATTACTCATCACACAACGGCCACTAACACTAGTACACATTGCTCCTTGAATAAAGCATTCTAATTCCAGATTAGTTTCTTCTTTAATTCGTTTAATATCTTCTTTGGAAGCTTCTCTTGCTAAAACCACTCTTTTAGCTCCTAAATTCTTATAAAATAAAGCGGTCTCGTAATTAGAAGTAGATGCTTGCGTTGAAATATGTAACTCCATCTTTAAGTTTAATTTCTTATGTAAAGCCATAATATAAATATCACTAACAATAATACCATCGATTCCAATAATATCTAAGGCTTTTAAGTAGTCACTAAGTCCTTCCGTATCTTTATTATGAGGAACAATATTAACAGTCACATAAACTTTTTTCCCAAGATTATGGGCATATAAAACACCTTCACGCAAGTCTTCTAAGCTAAAATTCTTCGCATTAGCGCGTAATGAGTAGTCTCTTCCTCCCACATAAACGGCATCAGCTCCATATAAAAGAGCTATTTTTAATTTTTCTAAATCCCCAGCGGGCGCTAATAACTCAATCATTTTAAGTCTCCAATCTTAAATACGGTAGCTCGTCTTAGAAAACCTTCATCACTATTAGTAATCTCTTCTTTTCGTAAAAAGGCCAAAGTTGTCTCTAAAGGAATAAAAGAAGTATTTAAATAGTAATAATAAACATTAGGTAAATCTAAAACATCTAAAGTAGCAATATGATTAGATAAAGCTACTGTCCCGGCTGCATCTTGATATAAATGGAATTTAACTTGTCCCATCTTATCTTCGATATCTAAAGTATTTGTTAAGGGCAAGTGATAATGAGTCTCATAGTTAGTTACTAAACTTCTTTTAGAATACATAACTTGATTATACCCAAATAGATGTAAAACCACTGGTTTATGGGCATTCTTAGTTATTTCTTCTAATTCTTCTTTAGTTAATTCATTTGAGACAAAAACACTATCAACATAGTTTAACCACTCATTAATAGAATTATAATTACAATTGAAATGATTAATAAAGAGAATAATCTCTTTCTTTAGAGCTTTTAAAGGTCTTATAAGCCCAATATCTTCAATGACAAAACCTTTTACATCTATAGTTGGTAATATATCCTCTAGATTATCTATTTCTTTATTATCTAAGACTTTATTAATTAAACAATATTTAGTCTCATTAATACTATTAATCTTGGAAACACTATAAGTATTTGGATACCCAACTGTATAGTCCTTAAGAGGTAAAAGGAAGGAATTTATTCCCTCTTTCTTATAGATTTCAATTTCTTCTAGATTATTTAAACTAATCAAGAATTTATTCTTCATTTTTACGTCTACTAACACTAATACCATCTCCAATATTTAAAAATTCTGTAGTAAACTCCTCATTATTCTTTAAAAATTCAAGATAAGATTCAATTTTACTAACTAATTGACGCAGATTTTTGCTTTCAATAGTCTGGCTTTTTCCTACATAACCATGGAAATTAATATTATCCGTTATAATAACGCCACCTTTATTTAAGAAATACTTATATTTTTCAAAAAATTTCGTATATTGGCCTTTAGCGGCATCAATAAAGATAAGGTCATAAGAAACCCCCGTCAAGTTGACATCAAGAGCATCTTGATAAACAACATTAATCTTCTTATCAAGACCACATTTTTTAATATTCTTTAGACACTCCATATAACGAGCCTCATCGCGTTCAATGGTCGTAACTGTCGTATTTACATTACTAGAGGCCATTAAAATAGCCGAATAGCCAATGGCACTACCAATCTCTAAGATATTTTTAATATTATGTTCTTTAATATATTTCATTATATAACAAATTGATTCTTTTTCAATTATGGGAACATTATTTTCTTTTGCATATTTTTCTATTTCTTGTATTTGTTCTTTCATTTTTATCACACCTTTTAATTATAAGTATACCATAAGTTTTTATTTTTCAAATCAGTTATTATGGCATTAAATTCACTATCTGTCTTAGCATAGTAAGTATTTTTATTTTTATCGGCTACAAAATAGTAGTATTCGGTAGTCTCCGGGTTAATTGTTGCTTTTAGACTTTCTAAGCCACTGGCACAAATGGGTCCCACAGGAAGCCCTTTAACACAAGCAGATCTTGTATTATAGGGATTACATTTATTATATTCTTCAAGAGTTAACTCACTAGAGAAATCTTTCTTGAAAGCATAATAAGTCGTTACATCACTACCTAAAGTCCAACCGGATTTTAAACGGTTATAAAAGACGCCAGCAACCTTACTACGAGAACTATCATCTACCCCTTCTAACTCCACTATAGAAGCTAAAGTTAAGATTTCATGAGGAGTATATCCACTATTTAAAATAGTATCTTTATAAGGCTCTAACTTAGTATTTAAACCTTCAATTAGAGTTAATATTATCTCTTTAATGGTAGCATCTTTCTTAAAGTTATAAGTATCAGGAAAAATATACCCTTCTAAAGGATAATAAATATCTTTATTAAGGATTTCATCCGTAATAAACCAATACTTATCTATTAATTCTTTTAAAAATTCTTTATCATTTAAGACATCATTAATCTCGGAAGCCGTATAAGAAAAATTCTTTGTAATTAGATTAACATAATAACTTAGTCTTTTTCCTTCAATAAAAGTAATGGTAATCTCATCATCTAAGACTTTCCCTGTCGTAAATTTATTTAAAATAGTCTTTAAATCCATATCTTTACTAAGAATATAAGTTCCTGCTTGAATATTAGTTATCTGATGAGTTTTCATATAAATCTTAGCTATCAAGCTACTCTTAATAAGACCTTGTGCTTCTAAAGAATTTAAAACCTCATTAGAAGAAGTCTTATAAGGAATATCAAAAGTAATTAGGGTACTATCTTTTTTATTAACTGGTCTTAAAAGACTAGCATAAATACTAAGAGGAAGACCAATAAGAAGAATTAAAATTATTATAATAATAGTTATAATCTTGAGTTTTTTCTTAGACATGTTGTTCTTCTTCCAACTTCTTTTGAATTGATTCTAAAACATTGAAAATTAAATTCCATTCTTTTTCCGTTTCAATTGGATAAAGATTATTGTCTTTACCGGTACTATCATAGATAGAGGCATAAACTTTTTCTTTACCATCCTTATCTTTTTCATGGTCAGTATAGACAATGTAACTTTTCTTGGTTTCATCACTTTCAAAAGTAAATAATGGGTCAAATTCTTTTTCTTCCCCCGCATCATTTATTAATCTAATTTTATTATTTTTCATTATTATTCCTTTTCTTTAAATAAGTATCAAGTATAATCATCGCCGCTGTTACATCTATAATTTCTTTTCTTTTCTTTCTTGACATATCATTAGTAAGCAGGATATTATTAGCTTCCACCGTACTCAATCTTTCATCAATCAAAGTAATCGGAACCTCGACATAATTCTTTAAAACATTTAAGAATTTCATAGTTCGCTCGGTAGCAAAGCCACAAGTATTATTCATATTCTTAGGAAATCCTAACGCTATAGAATCAACCTGCTCTTTTAAAACAATTTTTTTAATCTCAGAAGCTAAATAATCATAGTTTTCATCTTGATATTTTAAAAGAGTATAAGGACCCGCTATTAATCCAGTTCTAGAGATTGCTACTCCTAAGGTTCTCGTGCCAAGATCAAGACCAATTGTACTCATTTTTTACTCCTTTTTTTCCTCATTATTTACTTTATAATTATAAAGTAGTTGTTTCGTAATTTTAATCTTATTTGCTTGATAAAGAAAATAAATGCCAAAGACAAATAAAGCTAAAGTTACTAAATACATATACCATTTTTCTTTTTGATAGATATTAAATACTAAGTAAATGAGTCCTAAAGCAAGACATAAAATTCCTTCAATCTTAATTTTTTTTACTTGATGTTTAATAAATTTTCCTTCTTCGGTTTGAAAATAATCTTTTTCTTTTTTCACAAAATCACCGGTCTTATTATAACATAGGAAACTTGGGTTTTAAAGTCCAACTTGTCCTTACGGTTTTTAAATATCTGATAAATTAAAAAAGCCCACAACACGGGGCTTTGATTGTCAATTGGTGACCTGTACGGGATTTGAACCCATGTATGTATGCGTGAAAGGCATATGTGTTAACCGCTTCACCAACAGGCCAGTAAAATAAAATGGTGGGCCTGGGGGGACTTGAACCTCCGACCTCACGCTTATCAGGCGTGCGCTCTAACCAGCTGAGCTACAAGCCCATTTTCTTGCTGACTTCTTAATTTTACTAAACTTTAATTTATTTTGCAACTGTTTTTTTATTATTTTTAATAATTTTCGTTTAAACTATTTATTTTTTTAGAAATAAGTTTCTTTGTTTTACTTATAGTAAATTTAAAAAGGCTTATTTCTTGTATGAAAATAATCATCTTGCTCATATAATTTAGTATGGATACAGAAAAGAAACTATCATTAAAACGAATTGATATAGAAAGCTTTATATGGATTATCTATATTTTTTTAATCGGTTTTAATTTATACTCTAATTATTTAGAAAAACTTTATCTTAAGACTAATCAACCTTTCTACAAAAAGAAATTTCAAAATATTAATAAAGTTGTTTTAACAGTTATTCTTTTAATTTATATTTATTTTGTTTATATAGCTTATCAAGATGAGACTAGCTTAACAAGATATAATTCTAATAAGAAGAAAAAATTCTATACCGATTTAATCTTTATAGCTAGTATTCTCTTTTTAATTGGAGGGGCCATAAGTCTATATGTAGCCTCTAAGAGTGATGTTATTGATGAAGAACTTCCTCTTATTTAATATAACGATAGCTCTTATTATTTTCTAAAGTAATTCCATTTAATTCATAGATTTTAGAGACCGTAGTTACAACATAATTATTTTCTTTTAAGTAAGGTAAAATTATCTCTAGAGCTTTAAAAGTCGTTAAATAAGTATCATGCATCAAAATAATACTCTTATCTTCAATACTATTAATTAATCTTGATGATATTTTATTAGCATCTCTTAATTTCCAATCTAGGGTATCATTATTCCAAAGAATATAAGGTCCTAGATTATAATTTTTGATAGTTTTCGTAATATTTCCATAGGGTGGTCTTACTAAAGTGGATTCATAACCAGTTAAGTTTTTAATATATTTTTTAGTCTTAGTAATTTCTTCTTCCATAGTAGCTTGGCGCATTTTAGTAAATGAACGATGAGAATAACCATGAACTCCTATTTCATTACCATTTTTAATTGACTTCTTTAAAATATCTTTATAATTAAGATTAAGCTTATTTCCGAGGACAAAAAAGGTTGCATTATAATTGTATTTTTGTAATAAATCGATGATTTCTTCCGTAAAACTACTAGGACCATCATCAAAAGTTAAAGCTACATATTTAAGGGGTTTCTTTTCTTTAATATTATCTTTTTCTTTATCATCAATATCATTATTTTCATCTAGGATTTCATTTCTTTTAGAATTATCTTCTTCATTGGTAATTTTATCTTCTCTACTCGTCGTATCTATTCCTAGATTTTGATTATGAGTTACTGACTGTTCAGATATTTTAACAGGATTTAAAAAAACTATAATCCCAATAAATATTAAAACAAGACTATAGCTAAGTAAATTTTTCATCTAATCACCCATTTTTATTATGGGCTTATTTTTATTATTTATACTAATCTTTACGAACGCGATGAGTACGAATTCCTACATAATTAGGTAGTTCTTTAAAATCTTTAAGAACAGATACGGAAGCTTTTTTATCCATTGAAGTTACAATCCAACCTTCAAGATAGTGAGGAGGAATAACCGTAAGGGGAAACATATGATATTTAATACTATCAAGAATACGTTTATTAACAAAGTCAGGAAAATATTTCTTGGCATTAAGAGCAGCTTCTTTGCCATGGACAAGTCCGTGCCATTCTTTGATATTTTTATGTTTTTTAAAATATCTTAAAAAATAAGTAGGGTCAAGGTCATATAATTCTTGATTAAATTGCCAAGCTTGGGGATAAAAGTCATGTAAAAGCCCAGCAATTGTCGCATCATAGACATTTAGATTATAAAATTTAGCTACTAAAAAGGATTTAAAAGAAACAATGATTGAATGTTCCCAGACTGAGTTCTCATGATGAAGGAATAGTTTACGACGTTGAAATTCGTCATTCAAAAGAATAGGTTCAACTATCTTAAACCATTCATTAAAATAAGTACATTTATTAATAGGTTCTAAATCGTTATAGACATCTTTATTATAATAACTGTTATTCACTTTCTAACTCCTTTATTGCTTCTTTAAGACTAGATACAGAGATTATTTTAATATTAAATTTATAATCTTTTGCTACTTTTTTAGCTTCTTCATAATTATCTTTAGGAACTAAGAAGATATCAGCCTTATTTTTAACCGCCCCGATTAATTTATATTTAACGCCCCCAATAGCGCCGACGGTGCCATCAGGCGCTATGGTGCCAGTACCAATAATCTTTCGCCCCTTAGCTAGGTCTAGGGGACTAATAGCATCATAGATACTTAAAGACATCATTAATCCGCCAGAAGGACCAGATTCATTGGTTTTAGCTTGTAATTTTATTTGGGGCTCAGTCGTTACTTCATTAACATTAGTTAAGGATACGCCGATTAGTTTACGACCATCTTCTTCATAGACAACCGACTTTACACTTATAAGATTATCTTTTCTTACGACTTCTAAAGTAAGATAATCCCCTACCTCTTTAGTAGCTACTATTTTCTTAATCGATTCAATATCACTAATATCTTTACCCTCTACTCTTTTAATTTCATCAAATAATTTAAGTTCGGTATCACTACTATCTAAATAAGTTATAACATGTCTCGTATTAGTAATGGTAGAGGGTTTACCGGCCTCTTTAAAAGCGGCAAGTTTGGCATTACTAATGGATTCTTCCATACTAAGTTTTTCTCTTTCATTAGCATCTTTAATTGACTCATCATCATACTTAATTTGGTCTTTACTAACTAAATCCCAATTTTTATTTAAATAACTTAATCCTACAAAGAAGGGTGAAGCTTTAACGACACTAACATAAGCCATTCCCAAAGTCCCATTAATCTCTTCTTTCGTATTATCCACTGTAATACGATCACTTAAATCAATAAAAGAACCTGGAGTATAAATGACATAAGGAGTATCAATCCAAAAAAGAGTAATTATTCCCAGCGTAATTATTATATAGCCAAGATTTTCTTGGATAATTTTTTTTAATTTTGCATAGTATTTATTAGTCAAATTGAATCACCTTACTTAATTATACCAAAAAAGGATAAAGATATGAAACGAAATTTACTTATTATACTTTGTTGTCTATTTATAGTTTACTTATTGTTTACAAATACTGGAATCATTGCCAATTCTATTTTAAATAGTTGTAAGCTTTTTATTACCAAGGTCTTTATTTCTTTGTTTCCAATGTATATTTTAAGTAAAGTCTTAATTAATTATAACTTTCCCTACTATATTTATCGGTTAACAAAGTCAAATTATCTTTATATCTTTCTTTTAAGCCTTTTATGTGGAAGTCCTAGTAGCTATATTATTCTTAATGACTTAGTTATTAAGGGCATAATTAGTAAAGAAGATGCTAATTCTTATATAATGGCTAACTTCTTTCTTAATCCTCTCTTCTTGTATACGATGTTAAAACTATTCCTACCACTTAATATTGTCTTTAAGATTATATTTATCTCTTATTTTAGTAATATCTTATTATATTTTATTCATAAGACTAAAGGTAAACCTTTAAAAAGAAATAAAGAAATTTCTTTAGGAGATTTACTAGTAGAGGAAGTTAATAATGCTAAAGATATCTTTTTAAATGTCCTAGGTATGATTATTCTTTTTAATCTTTTAAGTCTTTTAATTCCTAAAGATTTAGGCTTTTTAGTAGGTATTTTAGAAGTCAGTAATGGTCTTAATTATTTAGTTACTTTAAATACTTCTTTGATGTCTAAAAGTATGCTAGCTTTAATCTTTATTAATTTTGGTGGTATTTCTATCTTTATGCAGATTAAAGCAGTTTTAAAGAATAGTTATATCTCACTTACTAGATATATCTTAGGAAGATTTTATGCCTCTTTTTTAAGTGTTAGTATCTTTTTACTTAGTTATTTTCTTGGACTTTAAGTTCATATGAGGCATAATAATCACTTATTAGGGAACTAGCAGGAATAAAGAGTTTTACTTCATACATATCAGTAGTTTCTTTATAGCTAGGAGCCTCTACTAAGGTATAACAAGAATTATTATAAGTATAAGAACTTAAATTCTTAATAGAGGTATTATTAATATTAAGACGCAGATTATCATTTTTCTTTCCACAAAGAAGAATTTTATAAGAAGTATCTTTCCTATTATTAGTAATGCCAATGATATTTCCTTTTTCCTTAAAAGAATCAACATCGGTAAGTTTAGCAAGGTCATGTTTAATTTCCGGAGCAATATCAATAACTAAATTAGAAGTAGTATAAACATTACTCATATTTTTCTTATAAAGATAACTAGCAATATTAAAAGCCACTATTATGAGAATTAAGGTGATGATTAAAGACTTTAAAAATTCATTAAAAATATAATTATTTAAGATTTTTGGATACATAACTACCACCTATCATTATAATCAGTATAGCACATTTATTTTACAATGCCTATAACATGGTCATTAAAAGCCTGGGTAATCGTAATATCATAGAACTTATTATGTTCAAGACTTTTATTTACCAAAACTTTTAAGTAAGTCGAAGTATGTCCAATGGAAGTATCATTTTTTACTTCTTCAATTAAGACTGGAAAAGTCTTACCAATTTGGTCTTGGTTATAGATAAGTTCTAATTTATCAGATAAAGCAATTAGTCTTTTAGCACGCTCTTTTCTGATGTTTACAGGTACTTGATTAGGCATTTTAGCAGCCACTGTCCCGGTTCTTTCGGAATAAGGAAAGGTATGAATTTTACTAAAGCCAACCGTCTTGCAAAATTCTAAACATTCTTCAAAATCACTTTCCGTCTCACTAGGAAACCCGGTAATAACATCGGTAGTAATATTAATATCGGGAATACATTCTCTAATCTCTTTAATTTTCTTTAAGAACTCACTCTTATTATATTTTCTATTCATAAGTTTTAAAATCTTATCAGAACCCGATTGTAAAGGAATATGCATATGATGACAAACTTTAGGATTAGTCTTTAACATTTCCATAAATTTTTCATCTAATTCGGTTATTTCAATACTAGATATACGAATGTTTTTTAAACCGGCAATTTTTGACATAGCATTAATTAAATCTGTTAAATCATGGTCGGTACCACGACCATAAGAACCAGTATGAATTCCGGTTAAAACGATTTCTTGATGCCCATTATTAACTAGGTTTTCGGCCTCTTTTAAAGCCACATTAAAATTCTTACTTCGAATATTTCCCCGCATATAAGGGATAATACAATAAGTACAAAAATTATTACATCCATCCTGAACTTTAATAAATCCTCTAGTATGAGTTGTAAACTTATCAACTTCCATATCTTCAAAGTCTAAATCTCTTGTCCCCGCAAAATAGGTATACGGAGTCTTAGAGGCTAAATAGTTATTAATAAGGCTAACTATCTTAGATTTACCATTATTTCCAATTAGAATATCAATATTTAAATCTTTTAACTCTTCTTGATGATTTTCTGCTGAACAACCACAGACAACTAAAACTCCAGATGGATTTTCTCTTTTCGTATGGCGAATTAGTTTTCTTGATTTACTATCAGCCATATTAGTCACAGAACAGGTATTAATGATAACAATATCACTCTTAGCATCCCCTTCTACTAGTTTATATCCTGCCTTAAGAAGATGCTCCTGCATCACTTCTGATTCATAGGTATTTACTTTGCATCCTAATGTTATGATTTTAAAGGTCATATTATCGCTCCTCTTATGTTATTTTTCTTTCTGGTAGCTGTATTCTATCTTAGGGAAAGCTACAAGTCAATTGTTTTAAGTATTTTTTAGAAAGTTTTTAAGCTCTTTTAGACTCCCTATTACTTAGTTAATTATAAGTAATTAGAAGGTTAATTGCAAGGAAAAACTTTAATAACTTCTAAAGAAGTTTATCTCCTATTAAAAACGCTTCTAAATTAAATTTCTTAAGATTTTTTTGGCTTTTAATTTTTTATCTAAATACTTATAAAAGATTAAGTAACGAAAAAAAGAAACTAGAAATCTAGTTATCTTTACTTATACTTTTTTCTTTAGAATAGATACATCCACAGAAGTTTTGTCTATATAAGTTATATTCTTTTGATAGTTCAATACTTCTTTGATAGCCATTATTCTTTTTAAAGTCACTGGGTAGATAAGGAATATCTATTTTCTTACTAATAGCATAACCAATATTATTAAGGACTTGACTATCCTTTAGAGGACTTAAAGTAAGAGTAGTAGCAAAGTAATCATATCCTAGTTCTTTAGCTTTTATAGCCGTATATTCCATTCGAAGATTATAGCATTTAAGACATCTTTTTCCCCGTTCAGGTTCTTCTTCCAGTCCTTTAGCAATCTTTATAAACTTTTCATGATCATAGTCACAATCAAGGATGTCTATTTTATTTTGATGGGGATAATATTCAATAAATCTTATTTCTTCTTCTTTTCTTTTTAAATATTCTTCATAAGGTTCAATATTAGGATTATAATAAAGAATTGTAATATCAAAATAAGGAGTTAATTTCTCAAGACAAGCACTACTACAAGGAGCACAACAAGAATGTAATAAAAGTCTTTTTAACTTCTTTTCTTTATCTATAATCTCCCACATTTTCTTATCATAATTAATTTTCATCATTAGAACTCTCCTTACTACCAAACTTACTAAAGAAAACATTACTAGTCCCCGAATCAAAGTTATAAGTTCCTTTAACACTAGAATCAAAACTATCCATCGTTTTACTAACTATCTTTAAGTAATTATTAAATTTATCGATATTAATGGCATTTATCACTGCTATATTAGAATCATTCATATAAAAAGTAAAGCGTTTATCATCAATTATAGTCCCATTTTGACTAATAGTAGGAGTATATTCAATTTCACTTATCATTTCTAAAAGATTAGTTTTTATTTTACTTAAAGCTGTAACTAGATATTTTTGAGTCTCTATACTTATATTATTCTTTAAAGTTGGCATAGAAATAATATCTAAGTTTATATTTTCATAGGTATTATTTTGATCTGTTATAATCTTACTAGTATCATTTAAGTAAAGAAGTGGTTTTTCTTCTTCAACAATTATTTTTAAAGTACCATTTAATTTCTTTAGAACTTTCGTTTTATTAAGTAAAGGAATATTATTAATAGTATTTTCAATAGTCTTTTTATTAATATCTTTATAGTAAGGATAGTCTTTTAAATTACACTTTCTTATAATTTCACTATCTTTTATATAAGTATTACCTATTATTAAGATGTTTTTAACTCTTAGATTTAAAAGAAATATAATAAAGAATATAATTCCTAATAGAAAGATAAGAAGAGTAAAGACTCTTTTTTTATTTAATTTACGATGTCTCTTCTTTTTATTCATATGAATCCCACTTTACTATTTCTTGTTCTAAGATTAAATCGATATTATCTTTTTCTTTAATGACTTTTTTAATATGGCTGATAAGATTAATAATGTCTTTAGATGTAGCCTTATTTTCATTGATTATAAAGTTGGCATGTTTAGTAGAAACGGTGGCACCACCTTCTTTATAGCCTTTAAGATTAGCATCTTCAATTAGTTTTCCTGCCGGTAGGTCTTTACTGGGATTACGGAAGACAGAACCTGCTGATGGATAACTTAAGGGTTGTGTTTTTAAGCGTCTTGTTAAGCGGTCATTCATAATTTTAAGAGAAGTTTCTTTATCACCAGGTTTTAATTTTAAATGAGCGGCGATGATGATATATTGGCGTTTTCCTTGAAAAAAACTAGTTCGGTAACCATAGTTAATTTTACTTTTCTTTAAAGTTTCTAGTTTGCCATTATGAAGAACAATTATCTCTTCTAAATAGTCATAGATAGCTTCATTATAAGCACCGGCATTACCGTAAATAGCGCCCCCTAAAGTGCCAGGAATACCACTAGCCCACTCTAGTCCAGCCATATTATTTTTAACACAAAAATTAACGAGTTTAGGTAGCATAATTCCACTATAGGCAATGATGTCGGTTGGACTTTTCTTAATCACCTTATCTAAATTTTTCATATTGATAACTAAACCATCAAAGTAACCATCTAATATCACATTCGAGCCATTACCTAAAACAAAATATTTAATTTGATGATTTATAACATAAGTAAGTAAGTTTTCTAAGTCTTTTAGGGTTGCTGGACAAGCCATATAATGACATCTAGCTTCTACCCGATAAGTATTATAATCTAACAAATTCACATTTTTCTTTAATTCACACTTTTTATTCATTTCTTAATAAGCTCCTTAACTGCTTCATAAATAATCTTAGCACTATCTAGGGTATTTACTTTACTTAAATTATTCTTTATCCTTTGATACTTTTCTTTATCATTAAGAAGATTCTCAATTGTCTTCTTAATATTATCGGTACTAAGATTTTCCTCTTCTAACATAATAGCCTCATCATTATCAACTAGAGCTTTGGCATTAAAATATTGATGATTATTGGCAACATAAGGACTAGGTATTAAAATACTAGGAATATTTAAGGCTTTAATTTCGGCGATAGTGGAAGCACCGGCTCTGGCAACTAGAATATCAGCACTTTTTAAAAGACCACTTAAATTGTCTAAATAAGGTAATACCAAAACATTTTTGGGATACTTAGTCTTGGTAAACTCTGGGTATAAAGCTTTGCCCGTAATATAAACGATTTGATATTTAGCATTTTCTAAAGTGCTTAAATATCCGGTCATTATCTTATTAACGGTGGCACTCCCTAGGGAACCACAAACAACAACTACTAAGGGTAAAGACTCTTTAAGTCCTAAAGATGTCTTGGAGATTATAGGGGTATTTAGAGCTCTTATTCCCGTGGGATTTCCTGTATAAATGACGTTTTTATTAGGAAAATACTTCCTAGTCTCAGGAAAAGAAACCCCAATTATATCGGCATATTTACTTATCATTTTATTAGTTTTTCCGGGAATAGCATTCTGTTCATGAATAAATGTCTTAATATGTTTGGCTCTAGCAGCCATTAAGACAGGATAAGTAACATATCCTCCTACTCCTAAGATAACATCAGGCTTAAACTCCTCTATGAGTTTCTTTACTTCTTTTTTAGCTTTTACAATCAAAAAGACATCTTTAATATCTCTTAGAATGTTTTTAGTTAAGCCATAGATTTCAATGCCATAATAGGGAATATTTTCTTTAGGAACTATATCCTTTTCCATTCGATTCTTAGTCCCAATATATAATACTTCTAAAGATTTATCATACTTTTTAAAACCTTCTATTATGGATAAAGCAGGATAAATATGGCCCCCTGTTCCCCCAGCACTTATTATAATTCGCATATAATCACCTTTTTCTTAATACATTATACTACATAATAATGGTTTTAAGAAGAAAAAAAGACTTAGAGGTTTTCTCCAAGTAATTTTAAAGGCAAGATATTACTCTAAACAAACATCTTGATAAGTATCCCCTAAATAGATATCTTCTATAGTCTTATCTGCATCTAAACTGCCTATCCGATGACACATTACGATATAAATATCATTTTTCTTATAGACAATACTACCTCCATCTTTAAGAATTACTTTATTATTAATAGATTTAACTAAATCATCAAGATAATTATTATTTTCTTCTAATTTTGCTTTTAAGTTAGTATTATCTTGGTACTTAGAATATACAATTCTTCCATCTTTTAACTTAATTACTTCTTGATAAGAAGTAGTCTTATCTTTAGGTAAAGTCTCTCTTACTACTTGATTATTTATTAATCTTAGAAACGTTATTCCTCCTAAGATAAGTATTATAATGATACTAATTATTAAAATATTTTTCTTCTTCATAATTACTCCTTCTATCAAATAATCCCTAAAAGGAGGCAATTAGTTTCAAAAAGTTATTTTTTTCTTCTGGTTATTTTATCTTCGGGTTTAAGATAGCCTATTAAAAGGGAGGAATTAGAATCATGGAGACTCTTATTCTTTAAGACATCCTCTTCTTTAAAATTAGCATAGCAATATTTACAAAAATGAGAACAAGTATTAAAGACTCCTATATCAATGATATTAACACAATTACATAAACCTTCTTTTCGGGCTTTCCAATTAGGATACTTCTTTCCGGTTAAGATATAAGCTAATTCATGAGATAAACACATTTCTTCATCAAAACCATACTCTACTAGATTTCTCTTTTCAAAACATGTATGGACTCTTATGCCATGAGAGTGACATATCTTACTAATATTTTCTCCTAAGGATTTATAATCACTTTCCTTAAACTCTCTAAATCTTAAGACTTTCTCATTCTTTCTAACATTCTTATAATCATCAATGAAGGATATAATTATCTTATCAATATACCCTTCTAAAAGCTCACATAATCTTTTAATACAGCTGATATGATATTCTACGGTATACTTATCATTAAGAAATATTGGATCATATCTTAAATAGACTCTTTCTTTTCCTATAGTCTTACTAATCTCTTTAATATCTTCAATAATACTTTTCTTATCTTTGACGTTAGGTTCAATATCCTGATGATATCCAGTAACAGTAATATGAAAAAGAAGCGGTTTAGGAATACTTTTTAGATATGGAATAATAGGTCTAGGATTTTTGGTACAAAAGACTAATAATTCCACATCTTCAAAATAAATTCTACTAACTTGAGTCTCATTATAGGGATTTCTAACATCAACAAAACCAGCCTTTAATCTCTTAAGAAAACAAGGCGTATAAAAGCCAACTATATCTGTTCGCCCACTAATGTTTAAAATCATTTTAGAGCTCTTTTTCTAGTCAAACAAATCCCTTCTAAAGTATCATCAAAAACAGTACTAAAGGTTTGTAAATCATATTCACTTGGATATTTTAAAGTAAGAATATTAACTAAGTCTTCAAGGGTAGTATCCAAGAAATCACAAAACTCTAATAGATTAGCCCAATAACAATAATTAACACTTACTACTCCTCCTGGTTTTACCATTAGTCTTTTAAGATTATTAAGAAATTTATGAACTGTATCCGCATCTTTAAGAAGCTCAATTTCTTTATAATATTGTAATATATTAGATAGATAAATAACATCAAAAGACTCTTTAATCTTAAAGATATCCGTAATATCTAAGTCATAGGTTATAATAGGTTCTTTCAAAAGGGCTTGTCTTAAAAGAAGATAATAATAATTATTATAATAAATATTATATTTATTTTGCATATTATAAGTCCCATACATCGTTTTTCTAATGAAATTACTTTCTCTAAGATTAAAATCATCTTGAAAAACATAGGTCCAAAACTCATAATCTCTTGGCGATAAATAATTTTTAATATCATTAAATAGTCTTTTAGATAAGTAATCAGGACTATCTTTTAACCAAAATCGTGAATATCCCGAAGCACTATAATAAGTCTTAATGGTTGCTATCTTTAAAGCTAAGACATACTTAGCAAACTTATTCTTATCAAAAGTTGTTACCTTACGGGCTCCACTAGCTAAAGCATTAAAAGCAAAATCAGCACTCGAAGTCACACAAAGAACATCTTTACCAGCAACATCAAGCTTACTTAAAACTCCTCTTTGACATTCATTAGTCTCTATATAAACAGGCGAATAAGAGGAAAAGGGAGCAAAATCACTTACTATACTCTTACTTTTTAAGAGTTTATTTAATTGTCTAAAAGTATCAGTTTTCTTATCTTTAAAAGAATCTAACATAAAATACCCCTTCCTTAAAATTTATTCATCTATTGTCTCTTTTTGGTTTCTATTTGTCAAGAAAATTTTTAAAAGAAAAAAGTACTTAGTTTGTTTCTAAATACTTCTTAACTTCTTCTAAATCATCTAAATGATACTTAGTATGCCCAATAATTTGATAATCTTCATGACCCTTACCTAAGATAAGTAAAACATCATTCTTCTTTAACAGATTAAGCCCTTTTCTAATAGCTTCTTTCCGGTCTGGTTCAACAACATAATTATCTTTAGAAACCCCTTTTATAATATCTTCTAAAATCTTCTTAGGATCTTCAGTTCTAGGATTATCACTAGTAAAAATAACATAATCACTTAAATCTGTGGCAATTTTGCCCATAATTGGTCTTTTAAGAGGATCTCTATCACCACCACATCCTACAATAGTATAGATTTTCCCTTTTTTATTTTCTAAAAAGGAAGTAATAATCTTTTCAACAGCATCAGGAGTATGGGCATAATCAATAACGGCATAAGCCTCTCTTACTTTAATCTGTTCACAACGTCCTTTAGGAGCATATATATCTTTAGTAATATTAATGATATCAGAAATACTAATTCCTAGAGTATTAAGAAGTCCTAAGGCCGTTAAATAGTTATAGACATTGTACTTACACTTTAAATTAGTCTCTACCGTATACTCTTTATCTAAAGCTTTAAATTTAATTAAAGTCCCTTTATCAGTCTCTTCATAGAAAATTATCTGATAATCTTTACCTGTATATCCTAGAGTTTTATAATTCTTAGTCTCAAAATACTTTCCATAAGGATCATCACTATTTACAATAATTGTCCCCTTTAACTGGTCTAAAATAAGTAATTTAGCTTTTAAATAGTTTTCCATGGTCTTATGAAAATCTAAGTGATCTTCTGTAAGATTAGAAAAAGCTTCTACCGTAAACTCTAATCCTTCAATTCTTTTTTCTACTAAAGAATGACTAGATACTTCCATTACAAAGTATTCACAACCAGCCTCGATTGCCTCAATAATAAGACTATAAACATCTAAAATCTCGGGAGTCGTATTATTTAGGACTCTTTTAACTCCCGGCATATAAAAGCCAATAGTCCCCATATAAGCTGCCTTTTTTCCTAGTTTAAGTAACATCTGATAAGTAAGGAAACAAGTAGTAGTCTTCCCATTAGTACCTGTCATACCAATAATCTTAATCTTATTAACTTCTTCTTTATAATTAGTAACTAAATACTTCTGAAGCCACTCTTTAGTATCGGGAACTACAAGAGTCTCAACACTATAAGAACCATGTTCACAAACAATCTTACTAGCTCCTAGGGAAATAGCCTTTTCAATAAAATCATGACCATCAACCGTTAAGCCTTTAATAGCGACAAATGTATCTCCCGGCTCAATTTTTCTCGAATCTGTTTTTATTTTAATCATAAAATCTCCTTTACATCTATATGATAACATACTCCTAGTTAATTACAATCACTTATTTTGAAAGTCTTTTTACTTTTTCCCTCTTTTAAGTCTAGAGTTTTACGCCAAGTCTTCTCCATTTCGTATTTAAAGAATTCAATCATTGCTGATAAATCTTCTTCTTCATCAAACTTTTCTAAACAAGCATAATAATATTTTTTATCTTCATCATAGATAATTATCGGTGGCAGATTATTAGTTAATAAAATATAATTTGCGATAGTACGTCCTAAGCGCCCATTACCATCAGCAAATGCGTGAATAGATTCTAAAACATTATGCGTATAAGCTGCTATTTTGATGATAGTTTCTGCATCATTAGTTTTTATACTTGCTACTTCCTCAAGTAAATCTTTAATTTCTCTAGCAACACTTAAAACATCGGCTCCTACTTCATTTCGACCAGTAACATAATCGTGCTTTTTATACTCTCCTGGTCTCTCACCATTAATATTATATCTTGTTTCATCATATGTTCCTTTGGTTAATAATTTATGGATTTTTTTTAATAATTCTTCCGTTAATGGTTCTTTCTTAATAATCTTTGGTAATAAATAAGAAGCACAGTCTTTTTGATTAGCTATTTCGTAAAGAGTTCTTAAGTTTCCTGTATAGTTATTGATTTTTCCATTTTCAAAAATTTCTCTAGTATCATGATAAGTAATACTTGGATTTTCAATTACTCCTGAATTATAAGCAAACAAGATATTAAAATTGTCTAAAGCTTGTTCTAACTTGGAAATGCTATCTATATTTTGTTGTTGCCAGTAAGCTATTATTTCTAAATAATTATGCATAAATTACCTCTCTTTTTCTTTTAAAACATTCAAATAAATTCAGTAAATTTTTATTCAAGATTATTGGATGTATTTTGACTTTATTTTTCATTTTCCACCTCGATATTTCTTTAAAAGCAAATTAAACTGCTCATTATTTATTTGTCCAGATATCAGAGCTGATTTTAGAAAAGACTCAAGACCATCAACCAAGCCATCATACATTTAAATCTTGCATTAATTAATTTTCTTTTAGTTTTAGAGCTTCTAAGTAAGCAGGATACAAAGACTTATTATAACGATATTTTAAACACTTAATGTAAAACTCTTTTCTAACAGGACTTATAACTTCTATTCCCTCATAACTTTCGGGAATTTCCGCAATCATTTTACTAATCTTTTCAATGTCTATTTTTGGTACAATTCTAAGCAAAGCTTCATTACATTCTCTATTTTTTAGAGACTCTAAATACTTAAAAGGATTTAGAGGTTTGGCATTTTCTTCAAAAATGCAGACTCTGCTAGTATAAGCACTAGAGGCAAAACGCTCTTCATTATTTAAAATTATTTGTATTTGTTCATCACTTGATTTAGTATTAAATGAAGAACCATTATCAAAAACAGGTGCTAATGTAGTCTCTCCTGTCTGATTATTAACTAGTACCCCCCAGTTTCCATTATTTCTATCATTATTGCCAATAAATGCATCAACTACAAACATATCCCAGAAACGTTTTTTTAGTTCGGGATGCTTTTGAAATAAAGGGTTATTATCCATAATTATCATAACTTCTTCTAAACTAACAGCGTGATTAGAGCTTGATGATGTAGATTCCAACTTTTCATCGAGACCTTCAACATAGTCGTTTTTTATAGAATTAAAGTCATCAAATGTATAAAGAAAGGGATCTTTTCTAAAGTCCTTACAGGCTACTACTAATTTTTTATCTTTTATACCTAGTTTAGTCTTGTGGACAGGAATACCGATAATTTCGTATATGTGGGAGCCTATATACTCAGATATGGGAGAAGTAGTGTAAGAAATTTCAACTTTCCTTGTAAGATTTCTAGTTGATTGGGGAAATTTTAAAAACCAATTCTCGTTATTAATAATTACTCCTAATTTATTGCCTGCATGACCACCATATCTAAGACCACTTAATTTTAAATTATCAAAATTTTGCATAAATACCTCTTCTTTCTGTAATTTCAAATTAACTTTTAATAAGTAGATTATATCACAGTTTTATTCTTTCTATAGAAAAATATGAATAGAAAGAAAAAGACATAGACCATAAGTCTACATCTTAAACTTAATTATTCTTACTTTGAATATCTTTATAGAAATTATATCTTTCTTTAGCATTATTTACTTGAATATCTAATAACTCTTTAGCTAACTCGTTATCTTTCTTCATTAAACTACTATATCTTACTTCATTCTTTAAGAAATCTTCATATTTAGTAAAATCTGGTTCTTTAGAATCTATATATAATTTTTTATCTTCAGGTACATAACGCATCAAATTGACATAACCACATTCAACTGCTAGTTTTTCTTCACTTATAGAGTTAGACATACCACCATGAAGACCTTGTTCAATACATGGACAATAACAAATGATTAAACTTGGTCCATTGTGAGCTTCCGCTTCTTTCATCGTTTTAATAGTCTGCATGAAATTAGCTCCAAAGGAAATACTTCCTATATAACAGTTTGGATAAGACATAGCAATTCTAAATAAGTCTTTTTTCGCTGTCTTTTTACCCATATTAGCAAATTCAGCCACAGCCCCAACACGACTTGATTTTGATGCTTGACCACCAGTATTAGAATATACCTCGGTATCAAGTACGATAATATTAACATTTTCGCCACTAGATAAGACATGGTCTATTCCTCCAAAGCCGATATCATAAGCCCAACCATCACCACCGACGATAAAGACACTACGGGCAACCATATATTCTAGGATATCTTTTAAATCTTTAGGAATCTCCATAGTCTCTAATTTAGTTACGATTTTCTTAGTAGCATCATAGTCATTTTCTTGTTCTAACCATTTATTTAAAAGTTCTTTTACTTCTGGATTAACACAATCTATGGACTTTGTAATAATATCGTGAATTCGCTTTTTCGTATTTTTATAAGTTAAATACATACCATAGCCAAATTCTGCATTATCTTCAAATAAAGAGTTAGCCCAAGGAATTAAGTATGGAGTTGATGGGGCTGAACCACCATAGATTGAGGAACAACCAGTGGCATTGGCAATAACTAATTTTTCGCCAAATAACTGACTTAACATCTTTAAGTAAGGGGTTTCTCCACAACCGGCACAAGCGCCACTAAATTCAAAACATGGTTTTCTTAGAGAAGCGCCTTTTAAAGTAAATCGATCATATAGTTCTGGATTTTGATATTCTTTAAACATTTTATCGGCATACTCTTGGGTCTCGTAAGTAGCTTCACCAAATTCTAAGGCTTTTTTACCAGCCTTACCAAGACAAGCATTAATACATAGACCACAACTAGTGCAATCAGCTTCACTAACGACAATTTCATAATTATACTCAGTATGTCCTAAGACTTTAAGACCTTTTTCAGTATCTTTAGCCTCAGTAATAATTGGTCTAATTACAGCATGAGGACAAACGGTAGCACACATTCCACATTGAATACAGTTTTCAGGCTTCCATTTAGGAACCATATTAGTTATTTTACGTTTTTCATTAGCAGCTAAGCCAGTCGGAAATATACCATTCTTATAAGGCATTAAATCAGAGACTTTTAAGTTATCTCCTTCTCTTTTATTAATAAGAGTAAAGATATCATCAGGAGTCTTAACTTCTTCTTTATCTTTAAATTCGCCTTTTACAAGGATTACACTCTTAACAGCACTACTTAGAGAATTAATATTAGCATTAACGATATCATCACCTTTAGTGCCAAATTTCTTACGAATAGAATCTTTAATATAGTCTTCGGCATCATTAAATCCCATTAGTTTTAAGATAACTATTTCCATTATCTTACTAATCTTACCTTTAATACCATTTTCTAACGCAATTTTATCAGCATCTATTAGTAATACTTTGATATTTTTATCTTTAATAAGTTCTTTAGCTTTATTAGGTAGAATCTCGTTTAATTCATGAGATTTTTTATTAGTATTGATTAAGCAAATTCCATTTTCTTTTAAGTTACTAAACATATCGAAGTCTTTTAAATAAGCATCTTTGGTAATAACTAGTAATGATGGATGGGATACGTAATATGGAGCATTTATTGGTTTACTTGACATTCTTAAGTTTGATACAGTTACCCCACCCGATTTTTTACTATCATATTGGAAATAACCTTGAACGTGTAAATCTTTTTCTTCGCCTAGATAATGCATAATGTCTTTAGAAGTTGAAACCATACCATCAGAACCATAGCCATAGATTATAATTTCTTTGTCAGCTACTTGAATATCCATAGGTACTTTAGCTAAGCTTAAATTAGTTACATCATCATTAATACCAATTGTAAAGTTATTTTTTAACTCTGTTGCTAGCATTTTATAAACACCAGCGATATCACTTGGAGTGGTATTTTTACTAGATAAGCCGTAACGGCCGCCAACGATTTGGATATTTTTATCATGTAAAGCAGCTACAACATCTAGATATAATGGTTCCCCAATGCTACCTGATTCTTTAGTTCGATCTAAAACAGCAATTTTTTCAACGGTACTTGGTAAAACTTTAGTTAAATAATCTTTACTGAATGGACGATATAGATGAACTTCAATTAGACCATAAACATTATTTTCTTTATTTAATTCATCAAGCGTAAGTTTTACTGTATCACAAACACTTCCCATCGCCACTATGATATATTTTGCCGTCTTGGAACCATAATAGTTAAATGGTTGATAATCAGTATGCATGATATCATTTATTTTTTCCATATAGTTATTTACGATATCTGGAATCTTTAAGTAATCATTATTACGAGCTTCAACACTTTGGAAGTAAATATCTTCGTTTTCGGCCATACCTCTTTGGTAGCCGCAACCAACATTTAGAGCGTGTTTTTTAAAAGCATTTACTTTATCAAAATCAATTAGTTTTAATAATTCTTCATCTGGTAATTCTTCAATACTATTTAGTTCATGACTAGTTCTAAAACCATCAAAGAAATGTAAGAAAGGTACACTTCCTTCGATAGTTGATAGATGAGCAACGGCTGCTAAGTTTTGAGCATCAAAGACATTAGTTGATGCGAGTATTGCAAAACCAGTTCCACGAGTGGCATAAATATCACTGTGATCGCCAAAGATTGATAAGGCATGAGTTGCCACTGTACGAGCCGCAACATGAATTACGCCGGGTAAGCCTTCACCGGCAATTTTATACATATTAGGAATCATTAATAGAAGTCCTTGTGATGCCGTAAAAGTCGTTGCTAGAGAACCACTTATTAAAGCTCCATGCATAGCGCCGGAAGCCCCTGCTTCACTTTGCATTTCGACTACTTCAACTGATTCGTTAAATAAATTCTTCTTTCTTAATTTTAAATTATCGATATTACTAGCCATCGGACTAGATGGTGTAATAGGATAAATAGATGCTATTTCTGTAAATAAATTAGCAATATTACTACAAGCAGTATTACCATCTACTATTTTTCTCATTTTCTTACCTCATTTCTATAATTTAAATCGGGTTTTGCTTAAGCTTTTATAGTTTAAGCAAAACCCCTCGCATTATTGTTCGTTTTGGATCCCTTAGCTTCCCATCCTTGGGGCTTGCACACGTACTTTTCTTTCGCTCCCGGGTTACTTGAATTTTGAGGGTTTATCACGTACCATTCATTAGCACACCCTCTACCACTTTGGACAAAACATCCACTTCAATTACTTTAATTTCTTCTACGAAGAAATGCGATATGGGTCAGATGCTGTCCCTGTGCCTTGCGCCAGCACTTCAGCCTTCAGATTGAAAACTGGCCGAACCCCGCCGACAGAGTCGTCAACGCCGTCGCTGCCGTATGCACCGCCACCCGAATCCACGCCACGCACGAAAGCGTCACTAAAGAAGAGGTACGGCGAGGAAGCCCACCAATATTGCCCTGAGGATAGGTAGTAACCACTATTGACAGTAGACGACCATCCACCGGCTAGTACGATTTCATCCGTACTTAAAAGGCCGATGGGATACGTTAAAGCTCCATTGCCATTAGTAGTATCACTTACTGTAAAGGCATCATTTTGCTGTGGGCATACTAATTTCATATTATCATTATGATTACCACTTTTCCATGGATCCCAATACCAACGATAATTTGTCTCACTCATGCCAGCACCAGTTCCTTTATTATCATTACTCATTGAACGATCATTACAAAAAACATTATCAGCTAAATATTGTTCATTGGCAGTTCCTAAAATATTAGTTTTATACCAATTATCTATGTAAGCCTTAATTGTGGAATCATTCGTATTGGCATGAGCAGCGGCATATGTTGAAGCACCAGTCGCTCCATACATATAGCCAACATAGGCGTTGTCATTAGAACTACTATTAAAGGCACTCGTACCTATTTGACGATCACTACTTGACTCACCATTCGCATGAGCACTCGTTCCATCATAAATAACGCGGACCGTACCATCACCATTAATACGAACAATTCGCCAATATTTATCAGCAAACTTCACATAGTTATTTGTTACATTACCACGATAGTAATACGAATCACCATAAGCATCTTTGGCCTTACATAAATAACCATTAGTATCCTCTTTCTCAGTAACATTTACGGTACCATCACTATTGATAGTTGGACATTTTCCAGTGGTATCAACAGAGGCTATAATCTTTTCCATAGCAGTTTCCGTTGCAACTGCATCTACTACTATTTTAGATTTAAATACTTTATTTAGAATATCATCTTCTAAAGTTACATCTTCATCAATCCAAAGAGAAATACTATAGTCTTTACTACTATTACCAGCCAAAGTATCTGTATCAAGCGTTCTAGATTCCGTACTACCATCTATTACGGTTGTAGCAGCATCATAACTACTTAATAATCTAATATCTTTATTATTTACTAATACTGCTAAATAATTACTATTTAAAGTCGTACCACTAAGCATCTCCATATTTAAATTATACTTAGCAGCCATACTGCAAGTATTCTTTAAAGTAAAAGTATAAGGAGTAAGCTTACGACCTTCGGCATCCGTAATAGGATAAGCATTTGTTAAATTAATTTCATTAGCTTGATTAGCAAGCTCAATAGAAAAACATTTACTAGCTCCTACGTTAGTCTTATCCTGAATAGCGGTAAACCGCCAATACGCATAAGACATACCAACCCCAATTAACCCCACTAAAGTAATTGTTATTATCGCTAAGATTAGCCTATTCTTTTTAATATTACTATTCATTTTTATACCCTTCTATACTATTTAAATATATCATAAAATAATAATTATTTAAAGACTAAATTTATCCTTCATAAGATTTATCAAAAGTCTTTAGAATGTAATTAATTATTAGATTTAATTTATCAAAGACCCATATACTACATATATAGAAAACAATATATAAAAGAATAGTATTAAAATTAATTTGACTTAAATAAAAGAATGAACTATGAAAGAAAATAATATATATATAGAGTCCTAATAATATGGTATAAAGTATAGTTCTATAGACATTAAATGGTCTAGAGATTCTTGATAAATTGATAAACCCGGTTGTTCCTGTCATTATAACTATTAAAGTGCTAGTTAAATTACTATCTATATTAAAAGCTTTACTAAATAAAGTAATCATAATTACATTAAATACTACGGTTAAAGCCGGAGGAATACTCTTACTAACTACCTTTAACATTAAATTACCCTTAACTAAATTATGATTAGGTTCTAAGGCTAAGAAGAAAGAGGGAACACTAATGGTACAGGTAGTAATTAAACTTAACTGAATAGGTAAATAGAAATATTCAACTTTAGTTAAAATACAAACACAAACTAAAATAGAAGTAAAAATAGTCTTAATAAGTAGTAAAGATGCTGATCTTTCCACATTATTAATAGTTCGTCTTCCTTCTCCTACTACTTCTGGTAACGAGGCAAAATTAGAATCTAATAAAACTAATTGACTAACATTTTTAGCCGCATCAGTACCACTAGCCATGGCTACACCGCAATCAGCACATTTTAACGCTAAAACATCATTAACACCATCTCCGGTCATCGCCACCGTATGTCCTTGTCTTTGTAACGCTATAATAATCATCTTTTTCTGCTCAGGAGTAACTCGTCCAAAGACATCATATTTCTTAACGGCTTCATCAATATTATCTATATTTAAGGTTCTAGCATCGACGCCATTAGCATCTACAAGTCCTGCTCTTCTAGCAATAGAAGTAACAGTCTTAAAGTTATCTCCACTAATAATCTTAACATTAACACCCTGGTCTTTAAAATATTTTAACGTATCAGGAGCTTCTTTTCTAATGGTATCAGCTAAAATTATAAATCCTAAGACTTCTAAGTCATTAGGAGTATCTATTCTTCTAGCCAGCACTAATACTCTATAATCACTATACTCATCAAGAATATGACTATACTCTTTAGTCTTACTCTTCAAAACAAATTCAGGTGCTCCTAAATAGAATAAACCCCTATCTTTAAACTTAACAGCACTATACTTTCTACTAGAAGAAAACTCCGTAACACTTTCTACTTCCCAAGAACCTTTATGAGGATACTTACTTCTAAGAGAATTCATAGTATCATTAATACTCTTAAAAGCATAACAAAAATTACTTAATACCTCATCTATAGAATTCTTATCTTCTTTAATAGTTACTATCTTATGAATATCCATTTCTCCCGAAGTAATAGTACCCGTCTTATCAAGACAAATAACATCTACTCGTGCTAATGTTTCAATACAATATAATTGTTGTACTAAGACATTATATTTGGCTAGACGAGCTACACTTACGGCCATAACGGAACTAGTAAGTAAAAGAAGTCCTTCCGGAATCATTCCTATTAAAGCTCCGACGGTATTAAATATGGAAGCCGTAATATCATAGTTAGTAACTTCTAATTGATTATAAAGAAGTAAAATTCCAACTGGAATAATAACTATCGATAAGACTTTTAATAATCCTTCAAAAGAATTCATAATCACAGAATCAGCCTTTTTCTCATACTTAGCTTCTTTACTTATCTTAGCAATATAATTATCCGAACCAATATGCTCTACTTTCGCATAACAAGCCCCACTACTAATAAAACTTCCTGATAATAACATATCACCAGTCTTTTTAACAATACTTTTCGATTCTCCCGTAATAAAAGATTCATTAACTTCTACTGTTCCATTAAGAATTATGCTATCAACGACTACTTGATTACCCATCTTATATAAAAGACAATCATCTAAAAGTATCTCATCAACTTTAAGTAATACTTCTTTTCCCTCTCTAATACTTAAAACTTTCGATTCTGATAAAACTGACAATTTATCAATAATCTTCTTAGAAATTACTTCTTGAATGGTACTTATAACACTATTGGCTAAAATAACTCCCATAAATAAACAATTCTTAAGACCATCTATTATTTGATGACCATAAATACCAGCTCCGAGAATCATTCCTCCTAATAAAAGATTAAGAAAATTAAAATAAGTACAAAAATTACTAATGATAATCTGTTTTATAGTCTTCGTCGGGGGAACATCATTAAAATTTACTAAGTTATTTAGAATTCTTTCCTTAATTTGTTCTTCATTAAGTCCCATTTTATAATCGGGATTATATCTTTCCATCACAATCACTTCTTCTTTATTATCATATCAAAATTAATTAAAACTTACTAGAATATATCTTAGAAAAAGAAAAAAACTATATTATGAAATATAGCTATCTAAAAAACAACATATATATTAGAAATAATACTAAGATACTAAAAGTAATCCAACCATTAATACTACTTTGTCTATCCGTTTTATTCTTAATACCAAGACCCATAGTTATAAAGACTCCCCCAATTAGCCCTCCTATATGAGCATAAAAATCAATATTAGAAAGAACTAAACTAAGTCCTAGATTTAGGATAATAACCGGAATTATATCATTATATAGGGCTTTACCCATATAAAGACGATAATAATAACCAAAATAACATAACGCTCCCATAAGGCCAAAGATGGCCCCACTAGCTCCTAGCGACCAACCGGTATTAAAGATACAAGAAAACATAGAACCAATAATGCCACTAGCTAAGTAGATAAGAATAAACTTTCTTTTCCCAAAATAATTCTCCGTTGCACACCCAATAACATATAATGAATACATATTACATAATAAGTGCCAAATCGAACCATGTAAGAAGATTCCCGTTACTAAACGATATACTTGTCCTTGTCTTACTAAGGTTCCATTAACGGCAAATAAAGTATTAATTGCAGGAAAGATAATTTGTAAAATATAAATCAGTGTACAAATAGCAATCAAAGCATAAGTAATAATAATTTTTTTAGGTCTAAATACTTCTTCATACTTTTTATTTTCTTTAGCCGTCTTACTATTTATATCATTAGTAACATTAACTATTAAGTCAACCTCATCTTCCGTATTAATTATATCTTTTTCAATATTAGGAAACGCATCGACAACAATATTATTATGGACTAAGTCCTTTGTATCACTTACTCTAATATTATCAATATTACTAAAACTATTTAATTTAACACTATCATTTAAATCTAAAAAAATATTTAAGACATTAACCTTCCAAGACAAAGTCTTCTTCTTTATCTGTTTAGCCACATTACTAGTCTTATAAATATCAAAATTATATTGTTCTTTATTATGAATATAATTAGAATTAATTCTAATGATTTTATATGGTCCTTCGACATTTTCTAACCATACTTCATTCTTTACCCCATTAACAACTATAGGAGTATAATTTTCTTTAGTAACTAAAAAATGTACTAATCTCATAACAATTTCATCTTTTTTATCCATACTAATTGTACTCAATGTAACCACCTTCTATTATTTTATTATACTTCATAGAATTAGTAAAGGAGATTTTATGACCACTATTACTATTTCTTTTTTTATAATTTCTTTTGCTCTTCTTAATTTTTCATTAATTAGTATTCTTTATTATAATTTATTTACCAATGATACGGCTTATTTTATTCTAAGTAATTCTATTCTCTTAATTAGTATTCTTTTATTTTACTACTATTTTAGTGATTATTACTTATCTTTAATATTTACTTTTCTTACCCTTATCAATAGTATTTGTATGTCTTTAGAACTTAAAAAAATATCTTTAAAACACTTTCTTCTTAGTATTCCTTATCTTCTTTTTAACTTTTATTTTCTTAATATCCTCATCTTTAAGTTATAATTCTTCCTTTTCTAACTTATCTAAAAAATCTTTAAAGTATTTAGGAACTTCTCTTTTAAAATACATCTTTTTTTTCGTAAGGGGATGAATAAATTCCATACTATAAGAATGTAAAAACTGGCCAAAATCACCCTCACTCTTAGAAGCATATACAGGATCATTATAAACCGGATACCCAATATACTTAGTATGAACCCTAATCTGATGAGTTCTTCCTGTTTCTAATCTAGCTTTTACTAGGGTATAGTCTTTATATCTTTTTAATACTTGTAAATGAGTAATGGCCCTTTTACTATTATTAGGAGTAACTGTCATTCTAAGTCTATTTTTCTCATCTCTTCCAATGGGAGCATCAATTGTAGCCGTATCATGAGGTAAAACCCCACATAAAAGAGCAATATATTCTCTTTTAATACTATGATTCTTAAAATACTCGCCTAAGATTTCATGAGCTTTATTAGTCTTAGCCACAATAATAAGTCCCGAAGTATCTTTATCAATCCGATGAACTATCCCTAGTCTTTCAATCCCATTAATATCAGAAAGTTTATCTGTATGATACTTTAGGGCATTAACAAGAGTATGATCTTTATTCCCAGCTCCAGGATGCACAACCATTCCCGAAGGTTTATTAACTATAATAATATCATCATCTTCATAAACAATATCTAAAGGATAATCCCAAGGAATAATCTCATCCGTAGGTCTCTTTACATCCTTAATAGTTATTATATCTTTAGAATGTACTTTATAACTAGGTTTAACAATTTTATCATTAACTAAAATATTCCCACTCTTAAGAAGATTTAAAACCAAATTTCTGGAATAATTAGTATGTTCTGTTACATATTTATCTATTCTTATATCATTTACTTCTACTATCATTTCTATCCCCCATCATACTTACAAGTAATATTAAAATTCCTAAAGTTATACATATATCAGCTAAATTAAAGATGGGAAAACTATACTTAAAAATAAACACTTCTAAGTAATCAATAACATAACCATGAATAACTCTATCTATTAAATTACCAAAAATACCTCCATAGATAACTCCAAATAATATATCATATTTTTTAGTCTTAGGTAAATCTTTATGCATATTAAAAAGAAAAAAGATTAAAACCATACTAATACCAAGGACTAAATATAGTTTATTTTCTAAAAAACTAAAGGCTACCCCATAATTATAGACTCTATGAATATTAAAAATATGGGGAATTACTTCTATAAACATAACATTCTTAGCAATTAAAAACTTAATCAATTGATCAATAATAACTAAAATAATACTTATAATTACACTTATTTCCATCAAAATCACATAGGTATTATACCACAATATCAACTAAAATAACATCTTCGCCTATTCTTTTTATCTGTTTAAAAGTAATGGTAGTCTCATTATCTTTATTAAAAAGCCCATTTATCCCGCGAAATCTTTCAATACTTAGGTATTCAATCATCCCTGTATCATTAATACTAGCATCAATAATTCGCCCAATTTTCTTTCCATCATTAATATTAACAATATCTTTACTTTGTAAATCTGATAAACGCATAATATCACCTATTTAATTATATTGCATGAACAATTATTTTTTGCTAAAATAACCTTGGAAAGGACGATTATTATGTACGATTACGAACTATATAAAACTAGTAATGTTTACAATTTTAAATTAATAGCATTTATTATTGCTCTAGCTGCTACCATCATTATTTACTTCGTATTTATGGATAAACGTAACAAAGCTTCTTATAGTAATCCCTTAAAAAGATTATATGATTATTTACACTTTAATAATTTCTTTATGGAACCTATTTTAAAGATTACTTATATCTTTAGTAGTTTATATCTAACTATTAGTGCTTTTGGTTACATAGGTACTTCATTTCTTTTCTTCTTATTACTTTTAGTCTTAGGTAATATAATTTTAAGAATGGCCTTTGAAAGTCTTATGATTATCTACAAGATTTATCTAAATTTAAACGAAATAAATAAGAAAACTAAATAGTTATTTAAGAATTCGGCGAAGAGTGCTAATAGCACTCTTTTCAATTCTTGATACCTGAGCTTGACTAATATTTAAGGATGCCGCTATCTCTTCTTGGGTGTGTCCCATCACATATCGATCTTCAAGAACAATCTGTTCTCTTTTTTTTAACCCTAAAATAGCCTTCTTCAAAGTAAGCAAAAGCTCTTTATCCGTTCTTTCATTTCTTGTATCCGACAATTTATCGCAAAGATAAATCGTATCCCCACCATCATTATAAATAGGCTCAAAAATACTTACCGGATTTACTAAACTGTCCATCGCATCTTTAATATCATATAAACTAATCTCTAAAGCAGCACCAATCTCTTCCCAAGATGGTTCTTTATCATATTCTTTAATATACTCTTCTTTATATTTTAAAATTCGATAAGCATTATCTTTAATTTTCCGACTAATTCTTAAAGAAGTATTATCTCTAATAAATCTTCTAATTTCCCCCATTATCAAAGGAACGGCATAAGTCGAAAAAAGACAGTTATAATTTAAATCAAAATTATCAACTGCTTTAATTAACCCAACACAACCAATCTGAAATAAGTCATCAACATTATATTTACCCTTATCAAAACGTTGTACTAAAGATAAAACTAGTCTTAAATTACCATTAATAATAGTCTCTTTAGCTAAAGCGTCTCCCGCTTGCATCTTAATAAACAGATTTTTCATCTCTTCGTTACTGATAACTTTTAAATCACTAGTCTTAATGCCTGCAATATCTACTTTGTATCTTCCCATCTTATCACCTAAGAAGATTATGGACAATTTTCTTCGTATTTATACAATAATTGCTACAATAATTGCTGCTATTAAAAGAACAATATATATAATTATGGCCGTAATTATTCTCTTTCGCGATTTTAAGGCATAATAATAAATCATATCATCATCACCTTTATCAGCTTCTGAACCTCCTAAAAGTTCATTTAAACTCACATTTAACTTAAAAGCAATCAACTCTAAATCATAGATATTAGGCATTATTATTCCTTTTAAATAGAGACTAATAACAAAGTCCGGAACACTTATAGCCATAGCTAAATCACGGTCTGTTATTTTGTTTTCCCGCATTTTGTCTAACATAAATCTACTAATTCTTTCTTTCTTCATATAAACTCTCCTTCTAAATTAAAGTATATCATATTTTTAACGGATAGTCTTCGGTTTTACAAGATATTCACTATTTTAATGGCACAATTGTCTTGGTGATTAGAATGTTTGACAATAATTTAAGATATTGTAGGGAGGAATTAGAGCTTACGCAAGAACAATTAGGAAAGTTTTTTGAAGTTAGTGATGCCTCTATTCGAGCTTGGGAAAATGCTAATTCTTCTATTCCACTTTCCAAGCTAGCTAAGTTTTGTAGTGAATATAATTATTCCTTAGATTTCGTCTGTGGTTTAACAAGAAAAAATAAGCATTACGGTCCCTTTAAAATCAACCGAGCTTTAATAAGTAAAAATCTAAAGAAGTTTCGTAAGAGTCGTAATATCTCCCAACAAGTGCTTTCTGATGAGTGTAAACTTCCTCAGACTACTTATAGTGGTTATGAGACTGGTAAATACTTAATAACTACTACTAATCTTTATTACTTATGTAAAACTTATAATATTTCTATGGATTATATAGTTAACCGCACTAATAATATGTTTTGTAAATAAGTTACTAATAAATATCTTTTGATTTTTAATATATTGTCCAGATATATCTTTAAAAGTTTCTAATTATTTGAGAAAATGTGTCTGGTGATATTTAATATGTTAGGTAATAATTTGAAATGGTGTCGAGAAAAATTAGGGATGACCCAAGCACAACTAGGTAACATTTTAGGGGTAAGTCGGAAAACCGTATCTGGTTGGGAAACAGCTAATGATCCTATTCCATTAGAAAAGTTAATGGAGTTCTGTGAAAAATATAATTATTCGCTAGACTATGCCGTTGGTCTTAGTAAAAAGAACTATCCTTCTAAACTTCAGAATAGAATTTCTAAAAGTGCGATTAGTAGAAATCTTAAGAAAACTCGTAAAGAACTAGGCTTATCTCAAGAAAAATTTGCCAGTAGTTGTGGTCTATCACAGACTACTTATAGCCATTATGAAACGGGTTATAATTTAATCTCTACTACAAATCTTTATTGTATTTGTAAAGTCTATAATATTTCTATGGATTATATGGCTTCTAGAACTGATATTAAAAAGTTCAAATGATACTGATAATATCAGTATTTTTTTATAATTTAATGATAAGACATTTCTTCACGGTCTATCCTTAGAATTTTAGTTTCCAAAGACATAAAAAAATAAGTAGAATTATCTACTTATCAATACTGTCTAATTTTCTTAGAGTAATAACTAGTTCTTCTTCTTTTAAAGCACTAATAGCACGATGAGTTTTCTTCATAGCATTATAAGTAACGGGATGACTAATAGGCTTAGGATCCATCGTTTCAATTAGATTATTAACATCAATAGCTTTTACTAAAAGGCCATTAATTTCTTCTTCGTTTTTATATTTTAAGACGGGAATACTTTGAGTCTTTATAAGTTCATCATAACTAATAATAGCTTTAGTCTCTTCTTCCGATTCAAAAGGAGTTAAATCTTCTCTTACAAGAGGATTATTTTGTAACTTAGTAGTTAAAGCCTCTAAAGAAATATCACTATCTTTAGTATCAGTTAATACTTCTTCTTTAACTACAGAATTATCTTTAATCTTTAAGACATATATAAAAGTAGCAATCAGTAACATTAAGACAATATTTGCACCCATAAATATCATATCATAAGCATTCAAAGAATTAAAATATTCTAATAAATTCTTTGCTACTATAATCACTATATTCATATCTATCACCTATTATAATAGTACCATAAGTTCAAAGATTTTTTCAATCTTTTTTACAAATAATTCCAAAATATTTCCAAACTTGACATTTTATGTTAAATAATTTTTTTAAAATCATTTTAATAAAGAAAAAAGCCTCAATTACTTGAGACTTTAATATCTTAATTGGTGCGGGTAAAGGGACTTGAACCCCCATGGATCTCTCCGCTAGATCCTAAGTCTAGTGCGTCTACCAATTCCGCCATACCCGCAAATATTTATAATGGTGGACCCTGTAGGACTCGAACCTACAACCCATCGGTTATGAGCCGATTGCTCTAACCGATTGAGCTAAGGGTCCATCAATACTTCTTTCGACTAATTAAATATACCATAAATCTTTTAGACTTGCAAGAAATTTATAGCAAAAAACAAAAAAAATAAGCATCACTACTTATTATTTTGTAACATATTTAATAAATCAATTTTAAACATGTCTTTTGAAGCATTTTCTTTAGATATCATAACACCTTTATAAGTTGCAAGTTCTGATTGATGACCTTCAAGTAAAATATCTGATGGTGTAATAGTATCCAACATAACCATTTCTTCCTGTTCATACACTACATAGTGCAATTTGACATCACCATGAATTTGAGCAAATTTTCTATCACTAGGTAATTTCAACTCATAAGTCTTAGTGTGTTTACTCTTATTTTGAGAAACTAATTCACCAACAAATTTACCATCTCTCAAATCAGGATAATATTCAAAATTTAATTTTTTATAAGCAAGCATATTATATTTTTTTAATGCTCTTTCTAGTTTGTGATACTCATTTTCGTTTGTATAATCTAAAACAAAACCTTTCATAACCATTCCCCCTAAAAACCCTTTGATAGCGACATTATAGCACAAAAGTTTACAAATGTCAAATTTCAATCCGAAGATGCCTATCTTTACTATATATACGAGTTACCATTGGGACTTAATATTACCAAATTTCCTAGGTTTTGTCAAATTTTTCTAGCAATTTTTAGTTCAACAATTGTTTGTCCATCATTTAAACCATCTATATAATACTTAGAAACGGTCTTATTTTTCTTTAAGAGTTCATGAGTCTTGCCTCTTATAGCTCCACTACCTTTACCATGGATAATTACTACTTTCGTATTTCTAAGTTTCACATTATCACGTAAAAACGACTCTACAAGATAAACACAAGTAGCAGTCGTCTCACCGTGTAAGTCTAAATGAGGTAAATAATCTGTAAAAGGATCAATTATTTTTCTCATAGATTTTATTAACCTCATCTAGTTTAGGAATTGATAATCTTCCCCCAATAGTTCTCGTTGCTAACCCTGCCGCAATATTACCATATTTAATAGCCTTTTCTAAAGGATAACTGGCTGCTAGTCCGTAACAGAAAGCCCCGGTAAAGATATCACCACACCCAGAAGTATCTACGATATCCATCTTTAAAGCGGGAGAAATCTTAATTTGGTCATCTACTAAATACATAGCCCCATTACTTCCTAAAGTAATAATTATATTCTGATGTTCAAAACGATTGCGAAGCTCGGTATAACAATTAACTAAGCTACTCACATTACTCTTATCTACTGGAGATTTCATCACATCACTAGCAAAATCTAAAGAACAAATTAAGTAATTGACTTTTAGAGCTACAGCAGCAATATCCTGATTAAAACGGTCTATTTTTAAGACACTAATAGCTCGAGGAAATCTTTCGATTGTCTGTTTAGAAGCATAAGTATCACCACCATCTAAGATAATTAAGTCTGGTTGAAAATCAAAATCAAACTTCTTTAATTTAACATATTCATCGGCAACTTCTAATTTTGTTGGGACCTTTTTACTACTATCTAAGATATTAAATGCTAAGACGGTATCCTTTTCATAAGAAGTTTCAATATATCTGGTATCTACTCCTGCACTTTCTAATTCCTTACGAACTCTAGTTCCATAAACATCATTACCAACGACTCCAGCAAAAGTCGATGAAACACCCCATTTAGCTAACATATAAGAAACGTTACATGACGTTCCTCCACCACAACCAATCTTATTAATAAATCTAGTTTTTGTTCCTTCCTGTGGAAAGGTATCTACACTTACATAAATATCATAATTAGCTTGTCCTAAAGATAATGTTTTTATCATTTTTATCCTCCATCTATATTACAAATTATACTATATTTTCTTAAAGAAAAAAAGTACCAATTAAGGTACTAGTTATTAGTTTTCTTATTAATTAGGGCGGCTTTAGCGGCGGCTAGTTTGGCAATTGGTACGCGATAAGCCGAGGCTGATATATAAGATAAGCCAATACGATCAAAGAAGATAATAGATTCTAGGGAGGCCGCATGTTCTCCACACACTCCTAAGGAAATATTAGGTTTTATCGCTCTTGATAATTTAGTTGCCACCTTAACTAACTTTCCTACCCCATTGGTATCTAAGTTCATAAAGGGATCAGTAGTTAGGATTTTCTTATCATAGTAATCTTTTAAGAATTTAGCAGCATCATCTCTAGAGAAACCAAAAGTTAATTGAGTTAAATCATTCGTTCCAAAAGAGAAGAAATCACAAACTTGAGCTAATTCATCAGCTAGAATAGCGGCTCTAGGAACTTCTATCATGGCGCCAATCTGATAAGATAAGTCTATATTTCTCTTTGTTAAGACTCTTTTTATCTCTTTTTCTACAATATTCTTTATATAAATAAATTCTTTACTATCCATAATAAGTGGTAACATGATTTCAACCACTGGTTCAATTCCTTCGTTCTTAACATTACAAGCAGCACTGATAATGGCATTAGTCTGCATAACGGCAATCTCCGGATAAGTTATATCTAATCTTGAGCCACGATGTCCCATCATCGGATTAAATTCTTTTAGACTATCTATTTTTAATTTTAAGTCCTCTATACTAAGATTTAAGACTTTAGCTAGTTCAGCTATTTCTTTATCTTCTTTAGGTAAGAATTCATGTAAAGGTGGGTCTAAGTAACGAATAACAACTGGTAAGCCGGAATTTAGACGATATAATTCTTCGAAGTCTTTTTCTTGATAAGGAAGAAGGGATACTAAGGCTTTTAGACGCGTTTCTTTATCTGGAGCTAGAATCATCTGTCTAAATTTAAAGATTCGCATCGTCTCAAAGAACATATGTTCCGTACGAACAAGACCAATTCCTTCAGCTCCAAAGTTTTTGGCAATTTCCATATCTTTTTTAGTATCTGCATTCGCGCGAACTCCTAAGTTTTTAACTTCATCACACATCTTTAAAAGGTCCGTTAAAGCGGTATTACTACTAGCACTTTCTAGTTCTAAAGAACCCATATATACGTTACCAGTAGTCCCATCAATTGAGATTACATCACCCTCTTTTAGAGTTTTCTTATCCTTAGTAATTAAAGTATTATTAAGAATATCCATATTACTACAACCACTAACACAGACAATCCCCATTCCTCTAGCTACTACGGCGGCATGAGAAGTCATTCCTCCTCTAATAGTTAAGACACCTTCGGCATAATGCATTCCTTCAATATCTTCGGGACTAGTTTCATGACGGACTAAAATGGTCTTATGACCTTTTTTAGCTTCTTCAATAGCTTTGCTAGCTTCAAAGACAATAGCTCCTCGGGCGGCTCCAGGACTAGCGGCAAGACCACTACCAATAAGAGTAGCATTCTTTAGACTCCCTTCTTTAAATATAGGATGCATTGCTTGCGTAATATCATCAATACTAACTCTTTCAATAGCTTCTTCCTTAGTAATTTTTCCTTCTTTTACTAGGGAGGTGGCAATATTTAGACTAGCTAAACCCGTTCTTTTACCATTTCTCGTCTGTAACATATAAAGATGTCCATCTTCTATGGTAAACTCCATATCTTGCATATCTTGATAGTAGTCTTCTAATCTTTTCGCAATTCTTTGGAATTCGGCATAGACATTAGGCATAATTTCTTTTAAAGAATCAATACTCTTAGGAGTTCTTACTCCTGCTACTACATCTTCTCCTTGCGCATTAATTAAATATTCTCCAAAGAGTTTATCTTCTCCGGTAATAGGACTTCTACTAAAAGCTACTCCTGTTCCGGAATTATTATTCTTATTACCATAAACCATCTCTTGAATGTTAACGGCTGTTCCCCAAGAATCAGGAATATTATTAATCTTACGATAGTAGATAGCTCGTTTATTATTCCATGACTTAAATACGGCTCCCACAGCCATTATTAACTGACTAGTAGCATCCTTAGGAAACTCTTCTTTAGTAATATCTTTATACATTTCTTTATATTTATTAGTTATAAAGAACCAATCATCTCCGGAAAGCTCAATATCACTTGAATAACCTTTTTCTTTCTTATAAGTAGTTAAATATTCTTCAAAAAGACTCTTATCACCACCCATAACAACATCACAAAACATCATAATAAGACGTCTATAAGAGTCATAGACAAATCTTTTATTTTGCATAGTCGCGCTTAAAGAAGCGGCTACCTCATCATTAAGACCCAAATTTAAGATAGTATCCATCATCCCGGGCATACTACTTCTAGCTCCACTACGAACTGACACTAATAGGGGTTTATTCGCATCTCCTAAGATTTTCTTTGTCTTTTCTTCTAAAGTACGTAAATGTTTATAGATTTCTTCTTCAATAGCAACTGGTAAGGTCTCATTTTCTTCATAATACTTATTACAAGCCTCAGTCGTTATGATAAACCCCTCGGGAACAGGTAGACCAAGAGAGGCCATACTACATAGATTAGCACCCTTACCTCCTAAGAGTTCTCTCATGTCTTTATTGCCCTCATTAAAATCATATACAAATTTTTTCATCATCATCACTAGTTAAATTTAACTATTCCTTTCTTTTTATTCTAATTAAATATAGAATATTCTTTTTATTTTAGACCATTTTTATCTTTTAAAAGCTTTTAAATATTCTCTTCTTACAACTTCATTAGTCACATGTGTATAAATACCTGTCGTGGAAAGAGAAGAATGTCCTAAGAGTTCTTGAACACTTCTAATATCGGCGCCATTATTTAACATTTCGGTAGCATAAGAATGTCGAAATGTATGGGGTGTTACTTTCTTCTTTAGAAGACTAGTTTTAACCAAATTACTAATTATATACTCGGCTCCTCTTCTTGTTAAGAGAGTATTATTCTTATTTAGAAATAAATATTCTAAAGAACTATTTCTTACTTTAAGATACTCTTCTAAATACTCTTTAGCATACTCTCCAAAATAGACTATGCGCATCTTACTACCTTTTCCTAGGATTCTAATACTTTTATCACCCATATTAATATCTTTAATCTTAATATTAAGAGCTTCACTAATTCTTATCCCACTACTATAAAGAAGTTCTAGTAAAAGAGTATTTCTGCGTCCTATAAAGTCAGTCCGTTCTAGGGATTTCTTTATTATCTCTTCGTAGTCATTATTATTAATGAAATTTGGTAGTCTTTTTTCTTTCTTTGGTCTATTTAAATCCTTAAGAGGATTATATTCTATTAGATGTTTATATTCTAAATAATCATAATAATTCTTTAGACTAGAAAGAATTCTATTAATACTACTACTCTTATAATTACTATTTCCTAAGACTTTTAAATATTCTCTAATAATATCTTTATCTACTTTAAGATAATTAATCTTTAAAGAACTTAAATACTCTTTAAAGATAGTAATATCACTAAGATAACTATTAACGGTATTATCAGGATACTTTCTAACACTTGTCAAATAATTTCTATATTCATTATCCATATATATTAATCCTTAAAAAATATAGGTTTCCCTATATTTCAAGTTGGTGCTTGCCAACGCCCTTTATCTTATAATAGCATCAAGTGCTAGAGTAATCATATCATCCAAGGACTTTTCCCGGTCTTCTATAGGTAAAACGACATCACTAAACTTGGAATCAACCGCTGTTACAATTGCGGTGGCCTCACGTTTAAAAGTATTAGCAACGTGAACTAGAGCATAAGCTTCCATCTCTTCGGCAATTGGTTTTACTTCTTCGGGAATTCTTCTTAAGACTTTATCCATATCAATATAAGGTCCAAAAGCATCACAAGTAAGCATCGTGCCGACATGGAGTTTTTTTCCTTGTTCTTCCGCCGTCTTAATAATAGAAGCATTCAAAGTCTTACTAGGATACTCCATATTTTTATCATACCCATCATAGTTATAAGCAAAATTAGAAAGACTATATACACTGTCAGCTAAAATTAACTCGGGTACTTTAATATCTTTCGTCACTACTCCACAGGTACCGATGCGAATGATTTTTTCTACTCCAAAGTAATAAAACAATTCAAAGGCATAGATACTCATACTAGGCATACCCATGCCACTTCCCATGATGGTAATTTTCTTTCCCTTATAAGTTCCTGTAAAGCCAAACATATTGCGAACACTGGTGACGAGTCTAGCATTATCTAAGAATTTTTCAGCTATGTATTTAGCACGCAACGGATCTCCTGGCATCAATACTAAAGGCGCTATATCACTTTTCTTTTCAACTTTAATATGTATAGGTTCATCTTGTGGTTTCATTTTCTATCCTCCTATGATTACATTATAGCAAAAAATAATATTATTTAAACAAAAAGTTTATTTTTTGTGATATTTTTCTTTACAAACCATCATCTTTAGAGTACCCTAAATACCTAGTGAGGAATATTATGAAAATAGAAATATCTTTAAAAGTAAATTATATTTTAATTGATTATAATGGTTTTAAGAGAAAAACTAATAACTTAGAATATCTTAATTCTCTTCTATATGATAATTATGGTTCTTTAGAAAACATTCATAAGAGAGGTAATGACCTAGTAGTCAATTTTCTTGAATGTTCTATTATCATCAAAAGTATTCGTAATATTAATAAGTTTCCAGCAGGTTTTATTATCTTAGAATATTTAAATTCCATAAAACCTTCTAAGTCTTTAAAACTTATTAAGTCTTCGAAGTCTTAATAAATTCTCTTAGGATTTTACTTATCGCTCGTTTTTCTATTCTGGAAACATAACTTCTAGAGATATGCATTTCTTTAGCTATTTCTTTTTGAGTCTTAGCTTTTCTATTATTAAGACCATACCTATTAGTAATGATATTCTGTTCTCTTTTATTTAACTTCGTAATAAATTTCTTTAATAAGTCGATATTATCTTTAAGATATAATTCTTCTTCAATAGGTTTATTCTTATCTTTAATAACATCTTTTAAATTAATCTTATTACCTTCTTTATCAATACCAATATAATCATCTAAAGAAACAGTATTTTGATATTTCTTAGATTGGCGATAATACATAAGAATTTCATTTTCTATACATCTAGCAGCATAAGTAGTAATTTTAATATTCTTATTCTTCTTATAAGAATCTATTCCTTTAATAAGTCCTATAGTCCCAATACTTATTAAATCATCAGTTAGAGTCAGTGGAGGATTAAATTTCTTAACGATATGGGCTACTAATCTAAGATTATGTTCGATTAAGATATTTCTAGCTTCCTTATCTCCGGTTTCCATTAAGTTAATATACTTTTCTTCTTCTAATGGACTTAATGGTTCTTTAAAGACTGTATTAGAATAACTCCCTGTAAATAAGAAAATACTTTTCAAGAAGTTTATAATTATATTTATCATTAAACCACCCTAGTACATTGTATTTAATTAGTATTAAAAAAAGACTTATAGAATTTCTACAAGTCTTAATATTCAAAGTAACGGGGCCATTTGATAAGAGAACACATTAATTTCGGCCCCGTTACTTAATTAGTTTTCACAATAAATGGATCATTTGCCGTCCCCATTCCACCTGATATTTCTACATCTTCTTTTAGATTTATAACAGGACGGACACTTAACGTGCTTGTTGGCCACCCATGAATATGAATATATCCACTACCAATTTGATAAAACAATCTCCCCATCGAATATGATACGTTAAATGTGGAAGGTGACATAGTCCAACTATTTAATTCTGAATAAATCCAAGATAACCTATTAGTATGTTTAGAATCCATGCCAGCAAAGACTAATTCATCAGAAGTTATTAAACCAATTGGATATGTTAACGCCTTATTTCCAATATTAGCATCAGCAGTTGTATATAAATCCCTTGATAATTCTGGACAATTGAATTGTGCAGAATTCTGCTGCAGTCTTCCTAGTGCTCCAAATGTTGTTTCCGCTGTGTTACTTACACCATCGCCTTTAATAACTGTTCTATCTCCACAAAATCCGGCAGTTATTGATATATAGTCGTCGTAACCATTGCTAATAATGTTATTTTGATACCAGTTATCTATTATTATTTTAATAGGCGATGAATTAGTATTGTTATGAACTTCATCAACTGTCGTTCCCTCCGAATCACCATACATATAGCCAACATAAGCAGGATCATTATATACTTTATTAAATTGATAAGTTTTACTATTTATTGATTGATTTATGCCATTAGCATTTTTTACGGCACCATTATAAATAAGTCTTATGGAACCATCACCGTTTATTCTCACTATTTGCCAATAAAATCCGGCAAAATAAACATTGTTATTCTTAACATTGCCTCGATAATAATAGGTTGTCCCATAATCATCAGTACTTTGATATAAGCCTCTATCAGATTTATCAGTTTCTAACTCCATTTCTGTTAAAGACGTTACATTAAGATTATATTTTACACTATCATAAGAAGTATTATTTAACATCAATTTTGAAGATGACTTAGAAGCGTCTTTAATAAGATATATGGTAATGTCACTCAAGAGATTATGAGTAAATAACTTTTTTGTCATTTGGTTAAAACTCATATCTTCTTCTATAATATAATAATTAGTTCCATTTGAATAATCTAAAGTAGTTGGATCAGCAACAATCGGATTACTTAATTTATATTTTGCCGTATCAGCATCAAATGAATACGATGTATATAGTTTTAATTTTGTATCATTCTCAGTTAATTCACTAGTAGCATCATCTATATTAATCGAATTTGAGCTAATTTTTATAATACTTTTGGTTGAATTTTCTCCTGTCTTTTCAACCCATTTAATTACGGGAGCAGTATTAGTTAAATCAACTTCTTGTTTATTAGCAATTTTTGCCTTAGCTATATCTGGCGTTGTTTGATATTCATTAGCTAAGATAGCATCACCTAGCTTAGTATAGCCAGCACTTACAGGATCATAGCTACCAGGTTCAGAATTTACTACTACTTTTGATTTAAAAATCTTTCCAAAGATATCATCATCTACCGTTACATCTTCATCTATCCATAAGGAAATACTATAGTCTTCTTGGTCATCGGCTCCTAGGTAACCTTCAGCTACCGTATATGAAGATACGCTGTTGTCGATAGTAGTTACTGCTGTATTAAAGCTATCTAAAGTCTTAATCTCTTCATTATTAACTCTCGTAGCTACATAATGACTATTTAAAGTTGTACCTTCTAATAATTCTACATTTACATAATAATGAGCAAAAATACTACAAGTATTATGAATGGTAAAACTAAATGGTTTTAACTTAAGACCTTCTTCATCTGTAATTGGATATGCATTATCTAAATTTATTTCTCCCGATTGATTAGTGAGCTCTACTTGAAAACATCCCGTCGTTGCATTGCTAGTAGTATCCTGGATATTTCTTACATACCAATAAGCATAAGATAAACCAATAAAGGCAATACATATAGCTATTATAGAGATACTAGTTATTATTAATTTCTTTTTACTTTTCATTTTATTTTCTCCTATTCATCTATACTTATTAAAGTTATTCTAGCGTAACCATTTCCCTTTTTTGCACAATTTTCAGTTGGAGTTTCTTCGTTACAAGTTGTTGAAATAGTTTTAGTACTTTCTTCAGATGATTCTTGACAATTATAACAATACATAGTCTTATCAGTTAATAGGGAATTACCGATATATCCAGAACCACCTCCGGCTCCGCCAAGAAGGGTTGTAGCACCTCCTCCATAAAAACCGCCACCGCCATTGGGGCCCGAATCTAAAGTACTTCTACCGCAACCACCTTGGCCAAAACTGCCTTTAACATCAAATTTAGCTGGATTATCAGCATGAATGGAGCCCGTTCCTCCGGCTATTTGAGAGCCACCAGTTCCAAAAAGATTGCCATCATTGGTGATTGAAAAACCATTATTTCCTGTAATTCCACCACCAGATCCAGCTGCTTGTCTTTCGGCTCCGCCGCCGCCTCCGGATACAATTAAAATATCTGATATATAATTTTCTAAAGATGAAAGAAGGCCTGATTTAGTGGCAATATGGGTGGCACCTCCACCACTTGATAAATTATCGCATTCACTGCTATCACCACCGTTATATCCCCTATTACTTCCCGAACCGCCAATATTTAAAAAGACTAAATCTGATTTGTTTAAATGAATTAATCCTGTTGAGTAGCCGCCATAACCACTTTGACCTCCCCAATGGCTAATAACTCCAGAGGCGCCCCACGTCTCTAGTTTATAAGTGCCTGAAACAGGAACAGTAAAAATTTGTTCAGCACCAGTATAATTGAAGTTAAATATGGTTTCACCAGCATATCCTTGTGGTATTGCTTTAATAATTATTTTAGATTTTAAGATTTTAATCTCATTATCTAAATCTTCTAATGTAGTATCATAATCAATCCACAATCTAACTGAATAATCTTTGGAACTATCTTTAGATAAGGAACCTTTAGCTAATACTCTAGATTCAATACTTCCTGAATTTACCGTATCGGTACTGTCTAAAGAATTTAATAATTTTGGTTCATTATCATTTACCATAACTTTTAGAAACTCACTAGGCAAAGTACTTTCTTTTAAGCTTTCTAAACTAACGCTGTAAGAAGCAAACATATCACAGGTATTCTTAACAGTAAAAGTAAATGGAGTTAAGCTTTTTCCCTTGGTATCACTTATGGGATAAGCATTTTCTAACTTTATTGCATTTTCTTGACTAGTTATAGCAACATCAAAGCATTCACTAGTGGTTGCAATCACATTATTAGTATCTTGACTAATATTCATATTCCACATAGAATAAGAAAGTCCTACTCCTAGTAAAACTAATAGACATATGGATACGCCTATAAAAAATATATTTTTCTTCATAATAAAAATCCTTACTTCTTAATTATTCTCAAATTTATGAAAATAATAACTAAATTTATACTTATTTTAAAAATATGATTGAATTTTTGGATTCATAGAGTTAAAAACTCTATGAAAAGGTACGGTAAATACTGGGCTTAAATGCCATTTTGACCATAATTTTGACTAGAATAGATTTTTACTTTTTACTATAGCAACCCCTTACAAAGCCAGTATTCACCCGAATTTGAGAACATTTCTTTTGACTAGAATTTTGACTACAAAAACATTATGTTTCTTAAAAAATATGGTTTTAAAAGGCTATGTTTTGTGTTAAAATTAGTTTATAAGTTAAAAATAGGTGCCGTAAATGCGTATTCATAGAGTTTTTAACTCTATGAAAAAGATGGGAAATAGATTATTTTTCCCTGATTTTTAAAATTTATACAAAAAGAAGAGCACTATTTCTAGTACTCTATGTCTTCATATTTATCTAAGATTTCTTTTTGTTCTTTTAAGATATTAATTGCTTTATTACGATACTTAATAGTATCTAATTTTATTTTATCAGCATCATCTTGGATTTTTTGAGCTCTTATTAAAGCATCATTAATAATTCTTGAGGCGTTTTTCTTAGCATCTTCTAAAATTGCTATCGATTCATCGTTAGCAGATTTCCTAATCGTTTGGTTAGATTCTTCGGCTAAAGCCAGTGTTCTTCTTAAAGAAGTTTCAATACTTTTATATTGTTCTAATTCACTTTCTAATTTAGCTTTTTCATCAGCTGTTTTTTTTAGTTTATTTAACATATCCTCATATTCTTTGGTTACATTATTTAAAAAATCATTTACTTCGTTTTTATTATAGCCATAAAAAGACATCCCAAATGTTTTAGGCATAATCCCCCACCTCAATTTTTATTAATTACCACTTCACTTCTTCATTCTCCTCTTCATCAAGGGATGATGAATCTTCAGTGATTTTTCCTTGAACGTTTACATTTTTAGGTGCACATAAATAAATACCTACACCAACTTTTTGCATTGTGCCACCAATAGCATAAATACAGCCACTTAAAAAGTCAATTATCCTCTTTGCTTGGTCAGAAGTAACTCTTTTTAAGTTAACAACAACACTATTTCTTTTCTTTAAATGGTCAGCAATTTGTTGTGATTCTGAATACGCTCTTGGCTCCAAAAGAATCATCTTAGAACCGCCACCATTTTTGTTATCTTTAGTATCTTCTTCCGTTGTTGTATAAAATTCATCTTCAGTTTGAAGAGAACTATCATCACCATCTAACCCCATCATTTTCTTTAAATTTAAAGCCATAATTACAATCTCCTTACTTTATCTAACAACAATTATACATAAAATAAGCACTTTTTGCAATCATTTATGACTTCTCGTGCTTATTTATAATATCAAATTGTCTTCGATTTAGCAACCACAAATTGGATAATTTTTTTAGAACTTAATCGCACTAGTTAAGTAAGCTTTAAGTTCACTTACTTTAACTTTCTCTTGTGCCATAGTATCTCGATTACGAACAGTTACTAAGCCATCATTAATAGTTTCATCATCTACAGTAATACAAAAAGGTACTCCGGTAGCATCACTTCTTCGATATCTTTTTCCAATACTACCCGCTTCATCATATGATACATAGAAATCTTTAATTAAATCAGCATAGATTTCATTAGCTTTTTCACTATGTAGTTTCTTAACTAATGGTAAGATAGTGGCTTTAAAAGGTGCTAAAGCAGGAATTAAATGCAATACTTCTCTTTCAGAACCATCTTCTAAAATTTCTTTTTCATACGCATCACAAATAATAGCTAAGAATAATCTTTCTACCCCCACACTTGGTTCAATAACGTATGGTAAATATCTTTCATTAGTCTCCGGATCAATATATCTTAAATCTTTCTTAGAGTGTTCCATATGGGTAGATAAATCATAATCAGTACGATCGGCTATTCCCCATAACTCACCCCATCCGAAGGGATAATGATATTCAATATCCGTAGTAGCTTTCGAATAAAAGGATAATTCTTGTTTCTCATGGTCTCTATTTCTTAAGTTCTCAGGTTTAATTCCTAAGTCTTTTAAGAAAGTATTACAATAAGACTTGTAGAACCCAAACCACTCTAAATCCGTATCCGGTTTACAGAAGAATTCTAATTCCATTTGTTCAAATTCTCTTACTCTAAAGATAAAGTTTCCGGGAGTAATTTCATTTCGGAAGCTCTTTCCAATCTGGCCAATACCAAATGGTACTTTAGCACGCATTGTTCTTTGAACATTTAAGAAATTAACAAAAATTCCTTGAGCTGTCTCTCCTCTTAAGTAAATCTTATTCTTAGTATCCTCAGTTACTCCTTGACTAGTTTCAAATAACAAGTTAAATTGACGGATATCAGTAAAATCACAAGAACCACACTTTGGACAAGTGATATGATGTTCTTTAATGTAACTCATTAACTCTTCGTTACTCCAACCATCAGCACTCCCAGAGATACCCTCTTTAGCAAAATATTCTTCAATTAATTTATCTGCCCGACTTCTAGTCTTACATTTACGACAATCAATTAGGGGGTCGGCAAATGAAGCAACGTGTCCTGATGCTACCCAGACATTAGGATTCATCAGAATGGCGGCATCAATCCCATAATTATACTTATTCTCAACAATAAACTTCTTCCACCAAAGTTTCTTAATATTCTCTTTTAATTCTTTACCTAAAGGACCAAAATCCCAAGTATTTGCAAGGCCTCCATAAATCTCACTTCCGGGAAATATAAATCCATATTGTTTACAAAAATTAACTATATCTTCCATACTATTTTTCATATCTTAAAATCCTTCCATTTTCAATTGTAGATGCTTAGCGGTTTTAATTTCTTCACGTAATTTAATACTTTTAGCAATCAACATTTGCATATATTTACTATTACCTGTTACTATAACTTTCGTATTTAAAAAATCAATATCAACTCTTAATCTTTCTAAACTATTTTGATATACTTTAATACCATCAGCAGTTCTTACTTCTTGTAATAATAAATCATAAATAAATTCTAAATCTAAAATATCTAAATGACAAGTCCTAAAACAAACATTACCACTTTTCTTATCAATAATTTTTAACTCATCTTTATTAATATTTATTTCTAAATACCCTTTATCTTCATAAAGAATATTACTTATACTCTTTCTAATTCTCGTATTTAAAAGATTTAATAAATCATTATTAACACTACTTAATAGACTTCTATCAATTCTTAAAGTTTTACCATCTTTTCTAGAAATAATATCTTTCATATCTTTAGAAACATCAGGAGCAAAGACTAGAATGTCTTTTCTTAAAAAGTCTTCTATTACAGTATAAATTAACTTATCCTTAGAAATATCTCCGATATCTAGAAAGCCATTTTCAAGAGACTTAACAATTCGATATCCATAACACTTAATATTATCTTTACTAATCACAATATCATGATAATCTCCCGTAAGTGCCCTTATAATATCAATATTCAAAATAACCACCATAACCCTTAACATCAATTAGTATAATAAAACTACCTAGATTTTGCAAGCTCACATGATAAGTTTATTCAAATTATTTTTTGATTTTAAATATAGACCCGTATAATTTTGATAATAATTAGTAATAAAAAGATTAATTTCTCTTTTCGTTACTTCACTTACTCTTATTTCTTTTAGACTATTAATATCTATTTTCATATAGTTTCTAATTAAGATGATACTCTTCTTAGAAACAATATATTCATTTTGATAACACTTTTCACAGATAAGTCCTCCAGACTCACCATTTAACGTGATAATATTATTCTTTTTACCACACTTAACACAAGTATCTAAAGAAAGATTAATACCTAGATAACTCAAGTATTTAAGCTCTAAAATATTACATAGGACTAAGGGATCTAATCCCTTCTCTAACTTATCTAAGGTACTTAAAAAAATATTTAAGATACTTTTACTTTCATCTTGTTTAGCAACCTGATAGGTAAGACTTCCTAAGTAAGAAAGATAACTAATTAAGGTGATGTTACTATGGAGAGTGGTATAATAATCCTTAACATTAATCTCGGTTACTATGGATAAGCCTTCGGACTTTAACTTAATTTGAAAGGTAGCATAATTATAGAGTCTAGTTTTATTTAAGAATTTACTTTTAATATTTTTGGAACCACGACAAAGAAGACCAATAAGGCCTTGTTCTTGGGTTAAGACTTGTAATACTTCACTATTTTCTTTAAAAGGCGTTACATAAAGAATAACGCCACTTATAACACTATTTTTCATTTTACTTACATTTTTTATACTTTAAATAATATTCAATTTTTCCCGTTTCCTTAAATAACTGCCAATAATCTTCTTTATTCATATTTTTATCACCTATTATTATAATGATGCTAAAAATAAATTTTTATTCATTAAAAATCATAAAATCCTAAATCTTTTAAAACAAATTCCTTATCACGCCAGTTGGGAATACATTTAACATAGAGCTCTAAGTAGACTTTTTTTCCTACTAATTCTTCAATTTCTTGACGAGCCTCACTACCAACATTTTTAAGCATCGCCCCTTTAGACCCAATAATTATTTTTTTTAAAGACTCTCTATCAACGATGATATCGACATTAACTTTGACAAGGTGTTCGGTCTCTTCATAATTAGTGGTAACACAAGTAATAGCATGAGGAATTTCTTCTTCTAAGTTATTAAATAGTTTTTCTCTTACATACTCACTAATTAAAAAACGAGTAGAACTACTAGTGATGGCATCATCACTAAAGTACTTAAGATTATCAGTTAAATATTTTTTGACAGTCTTAATTAATTCTTCGGTGTTTTCGCCACTTAAAGCACTTAGAGGAATAATCTCACTAAAGTCAAAAAGTTCTTGATACTCTACTATTCTTTTGATTAGTTCTTCTTTATCTAATTTATCAATTTTATTTAAAACTAGGATAGTGGGAATATCTTTATTTAAAGAATTTATAATTTCTCTATCCCCACGACCTAAACCACCTTTAGCATCAACGACTAAGATAATAGAGTCAACCTCTTTTTGTTGACTTAAAGACTGTTTATTTAAGACTTTACCTAACTTATCAATAGGTTTATTAATACCAGGAGTATCCACAAAAACAATCTGGGAATCATTATCAGTATAGATGCCATCAATTACATTACGGGTAGTTCCCGCTTTATCAGAAGTAATTGCAACATGATAATTAACTAATTTATTTAAAAGGGTGGATTTACCAACATTCGGGCGCCCAATTATACTTACAAAACCACTTCTCATCGTGTTATGCCTAACCTTTCTAATATCTTATCTTGTTTTTCAAACATAATTTGTTCTTCTTCTTTTTTCATATGATCATACCCTAGTAAATGTAAAAGACCATGGCAAACTAAGAAAGATAATTCCCTAGTCTCACTATGTCCATATTCTAAGGCCTGCTCTTTCATTTTATCAATACATACATAAATGTCCCCTAAGACTCTTATACCTTCTACTTCAAAGTCATTACTATCTTCTAGGGCAAAAGAAATAACATCAGTAGGACGATCAATCCCCCGATAGGTTTTATTTAACTTATGAATTTCTTCTAAGGTTACAAAGATAATTGAAAAAACAGCATTAGAGACCCCCTCTTCTTTTAGAGTTTCATTAATAACCTTCTCTAAATAATCATAATTATGATAAAGATTATTATCAACAATTACTTTTTCTGCCATTAAAACCACCTCAAATCTAGTATATTAGCGGCATACAAAATAAACATAACTAGTATTATAAGAGATATCACATCATAAATAAAGTCTTTTTGGAAAATTTTTGGTAAATGCTTATAAATGGCATCTAAGGCAATGTAGACAAAATACCCTAATATAGCGCCTAAAATATTTAACATGACATCATCAATATCAAAAGATCTCCCAATCTTTAACTGCACAGTCTCTACGGTAATGCTGGTAATTAAGGCATCCATAATAATAGGCCAAACTTTTTTAGGCTTAATATATCTTGAGATAAAATAACCAAAGGGTATAAAGATTAAAATATTCCCAAAGACATTATAGATAAACATCTTACTACCAAATTTATAACGCATAATCTCTTTGAAAGGAATGTAATTAATCCCACTTCCTAGAGAGTTTTCGGTCCCTGTTAATAGTTCAAATAATAATAAGACATAGATAATAAAGAGTAAGTTTAAAATCTCATTATGAATAACCACCTTTTCATTAGTAGTCCTAATATAACTAATTCTTACCGTAGTAATAACTACTATAAAGATAATTAACATCGGTATAGCCCCGTTCACAATATTTCTTAGTGCTTCATTAAACATAAAAAACTCCTAACTAGAAAGTAAAACCAAAGCGGTTATGAATACTTCTACTTCTATTGTACTATCAAATGTGTTCTTTTTCAAAATATTTTTATGTAAAATTTTTTCCTCGTCATCTAACTGGAGATTGATTTTCTCAGCTACTAAGGCATTAATCTTGCTATCTAGTTCTTCTTCCGTATAAGAAATTTTTTCGGTCTCTAATTCATATTCTTTAGATTTAATTAATCTTTTCCCTAAGATACTTATTAAGACTTGGTCTTCTTCCTCATATAAAGGATATTTACTTCTTAAGATTTTATAGTCATTACGTCCCATATCTAATTTAAAATTAGTCTGAGACCTCCCAGTTCTTTTTTTTACTTCATAGTAAGTAGGAAGCGAAAGACTTGCTTTATACCATACTTCTCCATAGATTTTACCCCTGGCACAAACCGTACTTTTTTCTTCTCCATTCAAAGTAATATCCCCGCTAATTAGAAGGTCACCACTTCTTACTAAGGTATCTTCATGGACTAAGACATTACCATGAGTAGCTTCGATAATTTTAACATAGCCATCTCTTTTCGCATAAACATTACAATAATCTTTTTCTTTTTCTTTAGTATCTTGGAGTCTTTCTTCTAGGGTAATAACATAGAGCATTCCTTCTCTTTTGATTTCTAACCATTCTATTTCATTTTGATAGGTACTTAAGATTTTATTTTTAATATTAATTAGTTTCTCATTGGAAAGTGCAAAGGTTAGTCTTTTGACATTATAAGTCTCTAAGGTCTTTAAAAGATTCTTAGTTAATTTATCATTCTTACTTATTACTTCAACTTTGATGATAATATTCTTGAAGATTAGAAATAAAATAATACTTAAGATAATACTACTTATAAGAAGAATATTATTTCTTAATATGTTTCTTATTCTTATTATCTTATTATCTTTTATAATCTCTAGATGATAAAACTTCTTAAGATAAGGTAAGTCTTTCTTATCTATATAACATTTTAAGTATTTATTAGTATAACTTACTTGGATAATTGTAATTCCTTTATCAATCATTCTTAAAAGAAAGTTATTAAGATTATAGACTCTAAGGGATATAAGAATTCTATTCATATTTAATTTCCTTTATCATCCCTTGGATTAGAAGTTCGGTACCACAAGATTTTCTTAAGATGAGATTATCTCCTTTAATAGTTATCTTCTTATCTTTAATACTTAAGATAATCTTAGTCTTAGTAATTAAATAAACTTTATTAAAATTATAGATGTATAAAGAATCATTAAAATAGGCTAGAAAATAATCTTTATCATATAAAAAATTCTGTAAATTAGCCCATATATGCATAAAATCACCTAGTAAATCCTATGAAAAAAGAAGTCTAATAGACCTCTTTAAACTAAACTATTTCTGATTAATTTACTAACTTCACTCATATCGGCAATACTACCAAGACTACTAGATGCTTCTTTCATAATTTTCCCCATATCTTTTATAGTTGCGTCTGGGTAATTACTCATAATTTTTTTAACAGCCTCTTTAGTCTCTTCTTCTGATAATTGCTTAGGCAAGTATTCCTCCAAGATTTTAATTTCCTGTTTTAAAGTTGCAACCATATCCGGGCGATTATATTTTTCATACTCAAGGATACTGTCGCTTCTTTGTTTAACTTGCTTTTTAATAATAGCAATTATGTTTTCATCAGTTAACTCATTCTTAGCGTTAATTTTTTCAGCTTGAATAGCACTTTTTAACATTCTAAGAACGGAAACTTTAAACTTATCAGAATTTTTCATTGCCATAAGGGTATCGCTTTGGATTTTACTCTCTAACATACGCTACTCCTTAATCTCTATGATGTTTTCTAGCATTACGAATCATTTCTTTTTTGGCTTCTCTTCTTTTTACGCCTGGTTTTTCATAATGTTTTCTCTTTTTTAATTCTGAAGGGACACCACTTTTAGCAACTTTAACTTTCCACTTTTTAAGTGCGCCATCAACGTTACCATCTTTTACCACTACTTTTGTCATCATTATCCCTCCCTTCAATCAACAAGCCAATTATACCACAAAAAAAGAAAGAGTTTCAACTATTTTTCGCCTAATTAAGCCTATTTTCTCTTTCTTAGTTTAAGTTATTCTTTAAATTATCCATATTATAGATATAAGTATCTTTAAAATAAGGAATATTCCCAGAAGTAGCGGTTGTATTAAAGATTTCTATTAACTTAACATACTTAGTACCATCAACATTACCTTTGGAAATAATATCGGTAACATCAGTAACCACAATATTATCAACAATCATTTTCGTATTATTATTGTTATTATAATTAATGGCAAAATTACAAGTAGATGAGTCTCTAGTAGCTTGCCCAATATAACCTTTTCTTGCTTTATTCAAGAAAGTAAAACTAACGTTTTCACCAACTACTACATTATCATTGTCATAGAATAAGCCCATTTTTCCCACTTCGCTACCACTGGCAACACTGGCGGGGGCGACATCGCTTACATAACTGCTAGGATTTTGATTACAATTGCCTAATATAGCACAAAAAATATTACCGATAACGCCACCTATAAAACCACCTAAAGTGCCCCAATCGATACCACCTACCGGAGAATTAGAGCCACTGGCATTGGCAACTCCCGTATCAACTGGACCTACGGTACCATTGGTGAAGGTCTGGTAACTTATATAATAAAAGTGACCAGATACACAATTAAAATAATTAGAGCGAACTAAAGCATTACTCTTACCATTAAATTTTAATGACGTTACGCCATTACCCATAGTTTCCTCGCCACTATAATAAGCATTAGCGCCGATACCACTCCAAGAATCTCTAATCTCAAAATCACTATTATTAACTAAATTAGTTAAAGTAACATACTTGGTATCAATGAGATTATTTAAGGAGTCATTAATTCCTTTATTATAAGCATTGATGGTACTACGATAATACGCATAATTACCAATAATAACAATTACTAAAGTTGCAAATAAAAGCAAGAAAGAATAAATTAAAGTAGTAGCAATAAAGCCATTTTTTTTTCGCATAACTAAACCTCTATTATCTAGAGTATAACACAAAAAAAGGACCAAATAAAGGTCCTCTTTACTAAATAAATAAATTATATCTAAATATTAAGCGAAAGATTGAAATCAAAAGAGCCATTAGCAAAATCTCCCTTGAATAAATCTTTTTAGAGTAGAGCCTAAAGTATTACCTAAGTCTTTAAAACTCGATAAAGCTCTTACCATTGAGTTAATAAAACTTACTAAAGTAACACTAGAACCTCCTCTTATCATCATTAATTCATCATTTTTAATTATCATCTAAATATTTCCTTTCTATTTACAACATAAACCGCCACAGATATAGACACGTAGTCTAAAAGCCCAGTAACGACCTAGTCTCTTTGCTTTTTCCACATTAATTATTAAACTTTCTAAGAAGGTTTTAGCACCTCCCCGATAAGTTTTTAATTCTTCGAAACTTAAATTCATATATACCTACTTACAGATATTAGAAGTTTGAAATAAGCCATTAAAGAATCCGATTAAGAAAGCTCCTAAACTAGCTATAAACATAATAGAAGCAGGTTTCCATCCTCCTCTTATCATCATTAATTCTTGTGTTTCTAATTGCATAATATATATTCCTTTCTTTTAATTATCTAATTTAATTTCTCTATCAAATAGTTCTTTTAGATTACGATGAGTTATATAGATTAAAGTTATATCTGGATACTCATTTTTTATATTCTTAATAATATTCTTTTCCATAGATTCTTCTACTCCACTTAAGGCTTCATCTAAGATTAAGATTTTATTATCTTTTAGAAGGGCTCTGGCTAGAATAAGACGCATAACTTCTCCTCCGGAAAAGTTAACATCATCCTCAAGAAGAATAGTCTCTAAGTGATTAGTTTCTTTATTTATAAGTTTATCTAAGTAACATATTTTTAAGACTTTAGTTAACTTACTTACTGGTATATCTTTTCCTAGTGTTATATTTTCTAAGATACTACCTTTAAACAAAGACTCATCTTGACTAACATAACTAATCGACTTTCGAAGACTATTTAAGTTATAATCACTTAAGTTTATCCCATTAATTAGGATATTTCCGGTAGTTGGTTTATAAAACCCAAAGAGTAATTTAACTAAACTAGATTTACCAGAACCTGATTCACCAGTGAGAATAATTTTTTCACCAGATTTTATTTCTTGATTTAGATTCTTTATGACATAGTTAAGACTATTATAAGTAAAACTTACATTCTGGATACTTATATTTCCACTGGTAAATGTTAATCCTTCAAACTCTTCTTCTTTTAAAGACATAAATTCACTTAAATGAAGATAATTTTCTTCAAGATAAGATATTCTAGGGAGACTATTTAAACACTCTTTAAGAGTATTTATAAGAGTTGTACTTAAAGCAAGATAAGTAAATAAGTCTACTAATTCTATTAGATTCTTATTAACTAGTATTAGAGCAATACTAATACTTAGGATATTTAAGATATCTAAGAAAAATTCTTCCATTACTTTATATTTACTTAAAGAATGTAAATAAGTCTTATTAGTATCTAAGTAGTTAAGTAACTTACTTTTAAATTTATTTAAAAAATAATCACTCTTAGATAGTCTTTTTATCATTTTAACTTTTCTAATAGTCTCTAGGAGTACTTCTTGATAAGAATTACTTTCTACTATAGTATTTTTTAAGTCTTTCTTATTTAGTTTAATACTAAGTAATTTAAGGACTAAATAAATACTTAAGATAATAATTAGTAAGAGACCTAGGGTATTATTAATGATAAATATAAGACTTAAGATAGATATTATCTCTAAGAGTCCTAAAAAGATACTTAAGATAAGTTCTAAGAAGGCTTCTTTAAAAGTATTTAAGTCATTAACATACTTATTTATTCTCCCCATTGATATGAGGTCTAAATTAGATATAGGAAGTAAAAATAAATGATTGATAAAGTCTTTAGTATAGTCATATGATAGGCGCCAATCGGTAGATATTACTTTACTTTCGAAAATACTACTTAAAATAGCTTTAAAGATAGTTAGAATAATAAATAGTATTATGATATATAAACTATTTAGATGAACTACTACTTTTAGATAATAACTAAGAATTAAGCTTATTAGGGATAAGATAATTCCTAGGAATATAATAGTAATTAGTTCCTTCTTATAGACTCTAAAAGTACTTAAGAATAAGTCTTTTAAGGTCTTTTCTTTTCCTAGATGAATAATATTACCTAGGGGAATAGCTTTAATAGCAATACCTGTCCATATCGTATTTAACTCTTCCCAAGAGATTTTTTCTATCCCCCTAGATGGATTCATAATAGTAACTTTCTTCTTTGATGTCTTTAGTAAAAGAATAAAATGTCCATAAGAATTATTATAGGTGCAATGAAGAATTAAAGGTATTTTAGTAGTTTTTAAGTCTTCTATAGTTAGTTTTAAACCCTTCGCATCAAAACCATAACTATTTAGAGCTAAAACCATGTCATAAGCGCTTATGCCAGTTTTATCTAAATGCGTATCTAATTTAATTCTTTCTAAAGACACATAACCTTTATAGTATTTTACAAGACTGTAAATCACTGCAGGACCACAATCATTAACATCACTTTGTCTTGTTATCAATCTTTTCATTTTTAACCTCCTATATATATATATTGGCGGTCGATGTCGATTTTTGTTCATAAATTGCAAAAAAAATGCAAAAATTTGTAATTTTTTGCATTTTTCCACCTTTAGCAATCCTTTTCTTTAAGAAATTCTACTCGAGGTAAACAATTATCTTCAAGCCTTTTTCTGGTGTGAAACTTTTTGGACTAATTTGAACCAAAAAGTTTCACACCAGAGTTTTAAAAAAGCAAGACTTAAGGTCTCACTTCAAAATTATTTTTTGGATTTTTTCTTATTTTTACTTTTTTTAAACTTTTTAATTTCTTTTTCTTGCTTTTTAACCTTCGTAATTAATTCTTGTTCTTTTTGATTGTTTTTAGAGATATCTGGGAATGCTTTAAATAAACGATTACCCACAAACTTTAAGTTTTCGATTTCGCCTTTATATTTCTTCTCTAAAAGCGCTGGTATCATTCTTAGTTTTTCACTTTTTAATTCTTCGGCAATAATTATACGATGGCGAAGATTATAAGCAATGATACAGGAGAATATCATATCAAGGATAAAGATTAAAAGAATAATGGTTCCCGTTATCATAATAAAGTTATCACTAAAATGCGTACGAAATTGAAATAATAAGGGATTAATTAAACGAATAATTAAAACAGAACCAATTCCAAAGAGAATAGAATTTTTTAAACAAATCCGACCATTGATATTATCTTTTCTGTAAGAATAATCCCACCAACGATTATGGAAGATAAGTTCTAAAATATAGCTAGTGTAATATTCAACCGCACTGGTAATTAAAGCTCCCATTAAAAAAAGAATAATGATATCATTTTGATACTTAGATAGAAGCCAAGTAATAAGGACAAACCCTACCCCATAGATAGGACATATTGGTCCGAATAAAAAACCCCGATTAACGAGTTTTTTCGTATTAATACTACATTTAATTACTTCCATCGTATAGCCAAGAAAACTAGCTATAATAAAGTATAAAAAGATTTCCATTATTCTTAAATACATAATTATTCTCCGTATCTTGTGACTTTACAGTCATTAGGATTAAATAGACAAGTAAAACACATTTTATATTCACTGCCCGTAGAATCTTCATAACCATCAATAATTAGATTAAATATTCCATTAATAATTCCAGGAGCCATAAAAATTAGGATAGCCGCTATACATCTTTTGGCAAATTGAACTAAATTTTTCTGTAAGCTATCAGCCCCACTAATAACTGCCTTGGAAACATCAATGGTACCATAAATAATTAAAACAATAGGCACAATTATTTTTACAGCAAAAATAGCATAACCTACAATTCTAAGAGCTAGTTTAACACCATTCTCCCCACAAGGATTATCAATAGTAGTGGTAGTTGTCGCAGCCATAACGGGATTTAAGAATACAAATAATCCTAAAACGAATAATAATATATATAAATGTTTCTTCTTCATAAGAACCTCACTTCCTAGATTATATCATACTCGCTCTTCTCTTAAAAGATAAAATGAGTATTTTTAAAAACAAGGGAGGCTTTTCCCTTGTTTTCCCTATCACGGGTGATAAGGATTATTCATACTTCCATTACCATTCTGTAGGACATCTGATGATAAATTTAAGACAGGTCTAACTCCGTCGTTAGAATCACTCAAACTCGTAGTAGAGGAAGCGTAGCCAATGGCGCCTATGGAACTCACGAAAGCGTTCGAACCAAGGAAGTCGTGAGGCGAGGAAGCCAAATACCATGACCCCGAGCATAGGTAATAACTATAGTTGGGTACATCCCACCCACCGGCTAGTACAGTTTCATCGGTCGTTATTAAACCAATTGGGTAAGTCAAAGCACCATTTCCATTGGTAGTATCACTAACTGTAAAGGCATCATTTTGTTGTGGACATATTAATTTCATACTAGAATTATAGCTATCACTTGACCATGGTCCATGAGACCATCTATATGCCGTTTCTTCTGTTCCGTATCCTAAATTGCTATAACCACTTGGTTTATCAGTGCTTATCGAACGGTCATTACAGAAAATATTATCCGCTAAATATTGTTCATTTTCCGTACCGGAAATATTGGTTTTATACCAATTATCTAAGTAAGTTTTTATAGTTGAATCATTGGTATTAGTCTGAGCTACTTCTTTACTTGAAGTTCCATACCTGACATAACCATATTTTACGGAGGCACTTGAATCACCGGCCGTTACTTCAAAGATTTTTTTTACTTCATAATCAGAATAACTAGCATCTGTACTCTTAAAAGTATAATAGCCTACATAGTCTGTAGTCAAATCACTACCTAATACGGCAATCGGATCTTTTAATCTAAATCTATCAGTTGTTACATTATATGTATACTCTTTAGCAATATAATAAGTATCCGTATTCGTAAAATTAATTGTTGAATAATACTCAGTAGGTTCTACTATCGCATCACGATTACCATACATATAACCAACACCAGCATTATCATTATAAACATACGAATTAGTAGCTTCTTGAACATTATCCTTCTTCCAATAATAGTTGAATCTTGATGTTCCAATTTGTCTATCCATACTACTTTCACCATTGGTATGAGCGGATGTTCCATCATAAATTACTCTAACCGTACCATCACCATTAATACGAATAATACGCCAATACATATCCTTACCTGCCCTATTAATCATCGTACATTTTTTATTATAGCTTGAAGCATTTTGACAGGCTTCCATAGAACCATATTCTCTATAATCAGCAACTGTTTCACTATAATAACCATATACTACATCAGGAGCATCATCAGACCATTTTCCGAATTTAACATAGTTATTAGTAACATTGCCTCTATAATAATAACTTGTACCATAAGCATCAGAGGCACTACAAACGTAACCATTAGTTGCTTCTTTTTTAGTTACATTAACTGTCCCATCACTATTGATAGTTGGACACTTACCAGTAGTATCAACAGAGGCTATTATCTTATCCAAAGCAGTTTCTGTAGCAACAGCATCTACTACTACTTTAGACTTAAATACTTTATTTTGCGCATCATCACTTAAAGTAACGCTTTTATCCATCCAGATAGAGATACTATAATCTTTACTCCCATTAGGAGCCAAAGTACCCGTATCAAACGTTCTCGATTCTGTACTACCCTTTATTACTGTCGTAGCAGTATTATAACTACTTAATAACTTAATATCTTTATTATTAACCAATACTGCTAAATAATTACTATTCATCGTTGTCCCTTCAAGCATCTCCATATTAAGATTATACTTAGCCGATACACTACAAGTATTCTTTAAAGTAAAAGTATAAGGAGTAAGTTTACGCCCTTCTTCATCTGTAATTGGATGCATATTAGTTAAGTTTATTTCATTTGCTTGATTAGCAAGCTCTAAAGAAAAACACTTACTCACTCCTACATTAGTCTTATCCTGAATTACTGTATATCGCCACCAAGCATAGGAAAAACCTATGCCTAATATTAGTAATAACACTATTACAATAATTATTATATTCTTATTATTTAACTTATCTTTCATATACTAAATCCTTTACTAATAATATTAACTAATTTTCAATTGATATGGATCACTTTTTGCTCCTGTTCCTTTATCAACAAAGATATTAGATTTCAGAAAAAGTGCCGGACGAACCGCATTAAAAGTAGTGTAAGTAAGATTGCTGCCGACAGAGCCGATCGTGTTCACACTGAACATAGCATTAGCATAAGCCAAATCAGGTGTCAATGTCCATATATTAAGACGTGAATTATATAAATAATTATTTCCTTTACAATCATTAAAATCTGAGGAACTCCAACTATAAAGTTCTTTAGCTAAACAAGCTGCTCTATCTTTGGTTGTTCCTCCACTTGTAGCATAACCATAATCACTTGGATACATTAAACCAATTTTACCTGTCCAAGTAGTTTGTCTATCCGTATATACGTTTGTTCCTCTTTCATATCCATACCAATGACTTACTAGTCCGTTGCTGGATGAATCATAAGTACTTGTACTGCCTAAATTCCAAACAACACTCTCAATGGCATTTCTTGTTGTATCATTTTTTAAGCCTATTGAAGTGAAATCACATGAAGTTGTGGCATTATTTACGCCACGATAACAAGTTCCACTTTTCGCATTATAATATAACGATCCCCCGGCAGACTCACTATCGTAGCCTGGATTTAACAACTTCATTACATCAGCATCAGTCCAATCGTTAACACCTCTACCATTATTTACAGTTGAATCAGAACTATCCCAAGAATAGTTGCCTAAAGAATCAGTTCTTATAATCTTAACTAAATTTTCTTTAGAATCATCACTCTTAGTAACATTATTAAATACTCCAATTATACGCCATAATTCACAAGTATCAGCTGTGGAATTAGCATAATCACTACAGTTAAAATATACATAGTTACTTGGGTCTTTCCCTATATATCTTACATTATTATCAACATCATCAGTAGCTAAATTAACTGTATCTGTTTTAGCTAAATTAGTAATAGTCTCTCCAAACTTTGGAGGTTCTACTTTCTCTCCTATACCAGTATCAATATTAAATGACTTACCCATCTGACTAGATTGATCAATATCAGTCTTATTTAAATATTCTACTACTAAGTAATATTTAGTCTCTGTATTAGGGCTTACTACAATATTTTTATATTTAGTTCCAGAAGTACCTTCTAAGACTAAAGAAGCACTAGCTGGTATATTACAAGTAGATTCTTCATAGATATTACCTTCTTTATGAAGAGTTGAACTACAAGTTATAGCACTATCTGATTTATATAATTTCCAAGTTACATCAGATGAGAAATCTCCTAAGTCTGGTGTAATCTTTATAGATGCATTAGCAGGTATACTATTACTCTCTCCTATACCTCTTACTACTACTTCTTTTACCATCTTATGACCAGGATAAGCCCCATTACTAGATATTTTACCTTGCATATCCATAACCACATTAGTAATAGTAGTAGTCGTAATATT
>UQXO01000006.1 GCA_900545005.1 uncultured Mycoplasmatota bacterium | reverse complement strand
TTATCTTCTTTTCCTCCTTTTACTTCTTCTATAAATAGGTCGTCTATATTCATAGCAAACCTCACTTTCTAGAAAGGTAACTAGCCTGCAATAAATTACCCTTCATATATATATATTGGCGGTCGATGTCGATTTTTGTTCATAAATTACTAAAAAGTTGCATTTTTTTAATATTTTCTACTTTTTGCTAACAAAAAAATGTAGACATGTTTTTTTGTGTCTACATTTATCTTACAACTTCACTTCTTTAATTATGACTTTATTTTTCTTCAAAATAATCAAGCATCATCGCTTTTTTAACTCTTCTTAAAGTATCAAGCGCTTTCGCTCTCGCTTTTTTAGTTCCTTCTCTTAAGACATTATAAACATATTCAGGATTCTTAGCTAATTCTTCTCTTCTTTCTCTAATTGGTTTTAACTCTTCTTGTAAAACATCATTTAAGAAATTCTTAATCTTAACATCTCCTAAACCACCCCTTCTATAATGATCTTTTAATTCATCTAAATTATGATACTCTGGTAAATACTTCTTAAAGGAATCTTCTTTACAAAAAACATCTAAGTAAGTAAATACTACATTTTCTTCTACCTTCCCAGGATCACTTACCTTTATATGATTAGGATCCGTATACATCCCCATAATCTTTCTTTTAATTTCTTCTGGACTATCTTTTAGATAAATACAATTACCAATAGACTTACTCATCTTCGCATTACCATCCGTCCCTACTAATCTTCTTTCATTAAGATTTTCCGGTAAAAGAGCTTCCGGCTCTACTAAAGTATCCCCATATATAGAATTAAACTTTCTTACTATCTCTCTAGCCTGTTCTATCATTGGTAATTGATCTTCTCCTACGGGAATTAAAGTTCCCATAAACGCCGTAATATCAGCCGTTTGACTAACTGGATACGTAAAAAAACCCACCGGAATACTATCTTCAAATCCTCTTAACTTGATTTCTTCTTTGACTGTTGGATTACGATATAACCTAGATACTGTTACTAAATTCATATAATAGAATGTTAATTCCGTAAGTTCTGGTACTTCTGATTGAATAAAATAACATACTTTATTAGGATCAATCCCACAAGCTAAGTTATCTAAAGCTACCTCAAAGACATTATCTCTTACTTTCTTAGGATTATCAAAATTATCGGTAAGTGCTTGACTATCAGCCGCAAACAAATACATCTCATCATAATCCCCTTCATTTTGAATCTTAACTCTATTTCTTAAAGACCCCACATAATGTCCAATATGTAATGGTCCCGTTGGTCTTTCTCCTGTTAATATAATCTTCTTCATAATTACCTCCTAAAGAACAAAAGTCCTACTCTAACAAATTAGAATAAGACTACTTATTACCCCTAAATCGTACTAACCTACAACATTTATTTATCTTTTTAAATTATAATCTTATTTACTTTTCTATATCTGCGATTTCTCTCTTATTTTAGTAAATATCCTTTCTTTAGTCAATCTTTTTTCTGCTTAGATTTTACCACTCTAAAGATTATTATAATCAAAATAGTTAATATTACCGGTATTATTATTAATCTTTGTTTAACTAATCTTGACATCGGATCTCCTAAGTTATAAAGATTTCCATTAATAATAAATATCCCCAAGGTAAGTAGTAAACAGATGCTATAAAGTCCTAGTACTTTTAATATCTTTATGAAATTATTTTTCATATATTTCCTCCCCAAACTTGTTATATTCTTAAAAAACTACTGCCTAAACAGTAATCTTAAATTCATTATGGCGTCCCTGGGCAGATTTGAACTGCCGACCTATCGCTTAGGAGGCGATTGCTCTATCCAGCTGGGCTACAAGGACAAGTACTTATCATAACATAAATAGTTATATAAGTTAATTTAATGTTCAATCTTAATACTAATAATATTATAAATAAATAATATATAAATACTAAACTTTAAAGCAAGCTTAAATCTTGACATCTCATATATAGCAGCCACCTTATCACAAATAGATACCAAATACGTTCCAAAATACTTAGGTCTTTCTTTAGTATGAGGATACATATGTTTAACAATAATATCCCTCTCTAAATCACTTAGATTATAATACTTTAAAGAATTATCTAAAGCCTTATAGGGATGAATACTTAATCTTTCATAAGCATCATACCCCTCTAAGTCCTTATCAAAATAAAAATCATGTAAAAGAGCTGATCTCGTAATCTCTCTAATTCTTTTAACCTTAAAAATCTTACAAAACCCAAAAGCTATCTTAGAAACTCTTAAGACATGAAGATATCTACTAATCCCATGATGAGGCTCTAAATATAACTTCTTAAACTCTTCATTATCAAGAATATCCCTAACTACACTCTGATATTCTATTTTCTTAGTCATAGACATAAAACCACTCTAACCAACAATACTAATAACACAGTATACTAAAGAACAAATAGTAAGTAAGACTATAGAAATAACCATATACTTAAGATTATTATCTAATTCTTTATCACTTATACTCTGTTTATCTCTATTCTTCCATAGTAAACTAAACATCTTTACTAAGTAAAACGATGTCGTAACACTACTAATAATAACCCCACATAATAATAATATCTGATATATCTTCATAATCTCCTCTTTTTCTTTTCTATTATAGCATGATTTTTCTATTCTGCAAGTTTTGTCTAAAACTACTTCTTATTACTAGTATATTCCAATAGTCTTAATAACATCCTGATATAAAGATCACTTAATCCCTTAGACTTTAACTTCTTAACTAGAATTCTCTTATCACTATAATCCTTATCACTAAACATAATCTTCGCTATCTCATCTTTAACATTAGTCTCTACCGGAATATCCGAAATAATAGAATCTATATCTTCATTTAGAATTCTCGTGGCATCAATTTCTATATCTTTACCTCGACAAATAATAGTTAACTGTTTAACCGTTGATACTTCATTAACTTCAATAACAAAATCATTATCTTCACTATAAGCTGTAAATTCTTTTTTGTCTGCTTCTTGTAAGACTCTAACATCAGTAGCTGTCCTCGTATTTCTAAATCTAATCTTATAATTTCTGGTATCCGGAATAATTCCACTCTTTCCCTCATACGGTCTTATAATCAAAGTATAATTATTCTGTAAGTAATTATAATCTATCCTTGTAACAATATAATAACCTTGTTCATATAAAGAACTAATCCCATCATCTTCATAAAGATTATAAATATTACTATTACCAGGGAAAATATGAATCTCTAAACTCTTAGCTACCCCAATATTATTAATATTCTTATCAGGAATATATAAAGGTATAATAGACCCTTTCTTCGCAAATACCGGATAATCATCATCATTAAAAAACATTACATACCTAGTATTACCATTAAACCTTTTCCCCGTCTTAAAATCATACCAAGTCCCATTAGGTAAATAAATCTTTTCTACACTTCTTTGCATAAGTGCATCTTTCTTTGTCGTAATTGGTGATACTAAAAGCTCACTTCCTAAGAAATACTCATTCTTATAATCAAGTTCATCAATCATCCCTGGTACAGCATGATATAAAGGCATAAAGATAGGAATCCCTAACTTATAATACTTATACCCTTCGGCATATAAATAACTAGATAGCTTTAATCTTAATAATAAATAATCTTGTACTACTCTTAAGACTTGACTATTCCATCGCCAAGGCTCTCTCTTATAATAATGTCCATAAGAAGAAGCAAATCTAAATATTGGACTAAAAGTCCCAAACTCTACATATCTTAGATATAATTCACTATCTTCAATACCCCCCTTAAATCCTCCAATATCATGACTCCACCAAGTAATCCCCATATTATAAGCACTACTAATATACTCCGGTAACTTCTTTAGAGTATCCCAACTTACCTTTGTTTCCCCACTATAAAGAATAGGATATCTTAAAGCTCCTAAAGAAGCCGGTCTTGCTAAAACCATTCCCCTTATATTCGTAAACTTCTTATAATCATTATAATGATAATAATTAAGAGCATTCATAACTCTCTTATCTTTAGTTCTTACATCTAAAAAGAAAAAATCAACATTCTCATTATATAAAGGATTTATAAGTTTATCTAAGTAAGCCGCTACAACATTAGTATCCAAAACATTAAAAGGTAAATCCTGACTATCATTAATACCTAACTCACTAGCATAATCTCTATACTTAAATTCATGAGGATGAATCCCTTCCGTGGGATCTAGACTAAGTCCTAAACGAATACCTCTTTCATGTAAGAAGGTCGTAAAATTACTTAAAGTACCTAGTTTATCTCTATTAAAAGTAAACCCACTCTTAAACTTCTTTAAGTCATTAGGATCCTTAATATGCCAATTACTCCCTAAGACTAAAACATTCAAAGGAATATGATGACTATTAAAATCATATACTAATTTTCTAATATTATCAAAAGTATATACATCATCCTTATACCACCATACTCCTAAAGAATATCTAGGTATTAAAGGACATCTTCCGGCTAAAGAAGCATATTCTCCTAAAAACATCCTAAAATCTTTATTATAAACAAACACATATATATCTATAGACTTATGCGTCCTAGGAACCATATATCCCTTATCATCAATAATCATACTATCAGAATCATCTAATGTACTAAACCCATCTAAAGAATATAAACTCTTCTGTCTTTCAAAGATACTATTCCGAGCCTTTTTATAAGTATCTGTAGCTTCTTTTTTCTTCTTATCATCCTTAGAATTATTATTTTCTAAAGACTCACTAGCCGAAATAAACTCTTTCTTAAGATCTAAATTAAATATAGGAGAAGTAATATTCTTAGACTCATCACTACCATAATACCAATAAGCTGAAGAATTTAATACATTTACTCTTAAAGTAGAATCCGGGGCAAAAAGACTCCCCTTAAAAGGTTTCTCTTTTAAATATTGTAAACGATAATACTTAGTATTTACTATTAAAGTAGCATGATCTTCTTGAATATCTAAGGTCGGTAGAGGAAAACTTCTATTTTGAATATTCTCTGTCAAATAGTCATTAAATACCCCAGTCTCATCATATTCCAAACGAAGTATCATATCACTGATAATACTAATTCGATAATTTTTTCCCTTAAAAACAGCCTTTGGATTAGTCATCCGATTATTCATATTTGGTAAAAAATGATTTCCTAAAGTACTCATAAAATCCCTATTCTTTCTAATTTTAAGTATAGCAAACTCCATAAATTTTTTCAATTAAAAAGTATCTTTACTTCCCCTCCAGTTATGATACAATAATTCTAGGAGGAATATATATGAAAAAGAAAAATATCCTTATCTTTAGTAGTATCATCTTAATAACTCTTCTAGTCTTACTTATCATTATGATGTTTCTTGGTAAAGAGAAATTAACAGTCTCTAATAAAGTTCTCGATAATAACTATGTCTCTATCTATACATTCTCTGATAACAAAAAAATCTACTCGGAATTTACTACTGTTAAATATAAGTCTAAAGACTTAAACGAGGCTTTAAAGAATAATCTAACTACTATGGAAAAGCTAGTTAAAGGAGCTAAAAAAAGCTCTGGGTTAAATGACGGTGGTACGATGATTTATTACTTTAAGAACTATGATATTGTTAAATGTCATAAGACAACTAATAATAATTCTTACATTGAAGACTACTATCTTATAAGTGATGCCGATAAAGTCATAGATAACCTTTGTAAATAGGAAAAACTGCTCTAGGAAATACCCTTTAGCAGTTTTCTTTTGGCAATTCCTAACATTAACCAAGAAAATAATTTATCTAGAAAAAAGTTTCAGCAAATATTAATTTTTCTAAGTTTGGGAAATAAATTTCCAAAAGTCACAAAATTTCCCTAGTATAGGAAATATTTTTCCAAAACCCCGGTTTTTCAAAAGTTATTTTGTCTCATCAAAAGAACTTTTAATTTCAAAGAATTATTTTGTCTTATCAAAATAACTTTTACTAGTAATTATTTCTATATGTGATAAACTACTTCTAGGTGATTACTTATGCAAAATAAATTTCCATATACTTTAGATAATAAAAGATATCATACCCTTAATTATGAATACAAAACTAAGTATGGCAAAAAAGTCTTTAAAGTCTCTTTAAATGCTGGTTTTAGTTGTCCTAATAAAAAAGATGGTTATGGTTGTATCTTCTGTTCTCCTCTTGGTAGTGGGGATTTTGCCGGTCACGAGGAAGATGACTTAATAACGCAATTTGAAATGGTAAAAAATGTCATGGAACATAAATGGCCTGATGCCTACTATATTGGGTATTTTCAAGCTAATACAAATACTTATGCTCCCGTAGAAGTCTTAAAGACTAAGTTTGAACCTATCCTTAAGATACCTAATGTCATCGGTCTATCTATTGCTACCAGAAGTGATTGTATCTCTAAGGAATGTCTCGAATACTTAATTGATTTAAATAAAAGAACTAATCTAACTATCGAATTAGGACTTCAATCTATGTATGATGAAACCCTAAAACTAATTCATCGTGGTCATGACTTAAAGAATTTTGATACCTGTGTCAAAAAATTAGTAGCTAACCATATAAATGTAGTTGTCCATATTATTAATGGTCTACCTGGAGAAACTAAAGAAATGATGATTAATACGGCTAAATATGTTAATTCTCTCGGAGTCTCTGGTATTAAAATTCATATGTTACATATTATTAAAAATACTAAGTTAGCTTCTATGTATGAAGAAAAACCTTTTCCTATCTTATCTAAAGAAGAATATGTTGATATAGTAGTCTCCCAGTTAGAATATCTAAATCCCAAGATGGTTATTCATAGACTAACAGGAGATCCTAAAAAAGAAGACTTAATCACCCCCGAATGGGTCTTAAAGAAATTTTGTGTTCTAAATGATATAGACAAAGAAATGGTAAGAAGAGATACTTATCAAGGAAAAAAACTACAAGAGAATAAGTAATTAACTTAAACTTTGTAGTTTTTTTAAATTCTTAATTTGTCTATTTAAAAGAATACATAATTTATTTATTCTATCATCTGAAATACCACTTGTATATTGATACATATGTAATAAACCATCATACCACTCTACTATACCATCTAACTTTGTTAAATCTAATCTTTTGATATCTCTAACTACTTTAATTATCTCATCAAATGGCTTAATTTGATAAAAAAACCTTCCTTCCCCAGTAACACATAACTCATCTTGACTATAATAAGTAATATTAAGACTTTCTCCATTATCAAATATAGGAGCAACATTTATCCATTCTAAAGAATTAACGTCTCTTATAATACCAAAGTTATTTAAATGTCTATCTTCATTCATAATTAAATAGTCTAAAATATACATATTTTCCATTTGAATTCTAGCATCTTTAAGACCATGCTTTTCTAAAATACTAAGATATTCTTCATAATCATTAATACTCTTCGATTTAGGAATATCCTTCATAATCTGATAAGCCGTTATTAGTTCTGTATCTTTATTAATAAAACATGGACATTTAGAAACAATCATTCCTTTATAGTTTTCAATACTATAGGTAACATGATTAAATCCGAGTCTTTTACATATTTCACTAGCTAATACTTCATTAAATGGTTGTAAGATTTCATTTTTATAACCACCTTTAAGTAAGTACCTAACTTCATCTTCAATAATCCAGGCTTTTCTTAACATCCCATCAGTCGTATTATTCGGACTTATTAATGCTATTTTACTAGTTATATCTTTACTACTATTAGATAAAGAAGCTTCTCTAAACTCAGCATAAGAAAAATCATTATCAAAAAAGTTAATATCATCATAAGATATCTCTTTATCTACTGGTTTTAACCAATATTGATCTGATAAAGATAGGCCAAAAGCTTTATCTAATAACTCTCCAGGAACTTCTATATTTAATCTATGTAATAATAAATCTAATTTATCTCTAAAAGCTGGTATTCCTCTTCCTTTAAACCATTTAGATAAACTACTTCTAAACTCTTTATCATCAATATTCTCTTTTTTATATAAACTCTTTAAGATATAAGGAGCATACTCTATATTATAAACCTTATATATTTTAAGAAAGAAAATACCTTCTTCATTGTATTCTGCCTCTAATACTTTAGTATTTTTATTCATTAATATACGTCTTATATGAAATCTCTCCTTTGTAAGAATAATTATATCTAAACTAGTTATCATTTACAACAAATATCCAGAAGTAAAAAGTTTTCCTTTAACTTATATAGAATAAGACACTATGTTTAGTATAATCTAATAATTTTAAATTTTGCATAAGTTCATCTAGCTTAAGCCATAAAAAATATGGTATGCAAATTTTCTAATTTACACACCATATTATATACCATCGGGGCTTATAGCCATCTTAAAGCCCCTTCAAGGACTTGCCCCCCCGATTTTCTCTTCCTTGTACTTACTATCGTTTTCATTCTTCTCATCTTTATTTTTCTGCTGGGCCAAGCTTCTCTAAGAGCCAAGCAAGCGTCCCTTTAATCCGTATTTTCTTTACTGCATTTTCAAAGTATACGGGTTCGATTTTTCGCCTGTGCCTTTATCAACTTGGATATTAGATTTCAGAAAAAGCGCCGGACGCACCGCAATAGAATCGACAGCACTATAGTAGTTGACATAGCCGTCCGACTCCACAAGGAACACAGAGTAAGCAGTATCCGAATCAGGCGCCAATGTCCATTGTTTAAGACTTGAGTTATATAAATAATCATTTCCTTTACAATCACGAAAATCATAATCCCACCAACGAGAAGGTTCTTTTGCTAGACAAGCTGCTCTATCTTTAGTTGTTCCACCACTAGTAGCATAACCATAATCGCTTGGATACATTAAGCCGATTTTTCCTGTCCATATTGTTGGTCTACCTGTATATACAGTTGTACCTCTTTCAGATGCATAAAACTCACTTGTCGTTAGAAAATTATATCTTTCGCTTACGCCGCCTAAATTCCATACAACTTCTTCAATGGCATTTCTGGTTGTATCATTTTTTAAACCGGTTGAGGTGAAATCTACTTCGGTACAACTAAATGTGGCTCCACTTGCAATCTCAGCTGGTGAACATCCTTTGGTACCATTATAATAAGAACCCATTCTACTATATATTTCTTGACCATTATTGTCTAAGATAACATCATTTTTATTTATATAACTAGATTTTAAATAATTTGCTGGATTTAACATCATCATAAGTTGTGAATCTGTCCAATCATTCGATCCTTTTACTTTTGTTACCTCCGGTGTAGCAAGTTTCTTTAAATTATAATTATTGTTGTCGTTTTGAGTATCCAAAACTCTTAATTTAAGAAAAGAAACTGTATTTTTATTTTGATTACTATTTTCTAAATTTTGAGCTGAAGTTCCTACTCCCGTTTTTTTATAATCCCAAGAATAGCTACCTAAAGAATCAGCTCTTATTATCTTAACTAGATTTTCTTTTGACCCATCACTCTTTGTTACATTATTAAATACTCCAATAATACGCCATAACTCACAAGTATCAACTGTGGGATTAGTATAATCACTACAGTTAAAATATACATAATTACTTGGATCAGCTCCAATATACCTTACATTTTTATCAGCATCATCTGAAGCAAAATTAGTAGTATCCGTTTTTGCTAAATTAGCAATAGCCTTAGCATTACTATACTTTTCAAAATACACATTACATTTAGTTCTCTTAGTTAAATTAGTTAATGCTATTCCCCAAGAATCATTATCCCAAGAAGCAGAAGCATCATTATCACAGACTATTTTTTCTACTATATAACCATCATTCTTACCAGGAATTGTAGTAGAATATTCTCCATCTATATAAGCTCCAATTACTACATCTCCAGATATAAACTCTCCTACAGTTGTTCTTACTACCTCAGTATCTTTAGATACACTAAATTTAGAATAAGCAAAGTATATTCCTATTAATAATACTAATAAACAAGGTATTCCTATATATAAGTATCTCTTATACTTCTTGAACCTTAATACTTTTAAATACTTATCTTTATTAAATTTCTTCATATTAATATAACCCATTTCTAGCTATAATACGCGACCCTTATAGCCTACCCAAGATTAAAAATAATATACATATCCCCTAATTCTGTTTTCATAGAGTTAAAAACTCTATGAATACGTATTTTCGGATATTATTTTTACCTTATGCCTAAATGATATCATATCTTTAAGCCTTTTTAAAGGATATATTTAAAGATAAATAATCTTTTTGTAGTCAAATTTCTAGTCAAACAATATATTCTAAAACCTAGGTGAATACTAGCTTTGCTATGGATTATTTTAATCAAAAAATAAATTCTATTCTAGTCAAAATTATAGTCAAATAGACTTCAAACCCAGTATTCACCTAGTATTTTCATAGAGTTTTTAACTCTATGAAATATATTATCTAAAGAATATATTATTCCCAAGAAATATATATTCATACTAAAAAAAGAGTACTTAGTACTCTACCATCTATAACCAGCTATATCATCTTTAGAGAAAGTATAATCTAAAGACTTATTATAAGCCTCTTCATAAGACCTTTTCTTCCAAGTATAATCTTCATTTAACATATTAATACTATTAACTCTAGGACTTATATCCTTATCAGGATATAAATATCCTAAGACATTTAATTCATAAATAGTCTTATTAAATTCTTCATTATCTAAAATATCCGTATCTATAATCTTCGTAAAACAAGAAATTATAGGAACATTTAAAATTGCTGCATACTGATAAGCCCCTCTCTTAAGAGGACGTATCTTTCTATAATTAAACCACATTTCTTCTTCTGGATATATTAAGATTATATTCCCATCACTAAGAATCTTTCTTAAATTCTCTTTAAAAGTCCCCGCTAAATACGTTGGACTCTTACTAACCGGAATAGTATTCGTATAATTCATTAAGAAACCTAAACCACCAGGCATTGCTAAATTAGTATCTTGAATAACAATATATAAATCCTTCTTTAAGACCTTCTCTACTAACTTTCTAATAATAAATGTATCTAAAGGATTAAAATGATTACTAGTAATAATAGCCCCCTTACTTAAATCTAAGTCTTTAAGATTCTCTAATCCCTTAATAGTTATATCTTTATCTAATAATTTCATATACTTACTTATAGTCATATTAGCTATCATATGTTTAATAGTATAACTAAACTTCTTACTCTTATTCTTATAAAACTTATTAATTAACTTCATAATCTCTTCATCAGACATTACTGCATCATTAACTTCTACTTTTCTATTAAGTTCTTTATTAATAATATTAGTTTCTATATTCTTAATAACTTCTTTTTTAGAACCCCCAATAATCATAATCTCTCTTCTTTCCCACTATCAAATACACTCTTAAAAGTAACATCATCATTAACTATCTCTCTACATCTTCTAATCATAGAATTTAAACACTCATCATCTTTCTTCTTATCTTCTAAAGTATAATTATCTTTAATCCTCTTTATCTCTTCATAATATGGTGTTTTTTTAGCATATTCCCAGAAATATTTCTCTCCAGCTACATTATCATAATGCCAAGGTTTCTTAAATAAATTAAAATGAATTATCCCGGGATTATCTATTAATTTATTATCTTTAGATACTGTAGCATTCCATCTATTATCTATTAATAATTTCTTATTCTTTAGAATAGCATTTATATAAGATTGATCAGGATCAACATTTCCAAAATTATACTTCTTAAATAGATATAAAAACTTTTCTGCAAAATGATGTTCTCTTAAAGCTTTCATATCAAAAACTAACATCCCTGAATTCATATATTCTTTATAATTTACCCCTACTCCATTAGTAAAATAATTAGTAATATCATCCATTCCTAGACAAGAAGTCTCTGTACATCCCCCTATGTAGTTATCACCTAAGTCTATATTATATAACTTACTAATATCATCTAATACTAGAGTATCACTATCTATATATATAGCCTTATCATACTCTTTAAAACAATCAGGAATAAATATTCTAAAGAAAATAGCTAAACTAAAATAATCTTCTCTTAGTCTAGTCCCTTTCTTATCAGTAATTGTTCTTAGTCTCTCATCCATATTATTAAACATAATCTTAGCATAATCAGTCTCTAAACTTAATATCTTATTCTTATTTTCTTCACTTAACCCATTATTAACTATATGAATATTATAAAAATACTCCTGACTAGCCTTATCTAATAAGGATTTTAAAGCTACACTTAAGAAAGGGGCAAAGTTATCATCGATGGTAAAAAACACTGGTATTATCTTACTATTTTGCATTTTCCACTCCTTATATTCTCTAAGTAACCAATCAAACTCATGACAATTTAAAATCTCATGAACTCTATCAATCTGCCAAGGCTTAACCTTCTGAGTCTTTATCACTGGGAAGAATTTAAACGTCGTTGTAAAGTGTCTAAAGACTGTATCTTTCTGCATACTCTTCTGTTCATTATACTTCCTATCAACAATAAGCTTATGTTTACAAAGAATATTTAAAGCACTCTGATCAGGTAATAACATTTTTTTACTAGCACACAACTCTCTAGCCTTCTTTAAGATATCATTTTTCTTTAATAAATCTAAATTAAGTAGTAATACTCCTGAATTTAAATAATCCCTCTTAAAGATATTCTTCTTATAGATATGACTACCATAATAATCTAAAGCTCCTACTACTTCATAAGTACTATTATCTATCTCATAAAACTCTTTAAAACTCTTATAAGCTAAAACATCCGTATCTAAATACAATATTTTCTTAGGTAACTCTACTAAATCAGCATATAATCTTAACATACAATAAGGAGTAAACAAGGTATCTTTATTCGCCTTACACTCATTATTCTTATAGACATCACTCATATCAATAAGACTAACCTTACTATCTTTATTAACACTCTTCACTAAAGTATCTAAACTATATATAAACTCTCTATCAATCATCTTATAATCTAAATAATTCATAGATAAAACATAAATATTTAAAATACCCTTTTCTACCTCTAAAATAGACCTTATCGATAGATATAACCCATCTTTAATATTACTATCTCCACAATATAATAAATTCATCTCTACTCCTCTATATACCCTATTAAATAAGACTTATATTTCTTTAAATAAAATTTATCTTCTTTAGTAGTATCTATATCCTTAATACTCTCTAGAGTTAATCCCCTCATCTTTAAAATAGCCTCTTTCTTAACCCATATCTTCGTAAAAAGATATTCCTTATCTTTAGAATGCTCTATTAACTCTCTTTCTTTAGAATTAAAGAAATACTTAACAACCCTAGGTCTATAAGTAAATCTTTCTATATCAATTCCTACTCTTCTTGTAGAAGTTACTCCTACTACAACATTATCCTTATCACTAAGACTAAAATAAATATTACTATTCTTAAAATAAGGTTTACCATTCCTAGTCCTTAAGACAACCTCATCTTTAAGATTATTATCCTTCTCTATTAAATTAATTAACTCCTTAGTAGTTATATCTTCTTTAATATATAACTTCATCATTACTTATTTAAATAATCAACAATATCTTTAACCGTCTGTAAAGTCTTAATATCCTTATCAGGTATTGTTAAATGATACTTATCTTCACATTCACTAATCAAAGTCACTATATCTAAAGACTCTAACTCTAAATCCGTCATTAAATTAGACTTCTCACTAATCTTTTCTTCCGGAATCTCACAAACCTCACTAATTAATTTAATAACATCACTAGTTAATATTTTCATTATTATCCTCCATCACTTTATTTCTTAAAATCTTATGATTATTATTTTTCTTAAATTCTCTTGTTCTTAAAATACACTTACTAATCTGATGATTCTTAGGAACACTCTTATTATATCGATAAATCAAATTATTAAAGTAAGTAATATTTCCTAAATACTCTTCATTAGGATATATATATGCTACTAACTGATTATTTAAAGAATCTACTACTACCTCACATACCCCTTTATCTTTTAAAAGTTTTTCTTCTATCATCTCCGGTAAGATATTCTCCCCATTCGATAAGATAATCAAATTCTTTTTTCTCCCCGTAATAAAGAGAAACCCATCTTTATCAATATATCCTAAGTCCCCCGTTTTAAACCACCCATCGCTTAAAACTTCTTTGGTACTTTTAGTATCCCCATAGTACCCAAGCATCACATTCTTACCCTTAACAAGAATCTCCTCATCAACAACTTTTACCTCAATATTCCGACCAACTAAACCAACCGAGCCATCTTTACCATAGAAATTACGATTAACAGCTACAACCGGACTACATTCCGTAATCCCATACCCATTTAATATTTCAATCCCAATACTGCGAAACCACTTAACATACTTACTATCTAAATAAGCACCCCCACAAATAAAGTATTCTAAGTGCCCCCCAAACTCATCTCTAATTGCTTTAAATAACTTAGCCCGAATATCAATACCAACTTTTAAAAGACTATTAGATAACTTAAGTCCTAATTTTAACTTCTTATCTTGCTTAGTCCGACGAGCCATAGCCCATATACTCTTATAGAAAGTTTCTATAAATACCGGAACTACAAACATCGTATTAGGACTCGCTATCTTCATTTCTTTTTGTAAGGACTTAAGACTACTATTGATAAATATAGGCTCATGATAATAAAAAGGTTTTAAAATCCCCGTAATAAGCCCAAAAGAATGATGAAAAGGTAATACTGCATAAACTCCTCCATTCGGCTTAAAAAGACTAGCTAGAGACCATATATCAAAACAAATATTCTCCTCACTTAACATAACAGCTTTATTAAAACCGGTAGTCCCCGAAGTAAAGAAAATCACCCTACAATCCTTAGGATTAGTAAATCTAATAAAATCTTTCTCACTCTTATAAGTATCAATCTCTTCAATAGGATACATCTTACTACCAATCCCACTTAAATTATCACAATACTCTTTAGAATAAAAACAAGTATTAGTATTCGTATTCTTAAGCATCTTCTTTATATCATTAGAATCCAAATCTTTATCAATAATAACCGCACAATTCCCACTGATAACAATACTCATAAATATTACTAAAAAATCATAAGAATTATTTCCAATAAGTCCTAAATGTTTATTATTATAAAGATTAGCCATATAATTACTAACTAGTCTTACCTCATCATAAAACTCTTGATAAGTCTTGGAAACTTTAACCTTATTCTTATCTAAATAAGAAAACGCTATATCTTCTGGATTTAATATACTAAGATTCATTAACTCCTTAAAAGAACTAATCTTAGGATTCTCATAATAAGCATAATTTTTCTTCATAGAATATCTCCATCTCAAACTATTTTATTATACTATCTAAAAATGAACTGAATGTGAAATGCAATTTAGTCATTAAGATAGCTGTTATCTAATTTACCCTAATATTTCAAATGCACTTCTAACTTTTTTATAAATCTTCATCTTTTTAGCATACTCATATAATTTTAAAGTATTTTTCTCTTTACTATAAAAATATTTTCTGAGAGCTTTATTGACAAGTTCTTGATCTAATCTATTCTTATTTTTAATAACATCACAAATTGTTCTTTCTAAATTATAAACTTTGATAAGATTTCCAGAATCTAATCTATAAACAATTTCCCCCAAATTCAATAATTCTTTCTTTGTATAAAAGAGATTCACATTATCAACTTCTTGAAGACTTCCATTATAACCAGAATTAACTGTAATATCATACTTAATTGGTAACCTATCTGAAAAGCCATATAAATATAAAGCAGTCATATTAGAATAAATAGCATTTTTGCTCTTATTTTGTAAAATTACTAAGTCATTTGGCAGGCTATTAGTCCTTACATATAGACCTCTGCTAACTCTTTCGATAACATTATTATTTACTAATCTTGTAAGATAAACGCTTGGAATATTATTGTCAACAAGATCTTTATTTCTAAGAAAGCCATTATTAAAAAGATTTAAAATTTTGTTTTCGTAATTCATAACTTTGTTCCTTTCACGATTATATTATAGCCAATTTAATCGTATTTGCAAAAATTTTTTTGGGATTTTTGCCTAAAATACGGGATTTTTTCGAAAAAGTACCATTTATCTTTTCATGTGGGAAAAGATAACACCAAAAATGCCGATATCTTTTCCTGTGAGAAAAGATATTGGTATTTATCAATCGAATTTAATTATCAATAGGTAATTTAACGATAACCACAGTCCCTAAACCCACCTTACTTTTTATCTCAATACTTCCTTTATGAAGTTCAATAATTCTTTTAACTAAGGAAAGCCCTAGACCATTTCCCTCTTCTGAATGAGACTTATCAGCCTTATAAAACTTTTCAAATACAAATGGTAAATCATCATCTGGTATTCCTATTCCCTCATCCTTAAATTTAACCACATACCAATTATCTTCCAGATAACTAGTAATATACAAAGACTTATCCTTATCACTAAACTTAATCGCATTATCTAAAATATTAATCCATACCTGCTCAATACTATCCTCATTAAGACATAATTTATAATCTAAAATATCTAAATCTAATTCTAAATTCTTCTCTTCAATCTTTTGCATCTCTAAAAGAATAGCTTGTCTTATTTGTTCCCCAACATCATAATTACTCTTATCCGTTAAAATACTTTGCTTTTCAACTTTCGATAAATATAAAATACTATTTGATAAATTAGAAAGACGCGTTGCTTCTTTAATAATAATATCTAAATACTTATCTTTTTCTTCTTTAGTCAAATTATTATTTCTTAACTCTTCGGCATAATTTTTAATCGAACTAATAGGAGTCTTAAATTCATGGGAAAAATTATTAATAAAATCATTTCTTAAGATTTTAACCCCTTCTAATTCTTTAGCCATCTGATTAAAATCATGGGAAAGACGTCCCAAAAACTTGGTCTTATTCTCGCTAATTCTTACGGAGAAATCACCTTCACTAATTTTCTTTGTCGAATTAGATATCTCCTTAATTCCCTTTAAGATTGGTCTTCCAATTAAGATAGATGCAATAACCCCAATTAAGACAATAGCCATAAAGACCAAAACCCAAAACTGTGATTGATGAAGATCAATCATATAATCCCAGCCTAATATTTTATTCCCGATAAAAATTAAAAAACTCAATGCTATAATAATGGCTGCAAAAGTAAGAAACGCTAAAGCGGTAAAATAAAGAGGCAATTTTTGATTAGTTTTTATATCAATATCCCGTTTTTTAATTTTTTTCATTCTTAACCACCTTATACCCTAATCCTCGCACTGATTTTATTTCAAATTCCGGATAATTTTCAAACTTGCGACGAAGACGATTAATATGAGCATCGATAGTGCGATCATCACTATTGGATTCATAACCCCATATCTCATCCATCAGCTGATTTCTAGTAAATATTTTATTCGGATAAGAAAGTAACTTATAAAGAAGAGCAAACTCTTTTTGCGTTAACTCCGTTACTTGTGTACCTCTTCTTACTGTCATAGCATCACAATCAACAACCACTTTTCCAATAACAATTTTCCTTTCTGCTAAAATTTTACTTCTTCTTAATAAAGCCTTAACTCTTAAAAGTAACTCTTCCATTTCCAAAGGTTTAGTCATATAATCATCAACCCCTGTTAAAAAAGCAATTCTTTTATCTTCCATCAAACTCTTAGCCGTCGTCATTAAGATAGGTAAATTTTCTTCCGTTTTTCTTACTCTTTTCGTAAATTCATACCCATCTACTCCCGGTAACATTAAATCTAAAATAATCAAATCTATATGCACATTATCTAGGACTTCTAACCCCTTTTTCCCATCTAAAGCTGTATAAACAATATATCCCTCGCGTTCTAAATTTTTCTTTATAATATTAAGTAAATTAACATCATCTTCCACTACTAAAATATTTATCATAAATACCCCACTTCTAATAAGCTTATTGTATCACAAGAAAATAAAAAGTCCTAATTCTTCTTTAGGACTCTTCTAAATAATATCGGTTTACCACTACTTAAGAAACCTTTATTCAAAATATCAAAATAATCATCATCAAGATACTCCGGTAATAAATCTAACTTCTCTAAGACAGTTAATAAGTCCCTAAAATGAATAATCTTAAAAAGACTTCCCACTCTCTTCTCATAAACTTTTCCCTTCCCAGGAATTCTTTTATACCCACCATTAACTTCTTCTAAAGGATAAATAATTAATCTATAGAAAAATAAATCATCAATATACCTAATATCATTAGTATCACTCTTCACTAAGATACCCCCACAAACACTAAACTCTAAACTAGAATAATCTACATCTTTAAGACTATCCATAGTCTTTAAAATATCCTCTTCAACTCCATTAATTCCCGTATCAAGACTATCTATATCTCCTAAGACTAAAGCCTCTTTAAAACTAATCCTACTCCTATTAAAACTATTCCTTATAACATCCTTATCCTTGATTAAATAATTCTTATAAACCCCATTCTTCTTTAATACTTCTTTGATTTCACTTATCTCCATTAATATCACCGTTTCTTTATTTAACCATATATCTCATTATTTGACAATATCTATCTAAAAAAGAACCCAGTCTTAGGTTCTTCTATAAAAACATACTCATATATAATGGCAAATTAATAATTTTATCTCTTGTACTACCAACATTTTTACTTGATAATTTTATTCCTTGTTCTAAATGCCAATTATCTATTAACGAGTTCAAAGATTTTGACTTCGTATTATCAGCCGCCTTCACTTCTACAGCTGTAATTTTTCCTTGATATTTTATAATAAAGTCTACTTCTAAAGTTGAATTATACTCAAAATAATAAAGCTTTTTACCACTCTTATTAAAGATATCTGCAATAATATTTTCGTATATAGCACCTTTATAAATACCAAGATTACCATTAATTATCTCTAGATTTGTCCCATCATCAAGCATTGATACCAATAACCCCGTATCTTTCATATAAACTTTAAAAACATCTTCTTTACTAAATCCCTCTAATGGGGCTTCCGGCTTAGATAGATTGTAACAAAAACTTATTATTCCGGCATCCGAAAGCCACTCTAAAGCCCCTTTATACTTTTCTGAAGTAGCCCCTTTATTTACCAAATTATATCTAAACTTCTTATTTTCTTGGGATAAATGTTTAGGAATTGAATTAAAACAATCTCTAATTTTAGATTTATCATTAATACTTGCATATTTTACAATATCGTCTTTATAATCCATAATAATATTTCTTTGGAGTTTCAATACCTGTTCAAAATTATGATTATTTACAAAGTCATCAACAACTCTAGGCATCCCGCCGACAACAATGTATTCTTTAAACAATTCCATCATTCGCTTATGAATACTATCTGGTACGGTTTTCTTACTAATATAAAATTCTTTTAGATAATCGATTGCTGCCTCATCAACACCATTTGCCCAACAAAACTCTTCAAAATCTAGCGAATTCATATCTAATCTTTCAACATACCCAACAGGAAAAGACACTACTCTATTATAAGTTATTCTCAGTAAAGACCCAGAAGCTATACAGTCAAAATCTTGATTTTGAGCCAAAAATTTCAAAGCCGTAATAGCATTCTCACACATTTGAATATCATCTAGAATAATAATTGTCTTACCTGGAATAATCAAAGAATTAGGAACTACTAAAGACATCTTCTTAATAATCGTTTCCGTATCTAAATTACCATTAAAAATATCTATATAACTAGCATTCTCAATAAAATTAATATATATAACTTTCTCATAATATTGATTAGCAAAAGTCTTTAAAATATAAGTCTTACCAACCTGACGAGCTCCAATTAAAAGCAAACAATTATTCTGATGATTTTCTTTCCATTCAACTAAATTTTTAATAATTTTTCTTTTTAACATCTTCATCACCTAATCTTATTATATCACTATTTCAATTTTTTCAAAGGAATATCATCATCGAACATAAATTTTTTCAAATGAATGTTACTTTATCCATTGCTTATTTTTTAGTCATTTTACATTTTGGCTGGCTTTCATTTTACATTTTGGCTGGCTTTCATTTTACATTTTGGCTGGTTTTCATTTTACATTTTGGCTGAAGTTATTGTAAAAGATTAAAAAAGGAACCTAAATTAATAGATCCACTCTTTCTTACTTATTAATCTTATAAGACTCACCATCAATATTTTTAAAGGAATAATCAGTCTTTTTCTTAGGAAGCTCCATTTCAATATCACTATTAAAATCTAACTCATTATTTTCTAACTTCTCAGTAGCTTTTTTATCTTCAATCTTACTAAAATCAAAGACATTATCTTTCTTATCTTTTAAATTCTCTAAGAAAAACTCTTCAAAATTACTAATTTCCTCATCTTTTAAAACGGGAATCTCAGTTGTTGTCTCTTCAATTACCTCTTCTTTAGTATCTTCATCATCTTTAGTATCTTTATCATCATCTAAATTTTTATCATCAAAAGATATTCCCTCAAAAGTAGTCTCATCCTCTTTAGGCTTCTCTTCATCATTAAAAGTTATATCCTCAAAATGAGTTTCTTCTTTCTCTTCCTTAGGACTTTCCTCTAAATCTTTCTTCTCTTTACTATTTAACTCTTCTTCCTTACTATACTTCTTAGCATCTCTAAGGGCTAAAATAAGCGTAATAATAAACAAAACAATAAAAATTCCAATTAATGAAAACAATATAATAGGAAAATTACTATTACTATACAAATTATTGATAAACTTTTCCATCTAAGCACCTTCTATTCTCTTTTAGATTATCATAAATATTTACTTATTGCAACAAAATTCATAAGTATTTTGGTCCCAACAAAATAATTAATAATACCAAACATAAAAATAAAATACTAATACTAATGATTTTTACTGGTATCATACTAACTATTCTATTCTGATTAGCCTTATCTATACCATCAATAGTCTCTAAAATTTTATTCACATACTTACTAGTCTCTTTACCACTAAGCATCAAAATATCATCACTAAACTCATATTCTGGTATCATTGTAACCAAATTACTTAATACTTCTTCAAAACTATTATATCTTTTCATTAAGTATTTTATTTCTTCCGTCAAATCATTATCTAACTCGCCAACTACTCTCTTAAAGACTAAATAATTATCCTGATTATACTTAATCCCTAGTAAATATAATTCCAAAACTTCCCTTAAACTATCTAGAATTCTCTTTTCTCTTTTAATTAACCTATTATTAAGAATTAAATCCTCATAAAGAAAATGAAATAACACCGTAAACAAAATACTTAAGATTAACCCATATACTGGTATTAATAATAGTAATATAAATAAAATAAACTCTAAGATTAATCTTGTTATTAAGAAGATATTAATATCTATCTTATTACTACTCCCTAGTCTCTTAAACTTCTTTTCTAAAGAATTAATATATCTCTTTGGATATAACATATAAATAAAACTATTCATAAGAAACCTCCAAAATATTCTTAATTACATAGATATAAATACTATAAAGAATAACAATAACTCCCATTAAATATAATCCCTTATTATTCATAAGTTTCATAAAATAATCTAACTTAATAAATAGTCCAAAGACAAATACTAATAAAGGAATAATTAATACTACTAAGAATAAATAATTATAAACATCAATAACTTTAAAGATATTATTCTTCCTCGTATAATCCCTATCCATCTTCTCTAAAATATAACTAAGTGCTTCTTTATAACTAATATTTAACTTATTAGCAACCCTTAAACTATCACTAAGATACTTAACTTCTTTAATCCCACTTCTCTTATAGAACTTATAATAAGCATCTTCTAAAGAAATATTATTCCTTAAGTCTTTTCTCATCTTTAAAAGCTCATCTGTAATATCCCCATCTAAAGAATTAATACTACTACTTAAAGCCTCATCAATCGCCTTACCTTTTACTAATCCATAATAAATATACTTCGTACTAGAATAAACATCATTAAGAATTCTATTCGTTCTTTTAATATATAAATACTTCCAAAATAAGTCCGGTAAGAAATACCCTATCAAAAAGACTAAAACTAAAATAATTAACTTAGCCGGAATACTTCCTAAAACCACACTAACTAACGTAACACTAAATAACCCGATTAAAATTAATAACTTAATAGTAAAATAATCTTCCGGACTAACCTTATCTTTATTAATCTCTAAGATATACTTATCATACTTACTTGATAATCTATTAACTAACTTATATCTTGATAATCCCTTACTAAGACTATGAATAAGTCCCCAGAACTTCCTATCTATCCTTGATAATAAAGACTCCTTATTCTCCTCAGATACCAAACTAAAACGATTAATTCTTCTTGCCATCTTTAAAGTACTTGCCATCTTTATTAAGAATATTCCTATCAAAAGAACAACTATTAAAATAACTAACTGGATAACATACATACTAACGCTCCCCAAAGATATCATCTAAAGAATTATCCCCAGAAGCCTTAACTCTCTTATAGATAGTATTACTCTTCGAATTAAAATTAAAAGTCCCATCTTGATAACTAAATACTTCTCTTAAAGAATTATTATCTACCTCTCTAATTGAAGTTACTTTTATTCTCGCATTCTCTTGTCTTTCCAGATAAATAACCATATCAAACCCACTATAAATACTATTTAAGATAATATCTTTCCCTAAATTATTATTCTCTAAACTAACATTAGTCACTATATTATCTAAACTAAAATCTCTCGTATCTAAAGAAGAAATAATCCCATCTCTCGTATTTACTAACTTTAAAAGACTTAAAACATCATCTTTAGAATATACCATGTAATTAGCCCCCAAAGACTTTAGAATATCTATATCACTAGTATTTACACTCAAAACATTCTTATCATTAGTACCATTATACCCAATATATAAAGTTCTCTCATTCTTAGGAATAAACTCCATCAAAGCATTAATTAAAGTCTTCTTCCCACTATTCTTCTTCCCACAAACTAAAATATTTAATTTTAACTTAACAGAAGCCTCTAAAAATCTCGCCATATAAGGCGTAATAGTCCCTAGTCTTACTAACTCATCCGGACTTTCCAAAGTCTTATTACTCTTAATAATCGTTAGAGAAGGACTACTTACTAAAGGCGTATTAAGTAATATAAACTTCGTATTATCTTTCGTTTTAAAACTAAGATAAACCTCATCAAAATTAAGATTTAAATCATTCTTTGAAGCAACATTCTTAACTGTCCTTAAGATATGATCATCATTAATAAAAGAAATACTCTTATCTTCTAAATACCCATCACTTCCTAAGACATATACCTTATCTGGACCATTAACAAAGACCTTGGATACAGAAGTATCCATCATAACCTCAGTTAAAGGTCCCATTCCTAAGATTTCATTATCTAAAAGATTATATAGGTACTGTTTTTCTAAAGTCGATAGATTAAGATTTCTCGTATAGTAGTCTACTTTCCCATGAATATCATAATTATTATCATTATTATAATCATCAATAATACTAAAAGTAATCTCACTCCTTAACTTATCTAAAGCTTCCTTATCTTGAAAAATCTCATAATCCCCTAGTCTTAAAAGATTATTATTCTTAATATTAAAAGCACTAACTAAAGACTTACTCATTAGATCCTCCTACTATATCCGCTGCTAAATTAAGTAAAGCCGCATAATCACTCTGAAAATTCTTAATTAACCTACTATTCAAAGTGGCTATTTTTCCATCCATAATTAACTTCTCTATATCAGGCATATAAAACTCCGTCGATAAATGATAATCAATATTAGCTTTTATTATATTCTTAATATCATACATACTAAAATACTGTTTCAAAGGATTAATACTCTCATTCAAAAGAATCCGATATTTATTAATATTTAAATTCTTAAATAAAGTTACCAAAGTCGCTACATTCTTTAAGTCCATCGGACAATTAGTAGTTACAATAAGTGCTAAATCACAAAAGTCTAGGGCAAACACATTTACCTCGTTTAAAACATGACTCATATCTACAATAATAACATCATATATAAAAGAAGCCTTCTCTAAAATAATATTTATTAAAGAATTACTAACTCTATTGAAGTCTCTAGGATCAGTGGATGCTGGTAATAAATCAATATATTTATCATAGGATACAACATAGTCTTTAAAATCATGATAAGTATTATGCTCTATATCATAAAGCATATTACAAATATTCTTCTTATAAGGCGTATTAAGAATAAGCCCCAGTCCTCCACTAGTTAAATCTAAGTCTACTAGTAAAACCTTCTTATTTAAGCTTTCAATAATCCCTGCTAAATTAGTCGCTAGAATAGTCTTACCTACCCCGCCTTTACCACTCGTAATACAAACAACTTTTCCTTTGCGTAAATTTTTCATAAAATTAAATCCCTCTTTATTATCTATAATCTAAAAAAATTATAACACGAGATTATAATTTAGTAAATTAGAAAAGCAGAATAGCGATAACAATATTTTTTCATTCGTATCTATAATCTTTAAAACTTTATGGTATGTTAAAATATCCCAAATTAAATGATTTTTTTAATTTTATCATTTAATTTGGAATATAATTATTTAATTTCTTTTATAATATTTATAATTTTAAATACAGAACCCATTATATCATCATAACTAACGTTCAAAGCATAAGGATGACCATTTTGATAATTAGCCCAATTACTTTTCAAAATTTCACTAGTATTTATAAATTCATATCTTTCATCAAGTTCATCTAACAAATATTCTCTTTCTCTTCTTTTAAACGTATTAAAAATAGCTTTTCTTAAATTAGCCTCATTAATTTCTTCATTCATTAATATGCTTATATCATAAAAATCCTTTGCTCTCGTATCATTTTCAGTATCCTCAATTAAAGTTTCAAATTTTTCAGCAATTATAGTCTCCTTAGTAAAAGCCATAATCTTGATATAATTATCATCAAACATACTTTTATACTTAAACTCAATCTCTCTTGGAGTAATAGGATCTTTTATTGTAATATCTATCTTTAAATTAACTCTTAAATCCTCCTTACACCCCACTATTGCCAGTCTAATTCCCCCATATTTATCTTCTAATCTAATATCCTTAAATCCCTTTATCTCATAGATAATACCATCATCCGTTTTAATAGATAATATTTCTTTAAAAACTTTCAATAAACTATCAGGTTCTATTTCCAGTCCCTTAATCATTGTATCCATGTCTTGAGTAGTTCTTCTGTCTTCGCCAAAAATAGCCGCTAATAATAAACCACCTTTTAAAATAAAATTATCCCTATATCTACTAGCAGATATTCTATATAGTAATCTTTCGAAAAAATACATTTGTAATAAATCTTGAGGCATTACTTCTAGTTCTTTAGCTTTTTGATTTATTTTAGCTTTCAAACTCATACTATTCATAAAAATGCCCTCACAAATTTACTTACTTTTTCTTCAACTTCTAGTTCTCTTGCATACTTAAGAAGTTTAAAAGTATCATGTTTTTGAACTTTATAATACTCATTAAAAGCATACTTTATATAATCAAAATATAAATTATCCTGACTTTTTATTAAATCACATAAACATCTTTCAATATCATAACAACACACAACTTGTCCCTGTGGACTTTTAATATAAGTTTTACCTAAATCAAAGATTTTTTCATCAACATAATGTAATTTAATTTTATTGTTTTTTTGCAATATTCCCCCATAATTTTTCTTCACTGTTATATCATAAATCATTGGTACCATTTCACATAAATCCCAGAAATATAAGGCTGTAAAATATGAAAAAATTGCTTCTTTACTTCCATATATTGCCGTGAAATATTCATCAGTCAAATTATTGCTTGTATTATATAATCCTTTTTTTACTTTAACAATTTTTTCTTTTGCTAGCAATCTCTTAACAGCTGATTTGGGAATATTATTTTCTTTTAAGTCGTTATTTGTCAACAGTCCTTTATCTTGAATCATTTCCAATATTTTATTTTCATTTGTCATAATCTATAGTCCCTTTCAAACATAATTATAACATAAAAAGCCAGAATATTCCAAATTAAATGATTTTTTTAATTTTATCATTTAATTTGGAATATTCTTTATTAATTTTTTCATCAATCTTTGAAATTCATAAAACATAAGAGGTGTCTTATATATAGAATGTCCATCTTCAAAATCAATTATAGCTGGCTCTTTTAAACTATTAAAAACTCTTCCTACCGAATATAATTCAAATTCTTTCTCACTAGCAAACTTATCCCATATCTACTATCAACACTAAAACTCATATAACACAATTTTAATACATATGTAGGCATATGTCATTACCCTAATTTTTCTGATTTTGGCGGAGGGCTTATAGCCCTCTGAAACCCCCTTCGAGGACTTACGTCCTCGATTTTCTCTTCCTTGCTCTTACTATCATTTTCATTCTTCTCATCTTTATTTTTCTGCTGGGCCTTGCTTGATTAAGAGCAAGCAAGCGGCCCTTTATTCCGTATTTACTTTACTGCATTTTTAACTGATACGGGTCGCTTTTTGCTCCTGTACCTTTATCAACTTGGATATTAGATTTCAGAAAAAGCACCGGGCGAACCGCGCCAATAATGCTAGCACGGTTGCTGTAGACACCGCCGCCCCTGAGCACACGGAACACACCGTCAGCACCAGCCGAATAAGGCGCCAGTGTCCATTGAACATTGTTTGCATCAAATAAATAGTCATTTCCTTTACAATCACTAAAATCTGAGGAATCCCAATTATATAGTTCTTTTGCTAGACAAGCTGCTCTATCTTTGGTCGTTCCGCCACTGGTAGCATAACCATAATCACTTGGATACATTAAGCCAACTTTTCCTGTCCATGTTGTTGGTCTGCCACTATATACTGTTGTTCTTCTTTCATATCCATACCAATGACTTGCTAAACCATTACTTGCTGAATTATAAGTATTAGTCCCGCCTAAATTCCATACAACTTCTTCAATGGCATTTCTGGTTATATCATTTTTTAAGCCGGTTGAAGTGAAATCACATGAAGTTGTGGCGTTATTTCGACCATAATAACAAGTTCCACTCTTAGCATTATAATATAATGATCCACCGACTGACTCACTATCATAACCAGGATTTAATAGCTTCATCGCATCAGCATCAGTCCAATCATTAACACCATAACCATTATTTACTGATGAATCAGAACTGTCCCAAGAATAATTGCCTAAAGAATCAGCTCTTATAATCTTAACCAGATTTTCTTTAGAGCCATCAGACTTAGTTACATTATTAAATACGCCTATTATACGCCATAACTCACAAGTATCAGCTGTGGGATTAGTATAATCACTACAGTTAAAATACACATAGTTACTTGGATCAGCTCCTATATACCTTACATTTTTATCGGCATCATCACTGGCAAACATACTACTATTTGTATTTACCGCTTCATTTATAACGTCATTTACTGAATTCTTCTTGGTCTCAAAATAAATATTACATTTCGTTCTCTTAGTCATATTAGTTAATGCTATTCCCCAAACATCCTTATCCCAAGAACCAGTAGCATTATTATCACAAGAAACACTCTTTACAACATAACCATCATTCTTACCAGGAATTGTATTAGAATACTCACCATTTATATAAGCTCCAATTACCACATCACCATGAATAAACTTACCAACTGTTGTCTTAACAACTTCAGCATCCTTAGAAACTGTAAACTTTGAATAAGCAAAATAAATTCCTGCTACTACAGCCAAAACACAAGGAACACCAATGTAAAAATATTTTCCATATTTAGTCAGATTTCTTTTGAATTTTAATTTTTTCAAATACTTATCTTTGTCAAATTTCTTCATAATTACCCTTCTCTACTTTGTATCTAAACTAACTATATCATAAAAACAACATTTTTCATAGTTAAGATTTTATCAACTTAACACCTAGTAACAAACATATTAAAAAAATATTTCAGCTTAAATGATTATTACCATATCATTTAACCTGAAATACCATTGCTCTCTATAATTTAACTAAATTCACTTTAAACTAACCACATTATTACTATTTAACTTCTTTAATTCTTTAAAATAAGTGTATATGTCTTTACTTATTACCTCTATATTTCTTTCATCTTCAAGATAACCAGTATAAAAGATAATCTTACAAAAGTCAACTTCATTCCTATGGATTTTAACATTTCAATCCTATGAATTTTGACTTTTTATTCCTATGAATTTCAAACTTTTATTCCTATAAATTTTATTTATACCATTCACTTACTATATCTACTGAAGTACTCTCAGGCATAGGACTAGGTAAATCCATATCCACTATCACCGGAATATTAAAAGCCGTTCCAAAACACAAAGGCATCCCAGACCTTAAAGTCTTAACTTTCTCTAAAGTATTCTTATTAACCGCTGCACTAATCTTACTAACAATATCAATATCATCAGGATGATGTAATCTAAGTACCAAGAAATTAGTACATTGTGACAAAGAAGTTGCCGACAACTCACTAGGTCTTTGGGTAATAAGTCCCAAAAGTATCCCATATTTTCGTCCTTCCTTAGTAATTCTATCAAAAATATTATAACCCAATATCTCATAATCATGGTCATTCTTCACATAACGATGAGCTTCTTCCATTAATATATGAATAGGAAAACTAGCCCTTTTCTCCAAACTAGTAACATAATCAAAAAACATTTTTCCATAAATCTTCGACAAAGTCTTAATCATTCGATCATCAACACCATTCAAATTAATGTTAATAATCTGAGCAACTTTTCCCTCTTTAGTCGTAAAGAAATTTCTAATATACTCATCCTTAGAAACCACTTTATCAAATTCAAATATTTTCTTATACTCACTATTAATAATTGAATTTAATCTAATCTTTAAAGTATTTAACTTATCATACTGATTACTAGAATTTAACACCCCTTCATTAAGAAGTGAAAAATCTAACGCATTTTGTAAATCATCCAAAGTATAAATAAAATTAGGTTCTATCTTTAACTCATTCAAATCAAAATTTAAAAATTGTTTAATAAAATCAGTAATAAGTCCAATAGCATTCATCTTTCCTTGACTATCAATAAGTAAACACTGTCTTAAAGTCCTATCATATCCTGGTTGATGAATAATAGTATCTAAACTAATATTAACTGTATTATACTTAGTTAAAGCCGCTATTATCTGGTCTCTAATAGCTGCTGCAGGTTTTCCACAAGATAATATATCCATAATCGTCGATGCTATTATATAGTCTTTATACTTCACTGTATTAGGATCTTTACTATTAAAGATATAGGTAAGTCTTAATGTATTTTCTATTACCGGAATAACATTATAATCACTAACACTAAGTAAAAGGGCTAAATCATCTACTCCTAAAAAATAAGCAGGAATTTTAACTTCAATATCTTCTTCCTTTGGACTAGTAGAATAACTCTTAAACTTTAACCCTTCAATTCGATCAATCCCTTTAAAAGCTCTTTTATACTCTCCAAAAACATCAAAGACTATAAAATGTGAATTAACAGGTAACTTATCATCATTACTATAAAATAAATTTTGAAGTAGTCTTGCCATCGCACAAGACTTCCCAGAACCAGTATTTCCTAAGACAGCAAAATGTCCACTAAAGAACTTATTCTTATCCGCAGTCACTTTATAATTATCATATATTAAAGACTTTCCAATCAATAGATTAGCTTTATTACTATAATCTTGACTTCCTAATAAGTATTCTACTTCTTTTTTATTAATAACTCTAATGGAACAATTACTACTAGGCTTCTTAATTATCCCTGCTATAAACTTATTATCTTTGATTTCTCCAATCAATAAAACTTCTATTTCTTTAATAGATATATTAATTATCTCCCCCACCAACTGTTTACTAGTATCACTAAATACTAAATGATACCCAATTAAATTAGTCTCCGATTTCTCCATTCTATTTTCAACATAAATATAATTATCTACTACTCGTATAATCTTTCCAAACATATGAACCACCTTTATATCTTATAGAAAAATTATATCAAAAATAAAAAAAGAAGTATATACTACTTAACTTCGTATACACTTACTTTTTTCTTGTCTCTTCCAAGACGTTCATATTTAACAGTACCAGCTACTTTAGCATATAAAGTATGGTCTTTGCCCATTCCAACATTTGTTCCTGGATAAATCTTAGTTCCTCTTTGACGATAAATTATAGCACCAGCAGTAACAACTTCTCCATCACTAGCTTTAGCACCTAATCTACGACCAACAGAATCTCTACCGTTTTGAGTAGAACCTTGAGCTTTAACGTGAGCAAATAATTGGATATTCAATTTCATAAAATTCATTTTAATCCTCCTATTTTGATATTTTTTGGATAATCACTTGCCAATTCTTTTAACATATTTAACATAACATTTAAAAGCTTTTCGACAACCTCATTATCACTAACGACAGTAATTAAAACATTACCATCTTGAGTATCATATTTAATTTTATCTTCTGTTAAGGCTAAAATATCATTAATTGTTGTTGTAACTATACTAGATACAGCCGCACACACAATATCTTTGCCATAAGTATCATAGAAAGCATGCCCCTTAATACTAACACTTTTAATTAAATTATTAGATACCACATAGTTCACTTTTATCATAATTACTTAACATTAATAGACTTAATAGTAACCTTAGTATATGGTTGTCTATGTCCTTGTTTCTTACGATATTTCTTCTTAGGTTTGTACTTAAATACAGTAATTTTCTTTTGTCTTCCTTGTTTTTCAACAACACCAACAACGCTTGCATTTTTAACTGTTGGATTACCAAATACTTCACCAGCCATAAGCACTTCATCAAAAGTAACTTCTTTGCCAACTTCAGCATCTAATTTTTCAACATAAATAACATCGCCTTCAGAAACACAATATTGTTTTCCACCTGTTACAAATATAGCTTTCATATTATCCCTCCTTATAAATTTAAGACGCGCCCTTAAGGTGGTTATCAAACTCTTCTAACCTTTTTAGTGCGGTTTTAAGAAAGCCTTAAAACGATTAATATTCTACCAAAGTATTAATCACTTGTCAATCAGCTTTTACAAGACTTTCCTCACTTAAAGCAATTAAAAAAGATGAATTTAATCATCTTAATTAGTTTCTTTTTCTAACACTTTTATTTCATCTTTTTTAGCTTCAATATACATTACAAAAGATAAACATAAAAAGGTTAATAAGATTACAGCCCCTACTATACAATAGCCAATAGTATTCAAACTATCTGCTCTTATTCCTAGGCTTATCAAGCCACTTCCCAAGACTAGTCCAATTGTAAATATTAATATAGCATAACACATTAATCTATCATTATATTCTTTGCGTTCTTTTTTTGACATATTGTATCCTCCTACTAATAGGATACCATATTTTAAAGTTAAAATAAACTTAATTGTGAAGTTTCTGGTAAACCATCTAAAACTCCCAAAGTTCTTAATTTATCAATAGTAGTTGAACTTACTTTTCCTCTACTTTGTAAATCTTCAATACTAATAAAAGGTTGAATATTTCTTTCCTCAATTATCTTCGTAGCAACTGAGTCTCCTAAACCATCTAAGACTTTGAAAGGACAAATAAGCGTATGCTCATCTCCAATAACAAAGTTCTTTCCATCACTTTTTTCAATATCAATGTTAGAAAATTTTATTCCCCTCGCCGTAGCTTCTAAAGCTAATTTTAAAGTTTCTAATAAACTAGACTCTTTATTAGTAGCATCATATCCTTTAGCCATCAATTCCGCCATTTTAGCTTTAATTGTATCATAGCCTTTAACCATAACTTCTAAATCAAAATCATCAAACCGAGTTGAAAAATAAGAAGCATAATATATTATTGGCTTATGTACTTTATACCAAGCAATACGAAAAGCACTAGTAACATAAGCAGCCGCATGGGCTTTAGGAAACATATACTTTATCTTCGCGCAAGAATCAATAAACCAGTCTTCAACATTGTACTCTTGCATTAGTTTAACATAACCTTCCCACTCTTCATGGTCTTTAGGTTTTGAAGCTCTTCCTTTACGAACAAACTCCATTATCTTAAAGGCTTTAAAAGGTGGTAAACCTTGATACATCAAATCAACCATAATATCATCACGACAACCAATTACCTTCGAAAATGGTACCACATTATTAGCAATTAATTCTTGGGCATTACCAAGCCATACATCAGTACCATGCGACAACCCAGATATTTTAATTAACTCCGCAAAAGTCGTTGGTTTAGTATCTTTAACTAATGAAATAGTAAATGGGGTTCCAAATTCAGGTACTCCTAAAGTTCCCGTCTCACACATAATCTGTTCCGGAGTTACTCCTAAAGCTTTAGTAGAAGTAAAAATTGACATAGTCGCTTTATCATCTAAAGGAACCTTAGTAATATCATCACCCGTTAAATCTTGAATCATTCTTAATTGAGTAGGATCAGTATGACCTAAAATATCTAGTTTTAAGACATCAGCATCGATAGCGTGGTAATCAAAGTGAGTTGTTCGCCAAGCACTAGTAGGATCATCTGCCGGATATTGGAATGGTGTAAAATCATAAACTTCCATATAACCGGGAATAACTACAATGCCACCAGGATGTTGTCCGGTTGTTCTTTTAACACCCGTACATCCCATTGCTAAACGCTCTATTTCCAAGCTGCGCATGATAATACCTTTTTCTTCACAATAACCTCGAACATAACCATAAGCCGTTTTTTCCGCAACAGTTCCAATGGTTCCTGCACGATAAACATTATCAACGCCGAACAATACTTTCGTATATTCATGAGCACTAGCTTGGTTTAAATCCGAAAAGTTCAAATCAATATCCGGAACTTTATCAGCATTAAATCCTAAGAAAGTAGCAAAAGGGATATCTTGACCATCCTTTATCATCGGAATATCACAATGAGGACACTTTTTATCTGGTAAATCAAACCCACTTGAATAAGTAGATCCTAAAGGATTACCTTCTTCATCATTAAATATACTTAATTTACACTTACCACAACGGTAATGAGCTGCCAAAGAGTTAACCTCAGTTATTCCCATCATACAAGCAACAAAGGATGAACCAACCGACCCACGAGATCCTACCAAGAAGCCCTCATCGTTAGAGTGTTTAACCAGTTTTTGAGCAATCAAATAAATAACATCATACCCCGCACCAATAATACCCCCTAATTTCTTCTTTGCTTCTTTATCTAACTCCTCATCATTAGGAACCTCTTCTAAAGTATCTTTTAAATATTCTTTAATATAATCTTTAACAGAATTATATCCTCCAACAATAGTCTTATGTAAAATTGCATAAATCTCTTTATCTTTATCCGTAATACTCTCATCTTTATTAACATAATAAGTTATAGCCTCTTTCAAAGAATCACCATACAACTCTTTAGCTAATCTATCTTCAATATGATAAGGTAATACCTCCCCATACCAATCTCTAGCTTTCGTATAAACCAGTTCCGTCATTGTCTCAATAGAATTAGGTATCTTCGGTGCAAATGGTTTAGGAGTAGCAATAATTACTTCGATTTCTCCTACCATCTCAGCAATCTTATTTGTATTAGCAACAACGATCTCATAAGCTAACTCTTCTCCCAGAAAACTAAACTCCTCTAACATCTCATCCGTTGTCTTTAGATACATATTAGGTACTTTTAACCCTTTTCTATTCAAAGGATGTAACTTACCATTAAATTTCTGATTAATAATAATCTCTCTATAAATTAAATCCTCTTTCGTTAGATTATGAACATCCCCCGTTGCCACTACTGGTTTACCTGCTTCTTTAGCTACTCTAATAATCCTCTTCAAATAGTTTTCTGCTTCTACTTCACTATTAAACTTTCTTTCTGGTCCAATTAAATGAGAAAATACACTAAGTGGCTGAACTTCTATATAATCATAGAAACTCATCATATTAACTAACTCTTCATCTTCTAGACTACCAGCCTTCTCAAAGATTTCATTATTTATACAAGAAGACCCAATAAGTAACCCTTCTCTTAGATTATTTATCTCTCTTCTTGGTATCTTCGGTTGATCATTTTTATATAAGTACTTCGTATTAGCCATACTAATAATCTTAAATAAATTCTTTAGACCTCCCCTATCTTTAGCAATAATAGTCACATGAAAAGGATAAGCAAACTTAACTAAACTTTCTGTATCTATACTAGCTACTAATTTCGTCGTCGTCGAAATATTTTGGGCATCAAATTCTTTACAAAACTTATAAAAAGCATAAGCCGTTCCCTCGGCATCATAATCAGCTCTATGATGTTTATCTTCATCCCAAGGAATATTTAACTTTCTAGTTAAAGTGCTAAGTTTATGATTAGGCCAATCCGGATGTAACATTCTTGCCATACTCATCGTATCTAAAACGGTAGCCTTAAATTCTCCTAGATTATATTTATTACAAGCCGCCCTCATAAAGGAAATATCAAACTTCGCATTATGAGCAACTAACGGTAAATCCCCAACCCAATCTAAGAATTTCTTCGTAACAACATCTTCATCTTCTTTACCCTTTAACATCTCATCCGTAATATAAGTTAAATCTGTAATCTTCTGAGGCAAAGGTCGATGAGGATCTATTAAAGCATCAAAACGGTCTAAAACTTCATTATTTTTAATCTTAACAGCCCCTATTTCAATCATCTGATCACTACCAGCATAAAAACCAGTTGTCTCCGTATCAAAAACTACATACTCCTGATCTAACAAATTATACTCTTGAAGATTAAAAACCACATCTATATCATCATTAACAACATTAAGTTCAGTCCCATATAAAACCTTAAAATGGTCTTTAGCATCTTTTCCTTTATTCAAAGCTTCAACCGTATGATATAACTCAGGAAAAGATTGGACACAGTTATGATCAGTCACAGCAATTGCTTTATGTCCTAAGTTATAAGCACACTTTACTAATGCTTCTGCCGGAATAACCCCATCCATCGCACTCATCATCGTATGCGTATGTAACTCAACTCTCTTAATTTCTGCCTCATCTTTAGCTTTACTATCTTTAGAAGCTATATGCTCCATATTGCGAACAACAAGCACTAATTCTTTCGCATAGTTATCAAACTCAACATTACCATGAACCCGATACCAAGTCCCTGCTTTCATCTCCTCCATAACACTTAAGAACTCATCATGATCTTTTTTAAATATTTTCACTAAGATACTATTAGTCTTATCACTAAACTTCAAAGTAATAATATTGATTTTCTCTTTCTCTAAAGTCCCAATCTCTCCAAAGATAAACCCTTCAACCACAACATTACGCATCTCACCCATAATCTCATTAATCGATGTAATCTCCCCATCAATATGTTTACCCATAATAATTGGCGTTTTCTCTTTTACTTTAACTTCTTCATGACTAGAAGCAATCAAATTCTTAATCTCTTCTTGTTTAGTCTCACTAACTACTGTCGTAATATTAACATCTCTAATTCCATAAAGCTCTAATTTACTAACTAAGACTTTCACACTATCTAAAATCATCTTTTCTTCGACTTTAGTATTAACTTCAAGCACTAGGATATCATCATCTAAAGTAACATTATTATCAACTACCCCTATCAAAGAAGGTTTCATCTTCGTAAAATCATTTAAAACATACTTAAAAATCTTAATAATCTCCTCAGGATTTCTCTTTTCTTGGAAAAGTTCTAAATTAACTTTAATATTCCCATTTATCCCTCTTCGACCAGCCATCCAAAGTCCATCGATATCTTCCGGAATTACTACATCAGGTAAAGCCATCTTCACATTAAATTCTCTTTTTCTTTCATTTAAAGTAACATCTATAATCTTATAACCTTTATATTTCTCTAAATTAGTAATTCCTATACTCTGTAAAAACAACTCTTCACTACTCATCATCTAACACCCTAATTCTATTGATATTTATTTGATATTTATCTAATCTTCTCGCTACCGTCCCCAAAACATATACTAAGTCTCCGACTTTAAAATTATTTAAGTAATTAATATTCTTTGGAAACAAAACTAAATCTATCTTTCCGGTCTCATCACTACCCAAAAGAAAAGCCATATCTTGATTACTCTTAGTCTTAATCTTCTTTATCTCGTTAACAAGAAGTACCATATTAATACTCTTCCCTAAATACTCTCTTATTCTTTTAATTTTTACTATCTCTTTATTATTATACTTACTAGCAGGATGATTACTAACATAAAACCCATATACGGCATATTCCCTATCCATTAAACTCTTCATATCATCCGCATATTCTTTTAGAATAGGTCGTTCTATCAAAGACTCATCTAAGTCTTTAACAACAAAAGCATATCTTAAAGCCTCATCTAGTCCCTCTAACATTGTCCTATGACTAAGCTTAAATAAATCTAAAGCTTTCCCATCTATTAAACTCTCAATAACATTTTTCTTAATCCCTAGTCTAAAAAATCTTACTACTAAGTCAAAATAATCTTTATATATCCCCTGTATTTTCCTATCTTCTAAGATAACCTTAATCGTATTAGACCCAACATTTCTAATAGTATTAAGAGGTAACAAAAGATAATTATTCTTATGTAAATACTTATCCGTACTAATATTTATATTGGGAAGTAACACCGTAATATGCATTCTCTTTGCCACATTCAAATACTCTTCCGTCTTCTTACTATTGGATACACTCATATTAAGAAGCCCCGCTAAAAAAATCTCCTTAAAATGCACCTTTAAATAAGCCATCTGATACCCAATCAAAGCATAACAAACTGAATGAGCCTTATTAAATCCATAGTTAGCAAACTTCAAAATCAAATCATATACCGCTTCCGCCTCACTCTTTTGATAACCATTATCCATCGAACGTTTAATAAAATCACTCTGAGCCTTAATTAGAACTTCCTTTTTCTTTTTACTCATCGCTCGACGAATATTATCTGCTTCCGCCATACTAAAACCAGCCATCGTTACTAAGATTTGCATAATCTGTTCCTGATAAACAATTATCCCATAAGTCTCTTTTAAAATCGGCTCTAAAGCCGGCACAATATAAGTAACTTGACCCCCATTCTTTCTCTCGATAAATAAATCAATATTTTCCATAGGTCCCGGACGAAACAACGCCACCGCTGCATATAAATCTTCAAAACACCTAGGCTTTAATTTTAATAAGAAATTTTTCATTCCACTAGATTCAAACTGAAAAACTCCATCCGTATCTGCTAAACTAAATAAATCATAAGTATCTTTATCATCTAAAGGAATATTATTAAGATTAAAATCACTCGGAAGCTCTCTTAAAATATCATGAATAAAATGTAAATTCGATAAAGCTAAGAAATCCATCTTTAGAAAACCTAACTCTTCTAAATAATTCATCGTCAACCCCGTATTAATCCCCTCACTAGTCTTAACAACTGGCATCACTTTATCTAAAGGAACTGATGAAATAACCACTCCCGCAGCATGAACCGACATATGTCTCTTTAAGCCTTCTAATTTCATAGCAATTTTATAAATCTTCTTTAAAACCCCATTTTCTTTTAGCATTTTACTAACTATTGCCTTACTTAAATTATCTTTTAAAGACATCTTCGAATCAATATTACTAATAAAATCATCTATTAACTTACCATCAACAATCACAAGACTACTAACATCTCTAAGAACTTGTCTTGCTTGTAAAGTCCCATAAGTCGTAATCGGAGCCACATTAAAAGTCCCATAACGACTCCTAACATACTTAATCATATCTTCTCTTCTGATATCTTCAAAGTCCATATCAATATCTGGCATCGTTACCCTATCTTTATTTAGAAAACGCTCAAATAAAAGATTATACTCTAAAGGATCAACATTCGTAATTCCTAGACAATAACTAACTAAAGCTCCCGCAGCCGAACCACGCCCCGGTCCGACTAAAATATCATTCTTCTTCGCATACTTAACATAATCATAAACAATCAAAAAATAATCATTAAACCCCATCTTATCAATAACATCTAACTCATATTGTAATCTCTTAACATATCTTTCCTCTATGACATTATTTAATCTCTTCTTAAGTCCCAAAAAAGCCAAACTATATAGATAACTCTTACTATCTCTACTCTCATCAAAAATAGGAATATATCTTTTAGATTTATCAATTCTTATATCTATTTTATCTATAAATTTCTTTATTCTTAAGATATCATCACTCTCTAAGATATCTTCATAACAACAATTACCCTCATCAAAAGAAGTATCCCCAATTTTCTTAAGATATTCTAAATAAACAGTATCTTCCTTTCTTAAAACTCTAATCTCTTTAAGAAACAATAAATTATCACTAAGAATTCTAAGACTATTCTTCTCTTCTAAAGAAGTATAACTAAAATAGATATCTTCTTCATCTTTAAATCTCTTTACTTCTTCCAAAGTCTCTTTAAAAGAATAAGGAATAACTACATAAATATTCTTACTCGCAAGAATATTATAATCTAAAACTTCTCCCAAAACTATCTTATTATTAATCTTAACTAACTCTAAATAGCCATCATAATCTTTAGCATATAAATAGAAATCTTTATTATCTAAAGTAACTTTAAGCCCTATCAAAGGCTTAATATTATTAAGAAGACAATTATCATAAAACTCCATAACTCCATTCAAATTATCATCTAAAAGTCCCAAAGCCGTAATATTATTAATCTTCGCAAACTCAATTAAGTCTTTTATCTTAATCAAACTCGAAAGTAAAGTATATTCAGTCTTTATTCCTAAAGGATTATACTTCATAATATCACCACCCAACAATTCCTAGTATAACATTATATTTTTTAAAAGATAAGTCTTGACTTGAATAATTATTACTATATCACAAGAGAAAAAAAATAACACCTATAAAAGTATTATTTATTTGTATTTTCGTAATAATTTCTTTCCTGTAATTTTTCTAAAATATAATCTAATTCATCCAATTCTTCACTATCAAGTTCATAATTATTCATGAAACGTTCTACTAATAAGCTTACCTCTCTTAGAGAAGAACACTCACTTATATCAATATCATATCTCTTTAAGACACTTATCTCATATTCATCTAACATTAAATTCTTATTTATCTTTTTTAACATAATTATTTATTAAACTTCATCTCATTAGAAGCTATCCCTCTATTATGTTTAATCTCTTCCCATTTCATATCTTTGGTAAATAGACATACTACATTAATTGGTATCCAAGTTAAAATGAATACGGCAAATAAAGCAATCGCTGAAAGTAAATTCTTAGCTTTTCTTTTATTATATTTTAAAATAAAGATACTAACAACAACCCCACTAACATAAGTCAATATCATAAATATCGCTCCACTTGAGAAAAGCGATGAAAATATATCATATAAACGGATATTAAAAATTCTAAAGAAAATTAAAGCCACAAACTCAACTAAACAGATAACCTGAACAACTGGAGCCACAAAATTCATAAACATATCAAATGAAGGCTGACTTCCCGTCTTAAAGAAATGAATAAGTAAATCTTTCCAATAAAGTTTTAAACACTGTAAACATCCAACTGACCATCTTTTTCTTTGCTTCCATGAAGCCTTAAACTCTACTGGTTGCTCATCATAAGTAACCGCATTTTCCACAAAAGCAATTCTTTCATCTCTTAAAGCACATAGTGCTGTAAACTCAATATCTTCCGTTAAAGTCTGTGTTGGAAAGCCCATCTCTTCAATAAGTTCCTTTTTAACCATAAAACCCGTACCATTAATCGAAGCATTTTGGTTCATTGTCATACGTGCCTTACTAAAAAAGAAATTTTGCATATAGTAATAAAGCGAATAAGACCCACTTATCCAGTTGTCACTTATATTCTTACTATCTCTAAACCCTTGAGCTACCCGATATCCACAGCATAAAGTATCATTCATACGAGCTAAAAAATCTGGATGAATAATATTATCAGCATCAAAAATTATATAAGCATCAATATCTTTACGATTCTTTAACTTCTTAAAAACATACCTTAAAACTTCACCCTTAGATTTAACTTTTTCCTTAACATCAATGACAATTGCCCCTGCTTCCTTAGCCACTTTAGCCGTATTATCAGTTGTATTATTAACCGCAACATAAACCTCAAATAACTCTCTTGGATAGTTAGAATCTAAAACTGATCTTACTAAATTACCTACAACCGCCTCTTCATTACGAGCCGCTATCAGAATTGCAAACTTACTTTTAGCTTCAAAAGGAACAATCTTAAACTTTCTAGGCTTAAGAAACCCATATAATCCTGTTAAAGTATAATAAAGTCCATAAAATAATGTTAAAGTAAAAAATATATAATAAATTGCTTGCCACATAAAATAAACTTCCTTACTAGTTATACCACCATTGTATCTTTTTTATTTAATTTTGTAAAGGTTATATCGAAGATGATTAACTCCTAAACTATAATACTCTACTTCTCGATTATCTAGTTTTTTATGATAATATATCTCACAATAACCATTATTTTCTTGATAATAATACTTATTTCCAAACTTATCTTGTAAACATACTCCTCCTAGATAATCCTGATTCAAAAGATATTTTATCGTCATAACTTTTTCATATCCATAGACAATAACTTCTACATTAGGTCTTACCCCATATCTTTTAATATACTCTTCTAACATCTCTTTTATCTGACTTCTCGTAAGCTCTAAAGATAAAGTAATCTTTTTAACTCCCATTCTATGTAAAAATGCTATTGTATAAGAATTAACAACATTAAAAGAATAATCTGTATGAATATTATCTAATAACAATCCCCCTAATTCTCCCACTAATACTAAGTCTTTAGACTTATCATACTCCTTAACAACATTAGAATAAGCCCTTATATATTTAGTCTTTTTATCTGTACAATAAACATATTTATATCTACCAGGACTCTCTATTTCGTTATCATAATGTATATAAGCATTAATATTCTTAGAAGCCTCAAAATCTGAAAGACTTACATAATACCCTTCTTCTTTAGAAGATATTTTTCTTAATCTTTTCTCATCTAAACAACTTATAGCATTTCTCTTAATTTCATTTAAGAAAGTAAGAGGTATAAAAAGATTATCATCCATATCAATTTTTAACTCATCAAAGGAATAAACACTATTCCCAAGTTTATTTAACTTATCTTTAATTGTCTCTTTACTAGTCGGTAACTTACTAGCAATCTCCGGTGTATATTCTTTTATAATAACACTATTCTTCCCATCACTAATTCTAAAAGACATTACCTCATCCTTATAAGCCTCAAAAGCTCCTTTAATTTTAACTTTTCTTGGATTTTCTTTAATATACTCTTCTATTTCTTTTTCAATATACTTAGAAGAAGTTAAATAAACATCACTATCTAAAGAAACATCCCCCTTCACTAGAATACTAATAATATCATCTTTAGAAGCTTCTTTAACTAACTTGCCATTTAAGTAAAAGTCATTAACTAATACCCCTATTTCTTTATCCTTAGATTTTATTCTTAAACCATCATTAATATGTAGTTCATCACTAAGTCTAATAAGAATATTTTTCCCCTTTATCTTAATAACATTCCCAATCTTTACCCCAACATTATTAGGTTGTTTTCCATTAATTACATCATTATTAGAAACATTATTTAAGTATCCCAAAGTATACTCTCTATTAAAGACCTTTTTTAACTTTCCCAAAATATCATAATTAATAAAAACTTTACCTGTCTTTAAATAACTATCAATCGCATCCCGATATAATTTAGTTACTAAATAAACATACTCTCTTGATTTCATTCTTCCTTCAATTTTAAAAGAATTAACCCCAATATCTATTAGGTTACCAATACTACTAATAGCACACAAATCTTTCATTGATAAAGGATATTTCTTATCTTTATTTAAAACTTCATTATCTTTAGAAAGAATATCATAAGGAAGTCTACAACTACCAGCACAAGACCCTCGATTACCACTTCTTCCGCCAACCAAACTCGAAAATAAACACTGTCCCGAATAAGAAACACATAAAGACCCATGCACAAATACTTCGATGTCTAATCCTGTTTCTTCTTTAATTTTCTTTATTGTTTCTAAATTAGTTTCTCGAGCTAACACAATTCTTTTAAAACCAAGCTTTTTAGCCACCATAGCCCCTTCTAAATTATGAATATGCATTTGGGTCGAAGAATGAATTTCTAAATCAGGAAACTTCTGATGAATCAAATCATACATTCCTAAGTCCTGAATTAGAACAGCATCTATCCCCTTTTGATAAGCAAAACGAACAAAATCAACAAACTCCTCAACCTCAGACTCATAGACTAAAGTATTACAAGTAAGATAAACTTTAACTCCATAAAGATGAGCATAATTTATCGCCTGGCCTAATTCTACATCATTAAAATTCTTCGAAAAAGCTCGAGCGCCAAAACGACTTCCCCCTAAATAAACAGCATCACAACCAGCTTCAATCGCCCATTTTAAGCATTCCATATCTCCAGCGGGCGCTAATAACTCATATTCCATATTACTTTTCTTCCTTTCAAAAAAGAGTTTAATAACCTTGTACTAAACCCTTACTTTTTATAAGCATACAAACGATGTACTTCCTTAATTGATAATGGGCGATACTCCCCAGATTTCAAATTACCTAACTCTAAGAAACCATACTTTTCTCTCTTTAACTTAATAACTTCATGATTAACAGCCTTAAATAAATTCTTAACAATATGATTACGTCCTTCAGTAATAACTACTTCAACAATATCAACACATTTAATAATATCATGTTTTTTAATCTTAACCCGTAATGGTTTACAAAGAACGCCATCAATAACAATTCCCATCTTTAACTTATGTAACTCTTCCATAGTTAAATTACCCTCTATTTTAGCAACATAAGTCTTTTCAACTCCATTCTTAGGATGCATTAAAATATTAGCTAAAGTTCCATCATTAGTTAAAATCAAAAGTCCTGTAGTATCATAATCAAGGCGACCAACTGGATATATTCTCTTATTAGTAGCGATTAAATCGGTAACAACTTTTCTTTTAAATTCATCATTAACACTACAAATATATTCTCTGGGCTTATTAAGTAAATAGTATTCATAACTTTCTTTCGTAAGTTGATGCCCATTAACCGTAATAATATCCTCGCCACTAACTTTAGTTCCTAAAGTCTTAACAACTTCACCATTAACAGTTACTTTACCAGCCACAATTAATTCTTCAGCTTTTCTTCTTGAAGCAATACCTGCTGCTGCTATAACTTTTTGTAATCTTTCCATAATAACTTCTTTCTAAAACTTTAACCAGTTAATTCAACAATAAGTAATAGTATCCTACCACATTATTTAAGATATAGCAATCTATTTTGCTTCTTCTGAGGCTCTTGTTTCTCTAATAACCGTAATTTTAACCGTTCCTGGATATTGCATTTCTGCTTCGATTTTTTCTTTCATATTACGAGCAATAATTTTAGCCTTAGCATCATTAACTTCTTCCGGTTTTACTAAAACCCGTACTTCTCTTCCCGCCTGCATGGCATAAGTTTTTTCAACCCCTTCAAAAGAATTACCAATTTCTTCCAATTGTTCTAGTCTCTTAACATAATTTTCTATGGAGTCATTTCTTGCTCCCGGACGTGCTGCTGACAAAGTATCAGCAATTTGCACTAAAACAGCAATAACACTAGTAGCCTCACAATCACCATGATGAGATGCAATCGCATTAATAACTACTTCATCTTCATGATATTTTTTAGCTAACATTACACCTAACTCAACATGTGAGCCTTCAACCTCATAGTCAATAGCTTTTCCAATATCGTGTAATAAACCGGCTCTTCTGGCTAAAGTCACATTTTCCCCTAGTTCTCCAGCCATCAGTCCACAAAGATAAGCAACTTCTTTTGAATGTTTCAAAGCATTTTGACCGTAACTAGTTCGATAATTCAAACGCCCAATCGTATTTATTAACTCTGGGTCTACTTTACTAAGTCCTAACTCATAAACCGTACTATTACCTAAATCCGTTATCTTCGTATTAATATCATTACATACTTTCGTATATATTTCTTCAATCCTAGTAGGATGAATTCTTCCATCTTTAATTAAAGACTCAATTGTAATTTTAGCAATTTCTCTTCTTAAAGGGTCAAACGATGAAATAACAATGGCTTCCGGTGTATCATCAATTATTAAATCAACTCCAGTGACAGCCTCAATTGTTCTAATATTCCTTCCTTCCCGTCCTATTAAACGTCCTTTCATATCATCCGAAGGTAAAGCAATTGTACTAACTGTTTGTTCGTTAGTAACATCAGATGAGTATCTTTGCATAGCTTCTACAATTATACCCTTAGCAACTTCATGAGCATTAAGTCTAGCTTTTTGCTCTTCTTCTTTTATATAATCAGCAATTTCAAAAGACATTTCTTCTTCAACTTTTTTCATTAAGATTGTATAAGCTTTTTCTTTTTTTAATTTGCTTATTTCTTCTAATTTTTCTGTTTCTTTTTTTATTAAACCATCAATTTTTTCTTCTTTTTCTTGCAACTTTTTTTGTTTATCCAATAAATCTTCATCTTTTTTATCAATATTGTTAGAACGACTTTGTAACAATTCTTCTCTTTTATCTAAACTGTTTTCTCTTTTATCTAAACGATCTTCCATTTCTTTTAATTCTTTTTTTCGTTCTTTAATTTCTTTATCAGTTTCTTCTTTAAGTCTTAAACTCTCTTGTTTTATTTCTGCTAAACTTGTTTTTTTAGCTTCTTCAGCTTTTTTTACTGCTTCACTAATTAAATCAGCAGCTTTAGTTGTCAAAGCTCGTTTTCTAAAAACATAAATAACGATGACAATTCCTGCCCCCGCAAAAAGTCCCAAAATCAAGAAAACAATGGATGATAAACTTTCTCCCATATAATTTTCTCCTTTTAATAGAAATCAATCTACAATTATATTATAATTAATTTTATCTTTTTTATCAATCTTTTATTTTTTACCAAATTTTCACTTTTCTTTATTTATCTTCTCCCAATCAAAAAAGATGGTTAAAACTTTCTTTCCATCTCCTATATAAATATTATTAAGTATCTAAGAAGTTAATAATTTCTTATCACCAGATATTACCTGTTTAACTAACTTTTTCATTATTCTTCGGCGTCCTAAAGTCCCATCATAATTTAACATATAGTATTCACTAGTTACTCCATCATACCCATACCAAAGAGCAATTGAATAATCATGACTATATAAACAAGCCCAAGAATCCATAATCGCATATTCACTTATTCCTAAAGCATCTGTTTTACTCTTAGAAATAGTAGTAGTACCAGTCTTACCAGCTACCTCCGATTTACCAACATCTAAAGTTCCTAAAATTTTACCAGTTTTAACTGCGTATAACAGTATTTCATTAATATACTTAGCAGTCTTTTCACTACAAACTCTTTCTTTCTTATAAGTCTTTTCAACAGCTTCATTATTATCGCGATAGATTATCCTTGTATAAGAATAAGGTTCAATATAAATTCCTCCTCTAGCATAAGTACCGTAAGCTGCAGACATCGTAAGTGGTGAAACACCATCAAAGGCTCCTATTGAAGCCGATTCATATAAATTATCACCATAATCAATACCGAACGCATGAACATAATCAGCTATTTTCTTTTTATCAACTTGTTGAAATATCTTCAAAGCCGGAATGTTTCTCGAATCAGATAACGCTTGTTTAATAGTTATATACCCCTTATAATCACGCATAGCATTAACTATCTGCGTTCCATCACTATATGCATAAGGAGCATCTAAAACGATATCATTTGGAGTCCCACCATTAAACTCGAAATAGGGTCCATAATCCATAAAAGGTTTAATTGAAGAACCTGGCGCTCTTTTTATCTGAGTTGCATAATTATACTGACGAGCACCAGTCCTATTTCTACCCCCACCGATGGCTAAAATTGAACCATCACTACTACTAGTTACCGCAATTCCCGCCTGAATAATATCATCTTTAAAATTTTTCTTATTATCCATTACATCATTAACAGCATCCTGAACCGTAGGATTCAAGGTTGTTTGAATAATCATCGGCACATTATAAGGATTTAAACCAGTATCTTTAATAACTTCTTTCGTAACCGTATCAATAAAACCTTGATATTTATTTAAATTACTCTTCTTCCCTACTAACATACTACTTATCGAAATATTTAATGAATCTTGAAACTGTTCTTCCGTAATATATCCATGCTTATACATCAAATTTAAAACTTCATTACGTCTTTTAGTCGCATTATAAGTATTAGTATAAGGATCAAAATCGGAAGGAGCATTGAACAAACCGGCAATCAAAGCTGCCTCAGCTAAATTTATATCACGAACACTTTTTCCAAAATAATTTTGGCACGCCATTTCGACCCCATAACTATGAGCCCCAAGAAAAGGATAATTAACATAAATTTCCAATATCTCTTCTTTGGAATAATTTTTTTCAATTTCAAACATAGATAAATATATATCCGTAAGTTTTCTTACAATTCCTTCGATTCCTGTTGCCACATTCGAAGTAAAAACTTGCTTTGAAATTTGCATCGTAAGTGTAGAAGCTCCACCAGCATTACTATCACCCTTCAAGTGATTAATAACCGCACTCGTAAATCTTATTAAATCAAATCCTTGATGCTGAAAAAATCTCGAATCCTCAGCAGCCACTATAGCATCAACTAATACTTGTGGTAAATCATTATAAGAAACAAGCTCTCTATCTTCGCTCCCCAGTCTCGTTATTTCGTCGCCATTTTTATCAAGCATAATGCTAGCCTGGCTCATATAAAGATTTTTTTTATCAAACGTAGGGGCCATACTAACGATATAATTAATTCCTAAACCAATAAAGATAATAAGACAAAAAAAGATTAGAAAATTAATGACTACTATAAAATGTCTTTTCTTTTTTCGCTGTTTTTTTTTGTTAACTACGTACACTTCAAGGAGCCCCCATTTCTAAAACTATAATTAATAGTAGCACAAGAAATTTCGACTTGCAAGACACGATTTACTATTTTTTTATATTTTTGTCGTTTTCTTTTGGCAAATTGTTATTTTTAACATCATTAAATTCATAATGCTTTCTAATCTGCAATTCAATGTCATCTAATAGAGGTCTATTTTTCTCAAAATAGCTCTTAGCATTTTCTCTGCCTTGCCCTATTCGCTCTCCTTTATAAGAGTACCAAGCACCACTTTTAGTCACAATTCCTAAGTCACTAGCTATATCTAACACTTCTCCAACATGACTAACCCCATTTCCATAAATGATATCAACAGAAGCCGTTTTAAATGGAGGTGCCACTTTGTTCTTTACAACTTTAATGTTAGTACGATTACCAATAAATTTATCGCCATCCTTAATTTGTTCACCTCTTCTAATATCTAAACGAACTGAGGCATAGAATTTTAAAGCACGTCCGCCGGTAGTAGTTTCGGGATTACCAAACATGACACCGACTTTTTCTCTTAACTGGTTAATAAATATGGCCGTTGTCTTAGTCTTATTAATTGAACCTGATAATTTACGCAATGCTTGACTCATCAACCTTGCTTGTAAACCGACATGACTATCACCCATTTCCCCATCAATTTCAGCTTGAGGCACTAAAGCCGCTACCGAGTCAATTACAATTATATTAACAACCTCACTACGTACTAAGGCTTCACAAATTTCTAAAGCTTGTTCTCCCGTATCTGGCTGACTTAATAATAACTCGTTAATATTAACACCTAAATTCTTAGCATAGGCTGGATCTAAGGCATGTTCTGCATCAATGAAAGCTGCTCGTCCTCCTCGCTTTTGTACTTCTGCTATCGCATGTAAAGCAAAAGTTGTTTTACCACTCGATTCAGGACCATATATTTCGATTATTCTTCCTTTTGGGTATCCACCAACTCCTAAAGCAATATCTAAAGCCAAGGACCCACTAGGAGTAACTTCAACATTTAAATGTTCTTGAGAACCTAAGCGCATTACTGCCCCTTTTCCAAATTGTTTTTCAATATCAGCTAAAACTTGTTCTAACGCTTTATCTTTATCTTTTTCTACAGTTAAATCTTTCATCATAACCCTCCTACATTGTAAAAAATTCTTTAAGTTTATAGTATCATAAGTATATTCTTATGACAACAAGTTTATTGAGGAAAAAATTATCCCCTCATATATATATATTAGACAAAGGTTGCAATTTTTTTTCAAAAAATGAAAAAAAATTGAAAAAAACTTAAACTTTTTCAATTTTATTTACTATTAGTCAAATTTATTGTCTTGTCTAACACTTTTAAGAAATCACTTTTACTAAAAGGTTTAACTAACATATCAACAATATTATAAGTAAAAGCTTTATTAATCATATCTTTAGAATCCTCTCCTGTAATAATAGAAACCGGAATCTTATTATAGTGATTACTATTCTTTAAATAATCTAAAACCTCAAACCCTCCAACATTTGGCATATTTAAATCTAAAAGCAAAGCCAAAATATCATATTTATTACTACTAATAATATCTATCGCTGCTTTACCATCGATAGCAATCAATCCTTTATATTTGCCATCTAATACTTTTAAAGCAAAATTATCAACAATCTTAGAATCATCTGCTATTAAAACAACCTTTTCTTTATTTATTTCTTGTATAGTAGATTGAGGTTTTATTTCCGGTTCAGGCATTCTTGATAAAGCTTTTTCTCCATTTAAATACCTTTTAACAATCGAAGTCATATGATCAACGGTTTTTAACAAATTATCATATTCTTTTTCGATAAAATGTTGATTTTCACCCTTGCCAGCCATTTCATGTTGTAAAAAAATTTCAGCTTCTTTTGTGAATCCTAGATATCTAGCATCACTTTTTATAGAATGGGCAAAAATTCCATAATTTTGCCAGTTTTCTTGGTCTTTACTATTCTTTAAATTAATTAACTTTTCATCAATTCCATCTAAGTAATCCTGAAAAGTTTCATTATAAGTATCCATATCCCCAAATAGCTCTAAAGCTTTATCAGTATCTACCCCATTTTGTTTTAAAAAATTAATATCCATAATATCAGTCCTTTACTATTTTCAAATTATTTACTTCAAAATAAATTCTATAATCACTAAGTTCTTCCATTGTCATATAAACTTTAGCAATTCCTATTTTATTATTATTATTGTAAATATAAATTTCTTCATACATTTTTTTCACTTAATCAATCAACCCCGTTATTCTATCCTCACTTCAATTATAATTTAAAGTTTTTTTTTATGCAATAGAAAAAACAAAATATTGTAAAATGCCATTGTAATTTTACCAATAATATTATAAAATCAACTTAGGATATAGGTGTAAATATGAATAAAAACAAATATGAATTTAGATATCGAAACAAACATTTTTTTAAGCTATTAATACCACTTTTTATCTTATTATATATACTTACTGTAATCGTTTTGTATAGATATATATTCTTTATTTACTTATACATTCCTGCTTGCATTGCTGTTGCTATTTTAATACTAGTTTGGATATATATAATAAAACCTAAAGCTGAGATAACCAAAGGTTCTTTTGAATTTTTCAAAGATGAATTTTATTATACTTCTCTTAATAAAACAAGGGCAATAAGCTATAAGGAAGTCGAATACATAAAAAAAGAAGAATACACTGAAAAGTTCTTCTTCCTAAAAAAAGTAAATATAAGATATATTATGAAAATTATAAATGCTGGCACTTTCTATTTTCCTTACTATGATAATAGCTTAGACAATGCAATGGATTTATTAAATAGCCAAATTAAAAAAAGTTCAAAATGAACTTTTTTTAATTTATTTTACTAACGCATCGGATTGAACAGTCTTTTCACGTTCATTACCAGTTCTAGTCCAGCCATCTAAAGATTCTTTAGTACTCCAAGTATACTTATAGGTAACATTCTCAACTGTATCAACAATGGCATCTTTACAATCGAGTGTTTTCTTAACACACGTATGTGTATTACCATCATAAACATAGTCTACAGAGTTAGGACACTCATATCCTTTGATACCACCCTTAATAGTTTTAGTACACTTTTTAGTTTCTTTATCTAAAACAGCATCCTTATCTTCACAATAATATTCTTCACTAGAATCAATATGTCTTGTACAAGTCATAGTTTCTCCAGTTCCATTAGCTGTAAAGCCTTCTGGACAAGTATATTTATAAGTAGTTTTAGTTACTTTTTCAGTAGTAATATAACATGTAGTACCATCTTTAGTATACCCTGTAGGACAAGTATATTGAGTATCAGTAGTATTCTTTGTTGGCTCAACTATTTCTTTCTTAACACAAGTATTAGTAGTTTTATCTAAATTATAACCATTAGCAGTATCACAAGTATATTCGATATTACTCTTAGTTTCTAAAGTAGCATTATATGTACAAGTTGTCTTATCATAAGATAATGTTCCACCCTTATCACAAGTAGCTGTATTAGTTCCTGTACATACTTCATCTACATAAGTTGTTTTATTTTGATTGCTACATACTTTGTTAGTATAAGAATTAGAACTTCCACCACTACATACTTTATTAGTATAATTATTACCACCAGACACACAATAGCCATTACCATCATAAGTACCAGTCGTACAGCGAGCATTAGAACTTACGCACGTATACATTGGTCTACCACCAACACTAGAAGCAGTACAAGTTATTTTACCCGTGCTAGTATATCCTGATTTATCATAACTAAATTTACCAGCATCTTTACCATTATCCCATAAAGCCGGAGTTTTGCTACCTTGACTTACACATCTACCGGCAGAGTTTTCTGTATAACCAGATGGACATGAGCATGTTTGATTATTTTCAGTCTTAACACATCTACCAGCAGAGTTTTCTGTGTAACCAGATGGACATGAACAATTTGTCACAGTCTCTGTTTTAACACACATTCCAAACCAATTTCTTGTTGAACCACTAGGACAACTACAAGATTGATTATTACTTTGATTAGAACTATAAGAACAAGTATTATTATAACTATTTAAATTATCTCCAGTATATTTACAAGTAGCAACTGTAGCAGTAGTTTCTTTTTTAGTAGGAGCTACTGTAATTGTTCTTTCACATTTATTAGTTGCTGTATTTAATTTGTAACCATTTTTCTCATCACAAGTGTATGTAGTAGTACCAGGAGTAACGGTAGCTTCTACATACTTAATGCAAGTACCATTATTTTCAGTATATCCTTCTGGACATTTAGTTTCAGTCTTATCAACTGTCTTAGTAGGTTCTGTTTTTTCATCATAGCCATCTTTTGTATTTTTCTTAGCATCAGTAGTTTCAGTCTTATCTTCGAAATATACAGGAGTAGCAGGAATAGTTTCTCCAGTCACTTCTTTATAGCACTTATTATTAGATGAATCTAATTTATAACCATCTTCACAACGGTAAGTGTTTTTAGAACTATACACTGGTTTTTTAAATTCATATTCTTTTACTGTTTTAATAATATTTCCATCTTTATCAACAGTTTCACCAGGTTTTAATTTATCTTCCTCATCATCTTCATCGTTATTTACATTATTGTTATTATCATCAGTAGTTGTTTTATCATCACCACTGTCAGAAGCTATATTATTATTTTTAGTAGTAGTAGTGATAGTTTCAAGCACATAATCACTAGAAGTATCACAAGCAAGTTGAGTCTTTAAAACATATTCACTAGAACCGGTTTTTGTAATTTGTGCATAAGAATTAGTCTTGTTACAAGATTTATTATTCTTATCAACAAAATCAGAAACTAATTTTTTACTAATCATGCTTTCAAGATTTATTGTTGATGACTCCCCAATATTTTCTGGCATATTGCCACCTGAAGTATAATAACTTTTAGCTGCTTCCTTCATAATATTTAAATTAGTAGTAAATGCTTGTTTATTAGAAGCTTCTTTATTTGTTTTTGGCATAATAAGCATCATAACAATAACAGTTAGTGCTATTATACCAACAATAAATAATATGTTTTTCCAATTTATTTTAACTTGATATTTAGTATCTTCATACATAATATTTTCCCCCTTTAACGTTTTAATGCAAGTGAAATGCCATTAGTGTTTAACCCTAAAACATCACGAATCTCACCATCACTAAATGCACGACTTCCATCTTCATTAAGTACCGTAATTAAATTTCTTGTAACCATTGTTTGTATATCTTTATTAGGTGCATAATAATTAAGATTAATTAATTCATCAGTTTGAAAATTTCCTTTAGTAATCCCAGAATGTCTTGGATGACCATTTCTATCACTTGTATCAGTACGCCCAGCACACTTATCAATAATTACTTGTGCACAGTTATATAATTGAGTATCATCCATATCTTCAGGCTTAGTACTTTGACGAATTTTGCTTATAGCTGGAATCTTTTCCCAAGCAACTTGAACCATTTCACAAATCGTTTCAAAAACTGGAACATTCTTAAAATAGTAAGCATCAAAATCAGCATACATTGCTGTAAAAGCCTCACCTGTCTTACTATCAACTGATGGAACTGGATTCTTTTTCTCTAAAATGTTAGCTTTCACATAATTCAAGAAATTCTTAGCAACAGCCTCATCATTTGGATGAACGGATAAATGGTGTAAATAAGCCTCGCATTGATCTAATAATTGTTTTTGAGATGCATCAGCGTAAAATTTTGACCAATTACCTCTAGTCTTTTTAGCAACGCAATTTTTATAATAATTATAAATGAAAGGATTGCCCTTAGAGTCAGCTATTAAGAATTGTTCTAAATTATTAAATTTAACAGTTAAACCATAATTATTTTCACTAGAACCCGTAATATTATCAGCAAAAGCATTAACAAATGACTGATATAAAACTTCCGAGTTATTAGCAGCTTCTGCTTTAATTTCACCATTTCCGGTTACTAAAGAAATTAATCCTAAAGCCCCTAACTGCATAACTTGTCTTCTTGATAACTTAATATCACCAATATTTTCCACTTTTAATTTTTCATTTTTCATATTGATTCCCCCAATCAACTTCTTTATTCAAGTACATCTCGAGTTGTTTTTCGCCCATATATTAACATAAAAACCAATTCTTGTCAATTAGTATCTTATATGTTATAATTAATACCACGGGGCAGTAATGGTTTCGACAAATATTGTTAAGTGTTAAGTGGCAAGTAGTCGCAAGAAGACTTAAAAATCTTAAAAAAATTAAATGACAAAACAGAAAGAAACTTCGGTTTCAACTTTGCTCCTTCATTTGCTTAAGATAAGCTTGGAGCAATCTTCTCTAGATTTATCTATGATTTAGATTAGATTTTATATTAGTAGATTATATTAAATTATATGTTTAGGATAATTTAACGAATCAAATCTAAACTTGTTATTAAATGGGTAAGCTAAAGCCAGTTTAATAACGAAAACTAATTCTTAGCTAAACTTGTAGAAACTTAATATTTAAGTATTTGGACAGGAGTTCAATTCTCCTCTGCTCCACCATTAATAAAATTAATAGTCTTCGGACTATTTTTTTATATTTAAAAAAAGAAGACTACATTTGAGCCTTCAATAATCTTGTTAATATTACAATCAAATTAGAATCAGTTACTGTATCAACATAAACATCAGTACCATCTAAAATTTCTTCTATTATCTTTACTTTATTAGGAACTACTTCTAATTTGTCATCAATCCCCATCACAAGGAAATACTTACTACCACCATACATAGTCTCGTTTAAAACTACATATTTCTCATTATTTTCTAAAGTAATAATTGTATTTGTCTTCAAGCCCATAAAATACCTCTTCTATTCATTAAAACTATTATCACTATTTAAGTAATTGAACAAATCATTTAATTCATCCAAAGAAGCATCATCATTATCAGAACTTGATTTATCTTCTAATGAAGAACTTTCTTTTATATCTTCTTTAGATTCTTCTTTTCCATCAGTAGAAACTACATTATCACTAAAATCAGTAACAGCCACTACTTTTTGCTTATCCTCATGTTCCTCATCTTTAGAATCAAAACCATACATAGAAGAAAAATCAAATGTATTTAAATCATCATTATTACTAGATGTTTCTTCCTTCTTAGAATTATCTTCTTCTCTATTACTTTCCAAAGGTTTTACTTCATCATCAATATTAAATATATCATCATCAAAACTAAATGGTGTATCTACTTCTTCATCTTTATCAAAACTAAAATCAAGATTATCAGTCGAATTAGCTTCTTCCTCTACCTTTTCTACAGGTCTAATAGCATCTCCATCAATAAATTCATTAGCATCTTTAATAGCTTCTTTATAGAATTCTACCGTTTCTTTAACAGAATCATAACTCTTTAAGTTCTCTACTTTTCCCTCTAAATCACTTATTAAATCTTTAACTCTAATCTTAAGATTTTCTAACTCATCAGAAGTATTATCGTATTCTTTATCAATTTCAATAATTCTTAAAGTTCTTTCTAATTCCCAGTAAATATCCTTAGCTAAATTTAAAATACTTAGTAATTCTGTATTAGACTCTTTAATTTCTTTGAATTTTTCGGCATTACTTCTAGCTTCCTCTTCATTTTGAGTAGCATCTTTTACAATATCTTTAATTTTATCACATTGATTTAAAATAATTTGTTTATTCATAAATATCAATCCCTCTATTATTACTATAAATAAACTATATCATAAAAGATGACTTTATGCAATAAAAAAAGAACCTTATACAAGTTCTAATTTTACAGTTAGAGCATCGTCTCCAACTCTTTCTTTTAATTTAATAATTCTAGTATATCCACCATTACGATCTTGGTATTTAGGTGCTAGTTCATTAAATACTTTACTAACTACATCTTTATCATTATGTAAGAAAGCAAGTGCTTTTCTTCTTGCTACTAAAGAACCATCTTTTCCATAAGTAATCATACGATCAACAAATTTTCTAGCTTCTTTAGCTCTAGCTTCAGTTGTTACCACATAACCATTGTTAATAACATCCTTAGTTAAACCAGCAAGAATACTTCTACGAATACGAGATTCTCTGTTTAATTTTCTATACTTTGTCATATTCCCTCCTAATTATTAGTCTTTAAAGCTAAGACCCATTTCTTTAACTTTATCAATAACCTCTTTTAGAGATTTCTTACCTAAGTTTCTAATCTTAGTAACTTCTACTTCTTTCTTATTAATTAAATCTTGAACAGTATTTACGCCAGCTCTCTTTAAGCAATTGTAAGCACGAACTGAGAATTCAATTTCTTCAATAGGAGTTTCTAATGTCTTAGTGATTGTATCAACTTTCTTTTCAGCCATAATTCCTGCCATATCAGCAATATTATTTAAATCAGCAATAATATTAAAATGTTCAATTAAAATCTTAGCTGATAAAGCCATAGCTTCTTCTGGAGTTATAGAACCATTCGTATAAACATTCATAATAAGTTTATCAAAATTTTCATTTTGACCAACACGAGTAGGTTCTACATCATAGCTTACTCTTTCAATAGGTGAATATAAGCTATCAATAGCAATAACACCTAATTTTTTCTCACCTAGTAACTTTTCATTAGCCTTAGCATCAACATAACCACGACCAGTACCAACAGTCATTTCCATGTCAATTTTACCGCCCTTAACTAAATTACAAATAACTAAGTCAGGATTTACTACTTCTATTTCAGCGTCTTTAGCAATCATTCCAGCAGTAACAGGACCTTCTTCGTTTGCACTTAAACGTAGCACTTTTTGTCCTAAGCCTTCCTCTTTAGTAGAATGACTAATCAAAACAACGCTCTTTAAATTTAAAATAATAGTAGTTACATCTTCAACAACGCCATCAATCTTTTGAAATTCATGCATTACTCCATCAATTTTTACTGATGTTAATGCACAACCAGGAAGACTTGATAACATAACTCTTCTTAAAGCATTACCAATAGTAGTGCCAAATCCTCTTTCAAGTGGATCTAATTCAAATCTTCCATAGTGAGTATTTTCAACATATTCTGCAATTTTATAATCCGGTTTTTCAAATTTTATCATACAATTACAGTTTCCTTTCTTAATTTCTTGGACGTTTTGGTGGACGACATCCGTTATGTGGAACTGGTGTAATATCATTGATTGCAGTAATTTCTAATCCAGCAGTTTGTAAAGAACGAATAGCATTCTCTCTACCAGCACCTAAGCCCTTAACAAAAACTTCAACTTTTCTAACCCCGTTATCAAAAGCAACTTTTGCTGCAGCCTCAGCACTCATACCAGCAGCATAAGGAGTTTTCTTCTTTGAACCCTTATAACCAATAGTACCAGCTGATGCCCAACTAATTACATTACCATTTACATCAGTAATAGAAACAACAGTATTATTATAAGTTGCATGAATATGTGCTTGAGCTTCAGGAATATTCTTCTTTACTTTTCTTTTTCTTCTATTATAAGCCATAATTACTTACCTCCTACTTACTTATTTTTTTCTTATTAGCTACAGTCTTACCCTTACCTTTTCTTGTACGAGCATTTCTACTAGTTCTTTGACCATGAACTGGTAAACCTTTTTTATGTCTTGTACCTTGGTAAGAATTAATCTCCATCTTATTTTTAATGTTCATTTGAACTTCACGACGAAGATCACCCTCAACTACATATTTTTCAACTTGCGCTCTAATTGCAGCAACTTCTGCATCAGTTAAATCTTTACCTTTTTTAGTTCTATCAACTTTTGCATCATCACAAATTGTGTTAGCAAGATTTCTACCAATACCATATATTGCAGTTAAGCCAATACAAATATGTTTTTCGTTAGGAATTTCAATATTTTTAATACGTGCCATAATTACCTCCTATTAGCCTTGTACTTGTTTGTGTTTTGGATTTTCACAAATAACCATTACTTTACCTTTTCTTTTGATAATTTTACATTTTGCACAAATTTTCTTTACAGATGGTCTAACTTTCATAATAATTCCTCCATTATCTTTTATTCCATACAATGCGCCCACGTGTTAAATCATAAGGCGATAATTCAATTGTAACTGTATCACCTGGTAAGATACGAATCATATTAACGCGCATTTTACCAGAAACGTAAGCTTTAACAGTCTTTTGAAATTTAGGTAAGTTTACTAGGTATTCGCCACCTTTTAAAACTTCCGTTACTTTTCCTTCAACTTCTATTTTATCTTCTTTAGCCATTTTATTCTCCTGTTAATATTTCGTAACCATCTTTAGTTACTAATACGGTATGTTCAAAATGAGCAGATGGACTGCCATCATCAGTACAAATAGTCCAGTCATCATCAAGCATATAGACATATCTTTCTCCCAAATTTAACATTGGTTCGATAGCAATAGTCATACCAGCCTTTAAAACCATTCCCGTATCTTTTTTTCCATAATTTAATACATCAGGATCTTCGTGAAGTTCCGTACCAATACCATGTCCACATAATTCTCTAACCACACTTAAATTGTGCTTTTTAGCATATGCTTCAATCGCATGACCGATATCTCCTAAACGACATCCCTCTTTAACTTGATTTATCCCTTCATATAGGGCCTTTTTAGTGTGTAGAATTAAATAAGCTTTTTCCTCACTAATTTCGCCTACAGGATAAGTAGCAGCAGAATCTGAATGATATCCTTTATAAATCATTGAAATATCAAGTTTTACAATATCACCATTCTTAAGCTTTCTTTTACCCGGAATACCATGTACAACCTCATCATTAATAGAAATACATAAATAACCAGGATAACCTTCATAACCAAAGCTTGATGAAACACAGCCATTAGCTTCCATGAAATCCTTAGCTATCTTTTCTAATTCACCAGTTGTAATTCCCGGTCTAATATTCTTTTCTAGAAGTTTGTGGCATAAATAGTTAATATGTCCAGAGTGTTTCATTAATTCAATTTCTTTTTCACTTTTAATACTAACCATTTATACCTCCAAATAATTTTCTATGTTTTTTAACATCTCTTGTGGATTATCATTTACTTTAATATTTTCCAATTTACCAACTTTTTTAAAATAATCTAAAACTGGTTTCGTATCTTCAATATAAGTTTGATATCTAACTTTAAAAGTTTCTTCTGTATCATCAGCTCTTACTTCTAATTTATTACCACAAAAATCGCATATTCCATCGACCTTAGGTCTAGTAGCTTCTTTAAACTTATTAAAACTACTCTTGCAATTACTGCAAATCATTCTTCCTAAAGTACGATGCATCGCCTCTTCATAATCGACATCAAGATAAATAACTACATAATCATTAATATTAAGTTCATTGAATAATTTAATCAAAGAATCAACTTGTTTAATATTTCTAGGATATCCATCAAGAATAAACCCTTTCTTAGCATCATCTTGTTTAATTCGATTTTCTAACAATTCTAAGACAATTTCATCTGGTACTAACTTGCCAGAAGCTAATATTCCAGCAAGCATTTTCCCAAACTCATCATCTTTAGATTTTGCATCTCTTAGTAAATCACCAGTCGAAATATGGACATAATTATATTTGTTTTTTAATAATGTACTCATAGTTCCTTTACCAGCAGCAGGAGGAGCAATAAATATAATGTTTTTCATTATCTACGATGCCTTCTTCCCTCACGGTAACTACGACTTACTAATGAACTCTCTAGTTGTTTATAAGTTTCAATAGCAACACCAACGACAATTAAAAGTCCAGTACCTCCTATTGTTACACTACTAGGTAAACCTGAAAATTTAGAAAAAATTATAGGTAACCCAGCAATAATTACTAGAAAGATTGATCCTACGATTGTAAGTCTTCCAATAACCTTGGAAATATAATCAGTAGTATCAGCTCCTGGTCTAACCCCAGGAATATAACCACCATTTTTATTTAAGTTTTTACTCATCTCTTCAGGATTCATTTCCATAAAAGTATAGAAATATCCAAAGAATAGAATAAGAATAACATATAGAATAAAACCAGTTGGACTAGTATAAGCTATATAATTATTAACAAAGTTTTTTGCTGCATCATTACCTACTAAAGCAACAATTGTCGTTGGAATAGCAAGTAAAGTTTGTGCAAAAATAACAGGCATTACTCCAGCAGGATTCAACTTAATAGGTAAATACGATGTTTGTGCACCATACGCACTATTAGTGCGATTAGAATACTGAATAGGTACTCTTCTCTCTGCAAGTTGAATAAATACAACTCCAAGAATAATGAAAATATAAACTATTACAAATAAAGCAAATAATATACTACCTAAAACAGTTGAATAAGTTCCTGATGTCACTAAACTTTGAAAAGTTGTTACAAACATCGATGGCATACTTTGAATAATACCAGCCATAATTAGTAAGGAAATACCATTTCCAATACCTTTAGTAGTAACTTGATCTCCAATCCATAATAGAAAACAAGTCCCAGCCGTCATAACAACTGTAGTCTTAAGAATATCAAGACTTGACATACCATTCATATATACAATAGTTAAAATATAACCTTGAATAAATGCAAATAATATACCTAAATATCTCGTAATTCTATTTATTTTTTGTCTTCCCGTATATCCTTCTTCTTTTAATTCTTTAAAATAAGGAATTATATCCATTTGTAATAATTGAGTAATAATAGATGCAGTGATGTATGGTGAAACACCAAGAGCAAATATTGAAAAACTTCTAAGACCACCACCGGACATCAAGTTAAATATTTCTAAGAAACCAAGTTCTTGATATAAAGCAGATGCCCAAGGGATAGTAATAGTTGTACCTAGGCAAAATAAGCCTAAGCACATAAGAGTAAAATATATTCTTTTTCTTAAATCTTTATTAGAAGGACTAAATAGTTGCTTCAAACCAGCAAACATATTAGATCACCTCAGTCTTGCCACCTGCTGCTTCAATCTTAGATACAGCAACGCTTGAGAATCTATTAGCCTTAACAGTTAATTTCTTTTCAAGAGTACCATTAGCTAAAACTTTAACACCAGATAATTGATTTTTTAATATACCTTTCTCTTTTAATACTTCTGGAGTAACTACATCTCCATCTTTAAAATATTTATTTAAGTCATCTAAATTAATAGTAGCATATCTAGTTGTAAATTTAGCATTACTAAATCCACGTTTAGGTAATCTTCTATATAATGGTGTTTGACCACCTTGGAACCATGGAGCAATTGATGCACCACTACGAGACTTTTGTCCCTTTTCTCCACGTGTAGATGTTTTACCCATTCCAGAACCAGGACCACGTCCTACTCTTTTTCTAGATTTTGCTTCAGGTAGAGCATTTAATTCATGTAATTTCATATTATAATTCCTCTACTTTCTTTCCTCTTAATTCAGCAACATGTTCTTTAGTCTTTTGAGCCTTTAATGCCTCTAAAGTTGCTTTAGCAACATTAACTTTTGTATTAGAACCTAATGATTTAGACACAACATCTTTAACACCAGCAAGTTCTAAAATAGCACGAGCAGCACCACCGGCAACTAAACCAGTACCTTCTTTAGCAGGCTTTAATAAAACTTCAGCACGACCAACTTTAGCAGTAGCCTCATGAGGAATAGTTCTATTATCAACTAAAGATACTTTTACAACATTCTTATTAGCAGCTTGAAGTGCCTTTTTAATAGCTTCAGGAACTTCGTTAGACTTACCACTACCAAGACCAACTAGACCTTTTCTATTTCCAACTACAACAGTAGCTAAAAATCTAAAATGTCTACCACCCTTAGTAACCTTAGTAACACGTCCAATTGATATAACTTGATCTTCAAGCATACTTTTTTTAGATTCAGTTTCTTTTTTTGGCATATTATCCTCCTCTTAGAATTCTAGTCCGTTTTCACGTGCTGCTTCTGCTAAGGCTTCAACACGTCCATGATAAAGGTACCCACCTCTATCGAAAACAACTTTTGTAATATTTTTCTTTTTAGCTTTTAGAGCAATATCTTTACCGACAAGTTTTGCCCCTTCAATATTGCCACCATTATTTAATTTTAGTTCAACAGATGATGAGCTAACTAAGGTAATTTGTTTTTCATCATCTATAATTTGAGCAAAAATGTTACTATTAGATCTAAATACATTTAGTCTTGGACATTCACTAGTACCGTTAATCTTATTACAAACTCTTGTATGTCTAATCTTACGCATAACATTGTTTGATTCTTTTCTTATCATAACTATCTCTCCTTACCTTATTTAGCAGCCTTTTTACCTTCTTTACGTCTAATAACTTCGCCCTTATAACGAATACCTTTACCCTTATATGGTTCTGGTTCTCTAATTGAACGAATTTCAGCCGCAAATTGGTTTAGCTTTTCTTTATTAATACCTGAAAGTGTAATTTCAGTATTACTTTCTTGTTTAACTTCTAAGTATTCTGGAACCATTACTTCAACAGGATGAGAAAAACCTGCAGTAATACCAATTTTCTTTCCAGAAACATTGAATCTATAACCAACACCTACAGCTTCAAGTCCTACTGTATAACCATCAGTTACACCCTTAATCATATTATTGATTAAAGCATTAGTAGTACCATGAAGTTGTTTAGTTGTCTTTTCATCGTTTGGTCTAGTAGTTAATACTTTACCATCACTAACTTCTACTTTAATTAAATTACTAACAACAATTGATAATTCACCTTTAGGGCCTTTAACAGCTACATTGTTACCATTAACTGTAACAGTAACACCCTCAGGAATAACTAAATGTCTATTTCCAATTCTACTCATAACTTAAGTTTTTCCTTACCAAATATAGGCAAGTACTTCTCCTCCTAAATTATTTTCTCTAGCTTCTTTATCAGTCATTAATCCTTTTGAAGTAGAAATAATTGCAATTCCAAGTCCATTTAAAACACGAGGAATTTCATTAGCTTTAGCATAAACACGTAAACCAGATTTAGAAACTCTCTTTAAACCAGTAATTACACGTTCTTTCTTTTCGCCATATTTTAAAGTAATAGTTAATTTATCACCAGTTATATTCTTTTCATAATTGTAATCAGTAATAAAACCTTCTTTCTTTAGAATTTCAGCAATTCCTAAAGTCATCTTAGTTCCATTAACTACTACTGTTTGATAACGCATTTGTAATGCATTACGCATTCTTGTTAGCATATCTGCTATATTATCTTGTACCATCTAAAATTCCTCCTTTCCTACCAACTTGATTTTCTTACACCAGGAATTTGTCCCTTATTTGCAAGTTCTCTAAAGCAAATACGACATAATCCATATTTTCTTAAAACACCATGAGGACGTCCACATCTTTCGCAACGTGTATATGCACGAGTACTAAACTTTGGTGTTCTTTGTTGTTTAACAACCATACTTGTTTTTGCCATAAATATTTTCCTCCTCTAGCATTACTTTCTAAATGGAAGACCAAATGCATTTAATAAATGCAATGCTTCTTCATTTGTTTTTGCAGTAGTAACAAATACAATATCCATACCAGTTACTTTAACTACTTCATCATAATTGATTTCAGGGAAAATTAATTGTTCTTTAATTCCTAAAGTATAATTTCCTCTACCATCAAATGCAGTTTTAGATATACCTCTAAAATCTCTTACACGAGGAAGTGCTAACTTTATAAGTTTATCCATAAAGTTATACATATTTTCTCCTCTTAATGTAACTTTGCAACCTATTGGTTGGCCTTCTCTTAACTTAAAGCCAGCAATAGATTTACGAGCCTTAGTAACAACAGGTTTTTGACCAGTAATTGCTTCTAAGTCTTTTACAGCTGCTTCAATAAATTTTGTATCATGAGCACCGTCACCAACACCCATATTAACAACGATTTTTTCTAATCTAGGAACTTCCATCTTAGAAGAATAGTTGTATTCTTTCATTAAAGAAGCAGTTATTTCTTTATTATATAATTCTTTTAAATTACTCATAACTTCTCCTCACTAGCTTTCTTTTACTTTCTTTGTAGTCTTTTTTGCAGTAGTTTTCTTTGTAGCTTTTTCTTCTATCTTAGCATCTTCTACTTTAGTTTCTTTTTTCTTAGCAGCAGCTTTTTTAGCTTCTACTTTTTTAACATTAGAAACATGAATAGGTGCTTCCATAGAAACGATAGAACCAGATTCATTAGTATATCTTGGTTTAACATGCTTTTTGATAATATTAATGCCTTCAACAACTACTTTATTTTCGTTCTTTAAAGTCTTAATAATTTTGCCTTCTTTATTTTTATCTTTTCCGGCTAAAATTTTAACTTGATCTCCAACTTTAACTTTCATCTAAAAGCCTCCTATATTACTTCACTAGCAAGAGATACAATCTTCATATAATCTTTATCACGAAGTTCTCTTGCAACTGGTCCTAAAACTCTTGTTCCAACTGGACTCTTATCATCTTTAATTAAAACGCAAGCATTATCATCAAATTTGATATAAGAACCATCTTTTCTTCTAACGCCTTCAACGCTTCTTACAATAACTGCTTTAACTACTTTACCTTCAGGAATATTAGAGTTTGGAATAGCCTTTTTAACAGTTCCAACAACTACATCTCCAATATTACCATATTTAACTTTAGAGCCACCCATTACACGAATAACAAGCAATTCTCTTGGTCCTGAATTATCAGCAACTTTTAATCTACTTTCTTGCATTACCATAATGATACCTCCTATAGAATTACAGCTTCTTCTACTACCTTAACTAGTTCATATCTCTTAGTTTTAGATAATGGTCTAGTAGCAGCAATTCTTACTGTATCTCCTTCTTTAGCTACATTATTTTCATCATGAGCTACGTATTTTTTAGAGTATTTAACTCTCTTACCATAAAGTGGATGATTTTTATAAGTTTCAACTAAAACAGTAATAGTTTTATCGCACTTAGCAGATACAACTTTACCTATAAGTTCTGCTCTTTTAGTTTCTGCCATATTAGTTTTCTCCTCCCTCTGATAATTCTCTTTCACGAAGAATAGTTTTCATTCTCGCTACATCTTTTCTTAATTCATGGATTTTAGAAGGTTTTTCTAAACTTCCAGTTGATTGTTTAAATCTTAAATCTAATAATTCTTTTTTAGATTCAGTAATTTTCTTAGTTAAATCTTCGCTAGTTAATTTTCTTAATTCATTAACCTTCATTAGAAATACCTTCTTTCTTTACAAATTTGCATGTAACAGGTAATTTATGAGAAGCAAGACGAAGTGCCTCACGAGCAGTAGCTTCATCTACATCACTAATTTCAAACATAATCTTACCTTTTTTAACTACAGCAACCCAGTCATCAACATTACCTTTTCCGGTACCTTGACGAGTTTCAAGTGGTTTCTTAGTTAATGCTAAGTGTGGGAAAATATTAATATATACTTTGCCACCACGTTTCATATAACGTGTCATAGCAATACGAGCAGCTTCAATTTGACGAGCAGAAATCCATGCACCTTCTTTAGCCATTAGACCATAATCGCCTAAATGAAGTTCTGTATTACCTTTAGCATGTCCATCGTAACTTACTCTATGAGGTTTACGATATTTAGTTCTTTTTGGAATTAACATTTATAGTCTCTCCCTTCTTAACATTTTTAGTTGGAAGAATTTCTCCTTTATAAATCCAAACTTTAACACCAATGATACCATAAGTAGTTAAAGCCTCAGCAGTACCATAATCAATATCAGCACGAACAGTATGTAGAGGAACAGTTCCTTCTGTATAACCTTCGTTTCTTGCCATTTCAGCACCACCAACACGACCAGATACTAAAGTTTTAATACCCTTAGCACCAGCCTTCATAGCATTTCTAATTGCACGTTTTTGAACACTTCTAAAAGGTGCTCTTGCTTCAATTTGTAAAGCAATATTTTGAGCAACGATTTGTGCATTTAAATCTGGATTTTTAACTTCAACGATAGATAAATAAATATCTTCGCCAACTAATTTTTTTAATTTGTTTCTTAATTTTTCGATGTCTTCTCCACCTTTACCAATGATTACTCCTGGTTTAGCAGATTTAATAGTAACATCACATCTTTTGTCGTTTCTTTCAATAACGATTGAGGCAACAGCTGCTTCTTTTAGTTCTTTTGCTAAGAATGAACGAATTTTAATATCGTTATTTAAACATTTAGCAAAATCATTATTGTTGGCAAACCATTTAGATTCCCAATCTTTATTAACACCAATTCTTAAGCCAATTGGACTTACCTTTTGTCCCATTATTTTGCCTCCTTAACGTTATCACTAACTTTAATAGTTATATGACTAGTACGTTTATCGTGTCTATCAACATTTGAACGACTACCAAATCTAATTTTCTTACGAGTTACACCTGGATTAATGTAACATTCACTGATAACTAGATCGGATTCTTTAGCGCCATTATTATTAACAGCGTTTGCAACAGCACTATTTAAAACTTTGCTGATTAAACGACTAGCTTTTGTATTTGTATTAGCTAAAATACCTTGTGCAGTTTTAACGTCCTTACCACGAACCAAATCAAGAGTCATTCTTGCCTTACGTGGAGGAACTTGTGCACCTTTATGTATTGCGTATGCTTCCATTCTAATTATCCTTCCTATTTTTGACCAGCATGGCCACCAAATTTACGAGTTAACGCAAATTCACCAAGCTTATGTCCTACCATATCTTCAGTTATATAAACTGGAATAAATTCTTTTCCGTTATGAACAGCAATTGTATGTCCTACAAAGTCAGGGAAAATTGTTGAACGACGTGAATAAGTTTTAACAACTTCTTTTTTACCAGTTTCATTTAATGTTTGAACTTTCTTAAGTAATCTATCGAAAACATAAGGTCCTTTTTTTAAACTTCTTGCCATTATTTATTTCCTCCTATTTCTTTCTACGACTAACAATTAACTTGTCAGATGCTTTTTTATTTCTTCTAGTCTTCAATCCTAGAGCTGGTTTACCCCATGGAGTCATTGGTGCTTTACGTCCAATTGGAGTACGACCTTCACCACCACCATGTGGATGGTCATTAGGGTTCATAACAGAACCACGGTTAGTTGGATTAACGCCCATATGACGTTTTCTACCAGCCTTACCAATATTTACAAGCTCAAAGTCTTCGTTGCCTACAACACCGATTGTAGCCATACAAACACCTAAAACTTTTCTTGTTTCGCCAGATTGTAATCTTAACATTACATATTTACCTTCACGGCCAAGAATTTGAGCACTAGCACCAGCAGAACGAGCTAATTCAGCACCCTTTCCAGGCTTAAGTTCGATGCAATGAACTACAGTACCAACAGGAATAGCTTCTAGAGGAAGAGCATTACCAACTTTAATATCAGCATCTCTACCAGATTCAATAATCATTCCCACTTTTAAATCTTTTGGTGCAATAATATATCTTTTTTCACCATCTAAATAATTAATAAGAGCAATATTAGCATTACGATTTGGATCATATTCAATAGTAGCAACTTTACCAGTTACACCAGTTTTATTTCTCTTAAAATCAATTATTCTATATTTTTGTTTAGCGCCGCCACCAATGTGTTGAACAGTCATTCTACCTTGATTATTTCTACCACCAGATTTAGTCTTCTTAACTAAAAGGCTTTTTTCAGGAGTAGCAGTAGTAATTTCTGTATTAGCAAGTGTCGACATACCTCTTCTACCATTAGTAGTAGGTTTATATTTCTTAATTGGCATAATATCAGCTCCTATCCTAATATTCTATCTTTTCGCCATCTTTTAATGTAACGATAGCTTTCTTGTAAGTCTTAGTTTTTCCTGTATAACGACCTACTCTTTTACTTTTTGCTTTTGTATTTACAGTATTAACGCTTGCAACCTTAACATTGAAATACTTTTCAATAGCATTTTTAATTTGGATTTTGTTAGCACTTTTATTAACTTTAAATGTATATACGCCATTATTTTTAGCATACATAGACTTTTCAGTTATAACAGGTGCAATAATTACATCAGTATAATCTTTCATTATTTAAGTGCCTCCTCTATCATCTTAACAGCAGCCTCTTCCATAACTACATAATCAGCATTAACTAAATCATAGCAGTTAATTTCATCGCTCATAAGTGTATAAGTGTATCCAAGATTTCTTGTTGCTAAATATAGATTAGCAGCCTCATCGGCAGTTACAAATAACACTTTGCCGTCTAAACCTAAAGTCTTAAGTAAATCTTTAACAGTCTTAGTCTTGCTATCTACAAGTTCTAAAGAATCAACAACAATTAATTCTTTATTCTTAACTTTATCAGTTAAAGCACTCTTAAGAGCTAAGCTTCTTTCTTTTTTATTCATTTTGAATGTGTAATCACGAGGAACTACGCCACCAGCGATTCCACCACCACGCCATTGTGTAGCACGAATACTACCTTGACGAGCACGTCCAGTACCTTTTTGTCTCCAAGGTTTTCTTCCACCACCAGATACTTCTGCAACTGTTTTAGTTTTAGCAGTTCCTTGTCTAGTAGCAGCTAATTGTAAATCGATTGCTTTTTTCAAAACAACTTCATTTACTTCAACGCCAAATACTTTAGCGTTTAATGTTAAATCTTTAGTTTTTTCATTTTTTAAATTCTTTACTTCAACTTTTGCCATAGATTAATCACCTTTCTAGAAAATTAATTTTCTTGGCTTTCTTCTTTAGCTTCAGCGTTGTCAGTAGCAACGCCATCAACAACTGTTTCGTATGAAACTAATTCATTATTTTCTGCTTTTCTTTCGTTTTTAGCAGCAGATTTAATTAAAACTAAAGATTGTTTTGCACCTGGAACATTACCACTAACTAAAATATAGTTTTCTGCTGGATTAGCATCAACAATTACTAAATTTTGAATAGTAACAGTTTCACAACCCATATGTCCTGGTAATGCCTTACCTGGTAATACTCTCATTGGTCTCATAGTACCCATTGAACCTGGTCTTCTATGATAACGTGATCCGTGTGCAGATGGACCACTCTTTTGGCCATGACGTTTAATAACACCTTGTGTTCCATGACCCTTGCTTGTTCCTGTAACATCTACTACTTCACCAGCAGCAAATAAAGAAGCATCTATTGTATCCCCTAAGTTATAAGAGCCTTCATAGTCTCTTATTTCTTTTAAGAAGCGCTTAGGATTTGTATTAGCCTTTTTAGCATGACCAATACTAGCTTTAGTGGCGTTCTTTTCTTTTTTGTCACATACGCCTAATTGAATTGCATTATAACCATCATTTTCAACAGTTTTAACTTGCATAACAGTATTTTTTTCAACTTCAATTACTGTGACAGGAATTACTTTACCTTCTTTAGTGAAGACTTCAGTCATTCCAACCTTACGTCCTAAGATTCCTTTCATATTTTCCTCCGTTATTTATTATAATTGTTTGATACTAATTGCAACTCCGCTTGGTAAGTCTAAACGACTTAGAGCTTCAATAGTCTCTTTGCTTGGTTCTTTTACTTCAATTAGTCTCTTATGAGTACGTGATTCAAATTGTTCACGTGCATCTTTGTACTTATGTACAGCTCTTAATACTGTAACCTTTTCGATTTCAGTAGGAAGAGGAATTGGACCAGAAATAACTCCCCCAGTTCTTTTTACAACATCTACAATCTTGCCGGCAGCTAAATCAATACTTCTATGATCATATGCCTTAAGATTAATGCGTATTTTTGACATTATATGTCCTCCCTTCGCCTATATCTAGTATAGACTTGCTCCGTTATGAATTACCTGATATTGCCACTTTTAGTCAATTTTTATCAATCAACTTTGCCTAGCGTATCAGCAACCTCACACATCCCTGCAGTCATACAATCAAAATAATACCATACCTTTCCCCTAGAAATCAAGTGTTTTTTGCACTTTTTCACATTATTTTAAGAGCCTGCTTTTTATCCCAAATCCCTATAAATTTTTCCAAAATATTTTTCATCAAAAAAAGAAACCCTCATCCAAGAAAGCTTCTCAATCAAATTCTTTTAATCATCATCTAAATTAGAATTTTACCTATTATTATCTTAAAATCTAATAATTTTTAAATTTTACTTAGTATTATCCTCATCAGTTGCAAATAAAACCTCAGTTGTCTTCATCTCTGGTGGACAAGCAATATCCATATATTTAAGAATCGTAGGAGCCACCATAGTCAAATCACCATTTCTTAATTTAACCGTACTATCTGTAATAATAAAAGGTACCGGATATAAAGAATGAGTCGTAATAACATTATCATTATCATCTAACATATAATCACAATTACCATGGTCAGCCATAATAAATAAAGTATAATCATCATCTAAAGCCTTACTATAAATACTTCCAAGGCAATAATCTATTACCTCTAAAGCCTCAATAGTAGCCTCTAAATTACCAGTATGACCAACCATATCCGGATTAGCAAAATTAACTAAGATGAAATCATATCCCTTATCCATACACTTTAGACAAGTCTTTGTGACATCTTTACAACTCATCTCCGGTTTTAAATCATAAGTAGCAACTTTTGGACTAGGTATTAAATAGCGGTCACACTTCTCTAGTTTATACTCTTTACCACCATCAAAAAAATAAGTTACATGCGCATACTTCTCAGTCTCTGCAATCCTGGCTTGGGTTAACCCTAACTGTGCTAAATAAACTCCTAAACTGTTCTTAACTTCCGTTAAACCTAAAAACGCCTTGGAATTCTTAGCTTCAGCAATCGGATAAATTGTATAAGTTTTTAAATTATTAAATTTTACCGTATCATAAATGTCAAATTTATTATCTGTTAAAACCTGTAAAATTTGCTTAGCTCGATCAGGACGATAATTCATCCATAAAACAACATCCCCATCCATTATCTTGGGAATATCCTCCATAATAATAGGAGGTAAAAATTCATCAGTAACATTTTTCTTATAACAAAAGTTAATAGCTTCCTTCAAATCTTTAACCCGAGCTCCCATCCCCAAAGTTAACATATCACTATAAAGTTTAGTTCGGTCCCATTTCTTATCCCGATCCATTGCATAATAGCGACCACAAACACTAGCCACTTCTTTATAACCATATTCCCTTAATTTAGCATTAGCCTCTTCGATATAACTCCAACTACTCATAACTGAAGTATCTCTACCATCAGTAATCGCATGAACATAAACTTCTTTAATACCAGCCTCATATAAATAATCAAGCATCCATAAATTAAACTTAATATGTGAATGAATCCCCCCATCCGATAAAAGTCCCAACATATGAATAGGCTTATTATTATCTTTAGCATAATTAACCATCTCTAAAAAAGTTTCATTCTTAAGAATTTCTTTCTTATTAAACCAGTCCGTTATCTCCATAAAATTTTGTTTAATCAAACGTCCAGCTCCAATTGTCGTATGTCCTACTTCACTGTTACCCATCTGTCCTTTTTCAAGACCAACAGCTCGTTCCGATGCTAATAACTGACTATGAGGATATTTATTCCATAACTCTTTAAAATTAGGCATCTTCGCCAACTTAACAGCATTTCCATGAACACTATTTCTTAAACCAAAACCATCTAATATTATTGTTAATACTTTTTTCATAAAAATCTCTTTTCTAACTATTTAAGAAGTCTTATCTAACAATATAGCACTAAAATAGTACCACAAATTAGCTTTTACTGACAAGTACTTTATCTCTTTTTTAATACCCCTATCTTTAAAAATCATCTTTCATATCTATTTAAACAAAAAAACTCTAAGAACAATCTTAAAGTTATCTTGCTATATGCCTATTATCCACACTCAACTTATCCGCTAAAGTCGCTAAAAATTCTGAATTAGTAGGCTTAGCCCGATCAAAGTCCACCGAATGACCAAAAACTTCTTCCATAAGATCATAATCTCCCCTTGTCCAACTAACTTCAATCGCATGTCTAATAGCCCGTTCCACTCTTGATGGCGTCGTATTATACTTCTGGGCAATATAAGGATAAACTTCTTTCGTAATTCCTCCTAAACAATCTGGATTATTATACATAAGCGCAATAGAATCCCTAATATATTGATATCCTTTAATATGACTAGGCATCCCAAGATCATGTAAAAGTTTCGAAATTTCTTTAGTCATATCCCCATTATTACTAATTGGAACACTAGATGTCTCTAAATTAACCGCATCATTAATTCTTTCTTCTAAAATATTTAAATCAATTCCCTTATAAAGACAAAATAAAACATTATAATCTGTAAGTACCCTTAATAAATCCATATTCTTATTATAAGTATATAAAATTACCTTTTTATTTAGATTTTCTCTCTTTAAAAACTTTAAAATCCCCATTCCATCTAAAGATGGTAAAACCATTGATAACACAACACAATCAAAGTCATCATATTTATCTTTAATCAGTTTAATAGCCTCTAAGCCATCACTACAACTATACTTTATATTGACATTAGTACTACTTTTACTCGTCAAAAATTCTTTTACTGCCTTAATACTAGATACTTCATCTACCATAAGTACATTAATCATAATTTTCTCCCTATTCGTACTACCTATGTCTATTATAAAATATTTTTTTACAAAATTCCACTTTTTATTTTGACAATTTTTGTCGAACTAGAACTTAAAAACCAATTTATATCTTTAACGCATCAAATTATAATTCTTATCCTATTTTTCCTCTAAACAAACACCACCATTTTCTTTAATATAAATAACTATTTTATCTAAGATTTCTTTTGGTTCTCCTGTTTTAATATTATCAAGATTAAACTTATCTTTTATAATCTCATCTTCTATCTCAAAAGTAAGGGTATTATCAGTATTTTTCATAATGATATAATTACTTATCTTTCCATTAAAATAACAAACCCTTCCTTCTCCACTAGCAGTTACCTCGCTTTTATAGTAATTAATTGTAGAAAAATAAATTCCTAAAATACATAGTAAAATAAAAATAAGTATTCCTAAAGTTATTCCTAAAACTTTAATTAATTTAATAATTAATTTAGAATTACTTTCCGTTTTATCAATCTTCTCTAAAAGGATATTCTTATTCCCAATTAATTCATCCATACTAATATTAAAAATATCGGCAAGTTTTTGTGCCTGCTTTAAATCAGGACTAGTCTCATTAAGTTCCCAATTGGATATAGTTTGTCTTGTAACCCCAATCACCTCAGCAAGAGCTTCCTGACTTAAGTAATGTTTTTTTCTTTCTTTAATAATTTTCTCTCCTAACATATTAACTCTCCTTTCTATTTCAATTTTAACTACCTTAAAAGTTATGGTCTATCAAATTCATTTGGAATATTCGCCAATTTTCTTAACATTAAAAAAAGTGCTTTAGAAAAACTACTCTTAGCACTTCTATTTACTAGAATAATAAGCAAATACTTTATCTAGTTCTTTTCTAACTCTTAAAATACCACAAAACTTTACTATCCAAGTTCTTCTAAAGTATCGTTAATAACTCCTAGAAAATTATTTTCTACAAAACTTCTTCGGCATCATTAATTGCCTCAATAGCGGGTAAAGTTCCTTTCATTATATACTCTAAAGTGGCTCCACCCCCCGTCGAAATAAAATCAAAACTCTTTTGATAACCAAATTTATCAATGGCACTTGTACAGTCTCCACCCCCAGCTATCTTAGTTGCTGGTAATCCTTTTAATAATTCTAAAAGCTCTAAAGTACCATTACTATATCTTTTATCTTCATACATTCCCAAAGTACCATTCATAAAAATAGTCTTTGCGTTCGCTAAAACCTTTCGATACTGTCCTAAAGTCTTTGGTCCCACATCGCCAATAACTTCATCGGCTAGAACCTTATTAATATCTTTACTTACGACAGAATTTTCATCATATTTATTACCTACAATCGCATCAAATGGTAAGATAATCTTTCTACTATTTTCTTTTAAAATTTTCTTAACATTTTCTAAAGTATCAGCACTTTCACTAACTAAGGAAGAGCCAACACTAAGTCCCAAAGACTTAAGAGCACTATTAGCAAGACCTCCAGCTAAAAGCATATGATCACACTTAGGTAACAACTTAGAAACTAAGGCTAACTTATCATCAATCTTAGCACCACCCATAATAATAACAAAAGGTCTTGGAGCATTTAACACATACTTATTTAACATTTCCATTTCTTTTTGAACTAAGAACCCTAAACAACTAGGAATAAATTTGGTAATTCCATAAGTCGAAGCATGTTTTCGATGAGCACTCGCAAAAGCATCCAAAACAAAAATATCTCCTAAAGAAGCAAAATAAGAAGCCAGTTGCATATCATCATTACTTTCAAAACCATTATCAATATCTTCAAACCTAGTATTTTCAACTAGCAATATATCTTTAGGTTGTAACTCCATCGCCTTAATTTCTAAAAGACTACTTCTGGTCTCTGGGGAAAATATAACATTACTACTAACCAACTCATTAAGTCTTTCAGCTACCACTTTCAAAGAATATTTTTTCTTATCTTCTAGAGTTTTTACCTTTCCCATATGCGAAAGTAAAATAATCTTACAATTCTTTTCAATCAAATAATTAATAGTCTCTAAAGAAGCTTTAATCTTTGTATCATCTAAAATATGTCCATCTTTTAAAGGAACATTAAAATCACAACGAACAATAACCCTCTTATTTAAAACATCCATATCTTGTAATAAACACTTCATATCTTATTTCCTTTCTTTACTCTTCTTAAATGGTAAATTACTAACAATATCTGAGAAATTCAAATTATCTTCCGTATCACTAGCTTCCACCGGATAACACTCCATCATTTCTCCTAAAGGAGAAAATAATACCCCCTTAAGACAAACTAACTCATCATCAATCTTACTACTAATAAGACTATTATAAACTTCCAAAAGATTACTTAAAACCCCTTCTTTAAGTTCTTTCCCCTCAAAATAAATAACTGCTAAAACCTCTTTAGAATTTCCCGCATTCGGAAAAACTTGAATAACAAGTCCCTCTAATAAAGATGCCATATCTAAAGCCGCATCCCTAATATTATCCACTCTAACATTATCCAGTCTTAAACCCTTGTCTTGTAATTTTCTTTTAATTACCTTTATCATCTCTAGATGAGCCGAACTAGCTAGCCGATACTCTTCTTTAAAACTTTCTTCAATAATTAATTTATCATTAAGAACAATTACTTTTGTATTCTTTTCATTTCTATCATCCATCTTTATCATCCTTATAATTATTTTCTAAATTCATCATCATTATACCAAATAATTAATTTAATTAAAATAAACACTTCTAGAAATATTCTAAAAGTGTCTACTCTTATAAACTCATTAAATATCTTAAAGTTTCAATCATCTGATGCGTATAACCAACTTCATTATCATACCAAGCAACTACTTTACATAAAGAAGTCCCATTAATATCTAAAACCTCCGTTGATAATAAATCGACTATCGCTCCACACTTCTTCCCTAAACAATCACTAGAAACTACGGGATCATTAGTAACTCTTAAAGTACTATTTTGATTTTTAATAAATAAGTTATTTAACTCTTCAACTGTTACTTTTCTTTTTAACTCTAAAGTTAAATCAATCATCGACCCATCAGGTACAGGAACTCTAAAAGCTTTCCCGACAATTTTACCATCTAAACTAGGAATTACTTTACCAATAGCTTTAGCAGCTCCGGTAGAAGCCGGAATGATATTTTGAGCACACGCTCTTCCTCTTCTGGCATAGATACCTTTACTATGAGTAATATCTAAAGTTGCTTGATCGTTGGTATACGCATGAATAGTGCTCATCGCTCCCCCAACAATTCCCACATTATCTTCAAGAACCTTAACAACGGGAGCCATGCAATTAGTCGTACAAGATGCCGCCGAAATAATCTTTTCCCTACCATCTAAAATCTCTTGATTAACATTATAAACAATTGTTTTCATATCACCCTTACCTGGGGCAGAAATAATAACTTTCTTGGCTCCCGCTTCAATATGTTTATAAGCATCTTCATACTTTGTAAAGTGTCCACTACACTCTAACACCACATCTACTCCTAACTCTTTCCACGGAAGATTAGAGGGATCTTTTTCACTATAAACTTTAATCTTTTTAACTCCTGCTATCACTAGATTATCATTTTCATAACCAATCTCACTTTCATGAAAACTACGATGATTAGTATCATACTTCAAAAGATACGCTAACTCCTCGGCAGAGGCCAAATCATTAATAGCCACTACATTCATATCCTTACTCGTAATCATCTCTCTAAATGCTAATCTTCCAATTCTTCCAAAACCATTTATTGCCACCTTTATCATATTCAATCTCCTTTTTTATCTATTACATTTTTTCTCTTGACTATTCTTTTCTAGAATTCTATACTATCTATTAAAATTATCTCATCCTAGAAATTTTTCCTTATTTATATAGGGACTAATTAATTATCAAAACAAGACCCACCAATAAACTCTCTTAAGACACAATCCGTTCTAATGTATTCACTCGAAATAGGAAAATAACTTTTCAAGAAATTAATTAATCTTCTTGCCTCTTCATAATACTTAGAATCAGTTCGTACTGAATAAAGAAGTGGTTCCGCAAAGACCTTTAAAACTCCTAACTCATAAACCAAAGAAGTATTAATAATCACATCACTGGTACTAATATAAGGGAAAATATATTTCTCTTCCCCATCTCGAACGGTTTTCCAAGTTGCTATGGTCTTACTAACATCATGTCCTCTCGTACGATTATCTCTTATAATTCTTCTAATAAGTCGTAAATCCGTCGTACTAATATAATTATTACTATCAATATTAAGAGGCATAAAAGGACTTAGATAAATCTTATACTTTGTCTCATTTGCAATCTGAGGTGTCAAATTATCGTTAAGACAATGTAACCCCTCTAAAAGAATTATACAATTCTCAGTAATCTTAACCGGTTTACCCAAATACTCTCTAACTCCTAAAACAAAATTATAAGTCGGTAAACTTACCTCTTTTCCCTCTAGTAATAAATTAATATCTCGATTTAATCCCTCTACATCAATGGCCTTTATACTTTCAAAGTCATAATCCCCATTCGGAAGTTTCGGTGTATCCGCTCTATTTTTAAAATAATCATCAACACTAAGAGCAATAGTCTTAATACCTCGCGACTGCAAATCCAGAGCAATCTTCTTACAGGTTGTGGTCTTGCCACTGCTAGAAGGCCCGGCTATCATCACAAAGCGACTTCCCTTTAGTACAATATCATCACAAACTCTATGAATTTTATTATCAAAATTAAGTTCCGATAATCTAATTAAATCACTAATCTTACCTGATGCCACTACTTCATTTACTTGATACGCATAAGAAATATTTAACTTACTAAGCCAAGTCTTTTCACTGCGAAAACAATCAATAACTTTTTCATAATTAATATAAGTTGGTACACCAGCACTCATCTTTTCATCCAAAAATAACAATACTAATTCCTTAGGATTTAATAAAACCACATCAAAATGACGACAAACTCCTGTACTATAAGGCATCTCCATATAAAAATACCCAAAATACTTCTCTAAGCGATAAAGATTTACTAACTCATAATCCACATTCAAGATATTAGCACTACAAGCTAAATCATTCTTTTTATTATAGTATTCTACCATCTCTTTACTTAAAACATTCATCTTTAAGATAGGTAAATCTTCTCCAACAATCATCATCATTCGTTCTTTAATCTTAATAATATCCTCATCAGTTAGATTATGCCCAACCTCTAAAGTAATATGCATTCCTCGCATAATCGAATGATCAAAACTAATCTTGGCATCTTCATACAAATCTTTTACGCTAGCTAGCATAATAAATTTTAAACCAGCTTGATACATCTTATAACCTGCCAAATCACTCTTATCAATAAAATCAATCGTACAATCTCTTTTAAGCTTCGTATCCATTCCCACGACACTATTATCAATCTTTGCCCCAATAATATTCTTTTTAAACTCTAAAGGCAAACTCTTTAAGACTTCAATAATCTTTGTATTAATAGCAACCGTCACTTGCTTACCTTGATTATAAGTAACTACTATTTTCTTATTCATAAACACCCTTCTTATCATCATCTAAATTATATCAAAAAAATTTTTAAAAGTCTTTTAAATTTTATGATTGCTTTATTTTAATAGACCAAAAAGACTAAGAAATTAACTTAGTCTCAGACTGTTGACAAATAATTTCTTTGTTAATAGTCTTTTAATTTTAAAAAAAATGTTGTAGAATAAATACGTAAGGTTGCTTTATGTTTCCAATTTTAAAGCTTACAAACCTTACTTTTTTTATGAAAAAATGGTATAATTAACACAGGAAACATAAAGAAAGTAAGTGATAAATATGTCAATGACAAAAAGACCAAAAAGACAATACTCTTGTGAAATAGTAAATTTAGAAGATATGGTACCAAAAGACCATTTTTTAAGAGTAATAGATGAATACTTTGATT